>JAYZLL010000064.1:0-88175 GCA_036154315.1 Pseudomonadota bacterium
CCGTGTTGTCCCCGGACTGGCGTTCCTGGTCGCTCGAACTGGGCTTACGGGATACGATCGCGCTTTACCCAAACCACCACTCACACGACCGCGTCATCGCGCGTACCAGTCGTTTTTCCTCGTCTTCCAATGCAATGAATGGAGCACAGTTTCGGGCTCCTTTCCAACCTGTACGCCGTCAGGAAAGCCTTAGAGCGTATCCCACTTGGGCGACCAATCGAAGTCCACCATACGCTCCTGCCGGTCGAGACCCGCAATCTGCGCCATTTCGCTCTCGTCGAGCTCGAAGTCGAAAATGTCGAAGTTCGAGCGAATGTTCTCGATCTTGGACGAGCGCGGAATCGCCAGCACCCCATCCTGCTGCAGAAGCCACCGCAACGACACTTGCGCGGCGGATTTGCCGTGGCGCGCGCCAATGTCCGCAATGACCTGCTCCTTGAAAACCGCGCCCCGCGCGATCGGAAGATAGGCGGTCAGGGTCATCCCGGCCTCACGCGTCGCTTTCAGAAGCTTCGGCTGTGCCAGAAACGGATGATACTCCACTTGATTTGTGAGCAGTTCGGCACCGTGGACGTTGATGGCTTCGTCGAGTTGGGCGGTGGTGAAGTTGCTGACCCCGATGCTGCGGGTGTGCCCTGCTTCGCGCACCTCGGCGAAGGCGTCCAGCGTGTCGCCCATCGGCACTTCGGTGCCCGGCCAGTGAACGAGCAGCAGATCGACATAGTCCATCTGAAGCCGCTCAAGGCTCTCACCGATCCGTTGGTGGACGGTGTCCGGGGCCAGAGAGTCGAACCATATCTTGGTCGTGATAAACAGCTCGTCTCGGGGCACACCGGACTGCCGGACCGCCTGCCCCACCTCGGCTTCGTTACCGTAGCGAATGGCGGTGTCGATTTGACGATAGCCGTATTCGATGGCGGACCGGATCGAAGCGATGCCCTTTTCGCCCGTCAGTTCGAAGGTGCCGAGCCCGAGGGCGGGCATGGTGATGCCCTGTGTTGTACGAAAGATCATGAGGTCCTCCTTCAGACCGCAAGGATGATTTTGGCGGCGGCCACACGGCCTGCGTCAATGTCGGCGAACGCTTGACTGCCATCGTCGAGCGCGCGGGTTTCGACCCAGTTGAGAGTGCCGAGTGCCCCGTTCGCCAGCAGGTCGATGGCATGACGGAAATCCTGCACCGAATAGCAGTAAGCCCCGAGGAACGAGAGTTCGCGCAGCGTCAGCGCTCGCACGTCCACGCCCTCGCTCCCCGGCAATAAGCCACTGTGAACGATCACGCCGCCGCGCCGGGCCATGCGAAACGCCATCTCGCGGGTTGCTCCCGCACCCACCGCATCGAAGATCAGGTCACAGGATCCGGCTGCGGGCTCATCATCCGGCGCGACGGCGCGTATTCTGTCCGAAGCCGCCTCGGCTGTTGCGCGCCGCGCCGGATTGGTCTCCACCACCAGCACCTCGCGCGCGCCCTCAGTGATGAGCACCAGCGCCGTCGCCAGCCCGATCGCCCCGGCCCCGATCACGGCAACCTGGCCGGTGGCGAGCGATTGCGACAACGCCCTGCGCCCGATGACGACCGCATGGACGGCGACGGCAAGGGGTTCGGCCAGAGCGGCGAACTCAAAGGGCATGTCGTCCGGGATCGGCTCGAGATTGCGTTCCGGCACTGAGACGCATTCAGCGAAGGCCCCGTCATTGGGTGGAAGGCCGATGTTTCGCTGCGCATCACACAATTGCGGCGCACCGGACACGCAGGCGGTGCAGGTGCCGCAATTCAGAAACGGATTGAGCGCCACGCGCTTGCCGTCGAGCCGCCCGCCCAGCACCACGCCTGCGGCCTCATGCCCCATGATCATCGGCGGGACCCGGCGCGGATCGTGGCCGTGGTAGCCGTGCATGTCCGACCCGCAGATTCCGCAGGCCCGGACCGTAAGCAGCACCCGGTCGTCGGCCGCAATCGGGTCCGGCACTTCGCGCAGTTCCATCTGCGCCTTACCCAAATAAACGATCGCTTTCACGAGACCTCCCTCTCTGCGGGGCACTTCAAGGGCCAGCCGAGCCCTTAGGATGCGGATCCTTCTTTGCCCGAGACGCGATTGACGCCGCCCTGCCCCACTCTGCGGAGAGACTTGGCATCTGAGGTACTGTATGTCAATTTTAATCCAATTGGCGCACGCGCCGTCCACCAATCAGGAGCCGTCCTGCCATGTCTCGCGCCTATTGCCTGTCCTATCTGACGCTCGAACTTTCGCCGCCCGAAACGATCACACTCGCGGCGGAAGCGGGGTACGACTGCGTCGGAGTGCGCCTGATGCCCGCGCTCCCCGGCGGGCAGGCTTTCGCATTGATGGACGACAAGCCCATGATGCGCGAAACCGAACGACGGCTGGCCGACACCGGCCTGACGGTTTTCGACGTCGAGATCGCCCGCATCGACGAGCAGACGAGCGTCGAGGCTTGGCGGCCGATGCTGGAGACGGCGGGGCGGTTGGGGGCCAAGACGATCATCGCCGCAGGTCTCGACCCCAATGCGGCGCGCATGACCGACACCTTCGCGGCCCTGTGCGATGCTGCCCGGCCCTATGGCCTGTCCATCAACCTCGAATTCACCCCTTGGGCCCCTATGAACACCGCAAATGCGGCGGCGCGCATCGTGTCGGATGCGGATCGGGCGAATGGCGAAGTGCTGATCGACACGATCCATGTCGCCCGGTCGCAGACCACGCTTGATGACCTGCGCGCGATCCCATCCAAGCGGATGAGCTATTTCCAACTCTGCGACTGTCCGGCGGCCCCGGCAAATTCGCTTGATGAGCTGCTTCACACCGCCCGCGTCGAGCGGCTCCTGCCGGGCGAAGGCGGTGCCGATCTTGCCGGGATTATTGGCACGCTCCCCGACGGTCTGACGGTAAGTGTCGAGATCCCCAGCCACCGCCGGATCGCAGAACGCGGTCCCGCGGCATGGGCCAAGACCTGCCTCGATGCCTCCCGCAGCTTCATGGACGAGTTCGACCGATCTCTCAGGACGGTTCAAGTAGAACTTTGATCCCCTCACGGTTCGCGACAGCCGTCAGCGCCTCTTCGAATTGCGCGAGCGGGTAGCGATGCGTGACGAGGCGCAGGATTTGCGGCGCCACTGCGGGCAGAACCAACATGACAAGACGCCAGGTCGGGTCGTTATAGCCGCGCGAGCCGATCACCTCGACTTCCTTAAGCACCGCTGGTGTGGTCACGAAGGTCGACGGGCCATGGCATAGTCCGATCAACGCGATGCGCCCCGCCTTACCTGCCAGTGCGAGCGCTTGTCCGGTGACCGTTGCATTTCCGCTGGTTTCATAGACCACATCGGCCCCGTGTGGCCCCACGGATGACGCCGGGTCTGCAGTTTCGACATCGACCGCCACCATCCCCAGATCGCGCGCGAGGGTCAGGCGGTCGGCATCGGCGCCAACGCCCGTGATGACCACTCTTGCCGCGCCAGCGTGGAGCGCCACAATACCGCATAGCAGCCCGATCGGCCCGGCCCCGACGACGAGCGCCACATCGCCCGCGCGGACCTTGACCCGCTCCAGCACCGCATGAACCGCAACCGCCATCGGTTCGAGCAAGGGGGCAACCGCCGGATCGACCCCTTCAGGGAGCGGAAAGACCTGCCCGGCGGGGACGCTCACCCGTTCGGTCCAGCCTCCGTCCACGTGACCGCCCATCAGCTTGCGGCTGTCACACAACGTCGGCCGGCCCATCCCGCAATACTTGCACCTGCCGCATCCGATCTGTGGATTGATCGCGACCAACATGCCGGGAACGAGCGGCGATCCTTCTGGCGCCTCGACGACATGGCCCGCGAATTCGTGCCCCACGACCACCGGAAAGATCGGAGCATATTGGCCGACCACAGCCTCGTGCCAGCGCCAGATCGCGACATCGGTGCCACAGATACCAGCGGAGGCGATACGGATCAGAACCTCGTCAGGCGCACGTACTGGTGGCGGGCGATCAATGACCGCCATTTCGCCGGGGCCCGGCGCCAGCTTGGCGACGGCCTTCACCGCTGGGCGCCCGCCATGTCTGCGGACGACAGCTGGTAGGCGAGGTTGTAGACGATCGAACGCGGGCGCTCGAGGCCCAGACCACTGTCGGCAATCACCTGATGGAACGCGGGGAGCGAGCCGACGATTTCGGGCAAACCGCTGCCCTCGACCAGCACGACGACGTCGAACCCCTCTTCAGCCATCCCCGGCCGCATCTCGGTCTCGCGTGTCTTGATGTCGGACACTTCGTTGCGCGCCAGCCCGACGTGCACGGCACCTGCCCCGGTCACGTCGAGCAAGGCCGCGCAGAGCGCATCGGCCCCGTCAACCAGTGCAGCCTCATCGCGCTTCAGGTCGAGCCGGATCGTCCCGACCGCCCCGCCATCGCCGTTCCCCGCCGAGGCGATACGCTCACAGGCGACGCGCAGGAAATTGCGAAACTCCGGCTGAACCTCGCCGGACCATTCGGTCGGGTTGTTCAAGCGCTCCAGATAAGCGTCCGACCGAAACACCTCCAGATCGCGCCCGGTATAGATCGTGCCGTAGCGGTAACGGGCGACGCCGTGATTGATCAGACGCTTGCCCAGCAGAAAACCCGGGATCGACAGCCGCTCGGGCATGTGTTCGCGGGTGTGCCATTCCATGTACTTGGTCCAGGTGTCTGGCGTGATATCGTGCCACAAGGCCAGAAAAGCGTTACCAGGCAGGCTCATTCTTCATCTTCCTTCTTCAAGGCGGCATGATGCGCCGCGACGTATCCGAAAGTCATGGCGGGGCCGATCGTGATGCCCGGCCCGGGGTAGGTTCCGCCCATGACCGACGCCATGTCGTTGCCCGCGGCATAAAGCCCCTCGATGGGCGCTCCATCCGCGCCAAGCACACGCGCCTCGGTATCCGTCTCGATCCCGATGCTGGTGCCGATGTCGGCAGGGTGGATCGCAAGGGCGTAGTACGGCCCCTCGCCCATCGGACCGAGACAGGGGCTCGGGCTATGCGTCGGGTCACCCAGATTGCGGGCATAGCGACTGTCGCCACGACCGAACTCCGGATCACGGCCCTCGCCTGCGTAGCGATCGTTGCGGGCAAAACTGTCGGCAAGTACCGCCGGGTCCGCGCCAATCGCCCCTGCGATATCTTCGATCCTGCGCCCGGTTTTGAGGTATCCTTCTTCGACCCACGGCGCGAGGTTGCGGGTCATCGGGCGGATCACGCCCAACCCATAGCGTCGGATGAACGCGCCATTGCAGACCAGATGACAGGGGATCGCCCCGGCCCGGTACATGCCTTCGACAAATCGCTGATACGACGTGGATTCATCGACAAACCGCTTGCCGGTGCCATCCACCGCGATCACACCCGGTTTCGCCCGGTCGAGCACGAAATGGGGGAACACGGCCAGTGAGCCATCGGCGCGCTGCCTGACCGACGCGGGAGCCCAAAAGGCCGCATTGGCGTGTGCTGTGTCGAGATGCCCGCCAGCCGCCAGAAGTAACTCGACCCCACCGCCTGCATTGCTCGGCGGTACAGCGGAATGCTCTGCCACAGGCGTGGGGAAAAGCGTGTCGCGCAGTCGCGCATTGTGGGATAAGCCCCCAGTGCTGACGATGACGCCCCGACGCGCGTGGACCTGCGCGCCGTCGACCACGACGCCTGTGGCGCGCCCATTCTGGATCAGAACCTCACTGACCCGCGCGCCTGTTCGGATCGGCACCCCCCGTGCGAGCAGATAAGCCAGCAATCGCCCGGCTAGGGCATTGCCCATCACCAGCCGCCGCCCGCGCGGGGCCGACAGCCGATCCCATGCATGGCGCAGGATCAGACCGGCGGCATGGAGGAAGCTCTTGATGCTGCGGATCGCGTTCAGCAGGTGGCCAATATCGGTCCGATCCACCATCATACCGCCAAGGATCGTGAACTCGGGCAAAGGCGCGCGCAGCAGACCGAAATTACGGCCCAGTTTACGGCCATCGAACGCTTTGGCGCCCAAGGCCCTGCCGCGCGTCACCGCGCCGGGAAGCTCGCTCAGGTAATCGGGATGATAGGGATACGGCGCCAGATCGAGCGCGCCTGCGTCTTGCAGCGCGGCAACCATCTTCGGGCCCTGAGCCAGAAACGCCGTGCGCATTTCGGCCCGTGACCAGTTCCCGACGACGGTGTCGAGATAGCGCGCCGCTGCCTCGGGATCGTCGTCTTGCGCCAGATGCGTGTTCGGCACCCAAATGCTGCCTGCCGAAATCGCGCTGGTGCCGCCCACATGATCCGTGGCTTCGAGCAAAAGAACCGTCAAACCGTGCAAAGACCCGGTCGCCGCCGCCGCCATCCCTGCAGCGCCCGCACCAATGATCACGAGATCGAAGGTGTCCGAATGTGGATTATGTAGCGCGTCAGAGGGCATGACGCGGTTGAACCATGTAACATACTGTATGTCAATTATGAGTGGTAGTTCGGCTCTGAGAGCGCCATGGCTCATCGGGGCAACAATAACCCGCACGATCCGTCACTGGTGTCTTCAGACGATCTAAGAACCCGGTCCTATAGGACCCGGCCGCTGCCACCACGCCGCAAAGAACCGTGGATTTTCTGTCTGAGGCGTGGCGCGTTCACGCGAAAAATTTTGGCGTCTCGCGAGGACGTCCTCGTGTTGAGGAGAGGTTTGAGGTTGGGCAGTACCGGTCACGCACCGCCCCACCCTGATCTGCCTCTGGGACCAGCCACAAACAACGGATGGACGCCGACCAACTTTGGAAACCGTCGCAGGCGGGGCCGTTGCTCGCCCCTGAACTCGCACCAAACTCGCGCTACCGGGCGATCACCAGATCGTCGATGACCACCTGCCAATAGGTTTCGTGGTAAATGCGAAGCTCGGTGATCGCGCGCCAGTCAGGGGCGAAGCGGGTCGGCGAATAGACCGAACCGCGAAAAGCATCGTGGGCGACGACTTCGCCATCGCGCAGAGCCTCGACCCGGATGTCGCCACCGAGGCCTGCGGGCCATGCAAGCGTCAGGTTGACCGAGACGAGGTCGTAGGGCGTGTCCGAGCGCATCGTCGCGACATGGCCCGATGAGTTGTAGGCCGAGTATTCGCCCGACGTGGTCCCGTTAATGTAGCCGGCACCCTGATAATACATCCGGTGGGTCGCGACGAAGTTCTGCCAGACCATTCCGGCGACCCCTGCGGGGACTTCGATCAGATTGTTGGACGAGATGAGGTCGTCGAAGCTGACCGTGACTGGCTCCCCCTCCGCCCCGTCGGGCATGCGGGTAGGCCGGGGCACGCGAAGGGGCCATTGACCCACATCGAGATCGCGGGTCGCCGCGCCAGTGTCAGAGGTCCAGACAATCCGCCACGACCCCGGCGCGACATCGCAGTGGCGATGCGGCCCCTGCCCCACGGCGGGCTGTTCGGTGCCATTTGGACCAATGCAGACCACCCGGTCGTCGGGCGTTGCACCGATGGACAGGATGAGCCGGGGCGACAGGCCGACGAACGGCGGCGTCTCGCCCGCGACCATACCGCCGGGGGCAGCGGGCAGCGCGCGGATGGTGGTGGAAAACGGTTGCGCGTCTTTGCTGGCGGCAAGACCCTCGGGCGGCAGAACCTCGAACGAGAGCTCGCCCGGACCCGGAATGTCGGCGCCGCCGTCGGGCGACATGACGAAATTCGCAAAGCCCGCCAGATTGGTTTCGATGACCACCGGGGGCGCGTTCGGCCGGGTCAGCCGGACCGGGACGCCTGCGATGGGCGGCTCGCCCAGATCGTAGGTGCCGTCGCGATCCATGTCTCGAAACACGAATTGCGACAGCACCATCTCGCCTGCCCTGCTGGGCGCTGCAAAGGCGAGAACGGCAAGACAGGCCGCCAGAGCTTGGCGGCCTGTCCCGATCCCGATTTTAGCCGGTCGTCTCACGTAAGGCGGCCCCTCGTGACCTCAGAAAATCCCGCGCGAGAGGTATTCGTTGTGGTTCTGCAGTGCGACGGTCACGGCCATCCCCAGACTGGCGCGGGCATCGGCCCGGCGCAGCGAGGCGTCACAGATCGTGCGCCGCTCGCCGGTGAAGTCGTTGCGGGCAAGCTCAGGACAGATGAGCAGCACGGCGGCCTGCGGGAAGCGGCAGCGGAACTCTTCCAGCCGGTCGATGGAGCCGATCAGATCTCGCACCTGAAAGATGACGAGCTGACGGGTCGAGAAGGTGCGGTTTAGGTAGTTGACCACGTCGAGTTGCGTGTCGACCGCGCGGAACGTGCGCCCGTATGCGCCGATATCCGCGATGTGCATGCGCGCGGTGTCATCGAATGTGCCGCAGGCGACCACATCGGCGCGCTCGAGCCGTTCGATGGTGTGGAGCGAGAGATGACGCCCCCACCGCTCTTCGACCCGGTGCGACGGGACGGCGTCGAACCCGTACTCGCCAGAGTCCTGCGACGGGGTGGTGGTGACTGCGCGCAGGAGCGTCGCGATCCAGCCACCGGGAACATCACTGCGGGGCGCAATCGGGCTGCGACCACCATCCTCGAAATGGGAGACGTTAAAATCCTTCATCCTTCTTGGCCCTTCCATGTGCCTCGTTTTCCGCGCGGCGACATGCCCGGCGGTGTATGAGTGATGGCTGGCAGCAAACCCGACCCGAAGGCTTCGACGCTGGGGGGCGTCGTTGGGGCGATACCATTTCGCCGTCCCGTGCGCGCCCCTCGATTGATGAGGTAGGCTCGCAGGTCGCACCCGGAACGGCGGTGCTGTCCATGTGGGGAAGCATCGCGTTAATCGAAACTTCCGGGCAGAGCTTGGGTTCACCAAACCAGCCATCACCTGCCATCCATCATCGGGGTTCGACCCTGTCAGACAATCAGCGTCTGGTCGGATGCCGGGTTTCTAGGTCCGAAGCGCTAAGCCCGGAATGCCGGGAAATAGGGGCATACATCCAAAGTAGGACGGGGTCGGGCGGCGTCTAAACTGCCATAAAAAAAGGAGCGCGGTTTTGCGACCGCGCTCCCAGTTGGGGCCGAGCGAGGAGATCGCTCGACGATGGATTCGTGTCTCAGCCCCCGATCTGCGAGATCAGTTGGGCCTGCGAGATCGGCAGGACGAGCGAACTGCCCCGTGCCGAGATGTCGCCTGAAATCGTGATGCAGCGCCGGGCGCCGAAGATCGCGGTGCTGGTCAGGAACCGCGCTTTGACGATTCGGTCGCCCTGGAACTCGACACCCTGGATCTGGCCGATCGGGGTGCGCGAACGGTCGACTGCGGCGAAGCTGTTGTAGGTGGTGCTGCCGAGCGGCTGGCAGGTCGTGGCATAAAGCCGACCGGTTTCGGGGTCGCGGGTCGGCAGATTGCCAAAGCCGTTGCCGCCGGAGGTGCCGCCGTTGTTGCCACCGCTCGAACCGCCGTTCGATCCGCCGCTGGAGCCCCCGTTGGCGCCGCCATTCGATCCGCCGTTGGACCCACCGTTGCTGCCCCCGTTGGAGCCGCCATTCGATCCGCCGCCGGAATCGCCGAAGCCGCTCAACGCACCGCCGACACCGTTGACGGCGCCACCCACGAGACCGCCGACGGCGTTGTCACCGAGGGCCGCACCCAGATCGCTGCCGAGCCCGCCGTCGTTCGGACCGCCGCCCAGCGCATCGCCGATGCCGGACACGGCGCCACCCACGGCACCGACCGTGTCACCGACGACATTGTCGCCCAGCGCGCCGCCGATGCCGCTGACGAGCCCTCCGACTCCTCCCTGCGCGAAGACGGCGACGGGGCTGAGCGTCAGGACGGTGCCCAGCAGAAGGCTGCGGCACAGACCCGCGCTGCGTTGTCGTCCGTCGATTTGCGTTCGTTTAATCATTTTCGGGATCCCTTTATCTATGACGCGATGGTCCGGGGGACCGGCTGGCAACAAGGTGCAGACCGCGCTTGGCGCGCTCTGGGTAAAATCCCGTTCTCCTCACCTTCTGTGTCCGTATCAATTCGTTACTCGTCTATGCCTATGCCGGCGGAGTTGGCCGCTCTGTTATCGCGGACGGCTCCGGGTGCCCCCACCCAGTGGTCCATCGCTGGTTGCTACCACACCCGTTCGGGGTGTGAGCCAAGCTTCGGTTTTTGTTCCCGAAACGCACATCGGACTTAGGGTGGAAAAGGCCCCTTATGGACCCAAAGGAGTATCCGGGTTGTATGCAGAAGGCTGTAAGGATGATGCGTACAGGGCACGCTGCCCTCGAAGGTTTCGAGGACGGGGTGTCGGGTCGAGGGGTAGAATGGTGAAGGTTATACGGATCGCAACCGGACGGGTGCGGGCATTCATGCTCGCAGGGTTGTTGTGCGCCGCGCTGCCGCTACAGGCAGACGCGCAGACGACTGCGGCCGCGTGGCACGAAGATCAGAGCAAAGCGTATATTTTAACGATCAACATGCTCGACGCCGATGGATACCGGATCACCGCAATCGACCGGACATTTCTTAACCGCATCATGGTGCGCGCGACCAAAGGTCATATCAGGCGCGAAATCGTCATTTCGGAAGCGACCGGAATGGTCCTGAGGGACGTTATTTTCGGAGATTGAATTGATGGAATACAAACGGATTGGGTTCCCCACCGACAGTCCTCCGGTTTCGCCACCGAAGCCGGGGAAAAAGCCGGGCTGGACCAATCACGTCGGCGGATTGCAATACATCGTCATTTTTCAGGTGCTCTGCACCGTGCTTTTTCTTGGTAAGACGCTGTCCGATATACTCGGCATTCCTCTGTACTTCCTGCCCTGGTCGGTTCTCGAGACCGTCGAACTGCTCGCCGCGGTCGGCATGCTTCTGGGCGTCATCAGTGGGTTTCTGCTGTTTCGCGAAGGCCATCGCCGGATGATGGAGGCCGAGCGGCGCATCAACGCGGCGGCGGGCGAGTTTCACGAACACCTTGTCGGCCAGTTCGACGAGTGGGAGCTGACGCCGACCGAAAAGGACATCGCGCTCTACGTCATCAAGGGGTTCTCGAACCTCGAGATTGCCTCGCTGCGCGGCACGACAGAATCCACGGTGAAATCTCAGGTCTCGGCAATCTTTCGCAAGTCCGGCGTGACCAGCCGTCAGCAGCTTGCCACTTGGGCGGTCGAGGATCTGATCGAAGCGCTGGCGCCGGTCGCGGCCCCGGCTGCTGCGCCGGTGCTCGAAAAGGTCAACGCTTAGATCAGGCGTCACGCGGCGACGGGTGCGCCACATCCATGAGCGTTCCGGTCAGCGCCACGTCGTTCACATGGGCGATCAACTGAAACCGGTTTTCCATCCCCGACTTGCGGTAAACGCTGCTCAACTGCTTTTTCACGGTCGCAATACTCGACCCGCGCAGTTCCGAAATCTCTTTGTTCGAAAACCCTTTGACGGCGAAGAGCGTGACCTCGGCCTCGGCATCCGACAGGCCCCAGTCGTCTCTAAGGTCCGCCAGAACGCTGGTCTTCTCCGCTTCATGTTCGACAAGATACGGGCTGCGCCCAGTGTCGGCCTGAGCGATGCGCGTGTCGGCTCTCGGCTGGATCACGAGCACGTAGATCAGGAAAGTCGCGGCGAGAGATCCAACGATCATCACCAAAGCGGCGAGAGCGGGCGACAGAGCCCCGTCGTGACGGTTGATCCATATGACCGCGACGACTTCGAATAGCAGCGTCATGGCTGAGATGCTTAGGAACCTGACCCGCATCGCTCGCTCTTGATCCTGCAGTATCTCCATGGCGCGCCTCCCCAGCAGTTCCATGCGACATTGCGATTAAAATGAGTAACTTAACACGCAGCCGCACCCGTCAGGTCCGGCGTTACAATTCTGACATTCTTGATTCACAATTAGAAAAAACCCATCGCGATTCCCTTGTAAACCCCATTGCGCAAAGGCCCGGCGGGACCGTGGGTCGCAGATGTCGTGGAAAGTCGAGGAAACGCTGGGCTTTGGTCCCTGCCTCTACGACTTTCGCATAATACAAAATTTTTGCAGATCGCATGGTTGTGACGATCGGGCCGACCGATAGGTCGCTCCACGGACGGCTTGCCTGAACAAAAGGCGTCATCGGAAAACGGCCCGGGTCGAGTGGTAGCAGACGCCGCTTTCGCAGGCTTCGACCGTTCCCGTCAGACCAGACCGGCGCGGAGGGGGTGCGCCGGACCTTTCATCCTGTTCGCCAAGACCGGGCCCTGCCCGATCGTCACGGTCTCAGTACAGCCGAGGCCCGCGCCCGTATCCATTGGCCAGTCGTGCTATGCGGTGTGGAAGTGCGGCGCGCCGGGGATCGTCCAACCAAAGGATGACGCGGCTTTCCGCCGCCCCTGCCCCGTTCGTGAAATGGCAGACGTAAAAAAGGCGCGCTTCGAAAAGCGCGCCTTCTCTGGCAGACCGATGCACCCCTCGGTTGCCGTCGCCGCGGTCAGCCCCCGAGCCGCTGCGACAGTTGCGAGCGCGAGACGGGGAGAACCACGCTGTTTCCGACCGGGTTGATCGCCCCGCCGGAGATCGTGATGCAGCGCGCCACGCCGAACACGTTGCGGTCGGTGAGGAACCGGGCGCTGACGATCTTGTCGCCACTCAGGACCACGCCCTGGATCTGGCCGATGCGGCTGCGCGAGGCGTCCGTCGCAGCGAAGCTGTTGAACGTCGCTTCGCCCATCGGGCTGCAGCCGTTGTTGAAACCGCCGGTCGCCGCGTTGCGGGTGCTGGCCCCGGCGACGCTGCCGTTGCCGGAGTTTCCGGAGTTGCCTGCATTCCCGAAGCCGTTGCCACCGTTGGACCCACCGTTCGAGCCCCCATTGGACCCACCGTTGGAGCCACCATTGCTGCCTCCGTTCGAGCCGCCGTTGCTTCCGCCGGTCGACCCGCCGTTCGACCCGCCATTGGACCCACCGTTGCTGCCGCCGTTCGAGCCACCGTTCGACCCGCCATTGCTGCCGCCGTTGGACCCGCCGTTCGAGCCTCCGTTGCTGCCGCCGTTGGACCCACCGAAGCCGCCGCTCAGTGCCGCGCCCACGCCGTTGACCGCGCCGCCGACAAGGCCACCGACCGCGTTGTCACCGATCGCCGCGCCCAAGTCAGTGCCGAGCCCGCCTGCGTTCGGGCCACCGCCCAGCGCATCGCCGATGCCCGACACGGCACCGCCCACGGCACCGACGGTGTCACCCACGACGTTGCCGCCCAGCGCGCCGCCAATGCTTCCGACCAGCCCGCCAAGGCCGCCTTCGGCCGAAGCGCTGCCGGTCGTCAGGATCAGACAGGCCGCAACGGCCGCCGCGCTGGATTTGAGCTGGCTCACTGCCGTTTTCGTTTCGCTCCACATATAACTTTCCTTCCGAAATCGCACCGAACCCGCGAAAATTGGCGGCCGTGAACAGACGAATTGGCGGGGCTTCATATCGCTATCCCCACAAAAGCGCCGCCACCCTGCATGGGCCCGGTCAAAACCGGGCGCAGAGTCGTCTGTCGTGCCGTCAGTCTGGCATGTGCCACGTCGGATCCAGTGTCAGTTGCTACCGCATCCCTTTGATGCTGAACGAAGAATGTCGCTCATGCGTGGGCTCGGTCATCGGCCATGCGGTGGAGATCGAGGGCTTTACATCGAAAGTTGGACGGGGTGGTACAGGGGGGTCCATCGGTCTGAGATGGGCCGGAGGGCCCTTGGAGGCACACGCGAGCCCGCCACAGCCACGGCAGGTGCAAGAGGCCGGCATTCGGCGGCGTCGGGGCCCTTAAACGAACTTCGCCCGGCACTGGGTGGCCGGGCGAAGTGGGTTCGCAGATCGCAGACTGGCCGCGATCAGATCGGATAATGCTGGTGCGGGTCTTCGATCGTCACCCACCGCAGATCCGTGAACGCTTCGATGCCAGCTTTGCCGCCGAACCGCCCGTGACCCGACGCTTTCACGCCGCCGAAGGGCATCTGCGCCTCGTCGCCCACGGTCGGCCCGTTGATGTGGCAGATGCCGGACTGGATACGGTCCGCGACCGCCATCGCGCGCTTGAGGTCGCTGCCATGCACCGCCGAGGACAGCCCGTATTCGGTGTCGTTGGCCACGCGCACCGCCTCGTCGTCGCCCGATACGCGGATGATCGACTTCACCGGGCCGAAACTTTCCTCTTTGTAAATGCGCATCTCGGGCGTCACGCCGTCCAGCACACCCGCGGCCATCACCGCACCCGAGCGGCCCTCGCCGCCACGCAGTTTCGCACCCTTCGAAGTCGCATCCTCGACCAGCGCGGCGACCTTGTCCGCCGCAGCCTCGTTGATCAGCGAGCCAAGCACGACCTGCCCGCGAGGGTCACCATGAGGAAGCGCGGCCGCCCGTTCTGCCAGCTTGTCGACAAAGGCGTCCGCAATCTTTTCGTCCACGATGATACGCTCGGTCGACATGCAGATCTGACCTTGGTTCATGAAGGAGCCGAACACGGCTGCGTTCACCGCTCCGTCGAGATCGGCATCGTCCAGAACGATCAGGGGCGCCTTGCCACCGAGTTCGAGCAGCACGGGCTTGAGGTTTTCACCCGCAAGCCGCCCGATGATCCGTCCCACACCCGTCGAGCCCGTGAAGTTCACGTGCTTGACCGCCTCATGCGTGATGAGCGCCTCGACCAGTTCGGCGGCATCTTCGGGTGCGTTGGTCACGACGTTCAGCACGCCCTTGGGCAGACCCGCTTCGGAAAAACATTCACCAATCAGGCGATGCGTGCCGGGACACATCTCGGAGGCCTTCAGGATCACACTGTTCCCGCAGGCAATCGGCATCGCGACGGCGCGCACGCCGAGGATGATCGGCGCGTTCCACGGCGCGAGGCCGAGGCAGACGCCATGCGGCTTGCGCGACGCCATCGCCATCGTTCCGGGCTTGTCCGACGGCACGATCTCACCCGTGATGAAGGTGGTCGAGGACGCCGCCTCGCGGATGACCGAGGCCCCGAAATGCACGTTGAAACCCGCCCAAGGACCGGTGGCGCCCGTTTCCGAGATCACCAACTTGGCGAATTCGCCGGCCTTAGACTCCAGAATGTCCGCGGCCTTGTTCAGGATCGCACGGCGCGCGTTCGGACCGGTCTGGGACCATTCGGCGAAAGCCGCCTGTGCCGAAGCGACGATGCCCGGAACGTCCGCTGCGGTGGCCGCAGCGGCCACTGTCGCCACCTCTCCGGTAAACGGATCAATCCGCTCATATGTCTTGCCGCCCGCAGCGCCCACCGGCGCTCCGTCGATCAGCATGTCGATTTTCATGGGTCTCCCTTTCCGCCTGTTTTCAGGCTGTTACGTATCCGGCTCGACACCCCGAGGCGAGGCGGTCTGGCTCGATCAGTATGTGAGGTCTGACACGCGTGCTGCCATCTCGACCCGCGCGAGGCTCTCAAAGATGTGACCGGACCGGTCGCCGCCGTGACCCGGTTCGGCCTGCATGCGGAACTTCGCCTCGGCGCGGGCGGGGTCATAGCCCCCGTCACGCGGGTCGGCGCCCAACCGGTCGTTATGCTGCGTGAAAACACGACCGTCCGACAGGACCGCCGACACTTCGATGCCCCGGCGACCATCCCCCAACGCCCCGACCTTGGTGCGGTCGGTCAGGGTCTTGCCGAACGCCCAGCCTTCGGCACCGCCGAGGTAGTTTTCGGGGACCACCGCGCCTGTTTGCAAGGCGACAGACACCGGGAACGCGAAGTTGAAGATCGCGTCGCAATGGGGAAACGCGCGCGGCGCAAAGGGCTTGTTGCAGAAGTTGCCAAGCAGTCGCTCCGGCACACGGATCGTCACCTCCTCGACCTGCTCCGCGTCGAACCCGTCCATCGCCTGTACCGCCAACGCTGCCTCGATCCCGTGGTGGGTCGCCATGCAGGACGGATAGCGTTTGAAATGCTCTTCGGCGAAATAGCTGCGGCCGATGTCTTCCGTCAGCACCTCGGGCCGGGTGCAGCCCGCCGTATAGGTGGCGAAAAAGCCGAAGCGCGACCCCAACGGGTCAGTCATGCCGGCCCAGCCGTGTTTCGCCAGTTCCACTGCGGTCAGCGCATTGCGGGCCGCCGTACCCTGCGACAGCTTGAAACCCGGCGAGCCGTCGTAAAGGTCTTGAATCGTGTGAGAAATCTGCGCCACGGCGAGGCCAATTGCGTGAATGGTCTGGGGCCGGTCGAGGCCATAGAGGCGCGCCGCCGCAAGAACCGCCCCCGAGACTGAATAGACCGACGAGCCATCCCACCCCTGCCCGAAATCGAGCCCCGAGGCGATCAACAGTCGCGCGGCAAGGTCGTCACCGACGATGAGGGCCGTCAACATATCCTGCCCCGACGCGCCCACTATGTCGGCCGCTGCCAGCGCGACAGACGTGGTGGTGGCGGAATGGTGCGAGGGGATGAGTTCGTCGTGATAGCGAACGGTCATGACCTCGAAATCGAAGGACCGCGCGAAGATCGCGTTCACCATCGCGGCGTTGATTGCGGGCAGGCGATACTCCGTCCCGATCACGCGGGCTTCTGGCGCACCGCCCTGCCCGACCATCATGTCGAGAAGCCCGGCACAGCCATCCGCCCGCGCACCGCCGAGCGCACATCCGACCACGTCGGACAGCCGGGCTTTGGCAGATGCGACGACAGCGTCGGGCAACTCGTCGAACCTGACCGTAAGTCCGTGATCGACCAGCGCCTCGAGCGGCGCGCGCAGCGGCTTCATCTCGGTCACTTGGGGGCTTTCCGCGATTGCAGGATTTCCCCAAGGATGCGCCCGCGCAGCTCCGCGAATTCGTGCAGGCCCTTGGTTTCGATCTGGTCGCGCGGGAACGGCAGGCCGATCTCGACCGTGTCGATCACCGAGGCGGGCGAATTGGCCAGCACGACGACCCGATCCGACAGATACACCGCCTCATCGATGTCATGGGTCACGAGCACGACGCTGATGTTCAAGCGGTCGCGCAATTCGAGCACGAGGTCTTCAAGCTCGAACCGGGTTTGCGCATCGACCGAGGCGAAGGGTTCGTCCATAACCAGTATCCGCGCGTCATAGGCCAGGGCGCGCGCAATCGCGACGCGCTGCTGCATCCCACCGGAAAGCTGCCACGGATACTTGTCCGCCGCATCGCCCAGACCCACGGTCGCCAGCACCTCCCGCGCCTTGGCCTCGCGCTGGGCTTTCGCCACGCCGCGCCCCTTGAGCGGAAGCGCCACGTTCTTGAGCGCCGTCATCCACGGCAGGAGCGATCGGCTGTAATCCTGAAACACCACCGCGATCTCTTCGGGCGGCGCGTTGATCGTGCGGCCGACGACACGGATTTCACCCGCCGTGGGGCGCAGGAGCCCGGAGAGGCAGCGCAGCAGCGTCGTCTTGCCGACACCGGAGGGGCCGACGATGCAGACGAACTCGCCCGGATTCACGGTGACGTTCAGACCCCTGAGAACGGTCTTGGCGGTGTCGCCGGTGCCGTAGGTCACCTCGACCTCGCGCGCTTCGAGCGCGGGGGTGGCGGGGGCGACGTCCGGCGAGGTGGCCGCGGTCATCGACTTGGGTGTGGTGTTCATGTCGGTTTCCTTCGTGTTCATCAGGTCCGGCTTCTCGCTTCGGCCGAGCTTTCGCGGTGCCATTTCAGGGCGAAGTGTTCGAAGACCTCGAACAGGCGACTGAGCAGGTAGCCGAGCAGGCCGACGATGATCGTGCCCGCCCATGTCTCGGCCACGGCGAAGTTCCGGCCCGATTGTAGGATGTAATAGCCAAGGCCGCTGTCGGCCCCGTAGATCTCGCTCACCACCATGACGATGACGCCGATGGCGAGCGCGGTGCGCACCCCCGGCACGATCTGCGGCAGAGCGGCGGGCAGCACCATGTCGAGAAAGTGGGTGCGCCGCGACAGCCGGTAGGATTTCGAGAAATCCCCGAGCGCCGGGTCGATCCCTTTCACCCCGTCGATGGTGTTGAGAAGGATCGGCCAGACGCAGGCAAAACTGATCGACCAGATCTTGGGCAAGGCCCCGATCCCCAGCGCCCCGATGATGAGCGGGACGAGCGCGACCTGCGGCACCGAGCGGATGAACTGCAGATACGGGTTCACCGCATCGCGCAGCGGCGCATAAGACCCGAGGATCACTCCCGCCACGACACCCACGAAAATCGCAATGGCGAGGCCCGCGGCGAGGTTCGTGAGCGAGAAGGCTGCATAGTCGACGAGCGGCCCGACGGTGAAGTCACGCCAGCCCACCGCCACGATCTCGGCCAGTGGCGGGAAGTAGAGCGAGGTCGATCCGGCAGAGACCAGCCACCACAGCGCAACGAGCGACACGGGCAGCCAGGCCTCGGCCAGAATGTTTCTCAGACGGTGTGCGATACTCATCAGACGATCTCCCCACGGACGGACGGATGCCAGGCGAGGACGTATCGTTCCACCGCCGCGAAAGCTTGGTTGAGGGTAAGGCCAAGTGCGCCAGAGACGATGACATAGGCGATGACTTCGGCCGACGCGCCGTCGACGCGGGCGATGGCGATCTCGTAGCCAATGCCCGGCACCGAGGCGAGCACCTCGACACCGATGGACAGCAGGATCGAAAGTGCGGTCGAGATGCGCAGGCCCGTCATGATGAACGGCAGCGCATTCGGAATGGCCACGTCGAAGAACTTGATGCGACCGCCGATGCCGTAGGAGGCCGTCACATCTTCGATCGTCGGCTCGACGCGACGTGCGCCATAGATCGACTGAACGAGGATCGGCCAGATCGCCGCGAGCGTCACCATGATGAGCTTCATCTTGAAACTCGCGCCGAACAGTAGGACGAGCACGGGCATCAAGGCGATGATCGGCCACGACCGGAACAGATCGACCAGAAAACGCGTCGCCTTATAGACGCGCCTGTTGGCCCCGATGATCAGGCCGACCGGAATCGCGATGGCCGCCGCGATGCACAGGCCCAGCGCGGCACTGGCAAGTGTCAGTTGGACCGCATTCCAGAACCGCGCCTCGAACGGCAGTTCGATCAGCCGCGCGAACACGTCGATCGGCAGCGGCAGCAGATCGCGCCCGAGCACGCCGGACATCGCGGCGAGTTGCCAGAGCGCAAGGATCAGCACCCCGACGAGTATCTGTGTCAGAAGAGTTCTCGTTCTGAGCATATGCAAACGTCCCCTCCCTATGGAGTTTGCGATGGTCAAAGCGCCGCCCGACCCCGAAAGGCCGGACGGCGGGGCGTC
This sequence comes from Pseudomonadota bacterium, assembly GCA_036154315.1. Taxonomy (GTDB): domain Bacteria; phylum Pseudomonadota; class Alphaproteobacteria; order Rhodobacterales; family Rhodobacteraceae; genus Maritimibacter. The sequence goes on from JAYZLL010000064.1 coordinate 19,183, forward strand.
GTGCATGAAATTACTCGGTGCGCGGGGCCTGCGGCGCGATGAGCTTGTCCATGTCCGGCGGGTTCTCGAGCCAGCCGTATTCGACCATCGCGTCGCCCACCTTCTGCAGCGCATCCGCGTTGATCTGCGGCACGAAAGTGCTGAGCGGGCGGTTGGCGATGAACTCTTCGTCAAGCTTTGTGTATTTGCGGTCGATGTCGCGCACCCGCTCGGGGTTGGCGTTGGCGAATTCCTCGGCCTCGGTCATGGCGGCGATGAAAGCCTCCACGATCTCGGGGTTCTCGGCGACATACTCGCTGCCCGCCGCGAAGGACACCGACGGAAGACCGTCCATGTAAAGCGACACGCTTTCCTCGACCTTCTTATAGCCGCTCTGGATCGCCGCCGACATATAGGGGTCGAGCGCATAGATCGCGTCCACGGTTCCCTTGTCGTTGGCGGTGACCATGGCGGGCGGGGGCAGTTCCACGAAGGTCAGCCCGTCGATGTCTACGCCCTTGTCGGTGGCCGACATCAACAGCGCGAGGTGCGGCTGGTTGTTCAGGCTCGTGATCCCGATCTTCTTGCCGGCAAGGTCCTCGACGCTGTCGATTTCGGAATCACCCGGCGCGATCAGGGCCGCCGTCGCGACCGTGCCGTTCTGCGACATCATGTTGCCGACGACGAGTTGCACCGGCAGCCCCTTGGCCGAGGCGTTCATGACCGCAAGGCCCGAGGTCAGCGCAAACTGCGCCTGCCCGGTGATGAGCTGCGGCATCATCGCATCAGGCGGACCGCCGGGAATGATCTCGGCCTTGAGCCCGTGTTTTTCGAAGATCCCCTCTTCCTGAGCGAGCCAAAGCGGCTCGAAGGCGGTCGGGGCGTTGATGACTTTGATTTCGGTCAGGTCCTGGGCGTGAAGCGGGCCAACCAGCGCCAGCGCGGCGACCCCACCCATGAACACACGACGTCCTAGATGAAACATTGTTTTCCTCCCTGAGTGCATCGGCCCTCAGACGTCCCTCCAGACATCGCCGGCCGTTTTCGCCCCCTCAATCGACGCGACACAAGGTCTCAGAGCAACAGATTTGACCCTTATCGGAAATATAACCCTGAGCAAATGTCGGCCATGAAACCTTCGGCACGGATATGCCTTCAAAGATAATTCCAAGGTTATGGCATTCATAGGAGCCAACTGCGTTGCTCCGCACCCTGCCCCGTTCCACCCTCAGCGTCAAAACGACAAGACCTTGGGAGGATTTCATGTCGGTGATGTTTCCGAAGACGCCCGGTTTTTCCGGCGTCAACAAACCCATGCGCATGGAAATCGATCTGTTCGAACTGGAATACGAGGGCGAGATCCCAGAAGCGGTTTCGGGTGCGATGTATCGCTGCGGGCCGGACCCGCAATTGCCGCCGCGGATGGCCGATGACATCTTCATCAATGGCGACGGTCAGGTCTCGGGCTTTTTCTTCGAAGACGGGCATGTGGATTTCCGCCTGCGCTACGTTCGCACCGAGAAGTTCCAACTCGAGCGTGGCGCACGCACCGCGCTTTTCGGGGCCTATCGCAACCCCTACACCGACAGTCCTGAGGTCGCTGGCAAGGACCGCACCACGGCCAATACCGCGCTCATGTGGAATGCCGGTCGGCTGTATGCGTTGAAAGAGGACGGGCATCCGTACGAGGTCCATCCGATCACGCTCGAAACGCTTGGGCGCAACGATTTCGGCGGTGATCTGAAGAGCAAGACCTTCACCGCCCACGTCAAATACGATCCCGCGACGCATGACGTCGTCTACCACGGCTATGCGGCGGCGGGCGAAGCCACCAACGCCATCGCTTACGGCACCATTTCGCCCGACGGCGAAGTACAATCCGAACAGTGGTTCGAAGCGCCCTATGCCAGCATGATCCACGATTTCGCGGTCACCGAGAACTATATCCTGTTCCCGATCATGCCCGCTGTCAGCGACCCTGAGCGTCTTAAATCCGGCGGGTCTCACTGGGCCTGGGACGACACCAAGCACACCTACGTCGGGATCGTTCCACGCGGCGGCACGCCTGACGATATCCGCTACTTCGAAGGCCCCGCGCGGTGGTCGTTCCACACGCTCAATGCGTTCGAAGAGGGCGACAAAATCCACCTCGATCTGACGGTGGCGGAGCGTGTGGGCTTCCCGGACATCCCGAACCTCGACGGCTCGCCGTTCGATCCTGAAAAGGGCCGGTCGCTCCTCACCCGCTGGACCTTCGACATGGCTGGGAACGACGCAGGTTTTACCGAGACCGTGCTCTGGGATCACCCCGCCGACTTTTTTGAGATGGACCCGCGCTTTGCTGGCAGGCCCTACCGCCACGGCTTCATGGCAGCCAAAGAAAAAGATATGATTTTCAATTTATTGGGCCATATCGACCATCAAACCGGCAAGACCGTCGCCTATCACGCAGGCCAAGGCGCTTCGGTGCAAGAACCTGTGTTCGTGCCGCGTGGCGACGATGCGCCAGAGGGGGACGGATACCTCATGGCGGTCGTCAATCACCGCGCAGAGAACCGGGCCGAACTGGTTATCCTCGACACCAAGGACATCACCGCCGGACCGGTTTGTCGGGTGCATATACCGATGCCCCTGCGCATGACTTTCCACTCGGAATTCGTCCCTTTGTCGGAACTCAGGACGGCTGCGGCACTTTCGGCTTGATCCATGACGAGGCGAGCAGGCTGGCCATCGGCGGTGCATCCGCCTTTTGCCGGGCCTTGCCGGAGCGCGCAAAGGCATCGCGGGCCTCGGCGGCGAACTGACCCGCGACCTTCGCGCTGACTGCGCGGGGCTGATAGACCTGCCGGATTTCCATGCGCGGCAACTCGACCAGTTGGACGAGATCGCCCGCTTTCACGTCGTCCTCGACCACGTAGTGAAAGACGCTTCCGACCTGCCCGCCGAGGATGAGATCACGAATGATCGGCGCGTCGCGAACCTCGCAGGCGATGCCGTAACGATCGATACCTGACGTGGTCAGACACCGGTCAATCACCCGGAAAAAGTGGCTGTTTCGCTTGGGCAGGATCAGTTCCAGATCCCGCAGCGCATCCGGGTTTTTCTGGAACTCCAAGACGCGCGGATGATCAGCTCGGGCAAAGATGCCATGCGGTTCGGTATGCACGACCTCGCTCGCGAATTCAGCGGTTTCGCCGTGACCGAGGAAGTAGGCGATGTCGACCTCGCGGTCGCGAATCTGCTGCACGACCGCCTCGAACGACCCCAGTTCCAGACCGAGCTCGACGTCCGGGTTGGCCTTCATAAAGTCGACCACGACGGGTCGCAGGAACCGCAGCATGATCGGCAGTTGGGTCCAGACCTTGAGCTGTGTCTTGGCGCTGCGTTTCAGCCCGCGCGGCAGTTCGGCGGCAAGCTTTTCGGCGTTGTCGAGTAGCATCAGGGCACGATCGTAGAGGTTGCGCCCCTCTTCGGTCAGGACGCAGGATGTGCCCCGTCTGCGCTCGAGAACGGTACAGCCCACCTGAGCCTCCAGCGCGCGAATGTGGTTCGAGACGGCAGGCTGTGTGATGCCCAGCCGATCCGCACCTGCAACGAAGCTGCCAGCGTTCACGACGGCGACGAAAACCTCGAGTTGGCGGAAAGTCGTGTGAAGCATGATGTCCTCCCCTACATCATATTTCCCTTATACCCCTGATAGCTAGAAACTGCGTTGCTCGCAATCAACGGCAACGAGATTGTGACGAGGTAATCAACGGGAGTGATACCCATGCAAATGAAAGCGTCGGACGGAACGATGCTGGGCGTGGTGGAGGATGGCGACCCGAACGGGGCGCCTTTGGTCTTTGCGAATCCGCTCGGAACCGACCTGTCCTTCTGGGACGCACAGATCGCCACCTTCGCGGATCGCCGCGTGATCCGCTACGATCACGCCGGCACAGGGCGCTCCGGCTTGCGCGCCGCTGCGGCATCGATTGGGCGGGCGGCACAGGACGTCATCGACATCCTCGACGCGCTGTCCCTGCCCCGCGCGGATTTCGTGGGCTTGTCGCTCGGCGGGATGGTGGGCATGGAACTCGGCGCGACGCACGGCTCGCGGATCGGGAAGCTCGTGCTGGCCAACACGACCCCGCATATTCCCCTTACGGACATGTGGAACGGCCGCATCGCACAGGCCCGCGCCGACGGGTTAGCGGATATCGCCGCGCCCACATTGTCGCGCTGGTTGCCCGACGGCTTTCCGGATGAAATGCCCGACACTTACCGCACGCTTGTCGATATGTTCCTCGCCACACCGGTCGAGGGCTACGTCGCCTGCTGCACCATTCTACGCGACACGGATCAACGCGGGAAACTGGCACGGATCGCCAATGAAACCCTCGTGATCTATGGCGATAAAGACGTGGCTTCGCCGCTCGACGTCGCCAGGGGCATGGCCGAAGCCATCCCCAATGCCCGGCTTCAAGCCATCGCGGATGCTGCGCATCTGGCGAACGTCGAGCAGCCCGCAGAGTTCAATGCGGTGGTGGCCGATTTCCTCGGCACCCCGAACTGACCACCAACACTAACTCGTTCAAAGACATCAGGGAGGAAACCATATGCTCGACGAGAACGAATTCGACCTGTCCATGCCGCCGCTGGACATCCCGGAACTGAAAATGGAATTCGCGTTCCGGATCAAGATCCTGTTCAAGGACCGTCACTTCTTTACCGGCCCCAAGGGGCGCCGGGCGTTCGTGCAACCCTTCGCGGGCGTGGTCGACGGGCCGATGTTGAACGGCAAGGTCGTTCCGCTGTCAGGCGCAGACTGGGCACAGAACGGACAGCTCAACGCGCATTACATGCTCGAGGCGGATGACGGCACGCTCATCTACCTCAACAACATGGGTTACCTCTATCGCACCGACGGCGCGGTGACCGATCCGAAGAACCCGCTGTGGAGCAAGGATGTGCCGTCCTACTTCCGGCTCACACCCTATTTCGATTGCCCCACCGGCCCGCATGACTGGCTGACCCGCCATGTGATCGTCGGCACCGGACAACGCCACGACGACCCCGATCACACCATGTTCCACTACTGGGTGGTTCGCTAATCGCCTGCGCCACCAAGTCTACTGGCTTGGTGGCGCGTACCCCGTTCTAACTTGGGCCCGCTTGGCTGCACTTCGGATGCACTGAACGATCATCCATTTGCGCCTCCGGCGCGCACAATGTCTCCGCCAGCGCCGCCGCGTCGCACCACCACGACGATTGCGAGCGCGACGACCAGCCCAGCGACAGTGCTTGTCCACTCTGGAAAGCCGATGAGCAGGCCGGTCGCGAACAGCGGCAGGCGGCTCCAGCCGGGCAATCGACCGATACGGGGCATCTGTCCTTCTGACGCGGCAGCGATCACGATCACCGCCAGCACGTTGAGTGCGGTCCAGACCACCGTCGCAGTCCAATGGCCCTGAAGGATGAGCGCGGGCTCGAACAAAAAGAAAATCGGCACGAAATACAGGACGATGCCCAACCGGGCGGCATGCATACTGGTGCGTATGGGGTCGCTGTCGCTGATCCGTGAGGCGAGGAAGGCTGCCAGCGCCACTGGCGGCGTGATCGCGGCCAGCGAGGCGTAGTAGGCGATGAACATATGGATCGCCAATGTATTGAGCCCGGCGATCTGCTCCAGCGCGGGAGCGAGCGTGAGGGCGAGCATCAGATAGGCCGCGACGATCATGCCCAGCATGCCAAAGATGATGCAGACCGCGATCCCGATGGCGAGAACCGGTATCAGACCATCGCCGCCCATCCGCACGAGGCTCGCAGCGATGACGGGCGCGACGCCCGTCGCCATAAGCCCACCAAGGATGAAACTCGTCGGCAGGAGCAGTGCGAAGGTCTGGCTCAGGAGTTTGCCGATCTGGAAGAAAAGATCCGGAATGCGCGAAAAGCTCAGGCGGAGTTTCGGGTGCAGCGTCGTCAGGATGAGCAGAAGGGCCGAGGCGTAGAAGGGTGTCAGACGCTCCCACCGCATGAACACCAGCCCCCAGACGAGAAAGGCGAGAACGATCAGAAACGGCCAGCCGTCTTTGAGAACTTGCCGCACCTTGGGCAGTTCTGAGCGCTCCAGCCCCTTGAGACCGTTGCGCGAGGCGAAGCCGTCGACGTGGCAATAGAGGCCGAAGTAATAGAGCACCGAGGGGATCGCGGCGGCCAGTACGATGACGCGGTATTCCGTGTTTGTGAAATCCGCCATGATGAAAGCGACCGCGCCCATGACCGGGGGCATCAGCATCCCGCCAGTCGATGCGCAGGCTTCGAGCGCCCCGGCATAGTGGGCGGGAAAGCCGCCGCGTTTCATCGCGGGTATCGTCAATGATCCGGTGCTGACGACATTGCCGAAGATGCTGCCGGACAGGCTGCCGAAAAAGCCCGACGCCAGAACGCTGACCTTTGCGGGGCCGCCGCGCGATGTGCCCATCAGGGCCATTGCAAGGTTCAGGAAAAAGTCGGCCGCCCCTGTCGCCACCATCAGGGCCGCGAGGATCAGAAACCCGATGATGAGTTCGCCCACCACGCGGGTGACGACGCCGAGCATCGCGTCGCCTGAGAAGACGTCGAAGGCGATGGTGCGGGCCAGTGTCGATGGAGGCCCCCAAAGGATGCCCGGCATGAATTCGGCGAAGACGGGATAGAGGCCAAGGATCGCGACGAGCGCCAGAAAGACATAGCCGCCCGCGCGACGGGCCGCGTCGAGGATCAGTATGAAGATGAGCGATGCCGTGACGAGCTGCCAAGTTTCCTTGACCGGGACCCATGAGCCGAACACCAGCGAGCGCGCGTGATAGGCCATGAAGACCGATACGGCGAACATGGCAAGGGCGGGCACGTAGCTGGCCCAACTCACGCGGGTTTCGCCCGGCCAGGCTGGCAGGAGCAGGAACGCCAGCGGCAGGTAGCAGGCCATCAGCAGGAAATAATACGTCAGGTCGAGCAAGGGGATCAGCGCAAAAATGTACGCGATCGCCATCAGCGCGCCCGCCCCCGACAAGCCAAGCATCAGGCCGCGCACCGGTTTCGGCATCGACATCCAGCGGGTTTCAGTCTTGTCCTGATGGGCTTCAGGGATTGCGCTCGCCGGGGCGGCGCTCGGGGTCGCGTTGCTCATTTGGGACGCTCGTCGTTGTGCATGAAGGGGGTGCGGCGCACCGTTCGGGTCGGTGCGCCGCTCTGGTCATAGCTGTCGAAACAGCGTGTCAGTCGAGTGCCAGCACCATTTCGCCGTAGCTCATGGTGACACCCGCATCCGCCTTTTTCTGATCCCACAAGGCACGGAACTCGGCGTTGTCGGGCGCAACGGAAATGCCCTGTTCCTCAGCGGCGGCCAGCGTGTCCTGCCAGAGCGCAACGCGGTCCTGCGCCAAAGCGACAAGCTGATCCTGGCGGGCCTGATAGGTGTCGTTCCAGACGCCGATCTCGTCGAGATAGCGGATCAGACCTTCGTGGAACGGTTGGCGCGCACCAACCTCGAGAAACGACTCGAGGCTTTCGATGCTCATCATGTCCGCATAGGTGAAGTCGTCGACGAAATCGGCGAGATGCTCGTCCTGCCATTTGATGAGGTTGTAGACGAAATCCGCGTCCGCATCGGCAGGCATATGGTTGGGCTGATAGACATGGTCCATCGCCAGACCCAGCGCACTGTCGACGCCCGCACTCGTCTCGAGTTCGACGTAGCCCGGATGCAGCTTGCGCAACCGGTCGTAGGCTTCGGGGTTCTCGTCGCGCGGCGGCAGCGGCAGCCAGCGGATACCGTTGGGGGCGGCCTCTGCCTCGAAGCTGGGGCCCGACACTGGCGAGGTAAAGGCGATTTCCGCCCGCCCCTCGACGACGATCCGGGTGTTGGCGCCATAGTTGCCCACTTCGACCAGCTCGACGTCGTCATGCGACAGGCCGTTATAGGCCAGCAGCGCGTCGATCCCGGTAACGAGGAATGAAGACGAGGGGGAATAGGCGATACGTGTCCCCGGCCCGATGTCGGTGATGCTTTCGATGTCGCTGTTTCCCGGCACCATATAGCCCCACGGCAGGATCAGGTTCATGCCGATCACCCGCGTGTCGGCCGGACCGCCCTGCACGGTCGCATATCCTGCGATGGCATCCATCTGGTCAAAGTAGTCCGACGTCTGGAACATGACGATATCGCCTTCGCCAGTGGTCAGCCACTCGGCGCGGGCATATCCGTTCGGCGCCGGAAGCACCCGTGCGCGTGAGCTTGTCTGCGCCGAGAACTCGGACGTCCATGCCACCGCGAGCGAGTGGTTGCCGGTGCCCACGATGGGCGTCACGACCGTGAAATAGTCAGGCCAGGCAACGTCGTCCTGAGCCAGAGCCGTCGTGGGCAGGGTAAGCGCCAGGCCAGCGGCAAAGCAGGCGGCGCCTGCGCATAATGTCAGTTTCTTCATGGATATCCTCCCTCCATTCATGCGGTCGACCCGGCGATCGGGTCGCCGGAATTTCGTGTTGCGCACACTTAGTGATTATAATAATTATCTCGATAAGTAAAGAGAGGGAGACGCGCGTGCAGGACGAGAACCAGGGCGGCGAACAGGACCAATTCATCGAACTTTCCGCAGCTCAGGTGCCGCTGGCCTACGATGCCGATATCGTCGTCGTGGGCGCGGGACCTTCGGGCTTTGCGGCCGCCCTCAAGGCGGGGCGCATGGGGGCGAAAGTGATCGTGGTCGAAAAGCTCGACATGCCCGGCGGCGTCCACACGTCAGGCCTTCAGGGGCACGCTGCCGAGGGGATCGGGGGCATCCACACCGAGTTGATGGAGCGCTTTGCCGAGCACGGCTATATCTACCGGGCGACACCCGACACGCATGAGGACTGGGCCGGCAATCCCCTTTCCCATTACGAGCGGAAAAAGCAGCCCGGTGACGACTTCACGCGGCTGTCCTTCAACCCCGAAGGATCGGGCAGCGTGATGAGTCAGATGCTCCACGAAGCCGGGGTACACGCGCTCTATGACACGCGGTTCGTCGATTGCGTGATCGAGGGGGACACGGGCGACGGCACCATTCGCGCCATCATCGTTGAGAACAACAGTGGCCGTTTTGCGATCTCGGGCAAGATCTTTATTGACGGGTCCGGCACCGGGCTCCTCGCCACGCGGGCGGGCGTGCCCTTTGTATCGGGCGGCGGCGGGCAACCGGACGGCGCCGATTGGGATGGCGTGAACCGCCCGGTGCCCGGTGGCCTGCTGTGGACGATGCACAACATCGACCTGCCCGCGCTCGCGCGTCACCAGGCGCAGGCGAACGACCCTTTGCTGGAAAAAGTCATCGCCGAGGCCCGCGCAGCGGGCGATATTCCCCAGGGCCTGTATCGGCCCACGATGGGCGGCAAGAACGTCTACGCCAGCATGTATATCGGCCACCCGACGCTGGATATGAGCCCAATGTCGGCGCTGGGCAGCTACTGCCTGTGGCAGAACGTGCCCTACGAACTGGGCCTGCACATGGACGAAAGCGGCGAAGACAACTCCACCGCCATGCGGCTTTTGCGCGGATATGTAGATGCGGAACATCGCTTCCTGAAAAAGTACGTTCCGGGCTTCGACAACGCGACCATCGGCAGCGTCGGCCGCTACGTCGGGGTCCGCGACGGGCGCCACCCGATCGGGGAGCACGTCTTTACCATCGAAGACGCCCGCAACGGTCGGCGGTTTACCGATGCTGTGACATTGCCGATGAAGAAGCCGTTCTTCTGGGACCAATTCACGGCCTATGAGTTCGAAGTGCCCTACCGCAGCTTCCTGCCCAAAAAGATCGACAACCTGCTGCTCTCGGGCGCGTCGCTGTCGTTCAGCTACGAAACGATCTTCATGGTCATGCGGAATTTCCCCTGGACGACGTTGACCGGGGAAATCGCGGGCTATGCCGCAGGGCTGTGCGTCGAGAAAAAGATCGGACCGAAAGAGCTTGAGTGGACCAAGCCCTATGGACCCGGCGGCTAAGCGTTGCCGCGTGTCAGATGAGGGTACTTCGCAGGAAGATCCGCCACCACTTCGAGAAGCGGGCCGAGACGACGGAAGTCGTCGGCCTCTTCTGTGGCGAAGAGTTCTGCGGTGCGGATTTCGATCTGGCGCCCGATGCGAATGGTTGCATCACGCCCGTCATCGGTCAGCGTGATCCGCGAACGGCGTTGATCTTCGCCCGAGGCGACGCGCTCGATCCATCCCAGTTTGAGCAGCTCGCTGAGTACCCGCGACACGTTCGGCGCTTGCATATAGGCGCGCACGGCCAGTTCGGACGGCTCGAGATAGGGCTCGTCATAGAGGTTTCTGAGGACTCGCCATTGCCGTTCGGTGATCCCGGTTTCGCGAAACAGGGGCCGGTAGAACTGCATGATCGCCTCGCGCGCGCGCAAGAGCCGTACGGGGAGAGAGCCGCCCAATGACGATTCTGGCGCCCAAGTTTCTTCGGGATCTTTCAGGTCGGGGGTGGCTTCTAACCGAGCTTTGGCCATGTGTTCCGGTCTCGTTTGGGTGTTACGACTTTGCACCGAAGCGCCGGAGAATGCGATACCGCAAAGGCTTGATCTTATCAAATTATTAAAATAATTATTTCGGCAACTAGATTGCATGTGGCGGTCAAAACCTGCCGCCGGAGGAGGATGCAACTTGGGCGTGGTGATATCGAGGTTAACGAGGGCGCTGGATAACGCGCTCATGCCGCTGGCGGCGCTCGGTCTGGTTTTGATGCTGGGTCATGTCGCGCTCGAGGTGGTGTTGCGCCTGTTGGGGGTGGTGTCACAGCTTCAGACGATCACCTTCGTGTCCGCGTTCTACATGGTTGCCGTGGTGTTTGCGGCCTTGCCCTACGCCGAAGGGCGCGAAGGCCACATCAGCGTCGACATCTTCACGTCGATGCTGCCCGAGCCCGTCCAACGCGCCATGAGCCGGGTGTTCAGCGCGGTCAGCGCGCTCTGCCTTGGCTATATGGCATGGCTCTCGCTGCTGCAGGCCTGGGAAAAGACCGAAAGGGGCGAAATCTGGGAAACATCGACGGGCTACTTCCTCGTCTGGCCGGGCCGCTGGGCCGTGTTCCTCGCGTTTACGGCACTGGCGCTCCACTACCTGCTTCGGGCGATCCGCCCACAGGATGCGCCACAACAGAGCTTGGAAGGGGACGCCTGAGATGGACGGACTTTGGATTGGAGCCATCGGCTTTGCGATGGTGCTCGTTCTCGTCGCCCTGCAGTTCCCTGTGGGTATCGCCCTTGGTCTGGTCGGTGCGGTCGGGATCTACTGGCAGATCGGCTATCGTCCGATGGTCGGCATTCTCGAGGAAACGCCGTTCGAGTTTACCGCGAGCTGGTCCTTGTCCGCGATCCCGCTGTTCCTGTTGATGGGGAGCGTCATTCAAAGGTCCGGGCTCGCGACCAAGATTTACGAAGCGGCACGGCTTTGGATGGGCACGATGCCCGGAGGGCTGGCGGTGGCGACAAACGCCGCTGCGGCGGGATTTGCCGCCATGTCCGGGTCGAGCATGGCAACCGCCGCCGCTATGGCGAAGCTCTCGGTGCCGGAAATGCTGCGCGCGGGATACGACAAGCGCCTTGCGGCGGGATGCGTGGCGAGCGCTGGCACGCTTGGCGCGCTAATCCCGCCCAGCATCCTGATGATCCTTTACGGAATCTTCGCCGAAGTCTCGATCGCCAAGATGCTCGTCGCAGGTATTCTGCCGGGCCTGCTGACACTGGCCGTCTATGTCGCGATGATCATGATCCGCGCGATGCGCGACCCGTCGCTCGCACCCGGTCTGGCGATCCGACCTGCGATGCGGGAACGGCTGGCGAGCCTCATCCCGATCTGGCCGCTCCCGGTGATCTTCTTCGGCGTGCTCGGCGGGATTTACGGCGGGATCGTTACCGCGACCGAAGCAGCCGCGCTCGGTGTCCTGCTGTCTCTGCTGGCCGCAGCGCTTGCAGGTGGCATGTCGTGGGATCTGATCAAGGGTTCGTTGGTGGAAACTCTGACCAGCACGGCGCGCATCTTTTTCGTCGCGATCGGCGCGATCATCTTCACCAAGTTTCTGGCGCTCACGGGCATCTCGACGACGCTGGGCCGGACCTTTGCTGACTTTGGCGACAATTACATCCTTTTGGTGCTCGCAGCATCGATCCTGTTCCTGATCCTCGGCATGTTCCTCGACCCGCTCGGGGTCATGCTGATCAGCCTGCCGATCATCCTGCCAGTGTTCGACGCCGTCGGGGCGGACCTGATCTGGCTCGGCGTCATCGTCGTCAAATACATCGAGATCGGCCTGCTGACGCCGCCGGTCGGACTGAACGTCTATGTCGTGAAAAGCGCCCTGAACGGAGAGGTCGCATTGGGCGACATCTTCCGCGGTGTGATGTGGTTCCTTGTGTGCGAGGCCATCGTCATGGTCCTGCTCATAGGGTTCCCGGAAATTTCGCTGTTCCTGCCTGACCGGGTGGGCTTCTGAAGAAACTAGGGAGGAAACCAAAAATGAAAACGCTATCGAAACTCGTCACCGGCTCGGCGCTCGCGCTGGCCTGTACCGCAGGGGCCGGCCTGTCCCAGGACCTGCGCTATGCGGCATTTGTCGGCACGCAGCACCCGTCGCTCAGCGGATCGCTCGAACCCATGTTCGAACGGATCAGCGAAGCAACGGACGGGGAAATGAACTTCACCGTCTTTCCGCTTGGACAGCTTCTGGGTGCACGGGCCATCCTTGGCGGGATCGAGGACGGGATCGCCGATGGCGGGATGATCGTCCCGCATTGGTATCCGTCCGAAATCCCGTCGGTCACGAACTATGCCAACATGGCCGTGTATGGCACGGACCCGTTCGCCATTGCGGGGGCGGTGAACGAAGCAATGCTTCTGAACTGCCCGGAATGCGTTAACGAATATGCCGACGCGGGCGCGCGCATTCTGGGCGCCTACTCCACCACGCCCTTCGTGCTACAATGCACCACGCCCGTCGACACGCTCGCCGACCTCGAAGGTCTGCGGGTCAAGACGACCGGGATCATGGGTCCGCGTCTCGAGCGGTTGAATGCGGTTCCGTCGAACATTCCCTCGCCGGAGATGGCCGAGGGTCTGCAACGCAACCAGCTCGACTGCGTTCTGGCGTCGATGGACTGGTATACGTCCTATGGCCTGGACGGGATCGTCACCGATGTGACCGAAGCACCGCTCGGCACGGTCCGCGCCATGTCGCTCATGGCATTCAGCAACGAGACTTGGGATCGACTGACCGAGGACCGTCAGGACCTGTTGCTCAAGGAAATCACCTACGCCGTCGCCGACATGATGATCGCGCAAGACGCTCTCGCAACGCAGAGTAAGAACAACGCCGAAGCCAGTGGCGTGACCTTCCATCAGGGTGACGAAACGCTGGTGGCCGCGCTGGCCCCCTCGGCAGTCGACGAGGAACTCATCGCCGAATACGCCGCGAACGTCGGCGTCGAGAACTACGCCGAGCAGATCGACGCGTTCCGCGCCGCGCTCGAAAAGTGGGAAGGTATCATCGGCGATATCGGCCATGATCGCGAAGCCTTCGCTCAGGCTCTGTGGGACGAGGTCTACAGCAAACTCGAGTGAACGCTCCTCGGGCTGAGAACGGTCAGAAGCGTACGGAAAAATTAATTCCGGCGCGCCTTACCCTGAACAGGTCTGCCGCACCTCAGCCGGAACCGACCGCGCTGCTGCCTCTGAGCGGTGGCGCGGTCTTTTCGTGGGGTACAGACGGCAGAGGCACGAAGGCATCACCTCGCGGCGCATGGACGGGTGAGGTTGTAAGCACCGGAAAGAATGCGGATTTGCCCAGCCACCACGCGGGCTGCCCCCTTCCCTTTCTCAAACCAGATTACTCTCACAGCACCCGCTTCAGGTATCCGTCCGGCGCGCCAGTGATCATCAGCTTACGCGCAAGCTGTCGGTCGATCTCGAACCCGGGGTTCGCTGGCAGCCATTTGTGAACGGCGGTCTTCGGATTGTTGCCCACGTCCCAAGGCCGGTCGGCAATGAACCCGGCCGGCGCATCCTCGATGAACGTATCGAGCACCACGCAATAGCACCCCGGACTGACCAAATTCGCGTAGGTGTCGAGTTCGGCCAGCACATGCGCTTCTTCATGGTGAGAGTCGAGACAGACCATGACCCGCGCCCCATCCGGGATCGCATCGCGCACTCGTTGGGCGATACTCGCATCGACCGACGAGCCTTCGAACATCGTGATCAGACCCGCAAGCGGATGCCCCTCGATCAGGGGCCGATTGTGGGCGCGAATGTCGATGTCGACGCCGATCACCTTGCGCGCGGACTGACCGGGCACGAGCGGTCGCGCGGCCGCCGCCGCATCCGTATAGTCGAGCAGGGCCAGCATGGACGCGCTGAATATGAGCGAACCGCCGTGGGCGATCCCGGTCTCGATGATAACGTCCGGGCGGGTCTGCCACACGATCTCCTGCAGGGCCTGAAGGTCCTGCGGATACTGAATGATCGGGCGGCCTAGCCAGTCGAAATTATAGACATACCTCTTGGACATCGCCTCCAGCACCCACGACAGCGCGTTCGACTGAAAATGACTGTCCTGTTCGTAGGATTGGATCGCCGCCTCGCGGTCGCGCGAAAATCGTTCAAGCTCGTCCATACGGGCACTCCGGGTACATCATACGTGGGCTCCACCACCGGTCACAAAGCGATGCAAGTCTTTCCGCACGACTTTTCCGTTTTCTGCGTTGTCTGGAGCACCGTGCCTTTTTATGGTTTCGGCGGTCGGGCGACAACGCCGTGGCTCAATATCTGCGGAAAGAGGGCTGGGTGCAATTTGTCGTGCTGGCGGGCGGTCGAGGAACCCGTCTCGGGGAACTATCTAAAAACCAACCGAAACCGATGCTGCCCGTCTGCGGACGGCCTGTCGTGCATCGCGTGCTGGATCATGCCGTCGGGCACGGGTTTCGCGACTTTGTCGTCGCCCTAGGATACAAGGCCCAGATCGTTCGGGACTATTTCGACAGCACGCAGGACTTGGAGCACGTAACGAGCACCGATCACGCTGGGCACCCGCCGACAGCCCTGCCCCGTGTTCTCAGCCTCGACACCGGGACCGATGCCAGCAAGGTCGACAGGCTTCTGGCCCTCGAACCGCATCTGTGCAAAGAGACGTTCATCCTGTCCTATTGCGACGGGCTGTCGGACATCGACCTGAACGCGATGTTGGAATTTCACGCCTCGCATGGGGCGGTGATGACGGTCGCGGCGGTTCATGGGCGCGAACGGTTCGGGGTGCTCGATCTTGACGGGTCACGCCTGTCCGGCCTCAGGGAAAAGCAGATCGACCGGAACCGGTGGATCAATGGCGGCGTGTTCGTGGTCGAGCCTGAAGTCTTCGACCTGCTCCATGCCGGGCAGACCGACTGGGAAACCGGGGCGGTGCAA
This sequence comes from Pseudomonadota bacterium, assembly GCA_036154315.1. Classification (GTDB taxonomy): domain Bacteria; phylum Pseudomonadota; class Alphaproteobacteria; order Rhodobacterales; family Rhodobacteraceae; genus Maritimibacter. The sequence continues at coordinate 34,622 of JAYZLL010000064.1, forward strand.
AACCTGATCGCGGGCGACCAGGCCTTCGCCTATCGCCACCCCGGTTGGTGGGAATGCGTGGACCGTCCCGAAGACCTGCCTTTCGTCGAAGATGCCTTTCTCGCCGCCACACGGGGGACCAGCGCGTGAAGCTTCTCGTCACGGGGTCGGAAGGGTATGTCGGCGCCGCGCTCGTCCCGATGCTGGAGGCCGCAGGCCATCGGGTGACGCGCGTGGACTCGCTGCTTTTCGATGGTTGCGAGGTACGCCCTCTGCCGGGGCGGAGCCGCGTCAGGCGTCAGGATTTCCGCTCGATCCCCGAAAGCGATCTGGAAGGCTTCGACGGTGTCGTCCATCTGGCGGCGCTGTCGAACGATCCGCTGTCGAACCTCGACCCGGCCTTGACGCATGAGGTCAACCACCGCGAGGCCGCCCTTTTCGCGCAAAAGGTCCGCAGCGCCGGGGTGCCGCGTTTCGTGTTTTCGTCGACCTGTTCCGTCTATGGCCGTCAGGGCGACGAGATGATCGACGAGAGCGCGACACCGAACCCCGTCACGGCATATGGCGTGTCCAAGCTGCGGGCCGAGGGCGACATCGCCGCGCTCGCGACGGCCGATTTCGCCCCCGTCTCGCTTCGCTTCGGTACGGCCTATGGCTGGTCCGACATGGTGCGCTTCGACCTCGTCGTGAACAATCTTGTCGCCTCGGCACGTCTCGACGGAACACTCCGGCTGAACAGCGACGGGCGTGCGTGGCGTCCGATGGTCCATGTGGGCGATATGTGCGCGGGCTTCCTCGCGGCGCTCGAGGCCCCAAGCGGGTCTGTCTCGGGTGAGGTGTTCAACATCGGACGGACCGAGGACAACTGGATGATCATCGACCTCGCCCGTGAAATTTCGCGTCTCATGGGCGACTGCGACATTCAGATGCCTGCGGATGCGGTGACGGATACGCGGTCCTATCGGGTCGACTGCTCAAAGGCCGCAATGGGCCTGCCGGCGTTCGCGCCCTCATGGTCGGTCGAACGCGGGATCGCTCAGGTCGTCGCGAAGGTCTGGGATCTCGACGAGGCGCGGCTGCGATCCCTGTTCCAAGGCCGTATCGCCCATCTGCTCGCCCTGCGGGACGCGGGCCGGTTGACACCCGATCTGCGTCTGGTGCCAGCATGAACACCCCGGCTTTCACGCTGAGACAGGCTTGCCGCGTCTGCGGGAGCGACGGGATGAGCGCGGTCGCGTCCTTTGGGACCACGCCGATCTCGGACAAGCTCGCGCCCACGCCGCACTCAGTCGATCCGGCCCCGAAGCTTCCCTTGGACCTCGTTCGTTGCGCCACCTGCGGGCTCACGCAACTGAGCCTCGATGTCGATCCGACCTACCTTTTCGCCGATGACTACCCCTATTATTCCTCCGTCTCCCCGCATCTCTCAGCCCATTTCCATGACAGTGCCGCGCACCTGATCGACACGCTCGGCATCGGGCCGGAGGCCACGGTGATCGAGGCGGCGAGCAATGATGGATGCCTTCTGCGCCATTTCGCCGCCGTCGGGGCGCGCACGATCGGCTTCGATCCGGCAGACGGTCCGGCCAAGGTCGCTGCCACCCACGGCATTGATGCCCGTATCGAATTTTTCGGGCGCGACGTGGCGTGGGGTTTGGCAGACACAGGCGTGAAGGCGGATCTGTTTCTTGCGAACAACGTGCTCGCGCACGTTCCCGACTTGCGCGGGTTCGTGGCTGGGATCGCGACCATTCTGAAGCCCAGCGGCACGGCGGTGATCGAAGTGCCTTACTTCGTGAACCTCGTCGAGGGGCGCGAGTTCGACACGATCTATCACCAGCACCTGTGCTATTTCCTTGTTGGCACGCTGTCGCGTCTGTTGCGCGATGCCGGGCTGTGCCTTGCCGACGTCTGGCGGCTTCCGATCCACGGCGGGTCGTTGCGCCTGTTCATCCGCCACGGCGACACCGACGGGACTGCCGCGCAAGCCCTCATCGATGCAGAGCGCGAACAGGGGCAGGATACGCTCGCGTATGCGCGGCGGATCGGGTGGGAAGCGCGCGCGGTTCGCGACAGGCTGCGCGCCCTCATCGACGCCGAGCTTGCGGCAGGGCGACGCGTCCGCGCCTATGGCGCGGCAGGCAAGGCGACCACACAACTGGCGTTCTGCGGGCTCGACAAGGACCGGCTTGGGGCGGTCGCCGATTTGAACCCGCACAAGCACGGGCACTATATGCCCGGCACCGATCTGGTCATCGTTTCGCGCGACGCGTTGATGGCCGACGCCCCGGACACCATCCTCATTCTGGCGTGGAATTTCGCGGATGAGATCATGCGACAGTTGCGCGAAGAGGCGGGGTTTGAGGGCCGTTTCATCGTCCCGCTACCAGACCCGGTGCTGGTATGACCGCAAACGCTCCCCATTGCCCGGTATGTGGGGGTCAGGACCTGGCGGCTGGCCCGAGGGCCGAGAATGTCCCGGCGCATGCCGTTCGGTTGATCCATGATCGTGCATCCGCCCTCGCCGAACCGCGCGGCACCATCGCGCTCGCCTATTGCCGGACCTGTGGTTTCGCATTCAATTCGGCGTTCGAGGCCGCACTCGTAAGCTACGACACCGCCTATGAATCCACGCAGACCCATTCCCGGACCTTCACGGACTACATGCGCGGCCTCGTCGCCGATCTGAATGCGCGCGCGACCGGGTCCGGCACGGTTCTCGACGTGGGCTGCGGGCAAGGCGAGTTTCTAGCGGCATTTGCCGAGGTCTCGGATCGGCCATTGATCGGCGTCGACCCCGCGCTCGATTTTTCCCGGTGTCAGGTTGCTGACGCGACGCTCATCCCAAGCGTTTTCAGGGCAACGGATGTGACCGATGACCTCGCGCTCATCACCTGCAAGATGACGTTGGAGCACGTTGTCGACCCCGTCAGCTTGATCCAAGAGATTGCCGCCTGTGCCGCCCGCTCTAGCGAAACGCTCGTCTTCCTACAGGTCCCCAACACCGCGCATATCTATGAGCGCACGCTGTTTGCGGACATCATCTATGAGCACGTGAACTACTTCACCGCGCCCGCGATCCACACCGCCTGCGCCCGCGCGGGGTTGGAGGTGATCGAGACTTTCGTCACTTACGGCGACCAGCACCTCGGCATTCTGGCGCGTGCGGGCGCCGACACGAAGACCGCGCCGACACAGCCGGACACCCTCCTTTTCGAAGGGTTTCAAACCCGCCTCGCGACCACGATCGCCGAGGCGCGTGAGACGCTCACGGCGCTGATCGCCGCCGGGCGTCGCCCGATCATCTGGGGCGCGGGATCGAAAGCCGTCGCCTTCCTCAATTTCACGGGTCTGGAAGACGCCATTGATTGCGCCATCGACATCAACCCGCTGAAGCGCGGCACCTTCCTGCCCGGAAGCGGCATCCCGGTCTTCCTGCCTGAAGACGCCGATTTCACGACCGTAACCGATGTCGTGGTCATGAACCCCGTCTACGCGAACGAAATCGCGGCGACCCTCCAGTCTTACGGGTGCAGCTCAAACCTCCATCTGGTGGACTGACGATGGGCGCTGAAGACCTTCCCCGCGTGTCGATTGGCCTTCCGGTCTTCAATGGCGAGAAATACATCACTGAGACGCTCGACAGCATTCTGGCGCAGACGTTTCGCGATTTCGAACTCATCATCTGCGACAATGCCTCGACCGACAGGACCGAGGCGATCTGCCGAAGCTACGCCCAAACCGACCCGCGGGTGCGCTACCATCGCCAGCCCACAAACCTCGGGGCCTGCGCGAATTACGACATGGCGTTTCGCATGAGCCGCGCCCCTTATTTCAAATGGCACGCCCATGACGACCTGTTGGCCCCGAAATATCTGGAGCGGATGGTGGGCGTGCTGGACGGCGACCCGACCTGCATCCTTGCCCATAGCCAGACGGTTCGGATCAACGGGTTCGGCACGCAGACCCTGTGCTTTCTCGACCAGATCGATTTCGACAGCGACGAGCCGGCGCGGCGCTTGGCGCATTGGGTCCTTCCGCTGGCCCGAAACAACGCGCCCATCTTCGGTCTGATCCGGCGTGACGCGATGGAGCGGACACCGCTCCACGGTGACTTCATCGCCTCGGACCGTGTGTTTCTGGCGGCAATCACGCTGCTCGGTCGATCGCGGATCGTGCCCGAACCGCTCTTTTTCAACCGGGATCATCCGCAGACCTCGACGCGGGGGCAGACGACGCAGAAGGACCGGCTGTCTTGGAACCGTGGCAGGCCGTCGCGCTGGCCCATTCTGCGGGACTGGCGGATCCTGAAAGGGTTTCTGGATGCGCTTGGACGCGTCAGCTTGACCCGACGTGAGAGGTTGGCGGCCTACTGGGTGCTCTTGAACTGGTGCTGGCTTTACCGCTCGGACCTTGCGCTCGAACTGATGTTGCCGCTGTTCTGGAACGGGCGGCCGACGCGGCTCGGGCGGCTTGTGATCGATGGGAAGTGGAACAGGCGGATCGTGCGGCGCACGGATGTCACGCGCGCCCTTCGACGGTTCTGAACCGCGACACAGATCGCGTTCAGCCGTTCTCCCGCAACTTCAGGTTCTCGGCACGCAACCGCTGCACCGCTTGGCCGAGGTCGTTCATCGCAACCCCGATGGATGCCAGCGTGTCCTGATCCCAGACCGGGACGGGATCGTTCCATTTCGACAGGTCCGGCGGCGCATAATCCGCGCCCCACGTCGCGTTCAGGTAGTCGAACTGGGCCTGCAATCGGGGCAGCACCTGGGCCACGCGCGCGGCCGGAAGGCTAAAGCGCGTTCGTCCGATCTTGCGGAAATCCTGTGCGGACAACCCACGCATCGCGCCCTCGCCGCCCGACGCCATTTTGGTATGTCCGAGCGCATGGCCTGCGAACCTGTTCACTTCGCTCGCGATCATCAATCCTTCCAGAGGAACGCTCTCATTGATCGACAGATCGGGCAACGGATCCGCGATCCGATCGTGCCCGAAAAGCCATGAGGCGAACGCCTGCGTCAGGGATCGTGTTGCGGTGCCGAGCGTTTCCATCGGGCGCACGCGCAGAGCCTCGGCGCCGAAGGTGTTGCGATACGCCTCAATCGCTTCGAAACGGGGAAGCACCGGGTTTTCGACGACCACCTCGAGTGTCGCACCGCCGCTCTTGACGTTTTCCTGCGCGCGACTGTTGGTCCAAGCCAAAGGATCGCGCACCAACGCGACGACGATGACCCTGTCGAAGATCCCGTCCAGATAGCGTTTCAGGCCGACGAGATCGAGATTGTGCGCTTCGTCGAAAAGCAACTCGGTCGACAGAAACACGTCCCTGTCGGCCTGGGATGCGATCAACGCCTCGACCGCGTTCCGCTGCGCTTCGGCCCGCTGCCGCACGGTCTCACGGTCCAGATTGAAGCGCTTGTGGAGGTTCAGGTCGAGAGGGTTCGCGTGGTGTAGCGTGACCAGAAAATCGTGACGCGCATTCTCGGACTTGGGGTAGATCAGGCCCTCTTCGGCGAGCCAGTCACGCGACTTTTGAAACGAGCGCTGGATCGACGTGCTCGCGCATTTCGATGCGCCGATGTGCAGATAACAAACGGACAAACATAACTCCTTGGAAAGCGCGCCAACGACGTCGGGAGGCTTTGGACAGGACTTTCGGACATCCGGCAGGCGCATTCAACAAGTGACGGCCAGCATCGGACAGCAGGTCCTTGGATCGGCTGGCGAAAACCGATCCCAGACGGTTGCGCCGGGGCGACCTTGCCGCAATGATACGCTGCGCACTGCTTGTGCGAAGCGCATGAGCGGCGCCAATGAAAAGACGGGGACGGGAACCCCAGGGGTGAAATGAACAGCGAATTCGACGTTACCGTCATCATGCCGACCTACAACTCGGCACGTTTCGTCACGGCACCGATTGAATCGGTCATGGCTCAGACCGGGCTTAACGTCGAGTTGATCGTGGTGGACGACGCGAGCCAAGACGACACCGTCGACGTCCTGAATGCGTTAAAGGCCCGGTCGAATATCCGGTTCCATGTCGAGGTCCAACCAAAGAACCAGGGTCAGGCGACCGCCCGGAATCTCGGTCTCGATCTGGCGCGCGGCAAGTACGTCGCATTCCTCGACAGCGACGATCTTTTGGCGTCAGACACCACGTTGCGCGACTGGGTCCGAACTGCGGACGAGCAGAATGCCGAGGTCGTTTGCGCCCATTACTCCACCATCCGGCTCGATGGCGCGCGCACACCGTCGCGCCCGGTCGCGGTGCCCGCAACTGGCGTCGTCACGCTCAGCGAATGGCCTGCTTTGGCGAATGTCAGCAGTTGCTGGCAGATGCTCTACCGCCGCGCGTTCCTCGACACCGCCAAGATCCGGTTCTTTACCGAATTGCCGCAGCGCGAAGACCGCCCTTTCGTCCTCACGGCGCTGACCTCGGCGGATCGGATTGCGGTGACGGAGCAGCGGGTGCTCGACCATATGGCGCGTGAAGGGTCTGTCGTGCGCACGATCGACGACCGCCAGCTTGCGCTGTTCACCGAGCACTGCCGACTCGTCGGTGGGATGCTGAGCCGGGCGAGTGAGGCCGGGCGGATCGATGACCGCTTCCTGCGGGCCAACACGATCATCTATTGTCAGAACCTCGTCACATACTGGGGCAAGTTCCTGACCGGGCAGGACAATGCTGCGTCCCGCGAGCAGATCGAAGACCTGTTCGATGCGCTCAGAGCGTTCCCGGATTTCGACCTGCCCCTCTACCTCGACGACACTCTGGTGCCGAACAGCGTGGGCGCGGAACAGAACACGGCCGAAGCGATGTTGGACCTGCTCTGGTATTTCATTCGCAGCGCCGACACGGATCGCGCCTTGAAGATCATCGGCCACCAGCGGCTGTCCATTTCAGAGCTTTTTGCGATCTGGTCCGAAGAACGCGCGGCGACGGAAGAGATTTTCTGCCGCTACCTGACATTCAATCGTGGCGCACGGTTCGGCACGGAAGACGGGGCGGACGTGAAGCTCGGCGACCTCGTCGAACGGGTCGTCATCCACGTCGGGCCGACCAAAACGGGGTCGTCCTACGCGCAGGCCACATTGGAGCGCAATCGCTTCACGCTCATCGAACAGGGTGTCCACTATCCCGTGACAGGGGCGCGACGCGAGCGCACGATCCGCCGCGAACGGACTGCGGGACATGCCGCGTTCTTCGACAACCATATTTTCCACGACGGCGGGCTGTATGCGGACCTCTGCGCAGAAATCATCTCATTGGGCCGCCCGATCAAAACGCTGGTCATGTCGGCCGAGAACATCGTGTCGCTGCGGTTCTGGCGACAAGGCAACATCGTCGATCTGCTGGCCGAGGTGTTCGGAGACGTGCCAATCGATTTCGTCTTCGTCCCGCGCGACTTCGGCCCGTGGTTCGCATCTTATTATCGCGAGCTTGCCGCGAACCCGCGAAACGACTGGACCCACAATCCCAAACGGTTCTTCTACGACCTTTGCGTGCAGGGGCTGGCCAGTTGGGACCGGGTGGAAGAGATCCTCGCCCGGCCGGGAAACGTGACCTGCGTGCATCGCATCGACTATGACGACATGCGTGAACAGGGCGGTGTTCTGCCTTGGTTCTTGGGCATCATCGGTGTGGATCTGAACAAGCTGCACCTCCCGCCCCCTGCGCTGCGCAACGAGTCGCTGCCCGATGTCTTTGCGGCGGCGATGCTCATATCCAAAGCGATGGGTCGCGGGGATCGCAACTTCAACACGCTGGTCTTCGAGCGCCTGAAGGCGCAGATGGAAACGCTCGACCGCAGCTTCTCGCTCATCGGCGACGCGGAGTTGGGCGAAATCCTCGCCGCGCATGACCGGCTCCTCAACGAGGGCCAGTTTCCCAAGCCGGACTGGAGCACGCCGGAGAATGGAAACACGCGGTCGCCCGAGATCGGCGCGTTGAAACTGCCCGCCGATGTCTGGGATGCGCTCCTGTCTCAGATGAACCCCGCCAAAGGCCTGTCGACCTTCGCGATGCCGCCCGGACTTCGTCGTCTGGACCTGCCGCAAAACTTCCCGATCAGCATCAACAATGAATGGCTGACGCGCGTGACCGGACTGAACACGGGACCCGTGGAATTTCGCAACGTTTACAGGTCGCTCATCGGACCGGGTGTCGGCACGACGGCCTTTGTGCGCCCCGGCGCGGACCAGACGTTCCCGGTGCAACCTGCCAGTCCGAACGAGGTCGACCGTCGGCTTCTGTTTCAGTCGCATGTCTATCGCGACGCACCGCGAATATCGGTGGCGGGCACCGCCATGTTCGGCGGAGACACCGATGAAATTCTCGTCCACGTCGCGTCGAGACGCAGAACGGACGGCGCCGGCTGGTTCATCCGTTTCAACAGCAAGCGCCAGATGCTGGTCTTCCGCCTCTATCGCTCTTTCGACGACTACGACACGAGCGCGATCCTTCTTTGCCCCTGCCCGGTCGGGCGCGCCTTTTCGTTCAGGGCGAAGGCACAAGGGCGGGAGCTCTATCTTTCCGTCGAGGGGGAAGACCGCGTCTGCGCCGTCCAGCCCGGCGAATTCGGGTGGATCAACGACACCTCCCTATTCGTGGGCGCCAACGCGTTTCGGCAAGAAGAGGTCTACTTGGGCGATTGGTCCATGCTGAAACTAGACGTCGAGAGTTTCGACATCTGAGGGTACGTGTCGGGTTTAGACCGTAGCGCCAGAATAGCGATGCTGGCAGGCATATGCGCACGCGCCTCGCGCGCAGCGGCGGACGTCCGTTCATGACACCAGAAGTCCGGGCCGATTTTCGCGGTCCCGGCCCTACCCTTCAGGCGACCCGGATCGGGCGAGTGTCGAACAGCGTCTCCATAGAAAAGAGACCCGAAACAACCTCGAATGACATGCCGTCGATCAGGCGTCGGTAAACCCGGTCGTACCCCGCCATGTCCGTCGTGACGACCTTCAGCATGTAATCCCACTCGCCGCCGATCCTGTGCAGGTCCACGATCTCGGGGATCGACTCCACCTTGCGGTGGAACTGCCGGGCCCATTCCAGATCGTGGAACCGCGTCTTCACCAGCACGAAAACCGTGAGTGCGAGGCCCACCATCGCCGGATCGACCCGCGCCGTGCGCCCGGTGATGACTCCCGCCTGTTCGAGCCGCTGCAAACGACGAGCGCAGGCATTCTGCGACAGCCCCACCTCGTCGGCCAATGCGCGCTGCGACAGGCAGCCGTCAACTTGAAGTGCATGAATGATCGACCGATCGATATTGTCAATTTTGACCATGTTCCCGCTCATCTGAACCAATATGAGCGTTTTATACGCTCACTTGTTTGTCGAATTCCCCGCTGCGCGCCGCATACGATTTTACGTGACAGGACAGCATGGAAAGCGCAGCGTGAGCCCCTCATCCGAACAGAACCTCTTTGCCGATCTGGCCTCCGACTTCGCGGGACCAAACGGCTGGGACGCCGCGCGATCCGGACTGATCGGGAAGGGAGCGACGTTCGACGTAAAGGGCGACGTGCGTGCGCTCATTTACGCCGATTACGTCGCAAGCGGGCGAGCGGTCGCTCAGATCGAAGACGTCATCCGCGACCGCGTGCTGCCTTTCTATGCGAATTCCCACAGCGAAGATTCATATTGCGGCGCCTTCATCACGGCCCAGCGCACGGCCGCCCGTGCAGAGATCGGGCGAATCTGCGGTGCCGGGCGCGACCACGCGGTGATCTTCACCGGCTCGGGGTCGACCTCGGCGCTCAATCGTCTGGTTCATTTGCTCGGTGTGCGTGACGCCGTGGCACAGGGGCGCCCCGCGACGGTGCTGATCGGACCATACGAGCATCATTCGAACATTCTGCCGTGGCGCGAGAGCGGTGCGCGGGTCATCGAGATACAGGAATTCGATGGCGGCGGTCCCGACCTCAACCACCTTAAGGCCGTGCTTGCGCAGACCGAGGGTCTGGTCGTCGGCGCCTTTTCGGCCGCCTCGAACGTCACCGGCATCCTCACCGACGTCGCCGCCGTGACGCGCGTGCTGAAGGCGGCAGGCGCGCGGGCCGTGTGGGATTACGCGGCGGCCGCCCCTTACGTCCAGATCGACATGGAGCCGGCCCCCGGCATCTTCATCGACGCGGTCGCGACCTCGCCGCACAAGTTCGTCGGCGGCCCGGCGGCGTCCGGCGTGCTGATCCTGCGCAAGGACAGCGTGACGGCCACCACCCCGACGCTGCCCGGTGGCGGATCGGTTCTCTACGTCTCCGCCAGTGCGCACGATTATCTCGACGACGTGGTCGAACGCGAAGAGGCCGGCACGCCGAATGTCATCGGCGACATCCGCGCGGCGATGGCCTTTGCGTTGAAGGATGCGCTCGGCACCCCGCGCATCGAGGCGCGCAACCGCGAACTCGTCGCGCGCGCGCTGTCCGAATGGCGCGGCGTTCCGGGCCTCCATCTGCTCGGCAAGACCGATTGCCCCCGCCTGCCGATCTTCTCCTTCCTCGTCACGGACCGCGAAGGCCGCGCCTACGACCCCGGTTTCGTCACCCGCCTGCTGAGCGACCGGTTCGGGATACAGGCGCGCGGCGGGTGTGCCTGCGCAGGCCCCTACGGCCACCGGCTGCTCGACATCGACGCCCGACGCAGCGCCGCGATCCGCACACGAATTCTGGACGGGGATTCCTCGGCCAAGCCCGGCTTCGTCAGGCTGAACTTCAGCTACCTGATCGACGATGCCGAGGCCCACACCATCATCGACGCCGTGGCAGGACTGCCCGCGCTCCTGAACGCGGAGCTTCGGGATGCGGTGTAACTGCGACATGAAACAGGGCGGCCAGTCATGACACCCGCCGCCAAGCTCTCGCAGGCCACGCTCGAGCCGCGCCTCGACCATGTCATCGTCTCCGTGCGCGGCGAAATCGACGCTGCCCGCGACACCTATTCAAGGCTGGGCTTTTCACTCACGGAACGCGGCCACTCCAGCCTTGGCTCTTCGAACCACCTCGCGGTGTTCGGAGAGACTTATCTCGAAATCTTCGGGTTCGAACCCGGCAACGATGCGGTGTTTCCCCCTCTCTGGACGGACCCGACGGGTCTGATCGGGATCGTCTTCAAAGGCGACGACCCGGACCTGATCGTCTCGGCGATCAGCAACGCAGGCTTCGACAGCCCCGCGCCGATGCACCACGGACGCCCGGTTCGCACCAGTGCAGGCGAAGCCGAGGCCCGATTTACCACCATCGGCCTGCCGGACGATGCGATCGAGAATGGCCGCAGTTTCTTTTGCTGCCATCACACGCCAGAACTCGTCTGGCGCCGCGAAGACCAGTCCCACGCCAACGGTGCGCACGAAATCGTCGGCTTCGACATTTCCGCCCCGGACCCCGCCGCCACCGCGCGCGTCTATGGAAATCTGTTCGGGCCCTCGTGTTTGAGCCGCGACGGCTCGGCAATCACGTTCAGGGCGGGTGCCACGACGGTGCGCATCGATACACCCGCCGGGATGAGCGCCCGGCACGGAGACGCGATCGAGCCTTGGCAGGACGAGGATCGGATGGTCGCCCTCACCTTCGCGACCCATGACCTCCGCGGGGCCCGGCAGGTCCTGACCAAAGCCGGTGTCTCGTTCCTCGCGCCCACGCCATCACGCCTTGTCGTCCCCGCAAAAGCGGCCTGCGGCGTCGCCCTCATCTTCATCGAAGGACAAGCCGCATGAGCGGAACGCCACATTATGCGGACTGCTTCCGCGAAACATGGATCGAAGCGCGAAACGCCTTTTGCGCCGCAGGCGCGCGGGCGGGCGGCGCGCTTTTCCGCGACACTCACCCTTGGGCGGTCGGCCCTGCGGGCGAACCGCTGTCAATCGACCTGTGCCGCATCGGGCGCGCGGACGCACCCCGCGCGCTGGTGGTCATCAGCGGGGCTCACGGGCTTGAGGGCGCGGCTGGCTCCGCCGCGCAGATCGCTTGGCTGAAAAGCGGTCATGCGGCCACCTTGCCCGAGGATGTCGCGGTCTATTTCGTACACGCGCTCAACCCCTTCGGCTTCGCGCATGGCACCCGGACGACCGAGAACAACGTCGACCTGAACCGCAACTTCCTCGACTTCGATGCGCAGCTTCCCGGCAACGATCCCTTCAAAGGGCTGGCCGACGCGCTCCTGCCCCCGCGATGGGATATGGGGGCGATCGAAGCGTTCCGCGCTGCCTTCGACGCGTTTGCACAGCAGCACGGCGAAAGCGCCCTGTTCGATGCGTTGGCGCGCGGGCAATACAGCCATCCGGAACACCCGACCTTCGGCGGGCATGCGCCCGAATGGTCGAACCTGACCCTTCGCCGCCTGCTGCACACCCATCTCGCACAGGCCGAGATGGTCGGTTTCATCGACTGGCACACCGGGCTTGGCGATTACGGCGACACGTTCTTTCTGTGCTTCAACCCACCGGGCGGCCCGCTCGAGGCCGAGGCGGCGCGCTGGTGGGGCGGCGAGCGCATCTTTGACCAGTCGCCTGCAGGCCTGTCGCGCCCCTCCTACACCGGTCTCGTCTTTTACGGCGCCGAAGAAGCGCTGCCCGGTCGCCCGTTCGTGGGCGCCGTCGTCGAGTTCGGCACACGCGGGCCGGATGTGCGCGAGGCTCTGATCCTCGACACATGGCTGCGCTTCTCCGGCGAACCGGACCCCGCGCGACGCGCGGTGCTGGAGGCGCACCTGCGCGACGTGTTCGTCCCGGCCTCGGGCACGTGGCGCCAAGGCGCCGTCGCCCACGCCCTCGAGATCACGCAATCCGCCATCGACGGGATCGCGACCTGGACACCAGAAACAACAAGGACACACTGAATATGCGAGCAGTCATCATCGAGGAGCACGGCGCTCTCGACGCCCTCACCTATGTCGAGGACTTCGAAACCCCGACGGCAGGCGAAGGTGAGGTCATCGTCAAAGTCGGCGCGACCGCCCTGAATTACCACGATATTTTCACCCGCCGCGGTATGCCGGGGATCAAGATTCCCATGCCGATCATTATGGGCATCGACGTCGCTGGCGAAATCTCCGAAGTGGGCGCTGGGGTCGAAGGCTGGTCCGTGGGCGACCGCGTCCTGATCGACCCGGCCAACCGGGTCGAAGGCGGCCTGACCGGCGAGACGACGCATGGCGGGCTCGCTGAATTCTGCCGCGCCAAGGCGCACCAACTCGTGGCCCTCCCCGAAAACATCAGCTTCGAACAGGCGGCCGCCCTGCCCGTCGCTTACGGCACCGCGATCCGCATGATGCGCACCATCGGTAAGATCCAGCCCGGCGAGAAAGTCCTCATCCTCGGCGCCAGCGGCGGCGTCGGCATCTGCTGCGTTCAGCTTGCCAAGCTGGCAGGCGCGCATGTCATCGCTGCGGCGGGCACTGCCGAAAAGGCCGAGAAGCTCACGGCCGTGGGCGCGGACGAAATCGTCCTCTACCGCGAAGAGAACTTCGAAAAGGTCATCAAGGAACGCCACGGCAAGGCCCGCATGATGGGCGGCGGCGGCGGGATCGACGTGGTGGTGAACTTCACCGGCGGCGACACCTGGGTGCCTTCGCTCAAGGTGCTGAAGAAGGGCGGTCGGGTGCTGACCTGTGGCGCGACTGCAGGCTACGACCCCAAAGAGGACCTGCGCTTCATCTGGACCTTCGAGCTTCAGATCCTCGGCTCCAACGGGTGGGAGCGTGAGGATCTGATGGACCTCATCGATCTGGTGGCCAGCGGCGACCTCAAGGCGGTGGTCGACCACGCCTATCCGCTCACCGAAGCCTATGAGGCGATGCGCGTTCTGGAAGACCGCGAAGTCACCGGCAAGGTCGTGGTGAAGCCATGAGCGACGCGCCCCTGACCACGGCCCAGATGCAGGAGATGATGGCGGGCTCGCCCTTCATCGCGATGTGCAACATCGAGGTGATGTCCTTCGACGAAGAGACCGACACGCTGACCGTCCGCTGCCCCATGCGCCCCGAGTTCGAACGTGGGCCGGGATCGAACCAATGGCACGGCGGCCCGATCGCCGCGATCATCGACACCATCGGCGACTGCGTCCTGATCATGCGGCTGGGACGCGGCATTCCCACGGTGAATTTCCGCGTCGATTACTTCCGCCCCGCCATCGGCACCGACCTGATCGTATCCGCCAGCATCCGCAGGCTGGGCAGGTCGGTGGGCGTGTCCGACATCGACGTGACCGACGAGAGCGGGAGGCTCATCGCAATCGGGAGGGGAACCTACTCCACCGCTGGCGGCTGACCGCTGGCGACTATGGCCAAGGGCCGAACCCCGGGACCGGGCGCACACAAACGGACGCCCGGCCCGTCCAACAGGAAAGCGAGACCCAAGATGAAGACCATCTCAAGACGCACGACGCTGCTGGCGGCACTCGCCACCACGGCATTGACGCTGCTGGCCCCGATGGGTGCCACCGCGCAGGAAGACCCGCAGCCCAGCCGCACCCTGCTGGCGACCTGGGGCGGGTTCGAGCCGCAGGCGGTGTTCGTGCCTGCGGGCGGCGGCGGCAGCCCGGAATTCACCTCGACCAAGATCCTCGAACCCATGCTCGAGGCTGACGACGAGCTGAACTTCGAGCCGGTGCTGGCCACCGCCGTCACCCCGTCCGAAGACTTCATGTCCTACACCATCACGATCCGCGAAGGCGTGACCTGGCATGACGGCACCCCCTTCACCACCGATGACGTGGTGTTCAACGCGATGGAATACTGGAAAGGCGTCGTCGCTTCGGCTGCGTTCCAGTTCCTGACCGGGGCCGAGGCGACGGGCGAGAACGAGGTAACGCTGACCTTCTCGCAGCCGACGCCGGAATTCTTCCTGAAATCCGCGCTGGTGCGCGTGCTGGTCATCCCCAAGCACATCTACGAAGGCACCGAATTCGCCACCAACGAAGCCAACAACGCGCCCATCGGCACCGGCCCGTTCGTGTTCGAGGAATGGGTGCGCGGCAGCCATATCGAATACTCGAAGAACGAGAATTACTGGGCCGACGGACAGCCCTATGCCGATGGTCTGATCATCCGTTACTGGCGCGACCCGTCGTCGCGCACTGCGGCGTTCGAGGCGGGCGAGGTCGATATCGGCGTCTACAACCCGATCCCCGCAGCCGACATCGACCGTCTGGGCGCGATGGACGAATTCGCGACCTCCACCGGCGGCTACCTGACCTCGGCCTGGGCCTCGACCATCGAATTCAACTCGCGCAACCCCATCGTCAGCGAGGTGCCGGTGCGTCAGGCGATCATGCATGCCATCGACAAGGCGTTCATCGCGGACGTGATCTATTCCGGCAAGGCGGTCCCCGGCACCAGCTTCGTGTCGTCGTCGAACTCCAAGTTCTACTCGGACGACGTTCCGCAATACGCGTATGACCCCGAGCTTGCCGCGCAGATGCTGGACGAGGCCGGTTATCCGGTCGGCGACGATGGCACACGGTTCAGCATCGAACTGGTCGCCGCAGGCTGGTTCGAGGAAAATGCCCAGATCGGCCAATACGTGAAGCAGGCGCTCGGCGACATCGGGATCGAAGCGAACCTGAACGTCCCGGACCGCCCAAGCTCGTTCCGTACGATCTATGGCGAATATGCCTATGACATCGCGCTGTCCAACCACTCTGCCCCGGCCGAACTCGTTCCGGTTCAGACCAACTTCGTCACCACCAGCGGCATTCTGAAAGGCGTGCCCTTCCGCAATGCGAGCGGGTATTCCAACCCCGAGCTCGACGCCATCGTCGAGAACCTCACCTCCGAGACGGACGAGGCGGTGCGTGCGGAACTGGCGCATGAGATGCAGACCATCCTCGCCGAGGACCTGCCGATCACGATCCTCGTGGAGCACACCTCCACCACGGTCGCGAGCGCGGATGTGAAAGGCTACGACCACCTCGCCAACATCCTGGCGAACAGTTGGGCCGGTCTCTGGATCGACGAGAGCGAGTAAGGGGCACCATGGGACGACTGGTCCGTCGCCGTCTGCTTCAGGCGATCCCCCTGATCCTCGGGGTGATCGTCCTGAATTTCGGCCTGATCCAACTGGCACCGGGAACCATGCTCGACGTCGTGACGTCGGAGCAGCAGATCTCGGACCCCGCGCAGATCGAGCGCCTGCGCGCGCTCTATGGCATGGATCAGCCGCCCATCGTGCAACTTGGGAAATACATCCTGTCGGTCATCCAGCTCGATTTCGGATATTCCTATCGCCACAACGACGAGGTGCTGAGCGTCATCGCCCAGCACCTCCCCGGAACTCTGATCCTGATGTTCGCGGCCATGAGCATCGCCATCGTCGTCGGCGTGTCCGCCGGCATCGTGGCCGCGGCGAAGCTGAACATGGCATGGGACGCGATCATCTCGCTCGCGGTCGTCTTTTTCTTCGCCGCGCCGACCTTCTGGCTCGGCATCATGCTGACCATCGTCTTTTCGGTTCAGCTCGGCTGGCTCCCCATCGGGGGCATGTTCACCATCGGCGCGGATTTCGGCCCCCTCGGCTGGCTGTGGGATCTCATCCGACACCTGATCCTGCCCGCAACGTCGCTGGGCCTGTTCTATGCCGCCATCTATGCCCGCGTCGCCCGCGCTTCGGTGCTAGAGGTCGCGCGGCTCGATTTCGTGCGCACCGCCCGCGCCAAGGGCCTGTCCGGCTCACGGGTGCTCATCGCTCACGTGGTGCGCAACGCGCTCTTGCCGGTCGTCACCATGTTCGGCCTGCAACTCTCCACCGTCCTCGGCGGCTCGGTCGTGATCGAAGCGGTGTTCTCGTGGCCCGGCATCGGCAGCCTCATGGTCGATGCCGTGATGAGCCGGAATTACCCCGTCGTGCTGGGCGTCTTTGTCCTGTCCGCCGTGGTCGTCGTCTTCGCGAACCTTCTGGTCGACCTCGCCTATTACAAGCTCGACCCGCGCATCAAGGAAAAGGCATGACCGAGTTCTGGTCCAGTTTCGCCCGCAATCGGGCCGCTGTCTTCGGCCTCGTGATCGTGGTCCTCGTGATCGCGGTGGCGCTGGTCGCACCCTTCATGTTCGACCACGCGCCGCTGCGCATGGTCGCCCGGCCCCAGCAATGGCCGTTCACCAATCCTGACCACATTCTCGGTACGGACAGCGTCGGGCGTGACATCGCCGCCATGATCGCCTTCGGCGCCCGCAACACGCTGCTTGTCGGGTCGGTCGCGGCTGCGACCGCGCTGGCCATCGGTGTGGTGGTCGGCGCCACGGCGGCCTACTTCGGCGGCTGGGTCGACGAGGCGCTGAACCGGGTGACCGAGCTTTTCCAAACCGTGCCTCATGTCATCCTCATCATGACCATCATCGCCGTGCTCGGGTCCGAGCAGCGCAACATGATCCTCGGGATCGGGCTCGTGATGTGGCCGCAGGTCGCGCGCCTTACCCGCGCCGAGTTCCTGTCGCTTCGGGACCGGGAATTCGTGCAGGCCTGCCGCACGATGGGTATGGGCAACGCGCGCATCATGTTCGTGGAGATCCTTCCGAACGCCCTGCCTCCCATCGTCGTTCTGGGCTCGCTCATCGTGGCCAGCGCGATCCTGTTCGAAGCCGCCGTCTCGTTTCTCGGCCTTGCCGACCCGAACGTGGCAAGCTGGGGTGCGTTGATCGGCGACGGGCGCAGCCTGATCCGCACCTCATGGTACATCTGCGCCATTCCGGGCCTCGCCATCATGTTCACCGTGCTTGCGCTCAACCTCGTGGGCGACGGGCTGAACGATGCGTTGAACCCCAAGCTGAGGGACCGCTGATGACCCCGCTTCTCGAGATACGCGATCTTCAGGTCGATCTGCATACGCGGCGCGGTGACCTGCGCGCCATCGACGGCCTGTCGTTTTCCGTCAGCGAGGGCGAGACCGTGGCCCTGATCGGGGAGTCCGGCTGCGGCAAATCCCTGACCGCGCTGGCCATCATGGGCCTTTTGCCGACGCCGCCGGCCGAGCTGTCCGGCGGCAGCATCCTCTACAACGAGAATGACATCGCCAAGTTGCCCGAGAAGGGCATGCAGGCGATACGCGGACGGCGGATCTCGATGATCTTTCAGGATCCGATGTCGGCCCTGAACCCGGTCATGACCATCGGTCGCCAGATCAGCGAGGGGCTTCAGCGCCATTTCCGTCTTTCGGCCGCCGATGCGCGCACGCGGGCAATCGAATTGCTCGACACGGTGCGCATCCCGTCGCCCGAAGCGCGGTTCGATGCCTATCCGCATCAGTTGTCGGGCGGCATGAACCAACGGGTCGTGATCGCGGCGGCTATCGCGTGCGAACCCGATCTGCTGATTGCCGACGAACCCACGACCGCGCTCGATGTCACGATCCAGTCGCAGATCCTCGAACTGCTGCGCGATATTCAGGCCCGCACGGGCATGGGCATGATCTTCATCACCCATGATCTGGGCGTGGTGGCCGAAATGGCCGACCGCGCGGTTGTCATGTACGGTGGGCGGAAGATGGAAGAGGCAGGCATCTTCGATCTCTTCGAAAAGCCCCGCCATCCCTACACGCGTGGCCTGCTCGGCTCGACCCCGCGACCGGGCGATGCCCCCGCCACCCGGCTGACGGAAATCACAGGCTCCGTCCCCGGATTGGGCGACCTGCCGAGGGGCTGCGTCTTTTCCAACCGGTGCGCCAGCGCCTTCGAGCGCTGCGCAGCATCCCGCCCTGCCCTCACACGCGTCGATGCGACGACCGAGGCCGCCTGCTTCCTCGTTGAAGAGGAGACCCCGGCATGAACGTTCTTTCGGTCCAAAGCCTGTGCGTCGACTTCCCCGTCAAAGGGGGCACCGTCCACGCACTCGACGACATCCGGTTCGACGTTGCCGAAGGCGAAACGCTCTCGGTGGTCGGTGAAAGCGGGTGCGGCAAGTCCACGCTCGCCAAGGCCGTCATGCGCCTTATCGACCCGACGGACGGGCGCATCTACCTGAACGGAAGCGACATCACCCGGCTGGGCCCGCGTGAGATGGCGCCGCACCGATCCAGCTATCAGATGATCTTTCAGGATCCCTACAACTCGCTGAACGCGCGGCAGAAGGTCGGCAAGATCATCGCCCGCCCGATGCAGGTCGCGGGCTGGTCGCGCAAAGAGATCGCGTATCGGATGGACGAATTGCTCGAGGCCGTGGGCCTGCGCAAGGAGGCCCTTACGCGGTATCCGCATGAATTCTCGGGCGGCCAGCGCCAAAGGATCGGGATCGCCCGTGCGCTTGCGCTGCGCCCCCGGCTTCTCGTCTGCGACGAGCCGGTTTCGGCGCTGGACGTGTCGATCCGCGCGCAGGTCATCAACCTGTTGCAGGACCTACAGGAGCAATCGGGGGTCTCCTACCTCTTCATCTCGCACGATCTGTCGGTGATCCGGCACTTTTCCGACCGGTTTCTGGTCATGTATCTGGGGCGCATCGTCGAAATCGGGCCAGCCGAAGCGATCTGGACCCGTCCGGCGCACCCCTACACCCAAGCGCTCTTGGGCAGTGCGCCTGTCGCCGACCCGCGCCTCGCGCGGCGGAAAAAGCCCGTGCCGCCGGGCGACCTGCCCAGCCCCCTCAACATCCCGCCGGGATGCGCTTTCGCCACCCGTTGCCCGGTCGCACAGGACAAATGCCGGGCCGAGCGGCCCAATCTGCGGGCAGGCCCTGACGGACGACGCTTCGCCTGTCACTTCGATCTCGCCCCGGACGCGTTCGCTCAGGTGGCCGCACGTACCGAACTCCAGAACCAGGAAGAACCCAAGCGACATGCAGCGCAATAACCTCGGCGACATCACTGACCGCCGCCATTTCGACAACCTCGCGCTCATCGATCTGCACGGCGGGCGCGAACGCCGCCTGACCTTCGAGCAGATCCACAACATGGCCGACGCGGTCGCCCAGAGGCTGACGGAAGAAGGGCTGGACCGAGGGGCCTCGGTCGCGATCCTGTCTGCCAACCGGGCGGAATACGTCATCGCCTATCTGGGGATCATGCGGGCCGGTTTCGTGGCCGTCCCGATCAACATCAAGCAACCGGACGACGTGGTCACGCTCATGCTGTCGGACTGCGAGGCGGCCTTTGCCTTCGTCGACACGGACAACCGTGCGCGCCTGCCCGCCGCGTTGCCTTTCGTGGATTTCGACGTCGACGACGGCCCTGCCGCGTGGCGCAACATCACGCCCGCCTTTTTCCGGACGGTCGAGATGGATGAGGACGAGATCGCCCAGATTCTTTACACCTCCGGCTCGACCGGACGGCCCAAAGGCGTGATGCTGACCCATTCCGGCCAGCTCTGGGCGCTCGACATCCGGGCCGCGCCCGTCGCGTCGACCGAGCGTTACATCGTGGCGCAGCCGCTTTTCCACATGAACGGGATCTTCGGCATCAAGACGGCATTTGCCGCCGGCGCCTCGACGGTGCTGCTCCCCCGGTTCACCGCCGAAAGCTATGTCGAGGCGATCGTGCGCTATCAAGTGGCCGAGATCATCGCGATCCCGACCATGTTCGCGCGCATCCTGCGCAATCCGACCTTCGACGATGTCGATTTCTCTCACGTTACCAAGATGATGCTCGGATCGTCCCCGATCACCGACGGGCTCGTCGCTCGCCTGCGGGACCGCTTCCCCAACGCCCTGTTCGCGAACGGCTACGGCACGACCGAGGGCGGGCCTGCGATCTTCGGCCCGCATCCCGACGGCCGCGCCGCGCCGGGCACGTCGGTGGGATACCCGCTCTTCCCCGAACAGGTGAAACTGGTCGATGGCCCGTCCGACGACGAAGGCGTGCTGGCGATGAAGAACCCGGCGGTGATGGCAGGCTACAAAAACCTCGAGGACAAGACCGCCGCCGTCCTCAAGGACGGGTGGTACATCTCGGGCGACGTGATGCGCCGCGACGAAGACGGGTTTTACTACTTCGCCGGGCGGTCCGACGATATGTTCGTGTGCTCGGGCGAAAACATCTATCCCGACGATGTCGCGCTGATGCTCGAACGCCACCCACAGGTCCGGCAGGCGGCCGTCGTGCCGATGCCGGACGAGGAACGCGGGGCGGTGCCAGTCGCCTTTCTCGTCGCCGCAGACAGTGCTGCGCCGAGCTTTTCCGACATCCGGACCTTCGCGCTCGCGAACGGGCCCGGCTACCAGCATCCCCGCCGGGTCGCGTTCGTCCCGGACCTGCCGGTGACCGTCACCAACAAAATCGACCGTCGCGCCCTTATCGCGAAAGCTGCCGAACTCGAGCGGTCCGGCACGTGGACAGCCTGAACAGGAGTAAAGACATGAAAGACGCCCGCATCGCGCTCGTCACCGGCTCAAGCCGTGGAATCGGCGCCGCCATCGCGCAGCGCCTTGGCGCTGACGGCATGTTCGTCATCGTCCACTACAATGGAAACCGCGAGGCGGCCGATGCGACGCTGGCAAAGGTGCAGGCCGCGGGCGGCGACGGTACCGTCCTGCAGGGCGATCTGTCGGACCCGCAGGCGCCCGGCGTTCTGGCCCAGTCGGTTCACGACCTGACGCGCGACCGGTTCGGATCGCCGCGCCTCGACGTGCTCGTCAACAATGCGGGCCTCGGTGTGCGCTGCACCATCGAAGAAACCACGGACGCGATGCTCGACGAAACGCTTGAGGTCGACTTCAAGGCGCCTTTCAAACTCATTCGAAGCCTCGGCGCGATCATTCCCGAGGGCGGACGCATCATCAACATCTCGTCGATGGGCACCCGCGTCGCCTATCCGGACATGGCGGCCTATGCACCGGCGAAAGCCGCGCTGGAGGCGCTCGGCGTCCTGCTTGCGGCACATTTCGGGCCGCGCGGGATCACGGTGAACTCGGTCCTGCCCGGAGCAACCGTGACCGACCTGTCGGGCCCGATGCGCAACCCCGAATGGATCGAAAAGACCAGTGCAACGATCGCGATGCGCCGCCTCGGCCAGCCCGACGACATCGCCGAGGTTGTCGCGTTCCTCGCGGGAACCCAGAGCGGCTGGATCACGGCACAGAAGATCGACGCGAGCGGCGGTCAACGTATCTGAGGCCGGGCTGCGCCATCTACCTTTGTGGCGCGGCGCCCGGCGGCGGGCCGGATCCGTCGGATGAACCGCAGAGGCGGCGTGAAGTGTCTCCGAACCCGGGCGCTCTCGTCCCCGCCTCCTCGATCAACACACAGCCGTCACACCCGCGCCGACGCGCACAGTATTAGGCCAGTTCGACCTGCATCAGCACGTCCTGATAATCGGCATCGCCCCCGCCAAACTGGTCCTCGAACCCGATCCGGATGGCCGTCCCGCCGGATACGACACCAGACAAGACATGGTCGATGCCATCGGCGTTCAACGACCTGTCGAAACTGTGGAAAATCATCTCGTCCTGCACCGAGCCGTTCACCTCGATAAAGATGTCAGCCCCATCCGAAAGCCGAGCGGTCGCGCCCGAGCCGTTGACGAATTCCAGCGTCCCCGATCCGTCGCCGATGCGGTCCGCCGCGTCTTTGATGAGGAAGAAGCCAAGCTGATGTCCGTCCTGCACATCGCTGACGAGCGCCTGTGCCGTCTTGTCTGCATTCGCATTGGCGAACAGCAGACGCACATCGGTGATCACGCCCGACGCTGTGATCTCGTAGACCCCGATCACGTTGTCGGACGAGGTCATGGCCTCAGCGCTCAGCGACACCAGAAAGTCCGACGTTCCGTCGCCGGTCAGGAACGCAACGTTGTTCACACCGTTCACCGAGCCTGCGCCGACGCCGACCGTTTCCGCCAGTGTCGGCAGATAGGTCTCGAACGTGATCGTGGTGTCGGTCCCATCGAAGACGGCCATGAAATCGCCGCCGGAATAGTCGCCTTGGAACGTCAGCGTGCCGTCCGACACGTCGTTACCATCCGTGTCGAAATTCAGAGCGGTGGTTCCGCCGCTTCGTTCGATCTGGCCGCGCGGCATCTTGAACCCTTCGATGACGATGCGGTCGTCCAGTGCAAAATTCGTGACGGTAGCTCCGAAAAAGTCCGCCATCGCCCCCGTGAACACGTCTTCGCCGGTGCCAAGGTCGATGGCGTCCGCCCCGCCGCTGGCCCGGATGACGTCGTCGGATGACGTCGCGGTGATCATGTCGTCCCGGCTCGACCCGACGAGCGAGACATGCTCACCCTGACCGCCCCAGTTGGTAAAGGTCCAGCCGGACAGGTCGAGCGTCGTCTCGGTTCCGCTGCGCGACAGGTCGATCAGGATGACTTCGGTCGACCCGTTCATATTGCTGCCGGTCACGGCGAGGTTGTTACTCAACTCGCTGCCGTTGATCGTGAGTTCACCGGGGCCAATCTCGACCGTCACATCCATATGCGGGCCGACACGGTCGAATGTCAGTCGTTCGATCTGAGAAAGTTCCAGCCCATTAAGATCGAAGTGGGCGCCATTCGCCTGCGCCCGAAACAGCATCGTGTCGTCGCCGCCCCCGAAGAGGAAGTCGTTCACCCACGTGCCAGTCTCGTCGTTGAACAGAAACACGTTGCTGTCGGCACCACCGAACAGCAGGTCCTGCGACGTCGTACCGCTCGCGATCAGCGTGTCGTTCCCGTCGCCGCCGTAAAGGCTGATGCTGTCGCCCGCCATGCCGGTGCTGATGAGGATATCGTCGCCTTCGTCGCCGTAAATAATGTCATTTCCGCCACCGGTCGTGATGACGTCGTTCATCTTCGTCCCGGTGATGGTGTCGTCGCGTACCGACCCGACGATCGACACATGCTCGCCCTGTCCGCCCCAGTCGGTAAAGGTCCAGCCGGACAGATCGAGCGTGGTTTCTGTCGGGCTGCGTGACAGGTCGATCAGAATGACTTCGGTCGACCCGCTCGCATTGTTGCCCGTCACGGCGAGATCGTTTTTCAACTCGCTGCCGGTGATCGTGACCTCGTCGGGGTCAATCTCGACCGTCACGTCCTTGTTGCTGCCGATGCTGGCGAAAGTCAGCCTCTCGATCTGGCTGAGTTCGAGCCCATCCAAATCAAAGTGGTCGCCATCGGCCTGTGCTTGAAACAGCATCGTGTCGTCGCCGCCCCCGAAGAGGAAGTCGTTGACCCACGTGCCTGTGGCATCGTCGAACAGGAACACGTTGCTGTCCGAACCACCGAACAACAAATCTTCCGAGGCCGTCCCGCTGGCGATCAGGGTGTCGTTGCCGCCCTGACCGTAGAGACTGATGGTTTGGCCAGCCGCACCGGCGCTGATGAGCGTGTCGTCGCCTTCGCCGCCGTAAATGAGGTCGAGGTCACCCGCCGCGATCATGGTATCGCCAAGCGCGCTCCCGTAAATCGACTCGAACCCACCGACCGTGCCCAGCGCGCCGCCGGATGCGGCGTTGCCCAAGGTTGCCGTCAGGTCGATGTACCAAGAGGTCGACGAACCACTGAGGTCGAGGAGGTCGGTGCCGGTCCCGCCTTCGATGGAAAAGAAGGTGCCGCCGCCGCCGAACTCGAACACCGTGTCGTCGCCGTCGCCCCCGTCGATCATGTCGTTGGATGTCGAGCCGGTGATCGTATCGTTGCGCACAGACCCGATGATCGAGACATGTTCGCCCTGCCCACCCCAGTCGGTGAAGGTCCAGCCGGACAGATCGAGCGTCGTCTCGGTCGGGCTGCGCGACAGGTCGATCAGGATCACTTCGGTCGAACCGGTGGCGTTGTTGCCCGTGACGGCCAACGCATTGTTCAACTCGGTGCCGGTCACGGTGACCTCGTCCGGGTCGATTTCGACCGTCACGTCCTTGTTCGCGCCGATGCTGGCGAAAGTCAGCTTTTCGATGCCCGACAATTCGACGCTGTCGAGATCGAAATGGGCCCCATCGGTCGAGGCTTGGAATTTCAGAGTGTCGTCGGCACTACCCGTCCCGAAAATATAAAGGTTCGTCCAGACGCCCGTAGGCTCCGTGAACAGGAACGTGTTGCTGTCGGGGCCGCCGAACAGGAGCTCTTGCGCCGCCGTGCCGCTTGCGATCAGCGTGTCGTCGCCGGCCCCGCCATAAAGGCTGATCGTGTCGCCCGCAGATGCGCCAATCGCATTCAGGACATCATCACCGCCGTTGCCGTAGATCGCGTCCAGCCCGCCGCCCGAATTTATCGAATCCGCACCGTTCCCGGCCGAGATGGTCTCATCCCCGCCCGATCCGAGGATCGTCACGCCCCCATCGTTCGTCAAACTAATGTCGGACACGCCGCTCAGCGTAAGAACGATACCTGGCATCTTCGAACTGACATCGAAGGTCAGGAGGTCGACGGTCACAAGGGCTGATTTCGCGCCGGTATAGTTGTCTTCGACGACGATCGTGTCGCCTGGCTTTGCCACCGCGATTGCCGCCGAGATCGTTGCCTGGTCACTGGGAACACGAATTATAGCCATTTTTGAACTCACCCCGGCAACGCACTGCGACACGCCACCTTGAAATTTCACCTAGTCGAATACTTTTTTCAAACCGAAGTCCGTGGCCAAAGACCGATTGGCGGCACTCCGGTTGTGAGACTCCGTGGCACATCGTGGCAAACAACTACCCATTTGGGAAGCCCGAATGCCCTCGGCCCATCAAAGGGGCTTCCATCCTGCGCTGCGCGCTTACGGCGCGTCGTTAGATCGGTGCTCGTATGAGGTCAGGGCGTGTAGTCTCTTGCTTGACCAAAGTCGCCGCGGAACGGGAAACGTCCGTGATGCGTGACCACGGCTGTCTCGTCGATCCAGACATCGCCACCGCACCCGTTGATCCAACGATGACAGAAGGACTGATCCTCGCCGTACATTGCCGTGCCGTCCCGGTCGGTCAGGTGACTGAAGAAGTCATGGAACCGCGCGCCTGCATACCGTCGCTGGCCATCGTGACGTGCGAGCCTGCGCGCAATGCCGCGCTCGGCCATCTGCGTCGGCACCTCGCGTGCGATCAGCATGAGACCCGTTCCCACCCCGGCCACCGTCCTGAAGCCGTCCCGCCGCTTGGCCTCCCACGGCTCGTCCGGGTGCAGCCTCTTCTGCACGTTATAATCCAGTACCGAGGCAAAGATGTCGCGGGTTTGCGTTCTCTGATCCGGGTCGTCGGCCTCGATCTCTGCTCGGAACCGCTCAAGTTTCGCATATCGTTGCGGATAGGGCGCGGCGGTGAATGGCGCGTCGAAGTCCAGAAGTCGCAACACCACATCACTCGCGAACGACATATCGGCGTCGAGCAGCAGGATATGCGAATACGGGTCATTCGCCAGAAACCAAGACATCAGAAAATTGCGCGACATGACGATGTCGGACCCTGCGAAGGTTTTGATCGAGAACGGGATTTTCCGGCCGGTCAGCTTCTGCGTCAGGTCGATGACCGTCAGCATGGTTTCCGTACAAACCTCGCCCTGCGTGGGCATCGCGATCAGAAGTGTCGTCACGGTCGATCCTCGTGTTTCGCTGGCGCGGGAGCCTTTTCATCGCCGCGCGCGTCAGACTATTGTGACCGTGGCGCATGGGCAACCGCACGACATCAGGATCAAGGGCGGGTTTGGGATGCGCCGCGTGCGGCGAGACGGATGGAATGGACCTGCGGACATGAACCCAGACACGTGGCACGCGGATGGTCAGCGCCTGAAAACCGACGCCGTCAAGCGCCACATGGACGGCGATCCTGCAGGGGCGCGGCAGCTGTATTATCAGGCCCTCATCCTCAGACCCGACGATGCGGAAATCTGGACAAATCTCGGAACGGCTCATCGTGCGTTGAAACAGCATGACGCGGCACTTGCCGCCCAACGCGCGGCGTTTGAGCGCGACCCTGGCAATCCCGTCGTGCGCAACAACCTGTGCAATGCGTTGGACGATCTGGGGTTTCACGACGAGGCGGTTCCGCTCCGGCGTGAGATGCTGGAGGGCGACCCCGGCTCGGCCAAGAAACAGGCGGCCCTCGCCCGCAGTTTGTTTCAGTCCGGTCAGGTCGCAGAATCCGAAGCGGTCATTCAAGCTGCATTCAGAACGGGCGCGCCCGGTGCCGACGTCTCGCTCGAACATGCCATGCAATGTCTGACGAAAGGCAACTACGGCGAGGGGTTCAGATACTATCTGCACCGTCGCAACGCGGGGCTGATTTCGCTCCCCCACACGAGCGTAGAACGCTGGACCGGGCAGGATCCCACCGGCAAATCCATCCTTGTCCTGCCGGAACAAGGCTTTGGCGACACGGTCTGCTTCTCGCGTTTTCTGCCCTATCTGAAGGAGCGAGGGGCCACCACGCATGTGCTCGTCCGTCCGCCGTTGCAGCGGCTGATGCAAAGGATGGACGGTGCCGATACGCTGTTGTCGGACCTTCGCCCCGGACAACCTTATGACTACTGGACGAGCCTGATGGACATCCCCGTCGATCATTTCCATTTCCGCGAAACGATCCCCGATCCGGTGCATCTCACCTTACCCGACGCGGCCCTCAAACGGGCGGCGCAGCTGACATCGGCCCATGCCGGAAAGTTGAAGGTCGGCTGTTGCTGGCGCGGCTCCGAAGGCTATGAGCGCAACGAAGCCCGCTCGATGTCGCACCGCGATCTCTTGGACATGGCGGCTCTCGACGGCGTTCAATTCTTTTCTCTCTACAAAGGGCCAGCGCTGGACGCGCTGCACGCCGATGGCAGCGCCGCCACCATATTGGACGCAGGCGGCAGCGACGCCGATCTGGCCGATTGTGCCGCCATGATCGATGCGATGGACCTTGTCATCACGACCGACACCGTAACCGCACATATCGCCGGGTCGCTTGGCAAGCCCGTTTGGAACCTCCTGCATTGGGAGCCATTCTGGCTTTATGGAACCGACGCGACGCGTACGCCGTGGTATCCGACGATGCGCCTCTACCGTCAGTCCCGCCCCGGCGACTGGTCGCAGGTTCTGGATAACGTAAAGGCCGACCTGATCGCCCGTCGCGATGCGGCTGGGGGAGATACGCGTGGCTGACATTCTGGCACCGGTGTCCGCAGGCGACCTCGTCGATCGGCTCTCGATCCTCAGGCTCAAGTCTGAGCGGTTCGAAGACCCGACCAAACGGGCCAACGTCCTGACCGAACGACAGGCGCTCGAAGCCGTCGCGGCTCACGCCCTGCCCGCCAGCGACGATCTGGCCGCGCTGAGCGCGCAGCTTCATGGTATCAACGCCACGCTCTGGACCATCGAAGACGATATACGGGCCTGCGAAGCCCGTGGCGATTTCGGACCGGATTTCATCCGCCTCGCGCGCGCAGTCTACCAAACGAACGACAGGCGCAGTGCCGTGAAACGCGAGATCAACCGGCTGCTCGGCTCGGAGATCATCGAAGAAAAGTCGTATGGCGGACGGAACGGTGGCGACGCAGGCAAAGGCTGAAAGAGCCGCCGCCGATGGTACGTCCAGCGGGCGGCGGCGCGGGCGCGGTTAGCCGGACGCGACGATCTTGTCGTCGTTTTCGGCCGGCGACGAGACCACGGCGCGAAGGCTCGCCAGCAGCTTGTCGCCGCGTGCCTCGAACACGGGTTTTGGCGAAGACATCCCGATCACATAGGGCACCGCCCCGTTGTAGATCGGCACGGCAAGGCAGATCAGACCTTCTCGGTATTCCTCGCGGTCGATCGCGAAACCCTGCGCTTTCACCGTGGCCATCTCTTCTTCGAAACGGGCCCGGTCAACGATGGTCTTGTCGGTTAAAGGCTCCATCCCGTGATGGGCAAGGTAACTGTCGCGCACCCGCTCTCCGGCCAACGACAGCAAAAGTTTGCCGGACGCCCGTGCATGCGCGTGGGAGTACAGACCGTGGTGGACACTGCTGCCTGGCGTCGAGTTCACGCCGCTTGCGACCGCCAGAACGATGATCTGCTGCTCCCACCATCCGACGGCATAACACGTCTCGCCGGTCTGGTTGGCCGCTTCCCGCGCAAAGGGCGCGAGCCGTTCCGGCGGCGCGAGATGACGTCCGAAGCCCTCGGAAAAGGCCCCGACCTTGAGGCCAAGCACGTATTTCCCGTCGCTTCCCCGCATCAGCATCCCGGTCGCGGTCAGGGTCTGGATCATGTGATAGACGGTTTGCCGTTGTAGCCCGGTGGCCGCACAGATCTCAGACGGCGTCAGTCCTGCCTGACTGCGCGACACGCAAAGCATGACGTCGATGGCCCGCGCGACCGACTGAATCCGTGGCTTATCGCCATCCATTCCTGCCATTCTTTCCTCACTCCCTTTACCGGTTCGGCCCGTGTACGCGAACCGTGGCGGCCTGACGCATGATCAACGCGACAAGCCCGAGGCTCAGCGTCCCGACGATAAGCACCACGCTGACGGCTGCGATGGTGGGGTCCAACTCGTCACGAAGCGACCCGAACATGACCTTCGTTACGGTCTGGTTCCTGCCCGTAGCCACAAACAGCGCAATGACCACCTCGTCAAGCGAGGTAACGAACGCAAACAGCATGCCCGAGAAGACGCCGCCCCTGATCTGCGGCAGCGTCACACGGAAAAATGCTTCGGCGCGCGAACACCCGAGACTGCGCGCGACCGCCTCCTGCGACATGTCGAACGAGCGCAGCGCGGAGAGCGTCGTTATCAGCACGAAGGGCACCGCCATCGTCGCATGTGCGGCCACCAGCCCGGCAAAAGACCCGAGGATGTTGAACCGGACGAAGGCGTAGAACAGGCCGATGGCGATGATGATGTTCGGGACGATCATCGGCAGCAACAGGACGATCTGCAACTTCTTGAGCAACGGGCGCTCGGAGATGTGCAGACCATATGCGGCCGCGACACCGATCGGGGTCGAGACCAGCATCGTCGCGATGGCCAGCTTGACGCTCACGACGAGGCTGTTGCTCCAGGTGATCGAGGTGAACAGCCGTTCATACCAGCGCAGCGACCAAGTCTCGGGCGGAAAATCGAGATAGCGGGACCCGGAAAACGACATCGGAATGACGAGGATGACGGGGGCGACGAGAAAGAACAGGATCGCTCCCGCAAGGACGTAGATGAGCGACTGCATCGCCCGATCGAAAGGTGTCATGTGGGGGCTACCTCTGGAAGATCCGGTCGAGACTGACGAACCGGGCCGCAAGCGCGAAGATCAGAAAGATCGACGCCACGAACAACACGGCCACTGCGGCAGCCGGACCCCAGTCCATGTTGAGTCGCACGTCGCGTTCGAGCGCGATTGAGAAAACGATGGTTTTGCCGCCGCCCAGAAGTGCGGGCGTGATGTAGAACCCCAGACACAAGATGAAGACGAGGAGAGATCCCGCGATCAACCCCGGCAGAGTCTGCGGAAAGAACACCGACCAGAAGCTGCGGAACCGGCTGGCACCAAGACTTTCGGCGGCCTGTCGGTAGTCAGGATCGACACCGCGCAACGTGGCATAGAGCGGAAAGACCATGAAGGGCAGCATGATGTGGAACATGCCGATCAGTGCTCCGGTGGCGTTGTGCATCATGGCGAGCGGCTCGTCGATGATGCCGATCGACATGAGCGCCTTGTTCACGATCCCGGTGTACTGCAACAGCATGAGCCACGCATAGGTCCGCACGAGGACGCCGGTCCAGAACGGCAGAGCCACCAGAAGCAGACAGAGGCCTGCCAATCTCGGCGGCATGCACGAAATCGCATAGGCGAGCGTGTAACCGAGCACCGCCGCGAGCCCCGTCACCGACGCGGACATCCACAAGGTCAGCCACAGGCTTTTCGCATAGGCGGAGTCCTGAAACACGCGAACATAGTTCTCGATCCCTACCTGATTGTCCGACCCGATGAGCGACACCATCGCCAGCCAGACGAAGGGACCGACCACAAGGGCGATCATGAGGAGCAGCCCCGGCCCCATCATGGACAGCACCCAGATTTGATCCCTCCGTTCGGCTCTGGTCAATTCCGTCGCGTGCAGCGAGGGCGGGTCCGCGGTGAGTATCGCCATCAGTTGATGAACTCCCTGGACGGATGCGCGCGCGGATAGCGGCGCAGGTAGTGAAAGAATTTGGCCAGCGTTTTATCTCCGGCCGTCAACGTGCCCTGCCGATAGTGTGCCGTATTCAGCAACTCGCGGTCTTCGTTCACGGTGCGCAGGCTCACCTCCTGCGTGATGTCGAGCTGATCCTGCGCGGCCGGGCCCTTCATGACGGCGTTGCAGGAATAGATGACGTGGTGACCGGGGCGTGGCAGGCCAAAGCCGACGATGGACCCGCGCCAGAAGTCGCCATACTGACCCCAGCGATAGAAGACGGAATTGCCGCGAATGCCTGCGGTCGACACCAGCGGCACGCCGCCCTGATGGATGCCTTCGTACGAAAACTGCATCCCGTAGTCGTGCCAGTCGACAAGGTCATGCGGGTCTTCGACGCCGAATTCGATCTTATGCACCACTTTCAGGTGCTGCATGTCCGGCGTGTTCGACGCAAACACCCAAGGGTCACAGGTCAGTTCGCCCGGCACGCGATAAGCCCGAAACTCGAGCTCCGCATCGTCGAACGGGAGCGTCGGCAGATCGAACAGTGCCTCTTCGCCGTTGAACACCCAGACAAAGCCGAACCGCTCGGCCACGGGGAACTGGAACAGGCACGCCGACTTTGGCGCCGGATCGCCGATGCCGGTTTTCACGCAAGCGCCGGAGGCATCGTATTCCCAGTGGTGAAACGCACATTGCACGTTGCCGTCGACGATCTTGCCGAGCGTCAGATCGGCCCCGAGATGCGGGCAATAGGCGGACATGGCGCGCGGCGTTCCATCCGGGGCGCGAAACAGCACGATGCGACCATCGAGGAATTCGGTCCCGAACACAGCGTCCGCCGTGACTTCCTGACTCAGGGCGACCGGGAACCAGCTTTGGGAAAAGACCCCGCCCTCGCCTTCGGCAGGCAGCGGAATGTTGCGGGGAGCCATTGGCGCGTTCATGTCGTTATCCTTCCTTGTTTCCGGTTACGATGCGCGTGTCCGCCACGGGCAGCCGAAGCGATACCGCCGACCCTTCCGCCGGCAACCGGCCCGAGAAAGCCTCGCTCGCCGGACGCCGGATGCTCACCGGCTCTTCCAGACCGCACTCCACAAGCACCAGCACACTGTCGCCGTGGTAGACGACGTCACGCATCACACCGCGTATTTCGTTCATAGTGTCCGGCAGCGGCTCGTTCGCAGTGGCGAGCGTCAGCCGTTCCGCCCGCAGGATCAGGTGTAGCGTATCGCCCAACGGTACGTCGCGGGCCGTGAGTTCGGTTCCATCCGGCGTGCGCACACCCTGCTCCGTCCGCGTTACGGGCAACAGGACGGATTCACCGACGAAGCGCGCGACAAAGGCGTTCACGGGCCGCTCGTACACGTCACGCGGGGTGCCGAACTGCATGATCCTGCCCTGACTCATCACGGCGATCTGGTCGCTCATCGACAAGGCTTCGCGCTGATCGTGGGTCACATAGATCGTCGTCGCCCCGATCCGCTCGTGCAGCCTGCGGATTTCGATCTGCATGTGTTCGCGCAGCGACTTGTCGAGCGCGGACAGGGGTTCGTCCATCAGGACGATTTTCGGCCCGAAGACCACCGCGCGGGCGAGCGCGACGCGCTGGCGTTGACCGCCGGACAGGGCCGCGACGTTTCGGTCGGCCATGCTCTCCATCCGCACCATCCGCAGAGTTTCGTCCACGCGACGCGCGATCTCGGCCTTCGGAACGCGGCGGATTTTGAGCGGAAACCCCACGTTCGCGGCCACGCTCATATGCGGAAACAGCGCATAATTCTGAAAAACCATGCCCACGTCGCGGCGATTAACGGGATCGAGCGTCACATCCTTACCGCCGAAGTGGATGCGGCCCTGATCGGGGCGCAGGAACCCCGCGACGATGTTTAGGAGGGTCGTCTTGCCGGACCCTGAGGCCCCGAGCAGCGTGACGAAATCGCCCTTCGCCACCGACATTGAGACATCGCCGAGTGCGACGAAGTCGTCGAAGGATTTGCGCACGTTCACGACACCAATCCCGAGCTCGAACGGCGTCGATGGGGCGACGGCGGCACTGCCGCCGTCAGCCTTAAGATTGGTCTCCGGCTTCACTGGAGCAATTTCCCGAAGCGAAGATAGGCGTCTTCCGCAGCCGCGGACGCATACCACTCCGCGCTGGAATAGATCATCTTGGAGAGGTTCGAGGATTCCGTGGGCAACCACATGCTGACTTCGGGGTCGGCAAGGCTTTCGTCATCGAACGCTGCAGGGTTCACCGGACCATACCCGCTGCGCGCCGCGAACCGTGCTTGACTGGCCGGATCGAGCGCCGCGTTGATCAGCTCCATCGCGCCTTCTTTGTTGGGTGCGCTGGCCGGGATCATGAGACATTCGGTGTCGATGAGCCCTTGGTTCCACTCGTAACCGATGTCGCTGCCATCCTTGGTCAGGACCGAAGCGCGACCATTCGGGAAGATGGCCAATTCGATCTCGCCGGTGCGCACCAGTTCGGTCAATTGACCGGTCGAGGTGTACCAGACGTCGATGTGCGGCTTGATCTCTTCGACTTTCGCAAAAGCCTGCTCCAGACCTTCGGGTGTTTCGAGAACCGAATAGACGTCACCGGGGGCCACCCCGTCGGCCATCAGAGCTGCTTCGAGCACGAACGTGCCGTGCGACGGAAGGCTGCGACGACCCGGGAAGGTCTCGACATCCCAGAAATCGGCCCAGGTCGTCGGCGGGTTGTCCTTGTATTTGTCCTGATATGCGATGGCATAGGCAAAGGTGAACGCGCCGATGTAGTTCTCGTGGACAAGGTCTTCGTTGACCTGGCTCGCATCGATCACGTCGTAATCTAGCGGAGCCAGAAGACCGGCCTGCGACGCCTGTTCACAGCTCGAGAAGCCGACCGAGACGATGTCCCAGCCTTCGGCCCCCGACTGAAGGTAGGCTTTGATACCGGGCCAGCCCCCGTGGCTTTCGCTCGCCAGATCGATGCCGAGATCGGCACTCGCGCCGAACAGTTCTTCGATCTGCGCCTCCGACGTCGTTCCGCCCCATCCGGCGAATGTGACGATCCCTTCCGCAGCGGCGGGTTGACCTAGACCTGCGATCAACGCAGCGGCGCCGACCCATCCAATTTTTGGCATTCCGAATGTCATTTCCGTATCTCCTGTTGGTGTGGTGCCGCCGTTTGTCGGGGCTTTGGTTGGGGGCCTGAGCTACTCGACCACGGTGACGACCGTGCCATCCGGCACGTCGGTGGCTTTCAGTTGGCAGCTCAGGCGGGACGTCTCTGTCACGCCCGGTAGGAATTCGAGCATGACGTCCTCGAATTCGTCTTTGTCCGGCAGTTGGGCGAAGACCTCTTCGGTGAAGAAGACATGGCAGGTCGCACAGGCCAGATTGCCTTCGCAGGCGGCTTCTACGTCGGCGCCGGAGGACTTCATGAATTCCATCAGCGTCACGCCATCCGGCACCTCGTCAAAGGTGAATTCTCCATTCGGCGCTTTGACGACGAAGCCCGTCATTCCGCCGGGCCTACCGCGATAGCTTCGACCTCCAGCACCAGTTCGGGCCGGACGAGGCCCGAGACATAGACGAGCGTCGACGCGGGTTTCACATCTTTCAGATAGGCGCTGCGCAATTTGCCGAAGGCCGGGTAATCCTCGGGATTGGTCATGAACACCGTCGTTTTGACCACGTTCGCGAACGTCATTCCTGCATCGGCCAGAATTGTTTCGAGTTGCGTGAACAACAGGTTGGCCTGCTCCTCGAGCCCCTCGCCCGGCGTCCCGTCCGGTCTAAGACCGACCTGCCCGGCGATATACAGCGTGCGGCCTTCGCCTTTCGCTTCGATTGCGTGACTGTAAGCAGCCGGTGCTTCGGCGCCCTTCGGATTTCGGATCGTAATTTCCATAGTTCTGCCTTTAGTTCAGGAATTCTGCCGACGGATGCGCACGCGGGAAGGTGCGCAGGATGGCGAGGTAACGGGCGAGCGTCTTGTCCGCCGCCGTGAACACGCCGTGTCGGTAATGGGTGGTGTTGAGAAGCTCGCGGTCTTCTTCGATCGTGCGTTTCGTCACCTGTGCCAGACGCGCGAGCTGTTCTTCCTGCTCAGGCCCTTTGCGGCACATGTAGGCGCCGAACACGATGTGTTTGCCGGGCTCGGGAAGGCCGAAACCGACAATCGCGCCGCTCCAGATATCGTCGTACAAGCCTTGACGATAGAAGACGGACGATCCGTGCAGTCCGAGTTCCCACTTGATGCGAACGCCTTCCTGATGGATGCCTTCGAGCGGATACTTCAGACCGTATTTGTTCCATTCGACCAGTTCGTGCGGATCGTCGACCGTGAACTGAACTTTGTGCACCGCCTTGAGGTGCTGCATGTCGGGGGTATTGGCTGCGAACACCCACGGGTCGCAGTTGAAAGGCGGCGACAGCTCATAGGCTTCGAACGCGACCTCGTCTTCGTCATATTCAAAGACGGGCAGATCGAAGAGCGGCTCGGTGCCATTGAAGGCCCAGATGATGCCCAGCTTTTCCTGCGTCGGGAACTTGAACAAGCAGGCCGATTTCGGGGCCGGATCGCCGATCCCGGTCTTCACGCACTGCCCGTCGGTGTTGTATTCCCAGTGGTGGAAGGCGCACTGAACGTTGCCGTCGACGATTTTGCCCAAGGCAAGATCGGCGCCAAGGTGCGGGCAATACGCGCTCATGACAATGGGCGACCCATCGGGCGCACGGTAGACGACGACACGCCCATCGAGAAACGGCTTGCCGACAATCTCGCCGGCGGGCACGTCGCGCGACAGGGCAATCGGATACCACGACTGCCGGAACAGGCCGTCTTCACCTTCGGCAGGGATATGCATGGGCCGTTTCGGCTTGGTCTTTATGGCTGTTGGCACATTCACTGGACTAACTCCTGTTTCATGAGGGTTTCGGTTGCCGAGACGATGTCTTCGACTTGCGGCAAGAGGACGGATTGCAAATTGGGTGCGGGAGGAATGCGGCTGTCGCGGGCGCCGATGCGCTGGATCGGGGCCGTCAGGTCACGCCCCGCGAGCTCGGTGATCCTCTGTGCGATCTCGGCACCGAACCCCCCGGTTTTGTTGGCTTCATGGACGACGATCACCCGGCCTGGAGCGGCAGCCTTGGCAAGTGCGGCCTCGTCCAGCGGCGCGAGCCAGCGCAGATCGAGCACTCCGGCGTCTATGCCTCGCGCCGCGAGAACCTGCGCCGCCTCGTCCGCCTTGGTCACGGCAGTGCCCCAGGCCACGATGGTCAGGTCCCTGCCCGACTTGCGCAGCCTTGCGCCCCCCATCGGTTCGATGTTCGCCGCCGTATCGACCGGCATCTTGTCACGATAAAGCGCCCGCGCTTCGATCAGGATGACCGGGTCTTCGCTCTGCGACGCCGCCAAGGTCATGGCATAGGCGTCTGCGGCATTCGACGGCATCCCGACACGCAGGCCCGGTACGGCCAGCAAGAGCGCTTCCAGCGACTGCGAATGTTGAGCGCAGGATCCGGGCGTCGCCCCCTGCTGCGTTCGCACGATCATCGGACAGGTCGTCTTGCCGTTCGTCACGTAGCGCACGTTGGCGGCTTGATTGACGATCTGGTCGAGCGCGACGAGCATGAAATCGGCCCACATGATCTCGACGATCGGACGCAGGCCCGACATCGCCGCACCGACCGCCGACCCGAGGATCGCGCTTTCGGCAATTGGCGTGTCGAATACGCGGTCTTCGCCAAAGATGGATTGCAGGTTGCGGGTTACGCCAAAAATGCCACCGGCATGGCCGCAATCCTCGCCATAGACGATCACCCGCTCGTCCGCATCCGCAATCCGTGCGAGCGCGGCATTGACGGCCTCGGCAAAGGCCATCTCCTTGCCAGCCGGGCCGACAGGGCCCAGCGTCGCAGCGGGGGCGAGGTCGGCGACGACATTCTCGCGGGCGGTCGACGCATCGGGCAATGCCCCCGAGAGCACGTCTTCGGTCAACCGTTCGATCTCGGCCGCGTTCTGTTCGCGGATGTCCGCAAGTCGCGCGTTGCCGTCAGGCATAGCTGCGGCGATCTGTTCGGACAGCCGAACCAGCGGATCGTCGGCGGCGGCTTTGGTCCGGTCGGACTTAGGCCGGTAGTGTTCGATATCGCTCTGGTAGTGGCCCCAGACGCGCGGGAAGGTGCATTCGATCAAGGACGGGCCCTTCCCCGAACGCGCATGGTCTGCTGCCATCGCCACGCTGTCGCGCACGGCCACCACGTCGGTTCCGTCGATCGTCGCGCCGGGGAACCCGTATGCGCCGGCCCGCTTTGAAAGTCGCGCGATGGGAATGATGGTGTCGGTGGCGGTCATCTCGGACCAGCCGTTGTTTTCAATAAGGAAAATCACGGGGAGCTTCTTCGCGGCCGCGAACACCATCGCCTCGTGAACCGCGCCCTGACTGGTGGCACCGTCGCCGCACACAACCAGCACGACACTGTCGGATCCCGCCTGCCGCTTCGCCATCGCAACGCCGCAGGCAATCGGGAGCCCTGCCCCCACGATAGAGTTCTCGCCGATGAAACCGCGCTCCGGGGCCATCATCATCGCCGATCCGGCACGGCCGCCGTTCAAGCCATCTGCGCGGTGACAGAGTTCCGACAGCGCCTCGTAGGGTGTCACACCACGGTTCAGCGCCCAGCCGTGCCCGCGATAAGTGACGACCACCGCGTCGTCTTCGCGCAGGGCCGACGAGGCACCGACCGCGACCGCTTCCTGTCCCGCACAAAGATGGACCGAGCCGACAATTGCGGACAGCGGCGGCGCCGTGAGATCCCAGACCTTCTGTTCGAACTGGCGGACGAAATCCATGCGGCGGAACGCGTCGAACAGAAAGTCGTCTTTCGGTTCGCCCTTGTGTTCCATCAACCCAGTATCGAGTGCGTATGCCATTTCTGATCCGTCTCCATGTTTCGAAAAGAATTCGAAACGCGGATCATTGTGTCAAATATTAATAGTGTATCACTATTTGATGCCCTAACATATTGTGAGACAATTGAGCGATAACCGCCTGTTAAACTTTGGTTTTCTGGCGCCTCGCGCGCACTCGAACGAAGGTACTTTTTTCGAGCGCCGTCAGAACTGCCGCTCTCCTGCTCAAAAATCAGCCACGGGCATCTACTTCAGAAGCGTAATCGTAACGAATCTCCGGGGTCGTTGGCGCCGCGCAAAGGCGCTTTTGGGCGGCAAGACACGGACCGTCATGTCCGTAGACCCGAGACAACGCGGCCAATGCCGAGCCCCCGCACCAGCCGATCTGAGAGGAAACGCGCCGGATCTGACGGAAGCCAATTGGTTCCGCAGATGTGCGGGAATTCCAGCCGCACACCTTGTGCCATCCGGCACGCGGACGGGACCTCGGGACAATGTTGGCTGGCGGAAGGAACAGGTCCCGTGTCAAACGTTAGACATTACCTGCATGAAATCGCATCAGACGCGCTCGACCTCGCCTCGGGGCCGAGTGGACGGTCGACAAGGCGGCCCGTTTTGGGCAGGCCGCGCCGCACGATTAGGATCGGGTCGCTCTTGGGTATGTCGACCATCGCGCGATTGCCAATGACGATGGCCCAACCCGATCAACGGGACCCAAACTCTCTGAACGAGGAAAATTTCGGCGTCGGGCCACGTCAACCCGACCTTGGGCGGGCGATGGAACGACCAGTGACGGCGGACAGGTGACGCCGTCAACGCGCCTCAGAGGCGAGGACCGCACCGGGGTTCATCAATCCGTGCGGATCCAGCGCGGTTTTGATCCGCCGCATCGCATCCAACCGCACCGGGTCCCCGTAACGCTCCAGCTCGGCCGATTTCATCCGCCCGACGCCGTGTTCCGCTGAGAAGCTGCCGCCGAAGTCGTGGACAAGGTCGTGGACGGCCCGTGTCAGACCCGCCGCGACCTGAGCGTATTCCGTCTTGGCCCGCCCCGCGACCGGGAACAGGTTATAATGCAAGTTCCCGTCGCCCACATGGCCGAACGCACCGATCCGAACCTCTGCCATTTCAGCCAGCATCGCTTCCGCCAGCGCGAGGAACTCGGGAATATCCGAAGTCGGCAGCGAGATGTCGTGAAACGCGATCCCTCCGGTCAGCCGGTTCGCCTCGGGGATCGACTCGCGCATCTGCCAGAGCTCAGCCGCCTGCCCCTCGCTTTGAGCAATGATCCCGTCGTCGGCGAGGCCCTGTTCCACCGCCGCTTCGAACAGCGTCTCGAACAGGTCGTTGGGATCGATCAGCGAAGGCGTGCCAAGCTCGACCAGCACCGACCATGACGGGATATCCTCGAACGGCAGCCGCACCTGCGGCATCGTCTCGGCGAGCAGCTCCTGCCCTGTCGCGTCGATCAATTCGAACGCCGAGATCAGCTCGCCCGCCATCCCCTGCGCGAGCGCCAAAAGGTCCACCGCCGCCTCCGGCGAGGTCACGCGAAACAGCGCCGTGCCGCAGCGGGCCGGGCGCGGAAACAGACGCAACGACGCGGCCGTGATGATCCCCAGCGTGCCCTCAGAGCCGACCAGCAGGTTCTTCAGGTCATAGCCGGTGTTGTCCTTCCTGAGCCGCTTCAGTCCGTGCCAGATCGACCCGTCGGGAAGCACCGCCTCCAGCCCGAGGCAGAGGTCGCGCGCATTGCCGTAACGCAGCACGTTCACCCCGCCCGCATTGGTGGCGAGGTTGCCGCCGATCCGGCATGTACCTTCGGCAGCCAGCGACAGGGGAAAGAGGCGATACGCCTCGGCCGCCACCGCCTGCACATCGGCAAGGATGCAGCCCGCCTCGACGATGATGATATTGTCCTTGGGATGCACCGCCCGCACCCGGTTCATTCGTTCAAGTGAGATCAGAACCGGTGCAGGCCCCTCGGTCGCGATCTGGCCCTGAACCAGCCCGGTGCCGCCCGCGCGGGGAATGATCGGCACGCCCGCCTCTGCGCAGGCGCGCATGATTTGCGAGACCTCTTCAACCGTGCGGGGCAGCGCGGTGAAGAGCGGTGCTATCCCCTCGCGACCGCGCTCGTCACGAATGTCGTCCTCGCGCACGTCACAGGTCAGATCGGCAGGCAAGGCCACCCGCAAAGCCTCGGCCGTCATGGGACAAGCTCCGGCAATGCGAGCCCGGTCCGTTCAGCCACGGCGTCCAGTGCAGCCCGCACGTCATCAGTCAGAACGAGCCCGTTTGCCTGAGCTTCCGCCAGCCGCGCCAGCGCCTGCCCACCCGGCAGTCGCACGGAGCGCGTGGCGTCCATCGCGGGGGCGGTGCGACACATCTCGACGATCCGGTCAGTCTGCGCGGTGAAGGCGGCGGAGCCTGCGAACGCCTCCGGGTCCCAGACCTGAATGAGGGCGGTGTTCACCATGCCCTTTACTCCGTCCGCGCGGCCCGTGCCGGACAACCCCTGCGAAATCATCTCGCTCATCAGTCCCCAACCGTAACCCTTATGACCGTGGTCCATACCGCCCGCCGGCAGATGCGCCCCACCCTCGCGCAGCACCGCAGGGTCGCGGCTCGGCGCCCCATCGGGGCCGATCAGACAGTCGGTGTCATAGGTCCGGCCCTGCCTCAGCAGCGCAAAGGCCATGTTGTTCGTCGAGATCGAGGCCGAGATGTCCACGATCACGGGATCGCCCCCGGTCGGCATCACCGCACCCACCGGCGCGGGCGACAGCACCGGAGCGGTGCCGCCGAACGGGGCGACCGTCGCCAGGCCGGGGGCCGAGGTGAACACGACCGCCGCCAGACGGCGCTGCGCTACGGCCAAGAGATGCGTTACCAATCCACCGAAGTGGTGGCTATTCCCGATGGCGACGGACGCTGTGCCAAAGCTCTGCGCCCGGCCCATCGCGACCTCCATCGCCCGGCCCATCACCCAGCAACCGGGCAACCGGCCCGCCTCGTAACAGGCAACCGCGCCCCGGTCGGACACGACGCGCAAGTCACCGTCGCGTGCCATCGCCCCAGAGGCGATTTCTTCGAGGTAGCGCGGCAGAAGCGCCAGCCCGTGGGTGCCGTGCCCCAATGCATCGGTGCGCACCAGAACATCGGCCACCGCCGCCGCCCGGTCCTCGGCCAAGCCTTCGGCGGCCAAGGCGCGGGCGGCGAAAGCCCTCAGATCGTCGAGCGTCGCGTTGGCCATTTTATTCCTCGGCCAACAGCATCTTCAGGAGCGCGCCGTCGTCGCGGCTTCCGTCCTCGGTGTTCAGCACCACGCGGCGCATGCGTCCGGTGAACTTGAACCCGCCGGTACGGTCATTGACGATGGGCGTGCCCGCATCGACACCACAGGTCAGCCCGGCGGTCAGACCATGTGTCGGCCATGTCCGCGCGATCGGGCCGCTCGCGATTTCCTGCTTGTTGCAGAACAGCCGCGCCGTGCCCTGTGGCCCCTCACCGTCCTTTTCGAACAGGAACGA
Source organism: Pseudomonadota bacterium (assembly GCA_036154315.1). Lineage (GTDB taxonomy): Bacteria > Pseudomonadota > Alphaproteobacteria > Rhodobacterales > Rhodobacteraceae > Maritimibacter. The sequence goes on from JAYZLL010000064.1 coordinate 75,988, forward strand.
CAGTGAGATGATTTCGCCGTCCGGCAGATCGCCTTCGAACGGATAGGGCTCGCTTTCCGAAAACAGGTAAAGCGCGCGGAACTTGCCGTCTTCCATATGCAGGCTCAGGCCACCGAAGCGACTGCCCCAGGCCAGCAGCGTGCCACTGTCGTCGCGCGTGGCTTGAGCCATCTCGACCTCGATGGAAAAGTCGCGGCCCGTGACGTCGGGGGCGAGCAGCCGGTCGATCCGGGCCATGTTCTGCTGGAATACGAATTCGGTATCCGGGTTCATGCGCATGCGTTCGGCGGCACGTTCCCACTCCCGATCATCGAGCGGCAGGACACCGTAACGCTCCGCCTCGCTCCACCACAGGTCTTTCATGCGCTCCAGCTCGTCGGGGCGCTCTTCGGACAGGTCGCGGCATTCGGCGAAATCGGCGTCGGTGTCGTAAAGCTCCCACCGGTCGCTGTCGAACTCTTCACCCTTCTGGTGGCGCGCGACGGCCTTCAGGCCCTTGTTCCAGATCGCACGGTCACCAAGAATTTCGTAGTGCTGCACCTCCTTACGCGTCGGCGCGTCGCCGTCTGCGAAACTGTAGGTCATCGGGACGCCATGCATCGAAATCTGCGGCTTGCCCTTGAAGGTCTCGGGCGGCGTGATCCCGATCAGGTCATAGATCGTCGCGGGCACGTCGGTCACGTGGTGATACTGAGTGCGCAGCGCATTCTCGGCACCGAGCTTGCCGGGCCAGTTGAAGATGATCGGGGCGCGGATGCCGCCCTCATGCGCGTCCTTCTTGTACCACTTGAGCGGCGTGTTCGACACCTGTGCCCAGCCGGTGGGATAGTGGTTATAGGCGTATTCCGACCCCAGATCGTCATATGCGCCGAGCGCCACGTCCGGCGTCTCGACCTCATAGACCATGTGCTTGCGCAGGTTGAGCGCGCCGGTCTTACCGCCCTCGGGGCTGGCCCCGTTGTCGGACATGAGGATGACCAGCGTGTCGTCGCGCAGGTCCATTTCGTCGAGATACGAGATCAGGCGGCCGATCTGTTCGTCGGTGTGTTCCATGAACCCGGCATAGGTCTGCTGCAGGCGCACCGCGAGTTTCTGGACCTCGGGGTCGAGGTCGTCCCATGCGTCGACACCGGGGTTGCGCGGGGCAAGTGCGGTGTCGTCGGGGATGATGCCCATCGCCTTTTGCCGCGCGAACCGTTTTTCCCGGATGCTGTCCCAGCCCTCGTCATACACCCCGTCGTATTTCTCGATATAGGAGCGGGCGACATGGTGCGGCCAGTGGCAGGCACCGAGGGCGACGTACATGAAAAACGGCCTGTCGGCGGCGGAGACGCGGTGGTCGCGGATGCGGTCGATGGCTTTGTCGATCAGGTCTTCGGTGAGGTGATAGTCCTTGCCCGTCGACAGGTTCAGCGGATGGTTGTCCTCATAGAGTTCCGGATTCCAGTGGTCGGCCAGCGCACCGTGGAAGCCGTACCACGTGTCGAAGCCACGGGCGCAGGGCCAGTCGTGGTGCGGACCGGCGGCGGAGTAATGCTCCATGTTCGTCAGGTGCCACTTGCCGACCGCGTGCGAGGCGTATCCGTGCTGGCCCAGAACTTCGGGCATGATCGCCGCCTGATGCGATACGCGTCCCTCGTATCCAGGATAGCCATTCGACCATTCGGCGATGATGCCGACCCCCGTCGAATGAGAATTCCGGCCCGACAAAAGGCTCGCACGGGTGGGCGAGCACATGGCGGTGACGTGGAAGTTGCGGTACTTGATCCCGCCCTCGGCCAGCCCGTCGATATGCGGCGTGTCGATTTCGCTGCCATAGCAGCCCAAGTCCGAAAACCCGACATCGTCGAGAAGAATCACAACGACATTCGGCGCACCCTCTGGCACGGTCGGCGGACGGCGCCAGTCCGGTTTCGATGTCCGATAGGTCCGGCCGATCTCACCCCGAAACCACTCTGCATTCGCCTTGTCCACGGCATCCTCCCATTCCAAAACTCCGCGCACCATTAATTGCATGCAGTTTTTAGTCAACTGCATTTTTACGGGTTGAACTGCGTTCGGAAATGCCCTAGCCATCCTGATTACTGCATGCAGTTTTGCAGTTTGGAGGACAGATTGAACGCGCTGAAGACGATAAGCATCCTTGCGGACGACCTGACCGGTGCGTCCGACGCCTGCGCGCCGCTGGCCCTCAGCTTTGGCACCGGGCGCGTGTGTCTGTCGCTCGGGGATGCGAGTGCGGCTGCCGGGCGGGGCCTCGTGTCCTTCGACGGCGATCTGCGCAAATCGACCGAAGCGACCGCGCGTGAAACCATCACCGCTTTTTCCGACATGCTGCGCCAAAGCGGTCGGCTCGACGGGCTGGTCTGGCTCAAGATCGACAGTGCCACGCGCGGACACATTGCGCGCGACGTGGGCCTTTTGCTGCAGGCCATGCCGCGCTTTCGCGGCGCCGTTGTCGCCCCTGCCTATCCGGCGAACGGGCGTCTGTTCCTCGAAGGCAAAGCCGTCTTTGTCGACGGGTCGCGTGACATGCCCTCGTTGCGCGGCGCTTTCGAGGACGCAGGCTTTTCGGTTGCGCTTCTGTCCGACATTTCGGGCGGCGACGGGGACATCGGCGCCCGGATCGACGCGGCGTTCGAGAGTGGCGCGCGGATCGTGCTCGCCGATACCACCGATCAGGCCGACCTCGAGACCTTGGCCCCGGCTCTGGTCGAGCGCCATGCCACGGTACTGGGCGTGAGTTCGGCGGGATTGATCGAGGCGATCGCGGGCAGCGCAGGCACCGAAACCATCCTGCCCGACCGCCCGCTCACCTGCTTGTTCGGCACCCAGTCACGCATCTCGCGCCTGCAACTCGACACGCTGCAACGACGCGGCGACGCCATCCGCGTCAGTCGCACCGCCGCCGCGTGGAACGCCTTGAGCGACGCTTCGCACTCCGCCGCCATTACGGCCGCCGTCGAGACCGAGAGCGCGCGCATCTTCGACATCCTGCCGCAATACGACGCGGTCCAGACGCCTGAGGCGTCCAAGGGCCTCGCCCGTGTCATGGCCCCCCTGCTCGACGAGTTGGGGATCGTTCTTCTGAGCGGTGGCGACACCGCCCGCGCGTTCCTCGAAGCCCGCGGGATCGAGAAGTTCGATGTGACGGGCGTGTTTGAACATGGCATGCCGATCTGCCGCGCCGACGGCCTGCCTTATGCCTTCATCCTGAAATCCGGCGGCTTCGGCGACAGCGAAACGCTGCTGCGCCTCGCGGATTTCATCAAGACTTCGGAGACGCAGACATGCCAAACCATCCCCCAATAGCGATCACGATGGGCGATCCCTGCGGCATCGGGCCGGAGGTGACGATGCGCGCGCTGGCCCAGACCGGCGGCGACGGTGCGGTCGTGATCGGGGATGCCGCACGGCTGAAACGTGCGGGCGAAATCTGTGGGCTCGATATTACCGTTACCACTGTGAACGGGCCTGAGGACGTGACGCCGGGCACGGTCAATTGCATCGATCTTGCCAATGTCCCCACCGACCTGCCCTTCGGCAAGGTCGACCGCGCGGGGGGGCAAGCCGCCTATGACTACATCGAGCGTGCCGTGGCCCTCGCGATGGAAGGCAAAGTCGCCTCGATCTGCACCGCGCCGATCAACAAGGAAGCGCTGCATCTGTCCGGGCACAAGTATCCCGGCCACACCGAATTGCTGGCGGAACTGTCCGGGACCAATGAGGTCTCGATGATGCTCACCGCCCCCGGCCTGCGCGTGATCCATGTCACGACGCATATTGGCCTGATCGACGCCATCGCGCGCATCGACCCGCCGCGTGTCGAACGCACGATCCGGCGCGGGGCGGAACTCCTCGCAGCTGGCGGCATCGAGCGGCCGCGCATCGGGGTCTGCGGCATCAACCCCCACGCGGGCGAGAACGGCCTCTTCGGGCATGGCGAAGAAGAGGACAAGATCATCCCCGCCGTTCAGACGCTCACCGGCGAAGGCTACAACGTCGAGGGGCCCCTGCCGGCCGACACGTTGTTTTTCCGGGCCCGTCGGGGGGATTTCGACCTCGTCGTCGCGATGTACCACGATCAGGGCCACGGGCCAGTGAAGGTGCTGGGGATCGAGGCGGGCGTGAATGTCACCGTCGGCCTGCCTTTCGTGCGCACCTCGGTCGATCACGGAACCGCCTTTGATATCGCGGGCACCGGCAAGGCAGACGGCGAAAGCATGAACGAGGCACTGAGACAGGCGAGACAACTCGCACCGGTCGTCGCATCCCAGAACCAAAAGGGTCGGCTGCCGGAGAGCATGAAGACCTGAAGCTTGCATCCATAGGGAGGATAACATGAAACACCTGAACAAACTTCTCGGCGGCCTTGCCGTCGTCGCGTTCGCGGGGCCGGCGCTTGCCGAGTATCCGCAGGACAACGCGCTCGAGGTCATCGTGGCCTACAGCCCGGGCGGCACGTCCGACACGCTGTTCCGCGCGCTCCAGCCGTATCTCGAAGAAGAGCTCGGCACCGACGTGGTCGTGCGCAACATCAACGGTGGCGGCGGTGCCGTGGGCTGGACCCAACTGAAGAACACCGACCCGGACGGCTACACCATCGGCCACTATTCCAACGGCATGGCCGTGTTGGAATCGACCGGCGCGGCGCGTCTGTCCTACGCCGATTTCGATCCGATCGCGCAGTTCGGCCGCGTGTTCCTGACGGTGACGGCGAATGCCGACTCCGAATACGACACGCTCGAAAGCTACGTGCAGGCCGCCAAAGCGGCGCCGGGTGAAATCTCGCTGGCTATGGGTCGCGGCACGCTGTCGCAATTCGTGGCAGCCGCCGTGCAGGAAGGCGTCGATGCCGAGCTGCAGCTGGTGAACGCCGGTGGCGGGGCCGAAAAGAAAGCGGCGCTTCTGGGCGGTCACGTCGATGCGATCGTCGAACCGACCCCGGGCGTGTTCGCCCAGTCGGTCGCGGGCGAGTTCAACATCCTCGCCGTGCTGGCCCCTGAACGCCTGTCCTTCGCGCCGGATCTTCCGACCGCGACCGAGCAGGGATACGACATCGTTGAAGCCTTCATCTCGGGCCTTATCGCACCGAAAGGCATGGACCCTGCGCAGATCCAGATCATCGCCGATGCAGTGGAACGCGCGACGCAGAACCCGGAATACATCGAAAAGGCGGAAGCCCTCAAAGAAGTGACCGAATACCAGGGTCCCGAAGAATTCGGGAAGACGATGGCAGACGCAGCGGAGACCGCGAATGCAACAGCAGCCGAACTCGGATTCTAAGCCGACCGGCACCGGCGGGGCTGAAGAGCCCCGCCGCAGCTGGGGCGACGTGGTGCTGGGTCTCGCGACCCTGCCAATCGTCGCATTCTTCTACGCCGAGGCGCTGACCTTCCGCAAAATGGACTGGGAGCCGCTCGGCATGGCATTCTGGCCCAAGGTGGTCCTCGTGGGTCTCGCCATTCTGGGTCTCGCCATTGCGGCCGACGGGCTCCGCCGCAGGACCGACCGGAACGAACGCTTCCGGCTGCTCGCGTTCCTGCCGTGGGTTGCTGGCCTCGTGTTCCTCGCGGTTCTGCCGTGGCTGGGCACCTATCTCGCCGGGTTATTCCTGATCGTCGCGCTGAGCTGGTTCCTCGCACCGGAAAAGACCCTCAGGCATGCCGGGATCGCCGTTCTGAACGGTGTCGGTTCCCTCATCCTGATCCACATCATTTTTGCGATCATCCTCGGGCTTCGTATTCCGAGCGGTGCTCTGGGCTTCTGACATGGCATTTCTCGACGCAATCCCCTTGCTCTTCACGCCGCTCAACATCGGCCTGATCTTCGTCGGTGTTCTGGTCGGCATCGTCGTCGGCATCATTCCCGGCCTCAGCGCCGCGATGGCCGTGGCCCTGCTCATCCCATTCACCTACAGCTTAGAGCCGATCAACGGCATGGCGATGCTGGTGGCGGTCTTTGTCGGCGGCCTGTCGGGCGGCTGTATCACCGCGCTCCTGTTACGCATGCCGGGCACGCCATCTTCGGTGGCCACCCTGCTTGACGGTTACCCGATGGCCAGCGGCGGCCAAGCGGGCCGAGCCATTGGCCTTGCCGTGTTTTCCTCGATGGTCGGCACGCTCATTTCGGCAGCGATCCTGATCGTCGCCGCGCCCGTCGCAGCCGCCTTTGCGGTCAAGTTCTACTTTCCCGAATATGTCGCGGTCTGCATCTTCGGCCTGACCGCCATCGCGGCCCTGTCGGGTGACACGCTCCTCAAGGGGCTCTTCGCTGCCGGGATCGGCCTGTTCGCGGCGACCATCGGCATGTCGCAGGAAGACGGCGTACCGCGCTTCGATTTCGAGCAGGACTCGCTGCTGGCTGGCCTGAACCTGCTGCCCGCGCTCATCGGTCTGTTCGCCGTGGCGCAGATCATGAAAGAGGCCTCCAAGGGCCGCAATACCAAGACCCAGTCGCTCGCCATGACGGATTCGGTCATTCCCCGCCTGTCAGACCTGCGCAAGAACGTCTGGAACTTCATCCGCTCCGGTCTGATCGGTACGATCGTCGGCGTCATGCCTGCAATGGGCGGTGGCCCGGCCGGGCTGATCTCATACGCGCAGGCCAAGAACGCCGCGCGCAAGACCGAGACACCCCCCTACGGCCAAGGTGCGCCGGGCGGCGTAATCGCGGCCGAGACCGCGAACAACGCGACCATCGGCGGTGCGCTCATCATCATGCTGACGCTCGGCATCCCCGGCGATCCGGTGAGCGCCGTGCTGATCGGCGGACTGATGATCCACGGGCTGCAACCCGGCCCGCAGCTGTTCACCAACAATGCCGAGGTGGTCTACTCGGTCTATCTGTCGATGCTCGTGTCGAGCTTCATGATGGCCGCGATCCTGTTCAGCTTCTCGAAACTCCTGTCGCGGGTCGCGCTGGTGCCGGGCTACATCCTGCACCCACCGCTCCTGCTGTTTGCGAGCATCGGGGTCTACGGGCTTAACAACAACCTTTTCGACGTCTGGGTCATGTTCGGTTTCGGCGTTCTCGGCTACACGCTCGAACGTCTGCGCGTGCCCCTGCCCCCGCTGGTCCTCGGCCTCGTTCTGGGTCCGATCCTCGAAGGCAACCTGCGCAAGATGGTGGGCACGTTCGACGGGATCACGCCCCTGTTCACCCAACCCATCGCCCTGACCTTTATGCTCATGGCACTGGCGTCGGTTTTGTTTGCTATCTACATGCAAATCCGACAGCGTAGAGACCGCCGAACAAAAGCCGAGTAGATGAAGTCCAGCAATAGCCAGACCCTGAATGTCGCCCTTCCAGAACCCCAGTCGGACAGTGACGCGCTGTCCGATCTGGTCTACCGGGCGGTCCTCGACGCCCTGTTCCGGGGCGAGCTTCAGGGCGGCGACCCGATCAGCGAATTGCGGATCGCAAAGACATTGGGCGTGTCGCGCACTCCGGTTCATGCGGCGGTGCGCGACCTGATCCGGGACGGCCTGCTCATGCAGGAGGACGGGCGCCGCCCCTGTGTCGCCCGGATCACCCGCGACGACCTGTTCGAGATCTTCGAGATGCGGCGCCTTCTGGAGGGCGAAGCGGCGTTCCGCGCGGCCGAGCGCATGGACCGCGTGACGATGATGCGGCTCGAGAAAGCGCTGGAAACCCTCGACGACCGCGAACCGAACGACGAGCTTCTGCTCGACTGGTCGCGGGTCGACGACGACTTTCACGAAGCTATCGCGATCAGCTGCGATCAGAAGCGTCTGAGCTCGGACATCCTGCGCTATCGGCGCATCCACTACGCGCTGAACTCGATCCGCATGCAGGCCGAACTGGTGCCACAAGCCGTGGCCGAACATCGCGCCATCCTCGCAGCCCTCGCCGACCGGGACGGCGAACGCGCCCGTGCCGAAATGCAGCAGCATCTGCGCGAATGGCAAGCATACTACGTCAACCTGGTCTCGACGGCGCAGTCGTCCTCGTTCCGCAGCTGAGCCTTTCTCGAAGCTCTGTATCCTCGGGTCAGAACCTTCGTCGCCCATGGTGTCGATCTTCGCGCACACCGAATAGGTTGCATCCGCACGCGCGAAGCCCGGACACCCTTTGCATGGCCGCCAACGTCCAATGAGGCCTGATCTGTCCGGCACCTCAGTCCCGACATTTATAAGTTGACTAAAATAGTCAACTTATGACTAGCCCTCACAGCACATATGTTTATATTCGCCGCGACAGCGCACGGGACGGGGATTCTGAGCGCTCCGCAGGTAGCCAGGCCAGACTCAGCCACCCTCCAGACAATCCATGAAACGTCGCGCTCCCCCGCGTGGGAGGCGGTGTTCTTGTACGCGCGCCCGGAGACCAATGGCTTCCGGGCGCGCAGAAAAAGGGGACTTTCCGGTCATGACTCGACCTCCTATCGGCAACTGCCGCTATACACTTCGTTCCGCCCTTCTCTGTGCCAGTATCCTTGGCGCTCTGCCGCTCGGCGCGAATGCACAGGAAGCGTTCCAACTGGGGACGATCGTGCTCACCGCCTCGGGCTACGAACAGCTACTGGCCGATGCGCCGGCAACGATCTCGGTCATCACCGAAGAGGATATCGAGGGCCGGGGCTACAACACCGTCACCGATATCCTGCAAACGACACCCGGTCTCATCGTCGAGAACGGCGGCAAGACGAATTCGCCTTCGATCTCGATGCGCGGACTTGGCGAGAACTACGTGCTGATGCTGGTCGACGGCAAGCCGCTCGGCAGCACGCAGGAAGCGTTCTATAACGGCTGGGGTTCCGGGCAAAAGACCGCCGCCCTGCCGCCTGCCTCCAGCATCGAGCGGATCGAGGTGATCCGGGGGCCGATGTCATCGCTTTACGGCTCGTCCGCCTCGGGCGGCGTGATCAACGTCATCACCAAGCCGGTCCCGACGGAATGGAGCGGTCGGGTTTCGCTGGAAACCTCGGTGGCGCAGAACCCGAACGAGGGCGATAGCCGCACCAGCAGCTTCTATCTGAGCGGACCGCTGAGCCAGACCCTTGGGCTGACGCTGTTCGGCTCCTATTTCTCCCGCGATCCTGACACGATTGCGAGCGGCTCGGCCGATATCGAGCGGCGGACCCTTGGCGCAAGGCTCAACTGGCAGATCGCGAACAATCAGGATCTCGCCTTCGAGTTCAGTGCAACCGATCAGGATCATGAAACGACTGTCGCCACGACCGGCGCGGACGGCCAGGTGCACAGCCGCACCGATACCTATGGTGCGACCCATAATATACTTTGGGGTGCGGGCTTCGACACCACGAGCTTCATCACCTACGAGCAGATCAAGATCGATAACGCGACGCTGGTATCGTCTTATAATGTGTGGAACGCGAACACCAAGACCACCCGCAGTTTCGGCGACCACATGGTCACGGTCGGGGCCGATTTCAAATACGAGAACACCACGCATGACCCGACCCGGTTTGCGGGTTCCGTCGCCACCGACCTGACACGGTGGCACGTCTCGCTCTTCGCCGAGGATGACTGGCAGATCACGGATCAGTTCGCCCTGACGCTGGGCGGTCGGTATGACCTGAACCAGCATTACGGGTCGCATTTCACGCCCCGGGTCTACGGCGTCTATCACCTGAACGATACGCTGACGCTCAAGGGCGGTGTCAGTGGCGGCTACACCGTTCCAGCGCTGAAACAGGCCGACACCAACATCGTCGAACCCGCCGGGCGCGGCGCGGGATGGGACCGGGGCAACAGCGCGCTCCTGCCGGAGACCAGCACCAACTATGAGCTGGGCATGGTCTGGGAGACCTATAATGGCATGCAGCTCGGCGCGACCGCCTATCACACCCGGTTCCGTAACAAAATCGACCGGGAGTATATCTGCTTTTCGGCCGGGGCCTGCACCTATAACGGGCAGACCCGCGACTGGATCCAGCAATATGTAAACCGGGGCACGGCCACCTTGTCGGGACTGGAACTGACGCTGGATGTGCCCGTCGGGCCGGTCGATTTCAGCGCGAACTACACCTACCAGTACAGCATGATCACCAGCGGCGCGAACGCGGGCACAGCCTTCAACGACCTGCCCGCCCACATGCTCAACCTGCGCGCGGACTGGGCGGCCACCGACAATCTGTCGGTCTGGGGCGCGGTGCGCTATCGCGGTCCGACAACCCGGCAGGAGCGCTCCGGTCCCGTGCCGACGCCCGCCTACACGCTGGCCGATGTCGGGTTCAAGTACGACGTCAACGACAACCTTCAGGCCTATGGCGGCGTCACCAACGTCTTCAACAAGGCCCTAGACAGCGCCACCTACGGGCAGGTGCAGGACGGGCGGCGCATCTTCGTCGGTTTGGCCTCGTCGTTCTGAGGACATCCCGCAAATACGCGCAAGGGCGGCCCCGTGCCGCCTTTGCCTCATCCTGAAACAGTTTTGAATTCACAGGTAACAAGATGATCCGCGCGCTGCTTCTCATCGGCTCCTTCGCACTAGGCCCCGCCCCGCTTCAGGCCGAGACCGTCAACATCACCGATATCCCGGCCTATCCACAGCTCTACACTCCGAACAGCGCCGAGAGCGCGGACAGCACACGCGACCTCGTGTTGCTCGGGGCCGATCTGGTTGAGATCGCCGTCGCCCTCGGCGCGGCGGACCGCATCCTTGCCCGACCTCATGCGGTCGATCTGCCGGGGATCGAGGAAACGCCCCACAAGATGCGCGAACGCGCGGGGGTCGAAGGCGTTGTCTCCATGCGCCCCGGTATGGTGATCGCTTCGAGCGTGATCTACGAGACCCTGCTGCAAGGGCTTGAGCCCCTGAACGTCCCGACCGCGATGATCGACCGGACCTTGCCCGCGACCGAAAAAGTCCGGCGTATGGCTGAAATCCTCGGGCTGCAGGAGCGCGGCGACGCGCTGATCGCCGGGATCGAGGCCGATTACACCGGCCTGCCCGAAACCCTGATCGACGGTCGCCCGGTGCGCATCCTTCATGCGTCGAAGCAGGGCGCGGGCGGCAATTTCTCGGCGGGCGGCGCGGCCACCGCCGTCGACAACCTGATCAAGCGGGTGGGCGCGCAGAACGCCGCCGCCGAGATCGGGATGGACCGCTACCGCTCGGTCACGCCCGAGGGCATCCTTCTGATGGCGCCGGACGTGGTCATCGTGTCCGAGGCCGAACGCGAGGCCTTCGGTGATTTCGAGGGGATGTGGGAGGATTATCCCGGCCTTGGCCTGACCCCGGCGGGCCGCGCGGGGAACGTGATCGTCATGCAGGACCTCCATGTCCGCGCAGATGCCGCGTCGAGCGGTCTCGCCACCCGCGCACTGGCCGAAGCGCTGGCAGAGATGTTCCCGTGACCACGGCAACAGACAGCACGACCTCCGCGAGCCCTCCCGGCCCGACGCGTCCCAAGGATTACGCCCCGGCCATCGCGGTGGCCATCGCAGTGATCTTCGCCGTGACGCTCATCGCTTCGGTCGCGGTCGGGGCGCTGCAACTCACCGTGCCGGAGGTTCTGAACGCGCTGCTGTCACGGTTCACTGACCGCGCGCTCGACCCGGACGAAACGCTGAACGCCGCGGTTGTCTGGGACCTGCGGCTTGCACGGACGGTCACGGCGGTGATTGTCGGGGCGAGCCTTGCCACCTGCGGCGCGGCGATGCAGGGACTTTTCGGCAACCCGCTTGCGGATCCCGGCATTGTCGGCGTGTCCTCTGGTGCCTCGCTCGGGGCCATCACGGTGGTGGTGCTGCAAATCTCGACCTTCGGGATCTGGACGCTGCCGGTCGGGGCCTTCGTCGCCGGGGTTGCCACCACCTTCATCATCTATGCGCTGGCACGCCCCGGCCGCGCGGGCACCGACAGTTCCCGGCTGCTGCTGGTCGGGATCGCGGTCAACTCCATCGGCGGAGCCTTTGCCGGTTACCTCACCTACATGGCGACCGCCGAACAGCTTCAAAGCCTGACCTTCTGGTCGATGGGATCGCTGGCCAGCGCGAAATGGCTGACCGTTGGCATCACGATCCTGCCCGCCATCGTGGGCGTTGCACTGCTCATGGTCTGGGCGCGGCCACTGGACCTGCTCGCACTGGGCGAGCGACAGGCCCGCCATCTGGGCGTCGATGTCAAATCGTTGCGCCGCAAGCTGATCTTCGTCACCGCGCTTCTGGTCGCGGCGGCGGTGTCGTTCAACGGCACGA
>JAYZLL010000065.1:0-103012 GCA_036154315.1 Pseudomonadota bacterium
CCCCAGACCCCCTCCGGAGTATTTATGGAACGATGAAGGGGCAGATTCACCGGTTGTTAAGGTTAACCGCTTAAGCGGTATGGGCGGTACAGGCTGGAGAGCCGATGACCGCGAACGGTGAAGCCTCCCGGCCTGATCGCCGGGAGGTGGACCGCTCTGCTTCACTGTTCCCGAAATACTCCGGGGGAGTCGCGCGTCAGCGCGACGGGGGCAGCGCCCCCTCAGGCCCGCGCTTTCCGCCCTTCCGCCAGAATGGCCTGCGCGTCCCGCAGGAACTCCGCTTCGATATCCCCACGCGCCGCGCGCAGCCCTTCGATATAGGCCTCGTTGTCGAGGATCGAGACCGCCGGATCGTAATGCTCCGCCGCGATCAGCATCGCGTTGCGGTCCATCTCGGAAAACATCTCGGTCACCCGATCCGCCTGATCGCGCGAATAGCCCAGCGCCTCCACCGCCGAACGGCTCATGCGGAGCGAACTGTCGTAGGTCTCGCGGATGATGTCGCGGCACCCGGCCCACCACAGATCATAGACATGGGGCCGGTCCACCGCCCGGGCGATCACATGCACGTCGGGGTAGTGCTTTTTCACATAGGTCACCAACTCGGTGATCTGATGCTTGTCGTCGATCGCGATGACCAGAAGCTTCGCGTGTTCGATCCCCGCCGCATGCAGCAAGTCGGGCCGCGTCGCATCGCCGTAATAGGCCTGCACGTCGAACTTCTTCAGCATCTCCAATTGGCGCGCACTGAAATCGATCACCGTCGGCGTGAGCCCGGCTCCGCGCAGCATGCGCGCGACGATCCCGCCCACACGCCCGTGGCCTGCGATGATGATGTCGCTCGCCTCGTCGATCGCATCCATCTCACGCTCCTCGGCTTCAGTGAACCGCGGCGCAACCACGCGGTCGTAGAGGATGAAAAGCGCGGGCGTCAGCAGCATCGACAGCGCCACGACCAAGAGCAGCCGATCCGACAGATCGCCGGGGATCACCGCATTCGCCACCGTGAAGGACAACAGGACGAAACCGAACTCCCCCGCCTGCGCGAGACCGAGTGAGAACAACCACCTGTCGGAGCCGCCCACCTTGAACACGTAAGACAGCACGTAGAGTACCGCCATCTTCGCCACGATCAGCCCCAGCGTCAGGGCGAGGATCAGGGCGAAGTCGTCGAACAGCAGCGCAAAGTTGATGCCTGCCCCCACCGTCATGAAGAAGAGCCCCAGCAAGAGCCCCCGGAACGGGTCGATGTCGCTCTCCAACTCATGCCGGTATTCGCTGTTGGCCAGCACCACGCCTGCGAGGAATGTGCCAAGCGCGGGCGACAGCCCGACGAGGGACATGAGGAGCGCGATGCCGATGACGAACATCAGCGCCGTCGCCACGAATAACTCGCGCAGGTTCGCCCCCGCGATGAACCGAAAGATCGGACCGACGAGGTAGATGCCAGCCCCCACGACCACCGCGATGGCCCCGACCGTGACAAGCGCCACACCCCAGCCCGGCAGGCCTTCGACCAGCGACAGGCCGCCGCCGTGGTCGCCCTCACCGCCTGCATGGCTCAGGCCCTCGACCAGTTCCGGCATCGCAAGCAGCGGAATGAGCGCCAGCATCGGGATCACCGCGATATCCTGAAACAGCAGCACCGAGAAAGACGACTGCCCACCGTCCGAGCGCATCAGCCCCTTCTCCCCCAGCGTTTGCAGCACGATCGCGGTCGAGGAGAGCGCCAGCACCAGACCGACGGCAAGGCTCACCGACCAAGGCTGGCCCAACAGCATCGCCGCCGCCATCACGACCAGCGCGGTCAGACCCACCTGACCGCCGCCAAGACCCAAAAGGCGTGCGCGCATGTCCCACAGCCGTCGTGGCTCCAACTCCAGCCCGACGAGGAACAGCATCATCACGACGCCGAACTCGGCGAAGTGCTGGATCTGGATCACGTCGACATGGAGCCACGCCAGAACCGGACTGATGACGATCCCGGCGATCAGATAGCCCAGCACCGATCCCAGCCCGAGGCGCGAGGCGATGGGAACCGCCACGACCCCCGCGATCAGGAAAACGAATGCCAGAAGCAGGAAATCGGTCATGGCACGTCCCCTTTCGCGCGTGGTCCCGTGACCAGCTTGGCGAAATGGACGAGCTTGTAAAGGCGGTCAGACCCGGTGGTAGGGGCTTCCGGCGAGGATCGAGGCCGCGCGGTAAAGCTGCTCGCTCAGCATCGCGCGGGCCAGCATGTGGGGCCAGACCATCTTGCCGAAGGACAGCGACGCATCCGCCTGACTGCGCAGGGCCGGGTCGATCCCGTCCGCCCCGCCGATCACGAAAGCCACGTCACCGCGCCCCTGATCGCGCCAGCCCGCAAGCTGCTCGGCGAACTGGGGCGAGGTCTGCACCTTGCCGCGTTCGTCCATCGCGACGATCACCGCGCCATCCGGCACGGCACGCGACAACAGGGCGGCCTCGGCACTCATGCCGCCGCCCTTCTTGTCCTCGACTTCGTGGATCGTGAGAGGACCGAGACCCAGTGCGCGCCCGGTGCGATCGAACCGGGTGGTGTAGTCGTCGATCAGGTCGCGCTCGGGGCCGGCCCGCAGCCGCCCCACCGCGACGATGTGTACCCGCATCAGGCCTTGGCCGAAGCCGGCGCCTCGGGTGTCATCCACATCTTTTCGAGCTGGTAGAACTCGCGCACCTCGGGCCGGAACACGTGAACGATCACGTCGCCCGTGTCGATCAGAACCCAGTCGCCCTGATCCTTGCCCTCGACCTTGCAGATGATCCCCATGCTTTCCTTCAGGCGCTCGCACAGCTTTTCGGAAATCGCTGCGACCTGACGCGAGGACCGGCCCGAGCAGATCACCATCGCATCGGCCATAGCGGATTTCTTCCGCAGGTCGATCTTGACGATGTCCTCGGCCTTGTCGTCTTCGAGTGAGGAAAGAACGGTGTCGAGGATGTTGTCGCTCGACGGGGTAAGGGGCGGCTTGGTCATTCCGCCCGATCCTGCGACCGACAGTGCGGCCACGTCTGGATGATGAGACAGGACATAGTCCTCCTTCGCTGCACGCCGAACGGTTCCCCGACGCCGGGATGCTTTAAATCTAACACGCAATCACGCATTTTCAATTCTCGCTTTCACCCGGTTCGGCCACTTTTCGCGGATCGTTGAGGTGTCGCACTTCCCGCTGCGGGAAGGGAATCGAGATGCCGTTCTCTTGAAATGCGTCCCAAAGTGCAAGGAAGACGTTGCCGCGAATGTTGGTCAGGCCCCCGGTCGGGTCGTCGATCCAGAACCTGAGGATGTAATCCACCGACGAGTCGCCGAAGCCGACGATGTGGCAGACAGGGGGCCGGAAACTCAGCACCCGGTTCACGCTCTGCGCCGCTTCGATGGCCACCTTGCGCACCTTGTGGGGGTCGTCGCCGTAAGCCGTACCGAAATAGATATCGAGCCGGACAAAGGCGTTGGTATGCGACCAGTTCACCACCTGCCCGGTGATCAGATCCTCGTTAGGAATAAGGTATTCCTTGCCATCCCGCGTGACGACCGAGACATAGCGCGCGCCCAGTTGCTCGATCCAGCCGAAGGTGTCGCCAAGGCTGATGACGTCCCCCGGTTTGATCGATTTGTCGAGCAGGATGATGACCCCTGAGACGAGGTTCGAGACCACCTTTTGCAGGCCGAAACCGAGCCCCACACCGATGGCGCCCGACAGCACGGCGAGGCCCGTAAGGTCCACGCCCACCACGCGCAGCCCGATGAAAACCGCCGCCCCGAACAGCACGAGTTGCAGGATTTTGACGATCAGCACCTGCATCGAGGGGCTGATATCCTCGTTCTTTCTGATCCGCGCCGCGGAGCTTTGCGTCAGGAATCGCGCCGCAAAGATCAACGCCCCGAGAATCGCGATGGCCTGAATGACCATCCAGACCGACAGCCGCATATTCCCGGTGTTGATCGCTATGCCGTCGAGGATCGAGATCGCCTCGTCGTGCAGATTGAGGATGTTGACCGTCACCCAGACCCAGCCCGCCGTGCGCACGACCCCGCGCAGGAACGCGTTGCCGATGAACCGGGCGAGGATCGCGATCACGAGCCACGCGAGCGCCAGTTCCGCGATGATCGACAGCAGATACGACCGTGACGGCCATGTCACCTCGCGCATGATCCAGACCGCAGGCCAGATCAGCGCGACAAAGACGATCAGCTTCATCCGCCGATGCATCATCACGCCAAAGCGCATCCGCCATTTGGGCCAGTTCTCCCGCTCGCGCAGCCAGGCGTGGAACCGGGGGGCGAGCCATCTGGCGATCAGCCATGCCGCAACCGCGATGCCCAGCGCGATGAACACCTGATAGGCGTTCCAAGGGCGCAAAAGCCCCTGCGCGAAAACCGTGAGTTGGTCGAAAAGATCGAGCGCCACGTCCTCGGGCGCAGGCCCCTGTGGCGTGGCCGCCCCGACGGTGCCCGCATCGGTCGTCGCATCCGGCGTCGCCTGCACGGGGATCGCGGTCGGATCGGTGCCCCAAATCGTATTCGGGCTGCGCGTGGCCATTTAACTCCCTTTTTCAGGAAGTTGGCAAAAACCTCGCCAAGCGTCCAGTTCTAAACCGCCCCTCCCGCAACTGTGTCACCGCGTGAGCCGCTCGGACGAGGCCGAGAAGGTCACGACCATCCGGTCCGGCACATGCCGCAGCCCGCAGGCCTTGAGCACGGCGCGCGAGGGGGCATTGTCGGCCGCCGCGAACTCGGTCGCGCCACGGGCCCCCAGCTCATCGACCGCAACGAGATTGGCGATGGCATCCACCGACTTGCCCAGCCCCAGACCGCGCAACGACGGGTCCACGGCGATCAGCCCGACCCACGCGATCCCGGCCAGCCACGAATGCGCGTTGTGGGTCATAGCCGCATAGCCGGTGGCCCCGATCGCACCGTCCGCCATGCGCAGAATGACAGGCCGCGCCGGAATGAGCGCCCCCGACAGCGCAGGCTTGGAAAACGGCGACACCCCGTGCGTCTCCAGAAACATCTGCATCTCGTGCAGGGCATGCGCATCTATCTCGTCATCCGGCTGGCGCGTGATCCCCTCCGGCAACCCCGCCTCGACCAACGGCACGCAGGCCGCCCGGATGTCATCCGCACCCGCAAGGAACAGATCCCAGAAATGCTGCTTGGGCGCATATTCCGCCAGCTCATGCTCGGCCTTCAGCACCATCTCGGGCGACGCGCCCCGGATCTGTACCATCCCTTCACGCGCCAAAGCCGCTCGCATCGCATCCCAACCGTAAGCGTCGGGATCGTCGGCGGCAGGCACCCGGCCATGCACGACGGCACCGGGCCGATCGCGCATCGCGGCCACCTCAGCGTCCCGCGCGGCCTGCAACGCCCGCACCACATCGCTTCCGAAATAGGGATCGTCCTCGGGTCTCATGGCCCCCTCCCGCGCAGGTTTGGCCAAGCATAGCACGACATGGGACGCTTGCGAGACTCACACCCAGCGTATAGATGCAGGCCCATGACACGGATTTTCGACATGGACGACCGCGCGCGCCTGCCTTGGCGCTTCTACGGCGCGACGCTGACGATCCTCGCCCGACTTTGATCGCGGCGCATCCTTCCGCACGTCCAAAATTCGAACATTTCCCCTAGGAGAAAACCCCATGGCTGGGAAAACACTCTACGACAAAATCTGGGACGCCCACGTCGCCGACGAATCCGACGATGGCACCTGCCTGCTCTACATCGACCGTCACCTCGTCCACGAAGTGACCTCGCCGCAAGCCTTCGAAGGGCTGCGCATGGCGGGCCGCACCGTCCACGCGCCGGACAAGACCATCGCCGTGCCGGACCATAACGTGCCGACCACCCTCGACCGCGTGAACGGCGTGATCGAGAACGAGGAAAGCCGCATTCAGGTCGAGGCGCTCGACAAGAACGCCAAGGAATTCGGCCTGCACTACTACCCGGTCTCCGATGTGCGTCAGGGCATCGTCCACATCGTCGGCCCCGAACAGGGCTGGACCCTTCCGGGCATGACGGTCGTCTGCGGCGACAGCCACACCGCGACCCACGGCGCCTTCGGTGCGCTGGCCCACGGCATCGGCACCTCCGAGGTCGAGCATGTGCTCGCCACCCAGACGCTGATCCAGAAGAAGTCCAAGAACATGAAGGTCGAGATCACCGGCAAGCTGAAGCCGGGCGTGACCGCCAAGGACATCACCCTTGCCGTGATCGGTGAAACCGGCACCGCCGGCGGCACCGGCTATGTCATCGAGTATTGCGGCGAAGCGATCCGCGATCTGTCGATGGAAGGCCGTATGACCGTCTGCAACATGGCGATCGAAGGCGGCGCGCGCGCTGGTCTGATCGCCCCGGACGAAAAGACTTACGAATACGTCAACGGCCGGGCCCACGCGCCCAAGGGCGCCCAGTGGGAAGCCGCCATGAACTGGTGGAAAACGCTCTACTCCGACGACGACGCCCATTGGGACAAGGTCATCACCCTCAAGGGCGAAGAGATCGAGCCGGTCGTCACCTGGGGCACCTCGCCCGAAGACGTGCTGCCAATCTCGGCCCTCGTCCCGTCGCCCGACAGCTTCAAGGGCGGCAAGGTCGACGCGGCGAAACGCTCGCTCGAATACATGGGTCTCGAAGCCGGCACGCCGCTGGACCAGATCAAGATCGACGCGGTCTTTATCGGCTCCTGCACCAATGGCCGGATCGAGGATCTGCGCGAAGTCGCCAAGGTCGTGAAGGGCAAAAAGGTCGCCGAAGGCGTCCGTGCCATGATCGTCCCCGGCTCCGGCCTCGTGCGCGCTCAGGCGGAAGAAGAGGGGCTTGCCGAGATCTTCGAAGCCGCCGGTTTCGAATGGCGCCTCGCGGGCTGCTCGATGTGCCTCGCCATGAACCCGGACCAGCTGGCCCCGGGCGAGCGTTGCGCCTCGACCTCCAACCGGAACTTCGAGGGGCGTCAGGGCTACAAAGGCCGCACGCACCTCATGTCTCCGGGCATGGCCGCCGCCGCCGCCGTCACCGGCAAGCTGACCGACGTGCGCACGTTGAACTGACCAGCCAGCTCATCCAGCCTTTCGGGCTGTCTTCGCCCCTAGCGAAGACGACCCACCGGGCCGGATGAGCGAGCACAAGGAAAAGTAGAATGGAAAAATTCGAAAAACTCACGGGCATCGCTGCCCCCATGCCGCTGGTCAACATCGACACGGACATGATCATCCCCAAGGGGTTCCTGAAGACGATCAAGCGCACCGGTCTTGGCGTGAACCTCTTCGACGAGATGCGTTATGACCGCGAAGGCAACGAAAACCCCGATTTCGTGCTGAACCAGCCGCAGTACCGCGAGACCCAGATCCTCGTCGCGGGCGACAACTTCGGCTGCGGCTCGTCGCGCGAACACGCCCCGTGGGCGATCGCGGATTTCGGCATCAAGTCGATCATCTCGACCTCCTTCGCCGACATCTTCTTCAACAACTGCTTCAAGAACGGCATCCTGCCGATCGTCCTGCCCGAAGAGCAGGTCGAAGTGCTGATGAAGGACGCGGAAAAGGGCTCCAACGCCCGTATGATCGTCGATCTCGAGGCACAGACCGTGACCACCTCGGACGGCGAGGTCTTCCCGTTCGAAGTCGACCCTTTCCGCAAGCATTGCCTGCTGGAAGGTCTCGACGACATCGGCCTGACGCTCGAGAAAAAGCCCGCCATCGACGCGTTCGAGGCGCAGGCATCGCAGGCGCGCCCCTGGGTGTGAGCCGAGCGCAGTAACGATTTCGGAACGGCGGGGCCTCGGTCTCGCCGTTTTTCGTTTGGCTCGCAGCGCCGCCGAAACCGGACAGCTGCGCCCGCCTTCAGCGTAGAATCACGGTTTTCTAACCAGTTACCCAAGACCCGAAACCGCGCCGGGGCACGGCGCTCGAGTCTCTTTTTCCAGTATCGCAACGGTCAATTTCCTTGGTCGAAACGATGCCGTGCCTACATTTAGTGGACGAAATAGTTAGAAACACCACGAGCGGTAGTCTCAACTACCCCGCCCGATTCCCGCCACAGCATAGGTGCAAAATCGCACCAGTCGCCCCACAATACCGCCCTGAATCTTTCGTCAATTCAGGCCGTTACTTGCAGCGGGGCTCGAATGTGGGCAAGATTGTGACAAATAAGAGGCAGGCCGCCACAATTGGCGGCTTCGGTTTGGAAACAGGGACGCGGCATCGCATCGCGCCCGGCCAGAGCGAGGATAGAGAGCAGTGACTTCGCGTGTAATCGGCGCGCTCGTGCGCGCATGTTTGACGGTCATCCTGATTTTGACCCCGTCTCTCATGATCCCGGGCATCCATTCCGAAACGGTCCAGATCGTCGCGCTCGCCGCGATCTTCGCCTTTGCGCTGACCACTTTCGAATATGCCTCGACCTACCCCGGCCTCGTGGAGTTCCGCGAAGCCCCGCCGTTCAACCGGATCCGTTTCGTCTCGCTCTTCGCGACGGTGTTCCTGCTGTCCGCCGTGGCGCGGCACACGACCGATCCGTCGACCTTCACCGCCTTCGTCGGAGCGGTCGGCAACCTGATCGGCAACGCAATCGACATTCCTTACTCACCCGTCCGGCTCATCGTTCTGATGCTTCCCGACGACGCGACCGCCGCCGAGATCATCAGCCTGCGCATGGCCGCTGGCATGGCCTATCTCATCTCGCTCATCTCGCTGGCCGTGTTCATCATCGTCCTGCGCGTGACCGGCTGGCCCAAGCGCAAAGGCGGTTTCAACGTCTGGGTGAACCTGCCGATGTTCGACCCCACCGCCGGGGGCGACGTGGTCGAGCGGCTCGAACGGGACGCGCGCTTCAACGTGGCGCTCGGCTTCCTGCTGCCGTTCCTGACCCCGGCCGTCATCAAGGCCGCCTCGGGCGTCTTCGGCTCGGTCGCGATCACCAACGATCAGACGATGATCTGGACGATCACCGCATGGGCCTTCCTCCCCGCCTCGCTGTTCATGCGCGGCATCGCGATGCAGCGCGTCGCCACCCTGATCAGCGCGCAGCGGGCCCGAAACTCATCTAGGGCCGAAAGCGAACGACTGGCCGCTGCGTGATACGCGCAGCGGCAGCCACATCGCTCACCCTTCTGATCGGGGGCGCGGTGACTGCCGAACCGGTCCGCATCGCGACCTATGACGCCGAACTCTTCCGCGACGGTCCCGGCCTCCTCCTCGACGACATTCTCGATGGCGACGAACAGGTCGCAGCGGTCGCGGACGTCATCGCTTTTGCACAGCCCGACATCCTGCATCTCACCGGGTTCGACTGGGATCTCGAGAACCACGCGCTGACCGCCTTCGCCGAGCTGCTTGCAGACCGCGAGGCAACCTACCCTTACCGCTACGCGAGCCAGCCCAACACCGGCGTACCCTCCGGCGTCGATCTCGACGGCAACGGGCGCGTGGCCGAGCCGCGCGACAGTTTCGGCTATGGCACCTTCACCGGACAGGGCGGCATGGCGATCCTGTCGCGTTTCCCGATCGGCGAGGTGCGCGACTTCACCCAAACGCTCTGGGCCGACATGCCCGACAGCCTCGCCCCGGTGGTCGATGGGCAGCCGTTCCCATCGGACGAGGCCGCAGCGATCCGCCGCCTGTCCTCGGTCGCCCATTGGGACGTTCCAATCGACGTGCGCGGCACCACGATCCACCTGCTCGCGTGGCACGGATCGACCCCGGTGTTCGACGGGCCCGAGGATCTGAACGGCGCACGCGGCGCGGATGAGGCGCTGTTCTGGCTCAAGCTTCTGGACGGGGCGCTGCCGTATGATCCCCCTAGGGGGCCCGTGGTGCTCACCGGCATTTCGAACATCGATCCGGTCGATGGCGACGGGCGGCATGGGGTGATGGAGCGTCTGCTGACCGATCCGCGCCTTCAGGACACCCAGCCCACCAGCGCGGGCGGCACGGCGTCCGCGAACCCTGAACACAGCGGCGACCCCGCGCGCGACACCGCCGATTTCGACGACCCCGAGCCGGGGAACCTGCGGGTGGATTACGTGCTGCCCAGCGCCGACCTTAGCGTCATCGACAGCGGCGTAGTCTGGCCCGCGCCGGGCGAACCGATGGCAGAGACGGTCGTGACCGCGAGCCGCCACCGGCTGGTCTGGGTCGACGTGGACCTGCCTTAGGCCCGCGCCAGTTGCCCGGTGGCGCGTTCAGTTTCGGGCAGGGCCGCGCGCAGAACGTCCCGCAAGGGCGTCGGTGCGAAGTCGGGCAGGAGCGTGTTCAGACGATCGGGCGCGAGGGTGTGCGACACCTCCCACAAATACCGCATCTCTCTGAGTTCCCGCGCCATTTCCCAGACCGGGCTTGCCAGCGTGATCGCCCACCACGGGAAGCGACCGACGCGCAGCGTCTGGCCGGTCATCGCCTCGACCTCGGCCTTGAGCGCGTCGAGTGTCAGGGCGTGGCCGGGGAACGGCACGTCCTCGAACGTGGCGAGGGTGTTACGCCGTTCGGCCAACGCCACGGCGGCACGCGCCCAGTCGGGGAGGTAGCACCAAGGCTGCACGAGGTTGCCGGGACCGGCATAGGTAATGCGGCCTTTGGCGATACGGTTCAGGACCATAAGCGACATGACGTCGTCGCCCGCATCCGGGTCGATGAAGTTGCCGCCACGCAGGATGATCGTCTGCACCCCGCTGTCACGGTAGGCCTGCTCCATCTCGGCCCGGATCGCACCCTTGCGCGCGACGGGGCCGTGCGGCGTCGTTTCGGACCATTCGCCGGGCGTGTCGCCGTAGACATAGACGTTGCCCGGTACGATCACGGTCGCGCCCGAGGCGCGGGCGGCGGTGAGCACGTCGCGGGTGATCTGGGGAATGATCTCGGCCCAGTTGTGGTAGTTGGGCGGGTTCATTCCGTTGACGATCACGTCGCAACCCATTGCGGCCTGCACCATGTCGTCGGTGGCCCGGTTGAAACGGCGCACCTCCCACCCCGAACGGGCGAAGGCGCGGGCGGCGTGGGTTCCGATCTTGCCGGAAGCGCCGAGGATGAGGACGGTTTTGGTCATGGGTCTCTCCAATGCTGATGACCCATAGCTAGCCATTCACCGCCAAACGGGAATTGCGAGAAACCGAAGGTCTGGTATTCACGATTGAATGGAAAACCTCGACTGGTCCCTGATCCGCGCCTTCCTTGCCGTGGCCGAAACCGGCTCGCTCTCGGCGGCTGCCCGGGCGCTCGGGTCGAGCCAGCCGACGGTCGGGCGGCAGGTGCGCGAGGTCGAGTCGGCGCTGGGAGTCGAGGTGTTTCAGCGCCACGCCAAGGGGCTGACGCTGACCGAGACGGGTGCTGCAATGTTGCCCGCGGCAAAGAGAATGCGCGACTCGGCGGGGGAGATCGCGCTGATCGCCGCCGGGCAGGACATGCGGCCCACGGGCACGGTGCGGATTACGGCCAGCGTCATCGTCGCGCATTTCGTGCTGCCCCCGATCCTTGCGCGTCTGCGGCAGGAAGAGCCGGGCATTCAGATCGAACTGGTCGCCACGGATTCGAGCGACAACCTGTTGTTTCGTGAGGCCGACATCGCGGTGCGGATGTATCGCCCGGATCAGTTGGACATGGTGACAGTGCATGTCACCGACCTGCCGATCGGGATCTATGCGGCGACCGCCTATCTCGACCGGGTCGGGCGGCCCGCGACAGTAGACGAGGCGCTAAAGCTCGATTGGGTGGGCTATGACCGGTCCGACCTGATGCTGCGCGGGATGCGCGAGATGGGTTGGAGCGTGGACCGGACATTCTTTGCCACCCGCACTGACGATCAGGCGGGGAACTGGCAGCTGATCCGCGCCGGATGCGGCATCGGGATCGTGCAGATCGCCACCGGCCAGAGCGCGCCTGAGGTCGAGCGGCTGTTCCCCGAGATGGCTCTGCCATCGCTGCCGGTCTGGCTGACCGCGCATGAGGCGATGCGACGGACGCCCCGGATCGCGCGGGTCTGGGACGCGCTGGCGAATGGGTTGAAGTCTGCGGTTTCTTGACCCTTCCGGGCCTGCGGGCTAGGCACACGCGAACAGTATTCAGCCCAAGGACACAGTGATATGAGCGTTGGCTCCCTCCTCATCCTCCCCGGCGACGGGATCGGCCCGGAAGTCATGGCCGAAGTGCGCCGCATCATCGATTGGTACGGCGAAAAGCGCGACCTGACGTTCGACGTGTCCGAAGACCTCGTGGGCGGTGCCGCCTATGACGTTCACGGCAAGCCGCTGGCCGACGAAACGATGGCCAAGGCGCAGGAGGTCGATGCCGTCCTGCTGGGTGCCGTGGGCGGCCCGAAGTACGACGATCTGGATTTCTCGGTGAAGCCGGAGCGTGGCCTGTTGCGCCTGCGCAAGGAGATGGACCTGTTCGCGAACCTGCGCCCGGCCCAGTGCTTTGACGCGCTCGCCGATTTCTCGTCGCTGAAGAAGGACGTGATCGCCGGGCTCGACATCATGATCGTGCGCGAGTTGACCAGCGGCATCTATTTCGGTGAGCCGCGCGGCATCATCACCGAGAACAACGAGCGCGTGGGCATCAACACCCAGCGTTACACCGAGAGCGAGATCGACCGGGTGGCACGCTCGGCCTTTGAACTGGCAATGAAGCGCGACAAGCGGCTTTGCTCGATGGAAAAGGCCAACGTGATGGAATCGGGCATCCTGTGGCGCGAAGTCGTCACCGAGGTTGCCAAGGATTACCCCGAGGTCGAGCTGTCGCATATGTACGCTGACGCCGGTGGTATGCAGCTGGCCCGCTGGCCCAAGCAGTTCGACGTGATCGTGACCGACAACCTGTTCGGCGATCTTTTGTCCGACGTGGCCGCGATGCTGACCGGGTCGCTGGGGATGCTTCCGTCTGCGAGCCTCGGCCTGCCGATGGCGAACGGGCGGCCCAAGGCGATGTATGAGCCGGTGCACGGTTCGGCCCCGGATATCGCGGGTCAGGGCAAGGCGAACCCGATCGCCTGTATCCTGTCGTTCTCGATGGCGCTGCGCTATTCCTTCGATCTGGGTGAAGAGGCCGACCGCCTTGAAGCCGCAATCGAAAAAGTGCTGGCTGACGGAAAACGCACCGCAGATCTTTTGGGCGAAGAGGGTGTCACCCCGGTCACCACGACCGAGATGGGCGACGCGATCCTCGAAGCACTTGAGGCGAGCCTCTGAAGCCCGACCTTTACCGCGGGAAAGACGTTCGCAGCGTTAATCCACTGTAAATAAAGGGAAAGCATCCTGAAAGGCTTGCTCGCCCGCTGACGAAAACAGAACCGCGCGCCCCTCGGGTGCGCGGTTCGCCCATTTCAGGGCAATGATCCGGTCGAAGAGCGCGGCCCCAAGACTGCCTGCCAGATGCGTGCGGCGTTCCGACCAGTCGAGGCAGGTGCGGCAGAGCGGACGGCGCTTCGCCTCCAACGCCGCGAGGTCGATGCCGAGCGCCATGATGCGTGCCCGCCCCGCGTCGGTGAGGTCGATCCGGTCAGGCGTCAGGACCAGCCCGCCCTGCCCTGCGAGACTGTCATAGAGCCGTACCCCCGCCGTGCCCGCGAGATGGTCGTAGCAGATGCGCGCCTGCCTGAGATCGGGATCGCGGGGGCCGGGACGGCTGCGCAGATGGCCGTGCTGGGCGGCAAGGCCCGCGACGGCCTCCAACATATGCGCGACCTCGTCGCCTGCGAGGCGGAAATAGTGGTGACGCCCCTGTTTGACCCGCGCGATCAGAGCGGCCGCTTCGAGCTTGCGCAGGTGTTCGCTGGCCGCCGCCGCGCCCACGCCCGCCTCGCGCGCAAGCTCGCCCGCGGTGAGCGCGCGGCCTGCAAGCAGCGCGGTCAGCATGTTGGCGCGGGCGGGATCGCCGATCATCGCGCCGATGCGGGTTATGTCGGGGCCTTCCTTCATACCGCCGACAGTGGACGCGCGGCGTGGTTCGGACAAGCCGCGACGCTTCGGTCCCGGCCGAAACATCGCTGCGCGGCGCTGTGGCAGAAGGGCGGGGAAAGGAGACCCGACCATGATTACCTGTTTCATCCGATATGAGATCGAGCCGACGCAACGCGCGGATTTCGAGACCTATGCCCGCAACTGGGGTCAGGCGATCCCGCGCTGCGGTGCCGATCTGATCGGCTATTTCGCCCCGCACGAGGGCTCGTCCACGCTGGCCTATGGCGTCTATTCCCTGCCCTCGCTCGCCGCCTATGAGGACTACCGCGCGAAACTGGCCGCCGATCCGCTGGGACGCGAGAATTACGACTTTGCCATGCAGAGAAAGTTCATTCGGCGGGAGGATCGCACATTTCTTCGGCTGGCCTCCGCCCCACACGCAAAACCCTGAGCCGCTCTCTTGCATTGGATCGGAATTCTGGGTTGGGATGACACCAACGACGGAGCATCCCATGAACCTTGCTGGCCCGCTCTACGCCCTCGTGGCGTTCGGAATCTATGCGACCCATGACGTCATCATCAAGTTTCTGGGCGGGACCTATTCCCCGTTCCAGCTGATCTTTTTCTCGACCCTGTTCTCGTTTCCGCTGGTCACGTTCATGCTGATGCGTGACCCGACCAGCGGGAACCTGAGGCCGGTGCATCCGTGGTGGACACTCACGCGCACGCTGTTCGCGTCCGTGGCGGGGTTCTCGGCGTTCTATGCGTTTTCGGTGCTGCCGCTGGCGCAGACCTATGTGCTGCTCTTCGCCTCGCCCCTGCTCATCACGATCCTGTCGATCCCGATGCTGGGCGAAAAGGTCGGGCTGCACCGGATGGGTGCGGTCGTCGTCGGGCTGATCG
Organism: Pseudomonadota bacterium; assembly: GCA_036154315.1. GTDB lineage: Bacteria > Pseudomonadota > Alphaproteobacteria > Rhodobacterales > Rhodobacteraceae > Maritimibacter. The sequence continues at coordinate 14,817 of JAYZLL010000065.1, forward strand.
GCGTGCTGGTGGTGCTGCAACCCGGCGCGACCGAGTTGACGCTGGGCCATCTGGCCGGGATCACCTCGGCGGTGTGCAATGCGCTGGCCTCGGTGATCGTGCGCAAGATCGGGCGCGACGAACGGCCCGTGGTGCTGATGCTGTATCCGATGGCCGCGAACTTTTTCCTGATGGGGGTGCTGCTGGCGTTCGTCTACAAGCCGATGCCGGTGGAGCATCTGGGCGGCTTCGGCGTGATCTCGGCGCTGGGATTCGTGGCCGGGCTGGTGCTGATCTCGGCCTACAAGAACGGGGACGCGGCGATCGTCGCGCCGATGCAGTATTCGCAGATCATCTGGGCCAGCATCTTTGGCTTTTTCATCTTCGGAGAAACGGTCGACCGACCCACGGTGATCGGGGCCGGAATCATCATTTTGTCCGGTCTTTACATCGTCTTCCGCGAAGCCCGGCTGGGATCGAAATCGCAGACCCCGGTGCTCAGAACCCGGTCGCGCGGGGCAACGGCGGCAAGCTTTCGGATCTCGCCGATGCTGCGTCGTGGCATGGTCAAAGAACCCGCAGAATAACCCTTGCCAACCGTGGGTACGTGGGCTATTCCGCCCGCCACGGTCGGAGTGTAGCTCAGCCTGGTAGAGCACTGTCTTCGGGAGGCAGGGGTCGGAGGTTCGAATCCTCTCACTCCGACCAAAATTCTCCCAAAAAATCAGATACTTAAAGAGCAAGCTAGCGTGCACGCTTGTTGTCGTACTCAAGCGTGGGCAGCACGTGGGCAGCACGGTTCTCCTTCCGTCGATGTGGAAGACATTGGCCAAACTTGTGGCCAACCAAAAACAGCCCGACACGCTGATTCGACTCGCCACTTTGCCAGAATCCGCGTCCGATGGTGTAAGATGGCATTGTATTCGTCAGCCGCATTATCAAAGGGGAAGCATCATGCCTTGGAGGCCATCCGCCGACGTCGAGTTTCAAAGGGATTTCCGGCGCAAACAGAAGGACCAGAGCCCAAGGATGTCACGTGCGGAGTTTGACCCGATCCCGGATGACGTTTTGACGGACTCGGATGCGCTCTATTTGAGCAAGGACAACCTGAGCTTCTTCGCGACTGTTTGGCAGGACAAGACTTTACCAATACGGGCCCTGTACCATGCGGGTCTCTCCGTTGCAGAGCGCTCGACCAGTCCTTTGGGAGGTCACGCGAACCCGTCCGTGACGCTCGATGAATGTTGCAAGTTTCGTCTAGAAGTTATGGATGCCGCATTGGACGATACGCCTGTGGATCTATTGGTTTTTCTGGCGATCTCGTTCTATCTCCCAAATCCCCGCGAGTGGTCGCAGGAGCCAGAGTGGGCAGGTATTGTGCTGACGTTCGTCACCAATCAATCCTTGGACCCCCTTTCGCGGTATGCAAATGCGCTGCTCTTGGCCCGAATAGGCACGTCTGGAGCCGATTTCCGGGCCTTTAGGGAAGCTGCGACCACGCTCCAGGACATCGGGATGTTCGACACGAGCCCGCCGTCTGCCACGGTCGACGCTTTCGTTCAGGACTTGTTCCCGTCTATCAGGGCGCGCTCAGCAAAATTGCTTGCTAGGCGCCAGCAGCTCGAATGGCATAGTGACCGCAAACCGGAGAGTTCATTCGTCACCGAAGAGTTGATTTCCAGCTTGCTCCAATCGTGACCTTTGACGGCCGCATGGGCTGCGCAACGCCTGGATCTCAGGCCGATCCATCTCGCTATGGTATGTACCGCGTCGTCCCGGTGAGCTCCTCGACAATGGAAATGTTGTGGAAGGCGTTTTGCAGCCAGCGTGCGTGCTGCTTCATCTCATGGATTCTGGACCGGTTCCAACGGTGCCGTTCTCTTGGGTGCGCTCCCCAGAATAGGGCAAGCTCCGCTGTTTCTCGGATCGCGTGAGTAGCCAAGAACCGTTCGGTATCACCCGAGAGCAGCATGATCGCGACCGGCCTTGAAGCGGAGATCCCTTTCATAATCTGGCACATCGCCTGAGAGGCGATCGCGGGCGCCTCGCGCACGGCATGCCTTTTGAGCACGTCGATTGCTGTCGATAGATGGTAAGCCATATCAGGACCTCGGGCGGCGCGCTCGAACTCATCCGCTACGAATTCCGCCCAATAGTTGGCCTCGCTCCGATCTTTAGTTTCGGTGGCGTTCATTTCGCACCCTTCTGCTCCAGACAATGTCGTCCGGATTCTGCGGGATCACACCGCCGCCTAAAGGGTCATATTTTTTACCATAAGCGCTGGGCGATGAACCCAGCCGGTCCGATGTCGACAGCTTGTCTTTGAGCACCCCGCGGCGTCGCAAGCCCCAGGCTTTTCGACACTGAATCGGTGGCTATTTCGCTTCTGTCGTCTCTGTTTAGACAGGCGGCTTCCATTCGACCGAAGTGCAAGCGCCGCTAAAAAAGTTCGGATGCTGCGAAAATTCGTCTGGGCGTGGGACGCTGCCCCGGCCGTTGCGTTTGGACTGTACCCAGGGGGCGGGTGCTGGATCGCGGAAGGGCGAATGAGGCAGGTGTTGTCCGTAAGGGTATACCCTAAAGATCGCCGACTTTTCTTCTTAAAAAATGTCCGTTAGCCTTGACTTATAGTTTACGGACACTTTTTATATGGTCATGACCCTTACGAACAAGAAAAGGAACTCACGATGACCGACGCACACGAGATCAGCCACTTCTTCAAGCTTTCGTCCGCCCTTAGCGCGGCTCAGCGCGCTGGCGACAACAAAGCGATGTGGGAGGCGGCCGATGATCTGGAGATCATGGCCATGCACTCCGACAATCCGGCGTTGCGGGCGCGCGCCTCCGCGGCTGTTGGGGCGCAATGGGGCCCGGCCCCGACCCCGACGGTTTGAGGGCGCCGCCATGACGACGGTTCTATATGCGCGGGTGTCCACCAAAGACCAGACCGCCGCACATCAGCTGACACAGGCGCAGGAAGCCGGATACGACGTCGATGAGGTCGTAACGGACGAAGGCGTGTCCGGCGTCACGACCAAGCTTGCCGAGCGCCCACAGGGACGCCGGCTGTTTGATATGCTACGCGCGGGCGACACCCTTCTCGTACGCTGGGTCGATCGGCTCGGACGCGACTATGAGGACGTGAGCGACACCATCCGTGATTTCATGCGGCGCGGCGTTGTCGTGCGCACCATCATTAATGGGATGGTATTCGACGGCTCGACAACAGACCCCATGCAAAGGGCCGTACGGGACGCTCTCATTGGGTTCATGGCTGCGCTGTCCCAAGCTCAGGCCGAGGCAACCGCAGAGGCACGTAGAGCGGGAATCGCGCACGCCAAGGCACTGGACACCGACGGTACGAAGTTCCGGGGGAGAAAGCCGAGCTACACCCGCGACCAGTTCAACCAGGTGCAGTCCATGATTGATCTAGGCGCTGGTGCGTCTGAAATCGCCAAGACGGTCGGCATCAGCAGGCAATCGGTTCTGCGAATCCGCGCCGACCCGCTCTCGTGTGACGAGGCGCTGAAACGCTGGGCTATGTAGTGTTCGGGTCGCTGACCACAAAACCAATCTACATCGGCTTGTGGCTATGCACTCCGTTCCACTCATCCGTGCGAGCTTCATGCCTTGGGCGACATCAGGAAGTGTGCGACGTGAGGAATGCGCCCGACGCTGTAGGCGTCCACAAACTCTCGCTTGCTGATTGTCTTCGCGAAGAACTGCCAATTGACCTTGTGCGGCGAGATACACCACATCTCATCCTCTCCGAAGTCTAGGACGACGAGTTTCTTGCTGCTGGCCCATCGCTTCGTTATCTGACGCGCGGCACCGCTGAAAACGTAGTGATCAATCCCGTCGACCTTGCGTTTATTCAATCCCATACCATCGAGGAAGGTCGCGTGATCCCGCTTCAAGCGCTTTCCGTCGACTACCCAGATCATATCGCCATAGAACCGCTCGCGCGCCCTACGTTCTGTGTCTTGGATGCCAGAATGCTGGAACTCGATCACGACGCCGTAGGGCGTCTTAACGTCCGCGATGTGTCTTTCGCCGTCGTCGGAAATTTCTAGCACCTCGGTCCAGTCGTCTGGAAACTCGGATTTCCAGGCTCTGTGCCATTCGGTCTCGGGCTCCCACCAAGGATCGCAGTTTCGCCTTCCTTTGTGCGCCCAGTGCCAAACATTTAACGCCCCGCAGCGCGCAATTAGTGACGCACCGCAACATGGGCACGTACCTTCGGCCCCCGGCACAGCTCCAATTCTACCGCCCAGAAACTGCGCAAATCTCATTTGAAACTGGCAATCATAAAAGCATCTCCCACTGCGGGACGGTGTGATACACTACCGATGAGTGCCCAGACTTTCCTGACGTAGCAGTACAGTCCACGCAGGCATCCTCAAACATCTCTCTTGGTGGCCATACGCCGATTAAGAGGTTCTCCGTAAGGGGGCATTCAGTCTTCCCGAAGCATGACAGCCCAAATAACCAACGGGTCGCCGGACGAAGTCAATTCGCATTTCTTACGGTTTGGGCAGGCTTCGACAGGCCGCGGCCCGCTCATCACCGATCAGAGCACGCACGCGGCTCGCCAACGGTTTCGGAACGCGCATTCTGGCCCGGAGCAAGGCGTTTGCAATGGCTTCAGCCCGGCCGTTCTCGCCGAGTAGGTTTAATACATCGTCGGCAAGCAGCAATTCAGTGGTACTAACAACAGGGAGATCGGGGAAAAGCTCGGCGCACAAACTCAGTGCCTTCCTCTCGTCAATTAACGCGAGACCGGAAAGATCGACGGCGCATCCGATAGTCGCCGCTTCGCCGTCATCTAGTGTCCGAGCGGTCGATCCGTCGATCAGGCTCCCGTAAATGGGTTCGCCTGCCTCTCCGAGCGCGGCCTCCTCGATTAGACGTCTTTGCTGTAGCATCACAAGCGCGTCCGCATCTTTGTGTCCGTTCTTGCGCCCATTTTCCAGTTCGAGACGGACGTTGGCTGGAACTACAAAATTGCATTTCAACCCGCCAAGGATTTCCGCGGCGTAGCCGGAAGCGTTGAGATTAATAAACACGCTCGTATCCGCGACGAAAACGGCCTCGGGATCAGCGAGGGATCTTGACCAGGTCATCTTCCTCGCCTTCTTCGGCCGCCGCGCTATCGAGCAACTCGCGCACGCTGTATCTGTCAAGGTGCAGCAGGCGCACGAGCTGGCCTTCACTGTATATGCCACGCTTCCAAGCCTCACCTGCCAACAATGCGAGCCTAGGCGGTACTTGAGCTCCTATTAGCTCGGCACCAAAATGGCTCGGCGGCAAAGAACCAAGCACTTGTTGGGCCTGTTCGTCCGTAATACCGCCGTTAGCTTGAAACCAATCCCAAGTGCCTTTGCGGGCGAGACCAAGCTCCTCTAGACGCCTCACCATCGCTTCGCGAGCGACACCAAAGGCATACGCTAGAAGAACAATATGGCGCCGAGTAAGATGCGAATGACCAGAGGTTATATCTTGAAAGCGTTGGCGCACGACACGCGCCGGCATCAAGAAGCCTCGGGCGAAACTGTTTGCATATCGTTCCTCTCGGGAAACGATTAACGCGTTCTCGGTCAGCACTTCCGGCTCGGTACGGGACGACATGAAATGCCCCAGTTCGTGCGCAGCGGTCGTTATCAATCGAGAACGGGGGTGTATCGCGTTCAAGAGCATGCATGCACCGGCCCTATCATCGTAGGCGAAAAGCCCAGATATCTTTGAGCTCAATGGGCAAAGATAGACACGAATATTAAGCTGAAGGTCGAGTACAGAAACGATATCTGCGATCGGACCGGGACCGATACCAAGCCAATCCCGAAGGTCTTGAGCGTCGCCTTCAGCTTGAGCGACAACTGATCTGTTGTCACCCGGCAGAATAGGCCGTTCCTGCGGATAACGCCGTTCTCGACGGATGCCGAGCGCATTTTCAAGTTCCATTTCCGCAGTGACTAGATCGTTGAGTAGGCGACTTGCGTTTTCAACAGCCTCGCCTTCACTCTCGGAGAGCTTGCGGAACTGAGGAACCAAGTCCAGTTGTACGGCCTCTCGGCGCAGAATGGCATTCGCCGAAGTTCCGTAGGCAGCAGCGAGTTTCTGCAGCTCGTTGAGGCGGATCCGACGCTGGCCTTTCTCTATCGCTACGATAGTGGTACGGGCGGCGCCGATGACTTCGGAAGCTTCGGCTTGGGTCATTTTGGCCACGTCACGTGCAAGACGGAGCCGTTCCCCGATATCACGATCGGAGAGCTTTTCATCGGTGAACATCATCTTAAGCTGCGGCGTCTGAGCGCGAGGAAAGAACGTGACCCCAAGCTGTCCATGTATGCCTCCCATTCGGCTTTGTGTTGTTCGAGCAACGCGCCTAATCGGCGCACGGCCTCCTCGACCGGCATGTTGAGCGCCCATGCGAGCTGAGCGGCTTGTACGCTCGTCTCAACGTGAGCAGCGGAATCGGCCATATCGGCAAGGTGGTCCAAATGAAGAAACCCAGCGTGAGCGTATTCTGAGAAAGCCTTGTTCGCGTGGCGGAAAGCCGGATCGACGGCTCGTCCCAAGCTGAGTTCAGTCAGATCCGTCGCGGCATAGGTGTCAGGGGCTTCTTCGAGCCCGGCCGCGTGTACGCTCATGCGTCGCAACATGCAAGCAGCACAGACACCACATTGACGGCGCACTCGATCGATAGACACCCATCGGCTACCGCGCCAGCAAGAGCGCGTATCCGCCCATTGGGCTTCTTTCACCGCAGTCACATAGGCACTGAGAGTTTGTCCTTTGGTGTACCAAAGACGCGGAAAGCGAAAATGGATATCCAATCCAAACAGCGCTTTAAAATAGCGCTCCATCTTACGCGCGAATAGGGGATGATTCCGATAGTCGGGGTATGCGTGAGCGACCCCAACTAGCGCGGGACCGATCGCGCCTTGCCCGCTTTCTGGGATCGCGATTTCGCTGGCGCGCGCTAGATAGGCCGCAATGCCGGCAATCGAAGCAAACTTGAAGCCGCGGTTCCTCGCAGTCGATTCTCTGTTTGGTCCGTCGATGGAGAGCTCGTATGGCACACCTGCAAATGGGATAGGTTGCGCCCGTCCCCGCCGTCGGCGAGGCGTGCTGGTCCCAAGACGGATTTTCACTAGCTTGTGGCCGAGTTCTTCTCCGAGAAGTCCGGCAACGGCTCTTGAATCCATTCCGTCGCTATAGGCTATGACAGTCTGCGTATCGGGAGAGAGGCTCAATTGAGCTCGGCGTGGGGGAGAAAACGTCTTGCGTCGGGGCAAGAACTCGAAGTCCCAATCGTCGCCGGTCAGAAAGCCGACAGCGTCGGTCAAAGCAGCCTTCGTTTCCGATGCATCCCAGCGAACCGGATCGTGAACTGGGATACCGATTTCGAACCTCCTTTGCCATCCTCTGGTCGGGCGACTTAGGGTTCGGTCGGCGTATTCGACGGCGGCGGCCACGATCATAGCGTCGTAGATCACCGGCTCCCAATCAGCGAAGGTGTAAGTCTCTAACGCTTCCGTCGAGAGACCGATGGCGTCAATGGGGAAGCCACGACGTCCTGCGCGCGGAACAGAGCCCGACTCCAGAAGGTCGATGGAGACCTCCGCGACATTCTTCGGCACGATCTCGTTCATTGCGGTATCGCCGGGCCGTCATCGAGCCCGGTCTTTCGTTCGAGAGCCGTTGCTCTCGGCATCTTGATTTCCGTCTGGGCGTAAAGTCTCGCCTTTTCGGCGAAGTCGCAGCGACTCCTAGCCTCCGCTAGGCGATCACGCATGTGGCGCGCACTTCGATCGCCAGCCTCGCGTTGGTAGTGTTCCTCAATACTACGGCTGTGATTGCTGACGTCGCGATGCAGAGCGTACTCTACTGCGCGCGTGTAGGCGGCTTGACCAGTTTCCCCTCGCTGTACGGCCTGTATTGCGCCGTCGATAGCGGCATTCGCGATCGCAGAGCCCCGGCAGCCCGCCCGTGCGCCGTCAATCTCGGCAATAGTCACATGCGGATCAGTTGAAAACAGAGAGGCTATTGGGCCCGCATCGAGAATTCGTCTAAGCGCGCCAACCGGCACCTCCCGGAAGTCAATCGCGGCGGCTCGGGACAGAGCTTCGGCCACATCTTCCGCTGACCAGGCGTCTTTGGCCGCCCGTTCTGCAACGGCTCTCCAGTGCGGCTTCAAAGGCAAGCTTCTATGCGGTCCATCACTCATGGCGAACTCCCTGTCAGCTGCATACCCGAAATTTTCTGACATTGTCAATAATCACTGGTTGTCATGCTGACATCTAAATTTGGTCTTCTCCTCTGCCTAGGCAACACGAACAGCACAGGATATCTGAGGCTTCGATCTTCTGGCTCGCCGCTTGACCTGCGGCATGGCCAGGACCAGCGATGACGTATTTGATCATGCGCCGGGATTCTCCTGCAGTTGAGCAAGCGGCAGAATGCGAGTCGTGGACAGACTTAATGATCAGGGGCGTCTCGGCGGGTTCTCAAGCGACCCGTCACAGCGCAAACCGGTTCCGAAGCAGATTTCAGGCCGGAATTCGTCCATACTTATCTTGTAGGTCTTGATCCCACGATTTCGCGCCACCCATCGCGCTTCGGTTCATGGCTGCGAAAGCCCCCGCGCCCGGCGTCTCGAACCGCGGGAATCTCTTTAGCGTGGCAGCCTCGTAATCCTGCGCGAAACCTTGGGCCTGCTCGGGCGAGACGACCACCGGGCCCCCGCTGGTCCACCACACTTGCGGGACGTTCCAGAACCCGCCATTTGGGGCGTTGTTGGTCGCGAGGTATTCGGTAGACAGGCCGCCCAACCCAACGTCACGCGGGGTGTCTTGCGCCCAGTCGTAGGGTCGCAGCCCTGCGGGCATGAACAGAGAGGCCAGAGCGTCCATTACTGCTGCGGCCCTCTTTGGTCTTGCGCACGGGACGTGCGCTCGCGGCGTTCTCGCCACACGTCCCGCTCGCGAGCGACGTCGGCCGGGTTCGTCGGCCCTTGTCCGCGGATTGCGTTCTCCAGCGCGTACCACAGACCCGCGCCAGGAACCCGGCGATCGCGGCCATACCGCTCTTCTTGCACGCTGTTGTACGACGAGTACGGGTCGGCGGTCAGCGCATCGTTGGCCCGGTCGGTTAGCGCTTGCAGCCCCTCTCCGGTGAACCGAGCCGCAGACTGTGCAGGCCCGGACGCAGCCGACACGCCTTCTTGCAGCATTGCGGAAAGCTGATCGCCAGTCTCGCCGCCCTGCTCCATGTCGTTCGCCGCGTCGTCGAGGAAGTTGAGCAGCGTCGTGGCTCGCGCGCCGTACTTCTGCGTCATCATGCGGCGGTAGGCGCCAGCAGTGGCCGGGTTGTAGCGCTCCAGCAGATCGGCGGCCATGCCCGGGTTATTGACGACCTCGGCCGTGATCTGGTCGATCGCGCGGGACTGGACCTGCGCCGTGCGGCGACGCAGCCACGTGCCAAGCAGGTCGATTGCCGCGATGGTCGGCGAGAGCTGGCCGCGGTTCACCGAACGGGCTCGCGAAGCCACGGAGCCCATCGTCAGCGACGGGTCGTAGCCACCCGTGACGGCTTGTGCCGTGCCCGACGTGTTTGGGGCTTTGGCGCGCGTGCTGCCCTCGGCACCGGCCAGCGCCTCGAAGACCTGCCGGATGTTTGCCAGATCCTCGGGATCGTCGGCCCACAGTTCCTCGGCAACGGCCGTGTATTTCGGGTCGTTCAGCACATCGCGCAGCTTGCGGCCGCTCCAGCGCTGCGCGCCGGCCGAGTTGGGTGCGGACAGTTCACCGCGGCCCGACACTTCGTCCCAGAAAGCGCGCCGCAGATCGACCGCCGCTTCGGGCGTTCCGGCACTCTCGACGAGCTGGCGGGCGGCTGCGCGCGGATCTCGCGCGTTGACGACGGAGCGCACCGAATCCGAAACACGCTCCGGGCTGTATTGGAGATAGGCCGCCTCGGGCGATTGGCTTGGTGTCGTAAGGCGTTTCTGCGTGTCCTGGGCGGCGCGAGAGGCCGAGTCCAGATCGGCGCGCGCCGCGCCCGCCGCCTCCAGCTTAGTGCGAAGTTCGGGAAACTCGCTCAACAGGACGTTGCGCTCGCCCAGGTAGGTGCGCAGGCGTTCCGGCTTGTCGATCAGACCGCGTTGCTGCACATCGGCCAGAACGGTGTCTGCGAGGCCGTCGCGCACCCGCACGTCGTCGCCCGCTTCGCGCAGGAGCGCTTTCAGGTCGGAAATCTTGCCGCTATCCGGCTGCGCGTAGCGACCCGCCACGGCACTGTCATCGAGCGCGTACTCGCCGCCCTGACGGGTCCGCAGCACCTCGGCGTTGGCCGTGCCCGGACGCTCGAACCGGTCGCCCACGTCACGACGGGCCGCGCGGGCGTCATCGAAGCGTGCGCGCACGTCCGGCATGAGGGCTTCTTCGAGATAAGCGTCGATGTCGTCGACGTACTGATTGCCGATGCGGGCGGCCTGTGCCTGCCCCGCTGCGCGGTTCGCGCGGACGTCGTCGGTGAGGCCCGACCGGATCGACAGGATGTCGGAGAGCGGGACCGTCTGCGGCGCGTCCGGCGCGACCGATCCCGGGACGGACACGTCCGTCGATCCGGTGGGCGGCGTGCCGGGGCGCGGGTTCTCGGCCATGATCGGCCGGCCGTATTCGTTGAGCAGCCCGGTCTCGCGGTATGGCGCGCCGGTCACGCGGCTCATGTCCTGGATCGTGTCGGCTTCCATCGGGCGGAAGCGTGTGGCGTCGTTCGGCGCGAGATTGGCGTCCGTGACCGTCGCACGCTCGATTAGCGACCGGGGGTCGACAAGCGTGCTGTCGCTCGCGAGATCGTCGTACAGGCCCCGCACGTTGTCCTGCGCCGTGCCGTAGGCGTCAGCAAGGCCAGAGCGCACCGACGAGCCCCGTGCGGCCGCTGTGGGCATCGCGGGCGTCACGTCCTGTGCAGCGGCTTCGTACGCCTGCCGTGCGACGTCCTCCAGACCGAGCGCTTCGGCGATCTGCCGGTCGACACTGGTTTGGAGATCGCCGTGGAAGCGATTGGGCATGCCGTCGGGCGTCGCGCTCGCCATGACCGAGCCGACAGCCGTGTCGTTCGCCACGCGCCGCGCGTTGGCCGCGCCGGGGCTGACGGCGTCGACGTTGTAGGTCAGCGTCGAGAGACCCGGATCGTTCACGCGGTCGGCGATGTTGGCCCGGTAGCCCGGCACGACGTCCTCAATCAGCGCGGGGCTGCGGAGATCCGCAACGAGCCCGGCTGTGTCGACGGGCCGGGTCGGATTGTCAGCAGCTTCGGTTGCGAGGCGCTGCGAGCTGTTCATGACGCGGTCTGCGACTGCCTCGTCGACAACCCCGCCGCGGAACTTGGGCGAACCGGTTGACGCGGCGCCGAGATTCCACAGCGCTTGGCTCAGGCCGGTGCCCGCCGCCAGGCCGCCCACCCCCACGACGGAGCCGACCATATCGGCCATCGGGCTCTCGCCGAAAATCTCATTGGCCGCCTGCGCACCAGTGCCGGCCGCCACGGCATAGGCCCCTTCGCGCAGGAGCGCGCCTTGCGGGTTCACGACGAGCGGCTGGACGAACTGCGCAGCGAGCCGCTGACCGGTTGCACCGGACGCGGCGAGTTGATTGATCTCGGCCACTGTGCGGCCTGCGGTCCCAATGGCGGCGCCTCCGACAGGGATGGCCGTCGCTCCCAGTTCGATACCGATGCGCTCCGCGAAACGTTCGGCCGCATTGCGGGGCTCGTATTCCGGGACCATCGGGAGACCTAGCGGACCCTCTTCAAAGCCAGAACTGTCGTCACGGCCTGTCACGGCGTCCGATACGGCTGCAATGGGTGTGTTCACGACACCGCCCACAGTTCTCAGCGCTTCTTCAAACGATTTCATACCGCCAGGGTGGTTGGGCAGGATCCGCCCAACGCCTTCAACACCGGGTATCGCATTCGCAAGCCTGGGCAGATTGTTCAACGCATCGAAAGGTGCGCCCAGCAGCATGGCGGCGCCTTTTGTGAGGCCCTCAGTTCCAGCCGCCAAGATCCCTTCCAAAGTGAAACTGTCATCAGGCACACTCTGAGGCGCCAATGCCGGGGCTTCTTGGATTTCCACGCGGGGCGGCGCCGCCACGCCGTAAGGGTCCTGAGAGTTTTCTACGGGCCTGACACCCGTTTGGGTTCCTCCGACCGCGGGGAATTCGTCCCAGGGGTTTGCGGGCTCGACGACCGGAAAATCGGACCACGGATCGCTTTGCGTTTCGGCTTCCTGCGCCCGGTCCTCCGCAAGAAGACGACGCACGGTGTTCTGGATGACTTGCGGATCGGTTCCATCGGGGAATTCGAGAATTCGCCCATCATGCATTTCAGCTTCAACCATTGGGAAAATCCCCTTCCTGAATTGCGCTTTCGCGCGAAAGGTCCGCCTGGATGGCCGTTTCTGGCACGCACAGCAGACCGGTATTGCAAACATTCATCCGAAAATGTCCTCTTCATCCGTGAGGGCCGAGCGCTGTGCTCGGAGTTCTTGCACACGTTCGTTGAGCTCTGCCGAGGTCATCTGGTGCGGCTCTTTCCCGAGGCCTTCGCCTTCTTTCGCATTCAAATACCCGCCCGCACGCAGGATGGTCGTCGCACAGGTAGCGCGAGCGGGCGCCGGCGCTTTCGGATTGCGACAAACTTCAAGTGCCGCCGTATAAGCCGCTTCGGCGCCTTCGGTCTGAATCCGAACCAAGAGGGCCTGTTTTCGCGCGTGAGCTTCATTCGCGTTCATCCGAACACCTCTACATCTTTCTGGGCTTGGTCCGTTGTGTTCGTTTCGAGCCGCGCCAGCAGCCTTTTCAGATCAGCGATTTCGCCGACCAGGCTTTGATACTCAGGATCGTCGGCAAGACTTGTCGAAGGTTTTTCGAGCAAGGCGTTCTCAACTTCGGATGCCCGCTCCCTATCCAGCCTTTTGGCGGCCCGCTGCGCAGCGGTTCCCAAGGGGCGGGCACGATGCCATTGCTCGTGTCGTTCACGCTCTTCATCGGACATCTCAGACAACCGGAAGGCACGCTCGCGCGCCTCCTTTTGTAGACGCTCAAGTTTCGCGTTCAGCTTACGCGATGCTTCAGGGCTAGACCCGTCCGGCCACTGCGGACGGTGCCAGTTATCGCCGGACGGTGTCTTGCCCCCGTGCAGGCGACATCGACCATTTCCCAGGGGCAAATTTTGGCACGCGCCGCCATCGGATTTGCGGGATGCGCCGCATTTCGGAAGGTGCGGCCGTCGGGCGTTGAAACGCTCAAGGGCAGCGTTCGCGATGTCTCGGAACTCTTGGGTGTAATGATACGGGCGCATGCCGCCCTGCTTCCCCTTACCCATATGCGCCACCAAACCAGAACGGCCCTATGAGGTATGCCTGCGAGGATGCGCATGCTGCATGACCGGGTTCGGAGTACGCCGGACACCCTATATCGGGGGTGTCCGGCTGTCCGGCCGGGAACCAGTTGGTTTTGTCCGGATTGTCCGGTTTGTCCGGATTTTCGTAACCTATTGAAATCATCCGAAAGTATTGACCCCCGCACTCTTGTCCACTTGTTGTCCAGATGGTTGTACGAAGTCCGATTGGGCGCTTGTATCGTCCAAGGCGGACAGTCCGTGACATTCTGTCCGGATCGCCCATTTTCCCGCACCAAGGTTGTCAACCAATCCCTTGAGTCGGAGGCGCTCCAGGCTTTTTCTGGCACCCTCAGGTGATATTTTCCTACCGCTCTTGCTTGCCCGCCTGGCCACATCGGAAGTGCGGATGCCTAAGCCATCCTCATCCTGTTGCTGCGCCTCACAGTGCCGCAGTGCATCAAGGACGTTTTCTTCGGCCGGGGTGGGTTTTTTGCGCTTCGCCTTGCTCGGTTTCCTAACTGAAACTGTCGCGGATCTGACGGGTTCGCCCTCCACGTCGATTCCAATGATGGTCCCGATGATCTTGAATTCGAGACCCGGCCCGCGTTCGAGATCGCGCTGCTTTGTAACCTCGAACACCCCTTCTCGGAGTTCGATCTCAGTGTCCGTCGCTGCGCGAAGGCTGGTATGCCCCCTCGCCCCCTTCGCAATGTCCTTCCCGGCATGGTGGACGACGAGCACATGCGCGCCGGTGGCACGCCGGATTGAGTCCATCCGCATATTAAATGCACCCATGTCCACCGGCCCGTTTTCGTCTCCGCCGTTTAGGACGCGAGAAAGCGTGTCCACTACCACGAGGCCGAAACCTCCGCCGAGATGTTCGACAGTGTCGATAACTGCTTGCGTATCCCCCTTTTCAGATCGGAGATCCACGCTTGCCGGCATCAGGTGGAAGTTTTCACCGCTGAGATCGGGATAGCGCTGCTTTAAAGCTGCGAGGCGCCGCAAAATGCCTTTGCCACCTTCCGCAGCGATGTAGAGTACCTTGCTCTTCGTCGTTGAGTGCCCTGCCCAAGGAACGCCGCAGGCGATGTGAAATGCCATATCCACGACGACGAAGGTCTTCCCGACGTTGCTCGGGCCATAGACTACTGACATCGCTTCCTGGTCGATCAATCCGCGAACAAGCGGCAGCGAGTTCTGAGTCAGAGCTCCCGCCACGGCCTCGTCAAAAGTCAGCGTTTTGATCACGCGCTTGGGCTCGCGCGTAGAGTTCTTGCTCGTCGATGTAGTTTCGGCTTCCGCGATCGGCGCGAAGTGATCCTCCGGCCGCAGGTCGGCTCCAGATGAAGTGTCCCTGCCACTCCTGACCCAATCACGTGCCAGGGCTCTCGGGGTGAGCTTCGCGTCGCGATCGTCGCCGAGCTGGACCGCATTATCCCAAACGTTTGCCAAGCTCGCAAAATCGTCGGCAGAATAGCCGCCAACTCGTTTCAGCCATCCAGCCAGCGAAAAGCGATATGCCGACCCTGTTTTGTCAGCGCTTTTCAGGTGACCCTCACGCCAGAGCCTGCGGAGCCCAGCGTTCTTTTCGAGGTCGGCATCGAACCGGCTTCGAAGTTCCTCAGGCAGCTCGGCGTAGTTCGAGCAGCATTCGTAGCCGCTGGTCGCCAGATCGCGCTGCACCTCGGAGATTTCATCGTCCCGCTCTTCGCTGCCAACCGGCGTATGCAATGGCACGATTGCTTGGGAGATCGTTGCCGGTGCAACTCTATCGCCATCCCACCGCACGACGTTTGCAGCGCGCCGAACTCGTCCGTTTGCGGCTTTCGCAGGGGTGGGGACATTGTCAGGACCGGGCAGCCGATAAAGCCGCTCTATGTTTTGGGTGCTGTCTCCGCCAAGGAGATGCGCCAGCCCGCGGCCATGTTCTTCGGCCCAGCCTACAGTGTCTGATGTTGCATCGATTTTCTGGTCCACTAGCAGGACCGCTTGGTAGCCGCCTCCCGTATCCCAGATCGACGTGAAGCGCGGGCTTCCGAAGCGCATCAAACTTTCGCGGATTTCGGCGCGCGCGACTTCAACGTCGGCCTCTGAACCCGCTGGCGGATCAACATCGACGCCGATCCCGCGGATCTTCACGATATCTTCTTTCGTCGGCTTGGTGCCGGCGAAGCTTGACCGAACTTCATTCAGGGTGAAGTAGAGGTTCCAAGCCCCCGCAAGACTATCCACCCAAGCAGCGACCGCATCGAACTCGCCAACCTGAAAAGTCTTCCCTTTCAAGGCGCCCCGCGACGGGTCAATTGCCACGAGTTGATGCACGCCATCCTGGTCCAGCTGTTTCAGATACGCAGCACCGATTTGCCCCGGCGTGAAGTCAGATCGGGCATCTGGAGCGGTGGTTGGAGCCGCATACTCTTGCTCGAAGGGTATGTGTGATGTATGGTTCATTTGCATACTTTCTGGCCGGTTGCTCCCCACGAGCGCCGGCCATTCTCGTTTCTAAGTTACGACCTTCAAATGCGGCCGCTCGCCAGATGCGCGTTTCAGAACGGGAACCGGTTCCGCGCCGTCGAGAAATGCCGCTAGGCTCTCGACAGTGACCACAGGGGGCCCGCCACTTGGCAGGCGAAAAGCTTTGAGCGCTCCGAAGGTGACGAGTTCTTGCGCCCAGCCCGGTGACCGCCCCGCAATCCGCGACGCATTCGCCATGCTGACATACTCGCATGACCTCCAATCCAACGGCTTCATCAGCGCCATCTGGTCCTCCTTTCCTTGCGTTTCGGGGTGAGTGTTCGACGAACCGTTCGACGCTAAAAGCCGTCAGCGTGCGACAGTAAGCGTCCTGATGCGCGCTGAAATTGGTGCCAGGATTTTAGCGTGATCTCTTCGGCGAGGTTGTGCGCATGTCCGACCAGTCGAGCCCATTTGGGATCACGTAATCCATCCGCTCGCTGGGCTTTGCAGCCTTCGCGGAGGGCGGCCAATGCGGCGCGCTTTACATGATCCGCCCTCACGCCTGGCCCAAGATCCTCGGCCGCTGCCCGAAACGCAGCGGTCATACTCACACCTTCACCCAACCGGCATATAAAGGCCGCGAGCGCAATTAAGGCCATGAGGTAGTCGGGGCCGGGGTTTCCAGATGGGCCGCGGCCGTGAACTTCCAACCAGTGCTTTGTAAAGCTTCGTTCGGCCTGCAGGAGCATTTCAAAATACGCCGAGTGCGATGGATCAAGAAGGTCGAAGGCTAGGCCTTCTCGGTGGAGCCTCTTCAAGAAGTAGTCTCGGAAATCTTCCGTCAGCGTCGTCTCATACAGCGTGGTGTCGTAGGCCTCAAAGATGCCTAGATCGCACTCATGAAGAAATTTCTCGAGCCGTGAGCCTTTCGGCGCATTGTATGGGCTCGCGAACGGACGCGGAGCGAGGTGCGCCGGTTCACGCATTCTCGGTCTCCAGCCAAGCCCGGACGTCGCCGACTTTGAACCTGGGCAGACCTTCTACGCGGGTCATGCGCGGCCCGCGCCCTGCGCCGGCCCAACGTTTGACTGTTGACGTCGAGAACCCGGTCGCGGCGGCCAACTGGTCGTAGGTCAGCAAGGCCGACGGCGGCAGCCGATCAATGTCGGGGATGTTTCCAGTTTGAGTCATATCGCCTCCTAGACATGTCGCTGAGGCACATTCGAAAGACTTCTTTCATGGAGGCAGGTAGGCGATGGAAACAAGGAACCGAAGCATTTGAACGTGCGTGATTGCCCTTGACCGTACTAGTCAGCGCATTCCAATGTCAACGCAAGAATCCATATAACTTATTGTTTTTAAACGTATATATGTATGCCTTGATGACATACGTTTGAACGAAATCAAGATGCAAGATCAGCCAAAAGCTTTATCTTCGAACTGCTGAACAGCGGCCTGAACATGCTTTCCCCAACGGTCAAACGCGTCCTTCAAAGCCGCCTCGCAGCCGTCTCTGTTGTACCGGGCCTCAAGATCCTCGCGGGCGTGTCCAAGCGCCAGTTCCGCGATCTCACGGTCGACGCCGAGACGCGAAAGACCGGTTCGGAAGGTGCGCCTTAGATCATGGAGAGAAAAATCTACGCCGCTCATTGCCACGAAACCCGGTGCAGCTTTAGTCGGGTTTGCGCGGCCGCGCAGGTTGTTGCGGTCCATGATCTTCGACCACCCACTCATTGGCCCGCCGGTCCGCGGTGCGGGAAACACCCAATTGGGGCCCCTAGCGTCGGGTACGCACTGGTCCAGCAAGTTGCGCAGATCCGGTCCCACGAAAACACTGTGGCCTCTCGCCTGTTTCGTGAAAGTCGCGGGAAGATCGATGCGTGTCCACTCGTCGTCGATCATACTCCATTCGAGGCGCGCACCTTCGTTACGCCGGCACCCGGTCAAAATCAGAAACCGCACGAGGCGTCCAAACGCCATGTCAGGCTTCGCTGCGAGCCATACATGGGCCAACTCGGCATCCGACAACGCCCGGCCATGCCCAGCTCTCGCAACCCGCTCTGCGCGCGTGTCCCGTCTGCGACGATAGCCCGCCAACGGGTTAGCATCGATCACCCGCGCATCGAATGCGCACCAGTTCAGAAAGGTGTTCAGGCGAGAACGAAGCGTGGCGCCTTTGCTGCCCTCGGGCTCTGCATCTAGGCGCTCGATGATCTGGGCGAGCTCCCACCCCTTCAGATCGGCAATGTCGCGCCGTTGCACGCTCGCTAGGCGCCGCCTCAAAAGGCTCAGCACGTCAGTTCGCGTCACGTACTGCCTGCGCTCCAGATGGGCGTCGTACCGATCCAACATCGCGGCAACAGTCACCGCGCTTTTTCGCTTTTCCTCGCGTCGTTCATCGACCGGGTCGCCACCGGCGGCGACTTTGCCCAGCGCGGCGCGGGCGAGGTTCCGAGCCTCTTTGACGCTCCCGATCGTCTCAGGGGTTCCTATCTTCAACCTTTTCGCTGTCGTGCTGCGGCCGGCCCCGAGCGGCCGGTACATGACAACGTAGGATTTGCTGGCACCGCGGAGCCTCAACCCAAAACCGCGGACATCCGCGTCCCAGATGACCGATTCTTGCCTGCCTTCAGGTAGGGCGGCAGCCCTGACGTTTGCGTCTGTCAGTCGAACTCTGTCTTTTTGCATCACGGTCCCTCGGGCAGCACATGGGCAGCACGGATTGCGATACCCCTTGATACAGACTGAGACCGGCGAGCCCTATAAAAGTCAACACTTTCCGTGTGTTACCATCCAACCTGATACGAGTTGATACCGATTGATATGTAAGAGCACTGTCTTCGGGAGGCAGGGGTCGGAGGTTCGAATCCTCTCACTCCGACCAAAATTCTCCCAGTACATCTAATTATTGCTAGATCTCGCGCGATTCTGTGGATTGCAGGATTGGGGGCCGGGCAGCCTTTGGGCAGGACGCGGTATCTTCAACGTCCCGAACTTCAGAACTGCGCTGATGCGCGACACCGCATCAGAGACGAAAGCCGCCATCCGGAAATGGATGACCTTCTACAACCACCAGCGTCCTCACTCAGCCTTCGGCGGCAAGCCACCGGCGCTGGCAGGTTGGCAGAGAAATGATATCAACCAATCCGGTCAGCAGGTGCAACGAGTTGCTTAAACTACGCCAGATCCTGTCCAAGAGATCGAGAGTAGCTCAATCCCAAAATGCGCTAACGAGAAACTTCAGCAGTTCCGTTCGCCTTTCGAAGCGTCCGGTCTTAGTAACCTCTCCGCCAGAAAGCACTGTGATCCGTTTGAACGATGTATCTTCTGCGCAGGTCAGGATGACCGTATTCACCATGAAAATGTAACGCCAGATGAGCTCGTCGCGGTTCAGCCGTGGGCGAAGTTCGGACAATGCCTGAACGAAATCGAGTGCAATTGGATTGTGAAATGTTTCGATAATCTGGTTCGTGCCATCGGTCGGTTTCAGACGATGTTGAAGAAAAAACCGGGACAACAGACGGCCTTCTACATCGCGGCCTTCGCCGAGGTATGGTTCGAGAAAAATTGAAATCAGTTCTTCTAGTTTCTCGCGCGGCTCGATGTCCATTGCCGCCCAGGCCGCCAATCTGGTCTTGCGGATTGTCGTTGCTTCCTCGGCCAGCTGTTCGAATACAGCTTCGGTCAATCCCTGCTTCGATCCGAAGTGATAGTTTACGGCGGCCACATTGACATCGGCACATTCAGTCAGTCGGCGCAGAGAGACATTCTCATGGCCGAACTCAGCAAACAATTGCTTTGCCGCAGCGACCACTCGCACGACAGTGTCATTTTCGAAATCAATCTGCCGCGAGACCCGTCGATGCATAGGCGTGTGCACTCCCGATGTTGGCGAGCGGCCAACTGCCACCCACTGATTTGTCTCTTAGCGCGCAGCTAACACTCAAATCAAACGAATGATGGAAACATGAGATTGGATCGGGGTCCGAGCGGCACGAGGCCGCTCGGGACCATGTTATCATCACAGTAGGCTGGGCAGATACGTGACCAGCACTGGAAAGAAGGTGAGCAAGAGCAGGAGGACCACCGACGAGATCACGAAGGGCGACACGCCGATGAACATCTTCTTCAGCGGCACCTCGGGGATGAGCCCCCGCATGATAAACACGTTCAATCCAATTGGCGGTGTGATCAGGCTTATCTCGATGGCGACAATAACGAGAATGCCAAACCAGACCGGATCGAACCCCATTGACAATGCGATTGGGAAGAACAGCGGCACGGTCAGGAACATCATCGAAAAGCTTTCGATAAAGCAGCCAAGGACGAGGTAGATTGCGAAAACCACCAGCATCGTTCCGGTCGGTCCGAGATTGAGGTCGACAACAAAACTGCCCAGCGTCGAGGTGAAGCCGGAGACTTCTAGGAATGTGCCCAGATAGACTGCACCGAACAGGATAACGAACATCATCGCCGTGGTGCGGGCAGCCTCCTGCACGATCCCGATGAACTCGCGAAATTTGAGGCCGCCTTTGAAGACCGCAAAGATGAGCGCGCCCGCCGCTCCGACGGCGCCGCCTTCGGTCGGTGTGAAGATGCCGAGATAGATCCCGCCCATCATCACAACGAACAACACGACGATCCCCCAGACGTTGATCAGGGCGGGCAGACGTTCACGCCAAGGGATGTAATCGCCTGAGATGGCCGCCCCGGGAAACAGGCGCCCCATCACCCAGATCGCCGCGAAATGGCACAGGATGGCGATGGCACCAGGGATGAACCCGGCAGCGAACAGGTCGATGATGCTGGTTTCGGTCAGGACACCGTAGAGGATCATCACCGTGCTGGGGGGTATGAGAATACCAAGCGTGCCCCCGACGGCGACGGCCCCGGTGGCGACCTCGTCCCCATAACCGCGCTCGCGCATGGCCGGGTAGCCGACGCGCACCATCGTGGCGGTCGTGGCGGCGCTCGACCCGCAGACAGCGCTGAAGGCACCCGCAGCCATCACCGTGGCATAGGCGAGCCCACCCCGGTAGTGGCCGAGGAACGCCGCCGCTGCATTGAACAGGTCGGTCGAGAGCCGTGATCGCGCGATCAACGTGCCCATCAGAATGAACAGCGGCAGCACCGAGAAACTGAAGTTCGTGGTGTTGTCATAGACGATCTGACCAGCCAGCGCAGCGGCTGGACCGAAATCGACGACGGCGGCGAAACCGAAAAAGCCGATGATGGCCATACTGAATCCAACGGGCACACCGATGGCCAGCAGAACAAAGAGAGCGAGGATACCCCAGAGCGCGATTTCCATCAGTTCGTCTCCTCTTGGGTCGACAGGCCACGCAGGTCATCGATGATCATCATCACAAAGGCCACGGCGGTTGCCGCCCACATGACGGACATGAAGAACACGAAAGGAAACAACGGGACTTGCAGGTTCGACGTCACTTCGCCGATCCGCTCCAGGTAGTTCCCGCGCGCCCAAAGCCGAACAGCGTAGAATATGCAGACTCCGGTGCCGATCAGATCGACGAGAGTGAGCAGGATGCGCTGCACCGAGGCGGGAACGAATGAGGTGAGGAGATCCACCGACACATGTTCGCGCGCAAGCGTCAGCGAAGGCAGGGCTGCGAAGATGACAAAGATCATGGAGATCTGAACCATTTCGAAGGCGCCCTTGAGCGGCACGCCGATCAATCGTCCGATCACATCCGTCAGCGTTGCGATGGCGATGAACAAGATGGCCGCGACTGAGATCAGACTCAGTATCTGGGCCGCATTTATTGACCAAGTCTTCACCCGGAACCTCCCTTTTTAGTGCATCCGGCCCGTCGCGCATTGAACGCGCGTCCAGTCCGATCATTGGCGGGACGCGTCAAGAACATTCTTGACAAGCCTCGTTTCGTCTGCGTCTCTACCGCAACCAAACGCCGGTTTCAAACATTTGTTTGCTTGAGACTACCATGAGCCTAAGGGAGGAAACATGACGTTCTTCAGAAACTTTGGCGTAGCATCTGTCGCTGCGCTCTGCCTGTCCACAACATCCGCGCAAGCGCTTGACCTGCGCTTCAACAACTGGCTGCCGCCGACCCATCACCTGATGACCCGGGTTCTGCTGCCCTACTTCGAGCAGATCGAAGAAGTGACTGAAGGCCGCGTTACGGTTGAACTGACCAACTCGTCTCTGGGCGGGATGGAACGCCAGTACGAACTGGCAGAAACCGGGGTTGCCGATATCACCCTGCATTCGCCCAGCATCACGCCCGGACAGTTCCCGCTCGACGGCATCGTCGAAATGCCGGGTATCAGCGAGAACCCTGAGGCCGTCTCTGTCGCATACTGGCGTACATACGAAGAGTATTTTGCGGCGACCGACCCTTATCACGGTGTGCATCTGCTCAGCCTCGCAACGCTGCCCGCATACCATATCTACAACGCCAAACGTCCGGTCGCTTCGATTGACGACCTCGATGGGCTCCAACTGCGTGCCGCTGGCATCATTTCGAGCGAAAAGGTCGAAGCGCTTGGTGCAACGGTCATTCCGGCCCAGATCACGCAATTCCTCGAACTGATCTCGAAAGGCGTGATCGACGGAGCTTACTACAGCGACGACGGCGTCTATGCCTTCGGGTTCCTCGACTCGCTCAAATACAAGACCGAGTTCGATGGCGGACTTGGTGGGCTCGCGACGATCCTCGTGATGAACGAGTCGAAGTGGGAGCAGATTTCGCCCGAAGATCAGGCGGCGATCACCGAGATCTCCGGCGAGGCCTTTGCCAAGACGTATGGCGCGTCCATGCGTCAGAGCGTGGCCGAGGCCCAGGCGGCAATGGAAGAGGCAGGTATCGAAACCACGATCGCCGACGAGGCCTTTATGGCCGAAGTCCGGGAGCGTCTTGCACCGCTCGAAGCGGAATGGATCGAAAGCGCCAACGAAGCTGGCGTCGACGGTGCGGCGGCACTCGAGATGATCAGATCCGAAGCCGCGTCCTACGCCGACTGACCTACCAATGGCGGGACTGCCCTTGGTTGGGCGGTCCCATTACTCTGAAAGTAAAAGCATGATTAAACCCGTTCGCCGTATCGTCACGGGGCACGACGAGAATGGCCGTTCCATCTTTGTCGCCGATGACATCGCAACTTCGGTCTATAGCCCCAAGGGCCAGCCCAATGTCGGCATGACCGACCTGTGGCTGCAACACAGCGCTCCGGCCGATAACACCGGGAATGACGACACCGCACCCAACTCCGTTACGCTGCTGCCGCCAACACGCGGATCCGTTTGCCGCGTCGTCGAGTTTCCGCCCGATTCCGAGCGCAACTTTGCGGCCATGCAGGACCACTTCTCTGGCATGGGTGCGGGCGACAACCTCGCCAAGGACAAGCCGCGGCACGCTGCGTTCCACAAGACGGACTCGCTCGACTACATTTTCATTCTGGAAGGTGAAATCTGGGCGCTGGTCGATGAGAGCGAAGTACTGATGCGGCCCGGTGACTGCCTGATCCAGCGCGGCACCAGCCATGCGTGGTCGAACCGTTCGGACAAGCCCTGTCTGATGGCCGCGATCCTGATCGACGCAGACCCGGCGCCCTGATCTGATGAAGCTTGTTACCTTCCATTCCCCCGATCACGGCGGTGCTCCCCGGCTGGGCGCCGTCCTGTCGTCCTTGACCGAGGTGCTGGACTTCGCAGCCACCGATGCCGCCGAACCTGCGTTCCGGTCAATGCTGGACCTGATCCAAGCAGGCCCCGAAACGCTGAACAAGGCGCGGGAGTCCGTTGCCAAGGCCGAAGCGGGGTCTTTCGCCGAGGCCGTGCTGCCGCTGGCAGGCGTGAGCCTACTGGCCCCGCTGCCGCGGCCCGAGCAAATCCGCGACTTCCTGTGCTTTGAACGGCACCTTCGGCAGGCCCGGACGCAGCGCCTGAAGCTTCAGGCGGCCAAAACGGCCGATCCCGAGAAGACTTTGCAAGAGATGATCGACGCCGGTCTCGCGACCCCGTCCGAGATTTGGTATCGCCAGCCGGTTTACTACAAAGGCAACCGTTTCGCGGTCGTCGGGCCTGACGCAGATGTGGTCTGGCCGACCTATTCGCAGTTCATGGACTATGAGCTCGAGTTCGCAGCCGTGATCGGCACGTCCGTCAAGAACGCGACGGCAGAAAGCGCGCGGTCCGCAATCTTCGGCTACATGATCTTCAACGATTTTTCGGCGCGTGACACGCAGGCAGACGAGATGACGGGTCAGCTTGGCCCGGCCAAGTCCAAGGACTTTGATACCGGGAACGCCTTTGGGCCTTGGCTGGTTACGGCCGACGAGATCACCGACCCCTACACGCTCCAGATGGAAGCTCGGGTGAATGGCGAGCTTTGGTGTTCGGAGAATACGGATACGATGTATCACACGTTCGAGGACATCATCGTCCATGTCTCCAAGAGCGAAACGCTGTATCCGGGCGAGGTCATCGGCTCCGGCACCATCGGCAATGGCTCGGCGTTCGAGACAGGACGCAGGCTGAGCGACGGCGATGTGGTGGCGCTCTCGGTCACCGGGCTGGGCGAATTGCGCAACCGGGTTCTGGCTGCCGAGAAATCCTGAGACGCTTTCATCACGAACAAAGAACGCGCGCGAGTCCCCTCGCGCGCGTTTTTCTTTGTATCGGGACGGGACAGTCAGGAAGGGTTCAGATCGTTCTGTCCTACGGCGGGCACCGGACCATAGTCTCCCGAAGCATAGCTCGTCCGGACCCCCGGCGCGGGCATTGAAACGGCACCGTTTTCGGTTTCTACGGTGATCCGCCGCAGACCCGGGTGCTGCGACAGACCGTCGAGGTCGTTCACCTCGGCGTAAGCGATGTCGGCCCTGTCCAGAAGCTCCGCGATCTCGTCCATCCCGCGCGTTGCGATCGCCTGAGCCACCAGCCCGTCGGTCACATCGCGATGCGTCACGCGGGCTGTGTTGTTTGCGAGCCGTGGATCCTGCGCCAAGCCTGCATCACCCAGCAGGTCGACGCACAGTCGCGCCCATTCCCGGTCGTTCTGGATCGACAAGAGCACCTGCCGTCCGTCGACCGTCGCGAACACCCCGTAGGGCGCGATTGACGGATGGGCGAGACCGAGACGTTTGGGTGCCTTGCCCCCCTCGGCCTGCAACAGCGGGACGGTCATCCAGTCGGCAGTCACGTCGAAGAGTGACGCCTCAATGCTAGCCCCCTCCCCCGTGCGCTCACGGTAGAACAAAGCCTCGAGGATCGCGGCATGGGCCGTTGCGCCCGTGGCCACATCGACGACCGAAATACCGACCCGTGCGGCCTCCTGCGGGCCGCCGGTGATCGAGGCCAGACCTGTTTCGGCTTGTATCAGGAGGTCATAGGCTTTGCGCCTTGCCATTGGACCCGATGCATCAAACCCTGTGATCGAGCAGGTGATAAGGCGGGGAAACTGCGCCCGGAGTGCTTCGGGTGAGAACCCAAAGCGGTCCAGCGTGCCATGGCGCAGATTTTGCACAAAGACATCGGCGCCGGAAACGAGATCCATCAACGCTGCTCGACCTTCGTCGGTGGTCAGGTCGATCACGACCGACTGCTTGCCCCGGTTGATCCAGACGAAATAGGAACTCAATCCGCCGGCCAGCTGATCGTAGCCCCGTGCAAAGTCACCCTCGGGACGCTCGATCTTGTAGACCGTCGCCCCCGCATCAGCGAGGCGCGAGGTCGCATAGGGCGCGGCGACGGCCTGTTCTACCGACACCACGATCACACCCGATAGGGCCGACGTCTTTGACATAGCAAACTCCACTCAAAAGCTCGGGTCGCGACGCGATGCCGCGACCCGTTCATTCGGTTTCTGGATTTTGGTTTCCCTTTGGGATCAGTGACGGTGGAACGCACCGCTTTCGGTGTCGCGCATCGCGTGCATCCGGCGCTCGGATTCATTGTCGTCAAGCACGCGCCCACCCCAGCTTTCCATCTTTTCGGCAATCCGCACGCGCGACGCTTCGAGCAGGTCGAGAACCGGGTCCATGTCGCCCACCATTCTGCCACCGCGCTTTACGAATTTACCGCCCACCATGACGCTTTCGACGTCAGTGGTCTGGGCTTCCTGAATGATCGTACCGGCGACATTGCTCCGGTCCCAACCGATAAGCGACAGCGAACGCGTGTTCAGAAAGACGAGATCGGCCTGTTTGCCCGGCGTCAGGCTGCCAACTTTGTCTTCGAGTCCGACCGCCTTAGCTCCATCAATGGTGCCCCAGCGCAGCGCCTCTTCGGTGGTGATCGGAACGCCGGAACCCAAAAGCTCGTCACGGTCGATCATCCGGCAACGCGTCGTTTGCAGACCGAGCCGC
Source organism: Pseudomonadota bacterium (assembly GCA_036154315.1). Taxonomy (GTDB): domain Bacteria; phylum Pseudomonadota; class Alphaproteobacteria; order Rhodobacterales; family Rhodobacteraceae; genus Maritimibacter. The sequence goes on from JAYZLL010000065.1 coordinate 41,013, forward strand.
AGTGCGTTGAACATATCCGCCGAGTTGTTCGAGGTGATGTCGGACCCGTATGCCTGCGTAATGCCAAGGCTCTTGGCGATGTCGCCCGAGGGCCACATCATGCCCATCTGAAGCTCGGTGTCGGGCGTAAAGACGACCGAGGCACCCGCATCGGCCACCATCTTCCATTCGTCCGGCTCTGTCGCGGACATGTGCACAAAGAGGATATCGTCCCCCATGAGACCCAGTTTTTGGATCCGGGCGACGCCGCGCGGGATACGGATGCCGATGGGTTTCTTCGAATTGCAGTGCCAGTAGATGTTCGCATCCACATCGCGGGCAAGGTTGAACTGCGCGGCCAGAACGTCGTCGTCCTTTGCATGTTGCAGCTCTTCCGGCGCGACACCCATCGTAATGAGTTGGTCTTTGGATGAGAAATACTGCTTGGCCAGCTCGCGCCCGAAACTCACGCGTTCGTCGAAGCTTTTGAAATCCGGGTCATCGGTGGGCGGGTAGTTAAAGCCATAGTTCCACACCACCCGCATGCCACTGTCTTTGAGGCCGCGAATGGCCTCATGCGCGTGGGTCCGGGTGACGATGTTGTGGCAATAATCGGCGGCCGTAGTGACCCCGGCGCTCATCGCCTCATAGGCGCCATGCAGCTGTGCAGCATACATGTCCTCGGGCGAAAAAGCCGCAGCGACGTTCAAGCGGATGAAGTTCACGTAGTCATCAAGCGACCAGTCGACGCAGTAACCGCGGACTGCAGCACCTTGCCATATATGTTTGTGCGCATCGACAAAGCCCGGCATGACGATCCGATGGGTAGCGTCAATCACTTCTGCGTCCGTGACTTCGAGATTGCGACCAACCGCCTCGATCTTGTCGCCATTGATGAGGATGTCACCACCGTCGATGTTTCCGATGGTCGGATCCACTGAGGCGATGAAGCCATTTTTGATTAGGGTCTTGCGCATACTCTATCCTCCCACACCTTCATTTCGGTCATTTTGATCTGGTAACAGCCTTTTTTGCCGTTTCCAACGCTTGTTTTAATTTTTTGTTTTACTCTATGAGGGAGTGGCACTCTCGGCCTCCCTCAGCGAAGTTTTCAAGACCTTTCCGTAGGCGTTCTTGGGCAGTTCAGAAACGAAGTGATACGACTTGGGCCGCTTGAATCGCGCGATCTGATCCAAACAGTGGGCATCGAGATCTTCGGGACCCAAGGTTTGTCCGCCTTCACAGACGACAAAGGCGACCACCACCTCGCCCCATTCCGGGTCTGCCCGTCCGATGACACAGGCCTCGGCGACGGCCGGATGGGTGATCAGGGCCTCTTCGACCTCGCGCGGATAGATGTTCGTACCGCCGGAGATGATGACGTCCTTCGACCGATCGCGCAGGGTAACAAAACCGTCGGCATCCATCGTTCCCATATCGCCAGTCCCGAGCCATCCGCCCCGCAGCGTCTCGGCGCTGGCTTGTTCGTTCTGCCAATAACCCGCCATGATCTGTGGCCCGCGCACAAGAATTTCGCCGATCTCGCCTTCGGGCAGGGTGTCACCATCAGGTCCTGCGATCCGCACCTCGGCGCAGGTTTGCGCGGTTCCGACAGATGCGAGCCGGGCAGCCCAGTCCGGGTGGCTGCGGTCGCAGACAAGCTCGCGCGGCAGGGCCGTGATGGACATCGGGCTTTCCCCCTGTCCATAGATCTGAACGAAGCGCGGACCGAGCTGGTCGACGGCCTCGACGATGTCCGCGAGATACATTGGCCCACCGCCGTAAACGATGGTGCGCAGACCTTCGCCATCATACCCTCGGGCACGAGCGTCACTTACCAGACGTCGAACCATGGTCGGCGCAGCAAACATACAGATGTTTCCGTGGTGCCCGGCGAGTTCGATGATTTCGCTTGGATCGAAACCCCCACTGGTCGGCACCACATGGCGCGCCCCACGCAGGACATAGATGAAATTATATAGCCCCGCGCCATGCGACATCGGCGCGGCGTAGAGGCTCGTATCATCAGCACGCGCGGCATCGACGTCGATGAAATAAGACAGGATCATCGCCTGCAAGTTGCCGCAGGTCATCATCACGCCCTTGGGCCGACCCGTTGTCCCGGAGGTGTAAAACAGCCATGCCAAATCATCGACACCACGCGAAATGGGTGCCTCAAGCGGGTCATATGCCGATAGTTCCCCGTAAGCATCGCTGCTGACGTCGATCATCGGGCACGTCGCGATCTCGCCAAGCCCTTCTGCCTGTTTGCCTGATGACAGAACGAGCGATGCGCCTGCGTTATCGAGCATCCAAGCCACTTCCCGCGGGTGCAACTTGGGATTCATCGGCACCACGACGCCCCCGGCAAACCAGACGCCATAAAGGATCTCGAGGTACTCGGGGCAGTTGGGCAGAAACAGAGCCACCCGGTCGCCGGGCCCGATCCGGTGCTTCTCGGCAAAGCCGCGACCAAGTCGTGCGGCCCGATCGGCGAAGCCCGCATAGTCTTTGAGCAGCATGGTCCCTGAGAAAATCGCCGGATTCTCGGGATATAGCCGCGCGGCGCGGGTCAAATAGAAGGCAGGGTTCATGCGCCGACCTTTACGGGTTCGAGAATGGAACAGTAGTTTGCGACACCAGACCCACCCATGTTGAACACGCATCCAAGCGCCGCGTCGGGTTTCTGCATGTCGCCCGCTTCGCCGACCAACTGACGGGCAGCAAGAACATGCATCGACACGCCCGTCGCCCCGACCGGGTGGCCCTTGGCCTTCAGCCCGCCCGACAGGTTCACAGGCACACTGCCCGTTGCCATCACCCGGCCGCTTTCGATCGCGTCCCGCCCCCGGCCCTGCTGCGCCAGACCCATCGCTTCGTAAACCAGCAGTTCGGCGATGGTGAAACAGTCGTGGACCTCTGCGAAATCGAGGTCATCAACGGTGATCCCAGCGGCGTCATAGGCCTGCTGGAAAGCCTGAGCGGGCCCCTCGAAAGCCAGAAGATCGCGCCGCGCCATGGGTTGGAAGTCATTGACTTGGACCGCAGCGCGGAACCCGACGGCTCGGTCGAAATCGCCCAGCCGATCCTCGGACACCATGACCATGGCCGCCGCACCATCGCTGATAAGCGAGCAGTCCGAAACCTTGAGCGGCGCAGCGATCATTGGGTTCTTCGGGCTTTCCGTCGCGCAGAACGCCAGATCGAGCGGCTTGTGCAGATGCGCCAGCGGGTTGTTCATCGCATTCACGTGGTTCTTGGCCGCGATCCGTGCCAGCACTTCGGTTTGATCGCCGTTCGCCTGGAAATAGGCGCGCGCGAAACGAGCGAAAAGTTCGGGAAAGCTCGCCTGAGCCTCGTCGCGTTGGTAAGACGCACCTGACAGCGCTTTGGTCACTCCTGCGGTGTCGAGCGCGGTCATCTTTTCGACGCCGATGACCAGCACAGTCCGGGCCGATCCTGCGCGGATCGCTTCGCGGGCGGAGTAGACCGCCGCCGATCCCGAAGCGCAGGCGTTTTCGCAGCGCATCGCCGGGGTGAACCGCAGTCGGTCATCGACCTGAAGCGCGAGCGAGGCGGGAAACCCATCGCCGACCATGCCGCTGTTGAAGTGCCCGATCCAGATCCCGTCGATCTCGCTCGGATCAATGCCCGCGTCGTCGATGGCCTCGGATGCGGCAGCAACGATCAGATCTTCGAGATCCTGCCCGTCCAGCCTGCCAAATTTGGTGTGTCCCCAACCGACGATGTACGCCTCAGCCATGCGAACCTCCCTCATGCATGAATCGCCGGGTAGGGTACGGCCGGTCGGGGCTTGCGCCTATACGTGCTACCACGCGGTTCGGTCGGATTTCGCCCTAGCCCAGCGGCACGCCGCCCAGCTTGGCGATCATCTCGGCTGTCGTGCGGGCATCGAGCTTGGCCGCGATCCGGGACCGATGCGCTTCGACCGTGCGGTGCGAAATGCCCAAAGCCAGCGCGATGTCCTTGTTGGCCGCGCCCCGCACGACAAACAAGGCCACCTCGCGTTCGCGCCGGGTCAGATCCACAACGGGCCGTTCGCCGGACAGATCGACGAATGTCCAGACGCAATGGGTAAAAGGGTCCGACCGCTGATTTGTCTGCCCCAGAACCTGACACCAGAACTGGTTGCCATCACGGCGCTGCATGATGCGCGCATCGCGGTAGGTGCCGTCCCGCTCCATCTCGCGTCGGCCTATCGTGCCGATATCGACGTACTCCTGTTCCGTTGGATACAGAAGGGAAAGGGACCGACCTGTCAGATCTTCGGCTTCGGCCGCGAACATCTTGGCGAAATGCGGATTGTAACGCTCGATCTGGCGATATCGGGTCACGACGATCCCGACCGGCGCGTGGTCGAACGCGAACTCGATGTCATTCGCCATGAGCCGCCTCGGCTAGGGTCATCTGCGATTCCGCCTGCCAGATCCCGCGCCCTACCAAATCTTCGAGCACGGTCGCGATCAGCTGCTCTACCGCGAGCGCGGCAGGCGTTTTGACCCCGGCGGAATGGCGCACCAGATACACCGGGCGGTCGAGCCGAGGCGTGGCGATAGGGGCCATGATCAACTCGCCCCGAGACACGAAGTCAAAGGCAGCCGCCGAGGACAGAACGGTAAAACCGCTGCCGCGCGACACCATTGCCTTGATCTGCGCAAGCGCGTCCATCTCGACAGGCACGTCCAGCGTGATCCCGGCATCTGCTGCGGCCTGATCGAGCATTCGGCGCAATCCGTGACTGCGCGACGGCAGGACCAATTCCACACTCGCGAGGTCGGCCAGAGAAACAGGGCTGCCTGATGGATTGTCAAAAGGCCAGGCGTCCGGGGCGGAGAGAAAGCCAAGGCCTTCGCGAACCATCTCGTCCGCCTGCAAAGCCGTGCCATGCGGCACATCATAAAGGAAGCCCATATCAATGGACCGATCTTCGAGCCAGTTTTGGATATGACCGCTCATCGCCTCGATCACCTTGAGCCGCACATCGGGGAGCTCGATCCGGACCGTTTCGGCGAGAGGGACCGACAGCACCATAGATACCGAACTGGGCAGTCCGATGGTCACGTCGCCAGCCGGTTCGCGCCCGTAGCCCCGCACCAAGGCGGTCACGCGATCCAAGCTCGTGATGATCTCGGCCGCCTCCTGCACAAGAAGCTGTCCGGCGCCCGTCAGCGACACGCCCTGGGTCGTGCGGTGGAAGAGGCGCGTATCCAAGTCCTGCTCCAAGACCGCGATCTGGTGTGACAACGTGGGCTGAGCGAGGCCGAGTGTCTTGGCCGCCGCCGAGAACGACCCCTGCTTCGCGATTTCGCAGAAGTACCGAAGCTGCCTGATATCCATGGAAGGTCTCCTCGCCCCGACCTTACTGCCGGGTCATCCCGGACAAAAGGGACCGGCCGAGGGGCTCGCAGGTCACCCGACGCGTCGCCATGCCTTCGGGCCGCTCTGGTGGATCGACCGCCCCTGAGTATCGACCGCGACGGTCACCGGCATATCCTCGACCCTGAGCCGGTAGATCGCTTCCATCCCCAATTCGGGCCAAGCGACCAGTTCCGCTTCTTTGATTGCTTTTGACACGAGGAACGCCGCGCCACCCACCGCAATCATGTAAACCGCGCCATGTTCAGCAATGGCCTGCAATGCCTCGGGCCCTCGTTCAGCTTTGCCGATCATGACCTTCAGCCCGGTCTCCCGCAGGATCTGGCCTGTAAATTTGTCCATCCGCGTCGATGTGGTTGGGCCTGCCGGTCCGATAACCTCGTCACCCACGGGGTCCACCGGGCCAACATAGTAAATCGCGCGATTGCGCAGATCGACAGGCAGGGCTTCGCCCCGGTCCAGCGACGCCGCCATCCGTTTGTGCGCCGCATCGCGGCCTGTGAACAGCGTGCCCGACAGCAAGAGCGTCTCGCCCGGCGTCAGGCTGGCCAGAACCTCTTCGTTCAGATCGTCCAGATCGACGCGTTTCGTGTCGGCGGCGGCAGCCTCCAGTGTGAGATCCGGCCAAAGGCTGAGGTCCGGCGGTTGGAATTCTGCCGCGCCAGTGCCGTCCAAGGTGAAATGCACATGGCGCGTGGCTGCGCAGTTCGGGATCAGTGCGACCGGGAGAGAGGCGGCATGGGTCGGGAAATCGCGGATTTTCACGTCGAGCAGCGTGGTCAACCCGCCCAGCCCTTGCGCCCCGATGCCAAGCGCATTGACCCGTTCATAAATCTCCAGCCGCAGTTCGTCAGCCGGGGACGAGGGGCCGCGCGCCAGAAGGTCGTCTATGTCGATCGGGTCATTGAGCGCCTGTTTCGCCATCGACATCGCCTTGTCCACGCTGCCGCCGATCCCAAGGCCGAGCATTCCGGGCGGGCACCAGCCTGCGCCCAGCGTCTCCATCGTGGAGACGACCCAATCTGCGATAGACGCCGAGGGATTGAGCACGGCGAACCGCGTCTTGTTCTCGGACCCACCGCCCTTGGCCGACACCGTGATCCCAACCTTATCGCCTGCGACCATCTCGACGTGGAGCATGGAGGGTGTGTTGTCGCCCGTGTTCTTGCGCGCGCCCAACACGTCATGCACGACCGAGGCACGCAGGGGGTTGGTGTCAAGCATGTATGCCCGGCGCACTGCGTCGTCGACGACCTCTTGCAGGGGTCGCTTGATCTGCAGTTGCGCCTCAACTCCGATTTCAAAGAAAACATTGGCGACCCCCGTGTCCTGACAGATGGGCCGTCGTCCAAGCGCACACATGCGCGAGTTAATAAGTATCTGCGCGATGGCATTGCGCGCACCAGGGCTTTCTTCGCGTTCATAGGCCGAGGACATCGTCCGGATGAAATCCTCAGGGTGGTAGCAGGCGATGAACTGCAGCGCCTCAGCGATGCTGTCTGTGATATGGTCTTCCGTGACTGGTGCCATGACCATTCCTCCTGATCGCATCCTTGCCGCCGGCTCGCGGCTGGCAAACGATGTTTCGCCCTAGGTTGGGAGCACGGCGGCGATGCGGTCGACTTAGCGCGCCGAACGACACACATGCTCTTTCAGGCGTTTTAACCTTCGTGCCGGCGGCAAAACAGACGCATGTGGCAATTGAACATAGCTCTTCTCTATACCCGGCATAGATGCGGTTTATTATGCGTCGAGTTTGATCCGCAGCTAAAGGAGGAGAATGCAGGATCTAAGCGATATAACAGCGCCCCTTTTTGTGCCGGGCAACAAACCAGAACGTTTCTCAAAGGCTGTTGCGTCAGGTGCCGATGCCGTCATCCTCGACCTGGAAGATGCCGTCGAACCTGAGGAAAAGGACCGCGCGAGGTCGTTGGTCACGACAGATTTCACCGACCGGCCCGTCATAGTCAGAATTAATGGAAGCGACACACCTTGGCATGCGGCTGACTTGGCGGCGATGCGTCGGCTCAGGCCCAGTGCGGTCATGCTACCAAAAGCGGAAGACCCGAGTGTCCTGACGCACATTGCTGAGGTTCTTGGACAAAGCACGCCGTTACTCGCGTTGATTGAAACGGCGCGTGGTATCGCCAATGCACGAGAACTCGCCGCACATCCATCCGTTGCCAGGCTCGTTTTCGGTTCGATCGACTTCTGTGTAGATATGGGATGCTCTCATACACGCCTTGCACTGCAACCACCTCGTTTCGAGTTGGTCCTCGCGTCTCGGCTCGCCGGCTGCCTTGCTCCGATTGATGGTGTGACGAGCAATATCGCCGATCCGAAGGTAACCCATGACGATGCGCTACACGCCCGCGAATTGGGACTGACGGCAAAGCTTTGCATTCACCCAAGACAAGTGCCCGAGGTCTTCAGTGCGTTCGGACCAACGGCAGCCGAGATTGCCTGGGCGCAGGAAGTTCTGGCCGCTGGTGACGGCGCGCACGCAGTCGCGGGTGAAATGGTCGATGCACCGGTAAGAAAGCGCGCCTTAGCTGTGCTTAAGCAAGTGCGTTAAGCATCTATCGGTCCCAAAATTCATTCGCAGCGAATGAGCAAGAACGGTCTCGCGCATCGCCTGCGCTTGGCATCTGCTGAATGGCTGGTTGTTCAGCGGGTCATCTGACGCCGTCTTGGGTATAAAGCGCCCGCCACGGGCTCGTCAAAAATCAACGTTCTGATCAGGCGTTTGGACCCGCGCGCGAGGTTTACTCTGGTCGAGGTCGTTTTGGTTTCTGCCTTTCCGAGCCTGAGCGCCGGGCCCAAGAAAAGCGCCGCCCCGGTTGGGGCGGCGCCTTGTCGTTCACCTGCCTTGAGCAGGCTTTATTCTGCCGGAGCCATTGAGACGCCAGCGCCGGTTTTCAGGCTTGCGCGGCGGTCCACCCGGCGGCGGATGTATTCGGCCAGCGCGATCCCGATCAGGCCGCCCGTCCAGCTTGGAATGGCGAGCGTGAAGCCCTCGGCATCCTTGATGAACAGGTCCACGAGCATCATTTCGGCGCGGAAGATCCAATAGGCCCCCCAGATCGCGCCGACATAGCGCCACATCCAGATGCGGTGACCCTCGTAATCCTTGCGCATGATCTTGGCGACCCCGATGCCGGCGGGGATCAGCGCGTTGAGCGCAAGGAAGTAGAGCCCCAGCGTGGTCCACCAGTGCCCGTAGGCCGTCACATCGGTCAGTTCCGAAGTCAGGATACCGGCGCAGGTCAGGCTGATGACGACCGATACGACCGAGATTCGCCCGACCATCTTGTGGCCCGTGTATTTCCCACCGGGACGGAAAATCTGCACCGTGCCGGTGACGAGCGCGATGGTGTTGAAGATGATGTGACCGTAGAGCAGCGCGGAGCGGAAGTTCGACCCCTGCATGAAGCGATCGTAAAACGCCACGGCCCAGGATGGGTGCGTGTCGTATTGCTGCAGGACGGAACAAGCGTTGCCTTCGCAGCTGGTGAGCGCGGTGACCTGCTCGCCTTCGGGCACGCCGATATGGGCGATCACGTCGAAGATGCCGGTGAAAAAGGTGATGCCACCCTCCATCCCTTCGACCACGTATCGGCCGTTGAGAATGATGGTGAAGATCATCCCGTAAATGAAAAAGGGTAGCCATGTGCGCTTGCGCTGGCTCCAGAAGAACAGGGGTATCCAGAACGCGAGCGCGAGATAGAACAGCAAGATGCCGATATTCATGATGAGACTCCTCCCAGAGCTTTGGCGCGCCGTTCGACCCCTCCTCAAAGGTCTGACGCGCACTCAAAGCTTGCGCGGGAGCGTTGATCTGTCAACCGACTTTAAGGCTAATGTTCTACGACTTTAGTTAGTTTCTGCGGAAATTAAGTTTATAGAACAATAGATTACTTGGTCGTTCTGAGCCGCACTCTTGACGGCACCCTTTGCAGGCGGCACGCGATCGGATTGATTCTTCAACGGGATGTGCGTGGCGCGTCAGTCGTCGAGGTTGCGCAGGATCTGCCGCATCACGCGCAGGAAAACCTCGAGATTTTCGGGGGCCACGTCTTTGAAGAGCGCCTCTTCGTTCTCGAGCGCGATCTCAAGACATTTGTCGTGAACCTCGAGACCGGCGGCGGTCAGACGCCAGGCGCGCCGCCTCGGGTCGCTTTCGTTCGCGGAGTATTCGACATAGCCGCGTTCGGCGAGGAAGTTCAGTGACCGGCTTACGGCCGCCTTGTCCAGTCGCACGACCTCGCAGATGCGCTGGCCGGAGATGTCCGGTTCGATGTTCAGCATGGCGATCACACGCCAGTCGAGAATGCTGATGTCGAAGGTCTGACGGTAGATCGGCGAGGTCCGGCGCTGCCATCCGTTGCTTACCGCGTTCATCAGGAACGGGGCGTAGTTGCGAATGTCGAGAATGGTCAGCCCGTCGCGCTTGAGAGTTGGCGGCGAAAGTCGTTCGTCGTCAGGTCTGGTCAAGTGAGTGACTTCTCGTTCGAAGGTAAGGACAGGCTTCGTTACCTGATCGAACGGCGCTTGTCACCTGTGGGGCATCACGCAGCGCCCGGTACACCGCGCCCTCGGACCGGGAGGGCGCGGCCTTTGCCGATGCGTTCGGTACCGGAGCCACGGCCCCTACTGATCCTCGGGAACGCGGACCACGAGACCGTCCAGATCGTCGCTCAGGATCAACTGACAGGACAGGCGGGAGCTCGGCTGCATTTCCGACATGGCGCAGTCCAGCATATCCTCTTCGCTGTCCGAGCGGGTGCCGGTCTTGTCCGTCCACCCCTCGTCAACGTAGCAGTGGCAGGTGGCGCAGGACATGGACCCGCCGCATTCCGCGACGATGCCGGGCACGTCATGGGCCATCGCGGTGGCCATGACACTGTCCCCCACGCGCCCGTCGACCGTCGTCTCGGACCCGTCGGCCTGAATGTAGGTCACTTTGACCATGTGGCTTTCTCCTTACGCGGGGATCAGTTTGATCGGCAGTTTGTCCAGCGCCCGGATCGCGTTGTTGGGCCGCCAGACCGGATCGCCGTCGAATTCGATGCGCGCGACTTTGGAGAGCATGACGCTGAACAGCGCCTCCATCTCGCCGCGTGCGATGTTCTGGCCGACGCAGCCGTGAATGCCTGCGCCGAACGCCATGTGCCCGGTCGGGCGACGATCGACGCGGAAAGACGCGCCGTCCCCCCACTGGTCGTCGTCGCGGTTCGCAGAGCCCAGCACGCAGATAACCTTGGAGCCCTCTTCCACCGGATAGCCCGCGATTTCGGTTTCGCGGCCCGCCGTGCGCCCGAAGGTATGGACCGGCGAGGTGTAGCGAAGCACCTCTTCGATGGCCGGGCGCACCAGCGACGGGTCGGCGCGCAGCTTGTCCCATTCGTCCGGGTTCTCAGCAAAGCAGAAGAGCGCGTTGCCGATCCCGGTCACGGTGGTGTCGACCCCGGCGGACAGGAGCGAGCGCACGAGCAGAGCGGCCTGATCCGGCGTAATGGCGTCGGCGTCGGCATCGGCGTAGATCAGGGCACCGATCCCATCCTCGGTCAGACGCTCACGCGCACAGGCGGCAAGGATCCACGGATAGATTTCCTTGTTCCGCTCGGACGCCCACCGGCGCAGCGCATTGTCCGGCCCCATCGAGTTGAACACGCAGGCGCCGTAGTCGACGAGAATACGCTGATCCACGTCGCGCATGCCGACGGCACCGGGGAAGACCGCGACCGGGAAGCGTTCGGCAAGATCCACCACGCCTTCGATCTGGCCTTGGGCGAGCAGCTCGTCGGTGATGGTTTCGGCGCTGGCGCGGAAATCGTCCATCAGACCGCGCACGACCTTGGGCGACAGCGCGCGCGACATGACGCGGCGGGTCTGGGTGTGATCGGGGGGATCGACCTCGAGAATGATCGACGGCGGGCGCCACGGTTCATCGAGGTGAAAGTCGTTCAGCCCGACACCGCGCGACGAGACGAAATTCTCGTAATCCGAGAACACCTTTTTGGTCGTCTCGTATTGCCCGAGCGCAAGGATCGAGTAGCGCGGGATATAGACCACCGGGCCGAGCCTGCGCAGCTCGGCGTAATAGGGGTTGGGGTCCGCGAGAAGCGCCTCGTCATAGGGGTCGATGTCCCAGACGGGGATGCCGTCAGCGGGGGTGATGGGCTTGTGCCCTTCGATCAATGTCATTGTGTCCTCCTCAAGCGTCCAATCCCAGCCCGACATAGCGGTGCAAAAGATCGGGGGTGTCGGTCAGGTCCTGTGCGGGACCGTCGAATACGATTGCGCCGTTGGCCATCAGGACCGCACGGTCGGCAAAGGCGAGCGCGGCTTCGGCATGTTGTTCGACCAGCGCGACAGCGCGCGAACCGTCTGCCGCCAGCGCTTCGAACGCGGCCATGAGCTGTTCACAGATCACCGGGGCGAGCCCTTCGAGCGGTTCGTCGAGCAGCAAGATTTCGGGCCGGGTCATGAGCGTGCGGGCGATGGCGAGCATCTGCTGTTCGCCCCCCGAAAGCTGCGCGCCGCCATTGCGCCGCCGCTCTTTCAGACGGGGAAACAGCGCATAGGCCTCGTCCAATGTCGCCTCGCCTGTCATGGCACAGAGCAGGTTCTCCTCGACGGACAGCGACGGAAAGATGTCGCGGGTCTGCGGGACGAGCCCCAGTTTCATCGCGTTGCGCCGGTGCGGCGGCACCCGCGTCACGTCCTGACCGAACAGGCGCACCTTGCCGCGGTGCATTTGGGTCAGGCCCATCATGGTCTTGAGCAGCGTGGTCTTGCCCGCGCCGTTGCGCCCGATGATGGCGAGCCGTTCACCGGGATGAAGGTCAAGGCTCACGTCGCGCAGAACATGGGTCGGGCCATAGCCTGCGACCACGGTGTCGAGGGTCAGAACCGGATCAGCCATGTCCACCTCCCAGATAAAGCTCACGCACCTGCGGGTCTGCCGCAATCTCGGCCGGTGTGCCTTCGGTCAGGATGCGGCCCTGCACCAGAACGACGATCGAGCGCGCGACTTTGAAGACGAGGTCCATGTCGTGCTCGATGATGAGAACCGCGAGGTCTTCGGGCAGCCGTTCGATGGCGTCGATGATGAGGTGCGTCTCGGACGACGGCACCCCGGCGGCGGGCTCATCAAGGATCAGGACGCGGGGTTTGAGCGCCAGCGTGAGCGCGAGTTCCACGAGACGCTGCTGACCATAGGCAAGGTCCACGACCGGACGGTCGGCGAGTGCCGCCAGATCGAACTGCGCCAGAAGCGCGTCGATTTCGGCTTCGGTCGCGGCGTTGGCATCGGACCGGCGCAGCATCCGGTATCCGCGCCCCTCACGTTCGAGGATCGGCAGGCGCAGGTTTTCGCGCACCGTCAGCTTGGGAAAGAGCGTGGTGATCTGGAACGTCTTGGCGATGCCGAGCTTGACCCGCGCCGCTTCGCCCATGCGCCCGATGTCCTGCCCGTCAAACCGGATCGTGCCGCTGGTGGGTGTGAGGATACCCGTCACCAGATTGGCGAACGTGCTCTTGCCCGCGCCGTTCGGCCCGATCAGCGCCTTGCGCGATCCCGGCGGCAGGTCGAAGTCGATGCCTTCGGACACGACCAGACCCCCGAACCGTTTGGACAGGCCTTTGACCTCAAGACCCTGCATGCTCGCCCCCTTTCTTCACGAGCCGCGTCAGGCTTGTGGGCAATTGGACGAGCCCTTGGGGCAGGAAGAACACGACCGCCAGAACCATGCCGCCGATGACGAAGAGCCAGTTGAACGGATCGTTTGCGGCGGCCGTGTGGTGGACCCACATGAAGATCACCGTGCCGATGATCGGGCCGTAAAGCCGCCCGGTGCCCCCGAGGATCAGCATGATGAGCGCCTCGGCCGACAGGGTGAACGAGAACGTCTCAAGGCTGACGAGCTGCGTGATCTGCGCGGTCAGCGCCCCCGCCAGCCCGGCGATGCCGCCGCCCAGCACATAGGCCGTCACGCGCCGCCAGTAGACCGAGACGCCAATCGCCTCCATCCGTTCCGGGCTTTCGTGGATGCCCTTGAGCGAGAGGCCAAAGGGCGAGCGGGACAGGATCGCGAGCGCGATGAAGATGACGAAGGCGACGGCGGCGGCGTACCAGAACCCAGTCTTGCCGATGAAGTCGAACTCGAACATCCCCAGCACCGGCTGCATGCGGATGCCGCGCAGGCCGTCGGCCCCGCCTGTCACGTCACGGGCACGGTTCGCGATTTCGGCGCAGATCTGGGCCACGGCGATGGTCAGCATGATGAGCGTAAGACCCGTGGTCCGCATGAGCACCAGCCCGGACAGAACCGCGAGCGCGGCCCCGGCCACGGCCCCGACCAACAGCCCGGCGATGGGATCGGCCCAGACGTGAATCGCGAACAGCCCGGCGGCATAGGCCCCCGCGCCATACATCGCGGCCTGCCCCAGCGTGGCGATGCCGGCAAAGCCCAGCACAAGCTCCAGCGACATGACCAGAACGATCATGATGAGGATGCGGGTCAGGAACGCGAGGTTGAAGGGAAAGAGGACATAGGCGGCCACGGTGACTACGGCCAGAAGAGCGAGCGGAAGGATCAGACGGGACATCTCAGGCCCTCCCCATGATGCCCTTGGGGCGCAGCGCGAGGAACAGGATGACCAGCCCGAAGAACAGGATCGTGGCGGCTTCGGGCAGCAGATAGCGGCTCGCCGTTTCGACGATACCGATGCTCAGCGCCGCGATGAAGGAGCCGAGGATCGAGCCCATGCCGCCGATGGCGACGACGATGAGGAACAGGACCATGTAGCGCAGCGGGTAATAGGCGTCGATCGGCAGAAGTTCGGCCCCGAGGATGCCACCGAGCGCCGCAAGCCCCGCGCCCAGCGCGAAGGTCAGCATATAGATGCGCCCGGTGTTGATGCCGAGCGAGGATGCGGTGTCGCGGTTGTCGACGGAGGCGCGCAGGCGGATGCCGAACCGGGTCCGGTCGAGAAGCAGCCAGAGCGCGCCGATCACGGCAAAACCCACGATGATCACCGCCGCGCGGTGTGCGGTGAGTTGGCGAAACCCGAGGTCCACGGTCTGCTTGAGCATGTCGGGGAGCGCGATGGGCAACAGGGTCGACCCCTGCCAGCGGTTGACGGTGGCGATCATCAGGAAGGTCAGGCCGATGGTGGCGAGCACCTGCTGTAACTCGCCGAAACCGTAGATGCGGCGATAGATCAGACGCTCGAGCGGGAGCGCGATCACCACCACGGCCGCGATGGCGAGCGGCGCGGCGACCCAGAAGCCAAGGCCCGCGTCGGTGCCCAGCCAATGCGCGAACGCGCCACCCAGAAGCGCAAAGCCCCCGTGGGCGAGGTTCACGACCCGCATCAGGCCCATCGTCACCGACAGCCCGACCGCGATCATGAAAAGGATCATCCCGTAGGCGACCCCGTCCACGGCGATATTCAGGATCAAGTCCATCTTACACCCGTCTTGAAGGATGGGGCCGACCGGATGACGGACGGCCCCGTTTCGTCCAGATCAGTTCGACCAGCCGAGGTCGCCCACATTGGCGATCACGCTTTTCTCGGTGTTCTGGAGCAGACCGTCCGCGTTGCGCTCGACCTCGCGCAGATAGACGTTCTGCACCACCGTGCGCGTCTCGGGGTCCATCACGAGCGGCCCGCGCGGGCTTTCCCATTCCAGGCCTTTGGCCGCTTCCAGCGCTGCCGGACCGTCGCTACCGGCGGCCGCGACCATTTCGTAGATCAGGTGGACACCGTCATAGGCGCCGACCGAAGCCCAGTTCGCGATTGCGTCCGGGTGCAGTTCGGCGAGCTTGGCGAGAAACTCGGCATTCGCCTCGCTCTCATGCGCGGACGAGTAGTGATAGGCGGTGGTCAGGCCGATCCCGAGGTCGCCGAAACCCTGAAGGTTCGTCTCTTCCGTTTCGGCGGTGCCGAGGAACATGATCCCCGCGTCCTTGAGACCGTTCTCGATGTAGGTCTTGGTGTAGGTGAAGGTCGGGGGGCCACCGGGCAGGAAGGTAAACACCGCGTCCGGCGCCTGATCTTTGACGCTTTGCAGGATCGGGGTGAAGTCGGTGGTCGACAGCGGCATGCGGATCGAGTCGATCACTTCGCCACCCTTCGCTTCGAACGCCGCCTTGAACGCGTTCTCGGCGTCGATGCCCGGACCGTAATCGGTCACGGTCGTCACGACCTGACGGATGCCCTGATCATAGGCCCATTCGGCCATCGGCACCGACACCTGCCACAGCGTGTAGCTGGTGCGCAGGTAGTAGTCGCTTTCCTTGTTGATCGCGCTGGTCGCGGCGTTGAAGATCACGGTCGGCGTTTCCGACTGCGTGATGACCGGCCCGACGGCGAGCGCGTTCGGCGTGAAGGTGAAGCCAGCGAGGTAATCCACCTGCTCTTTGATCAAGAGTTCCTGCGCGAGGCTGCGCGCCTGATCCGGGTTCACGCCGCCCACGTCTTTGTAGATGAAGCTGATCTCGTGCTCGCCCGCGGTCGTGCCGTGCAGCGCGACATAGGTTTCGATGGCCTGCTGATACTGCGTGCCGTATTGCGCGAAGGGGCCCGAGAAGGGCGTGATGACGCCCACCTTGATCTCGTCCGCCCAAGCCGCTCCGGCCAGAATGGTGGTCGCCAGGCCGATGGCCAGCGTTGTCTTGATCTTCATGTCTTCCTCCCTTTTGCGGCCCGTTTCGGACCGCGCATTCGCCTCTCCTCCAGAGGCTGGCCGTGTTTCGAGAGCCGGGTGGCACGACGACCACCCGCGAACGGCCCGGATCGGGTCTATTCGCTTATGTGCAGACACAGCTTTCGAGCGGCCCAAAGTCGCCTTTGGAGCCCGGATCGGCAGATGGTCTGAACCCTCCCTCAAGCCGCAATCTGCGGCCACGCGTTGATGTCTCAACTGGGCTCACCGTGAGGCGTGTTGATTGATTTGTCAACGCGTTCTGTGGGTGTGAGACGGGATTAATGCCCAGAAGAGTGGCGTTTTGTGCGCCAAGTCTCTATTTTTGCGGCATTATTTGTGCGGCTGGCGGGCGGCAATTGGTTGATCAAGCAACTCATTCTGCCGTCTTTTCGACAGCACGACGCGACGCAGGCGCCGTGCAAACGGTCGTGCGTCACGCCCGTAAAAGCGCGAATCCGCGGCGCGGGGCTGGCTGGGGCGAGCCACGTGTCAGTAGAGGTTGAAGTACTCGGCCTGTTCCCACTGGGAGATCGCGAGGTGGTATCGCTGCCATTCGGCGCGCCGGACGGTGGCGAGGTAGGTCACGAAGGCATCGCCGAGTGTCTTACGGAAGAACTCCGACTGCTCGAAATGCTGGATCGCACTCAACAGGCTTTCCGGCAGCGCCTCGGCATCGGATGTGTAGGGGTTTTCGACCGGATCGGGCGCGCGCATGTCGTTTTCGATCCCGTCGAGACCGGCGAGGATCTGGCTCGCGAAGAAATAATAGGGGTTGGCGGCGGGTTCGGCGACACGGTTCTCGATCCGCGAGGCACCGTCGCCCGGCAGCATGAGCGCGCGGATCATCGCGCCGCGATTGTCCCGGCCCCACTGGATGCGGTCGGGGGCGAGCTGGTGCGGGCGATAGCGTTTGTAGCCGTTCACCGTGGGCGTGGTGATGAGGCAGGAGGCCTTGGCATGCTCCAGAAGCCCCGCGATCCACGCGCTGGCCACGTCGCTGATCGCGCCTTCGTCGGACGGGATCATCAGGTTCTCGCCCGTCTCGGCATCGCAGATCGACTGGTGCAGGTGCCAACCGCTGGCCGCTGCATTCTCAAGCTTCGGGCGGCACATGAAGGTGGCGTGCAGCCCCTTGCGCGCGCAGGTCTCTTTTACCATCGCGCGGAACATCATCATGTTGTCGGCATGGGTGAGCGGATCGGCCGGATCGAAGGTGAACTCGAACTGGCTTGGCCCCATCTCGACCTCGGTGGAGCGGACTTTGAGGCCCAGCGCCTGCGCGTCGCGGCGCAATTCGTCCATGATCCATTCGAGCTGGTCGAACTGGGTCTCGGCAAGGAACTGGTAGCCCTGCCCCAGATTGCGGGTCGTGACCGGTGCACCCGGCATCTCGGCGTCGGCATGGTCGAGCTTGGTGTCCACGCGTTCGTAGACGTGAAACTCGACCTCGAGACCCACGACCATCGTGAGACCGCGCGCACCCAAGCGCGTCATCGCCTCTTTCAGCGTGCCACGCGGCGAGAACGGGATCGGGGCGCCGGATTTGTAATAGGGGTCGCAGAACAGCCATGCGGATTTCGGCGACCACGGCAGCACCCGGAAGGTGGCGGCATCGGGGGCGAGCAGGATGTCGGCGGCGTTCGAGGCATCGGGGCCGAGATCGTTCGACCAGACCGGAAACACGGTGCGGTTCGAGGTGTCTTTGAACAGGAGCGTCGAGGGCGCGGCGATGCCGTCGGCCAGAACCGACGACATGGCGCTCGCCACGATCGTCTTGCCGCGCAAAACGCCGTGCTGATCGGCAAAGAGCACGCGGACGGTTTCGATACCGCTCGCCGCGATGGTGCCCACGAGATCGACGGCGGCGTCAACGCCCGCATCGTCCAGCAGCCCCAGCCGCGCCAGTTTTCCGTTCGCGATCTTGTCTTTCAACTCGGTCATCATCGTCTCCGGCAGACGGGTGGCGGGGGTGTCATCGCCCCTGGCACCCTCGCACTCTCACTCGGTGGTTTCGATCGTCGCGTCCCAGCCCGCGCAGGCCTCGCGCCGGGCCACGTCGCTGGTCGAGAAGGCTTCGCGCCACGCCTCGCGATCCCCGATCGTGTCGTTGGAGATCGGACCGAAGACCGACTTGGGATCGACGCCGTTCCGCATCGGCAACATATCCGGCGTTCCTTCTTTCATCGCGGCGATGGCCGCGCGCAACATGCGCCGATATTTGATGATCGCGACGTCGGATTTTCCAAGGTGCTCCTTGGTGCGGTCAAAGATCGGCCCCGGGCTTTCGACGGCCCATTGGTCATGCACGTTAATGTCCAGCCCCATGCCGGTATAGGTTTCTTTTTCCTGTTCGTCGGGGTTGTAGCCATAGGCGTTGCGCTTGTTCTTGATCGGCGCGTAATCGGGCAGACGATGCTCTTTAAGTCGCTGTTCGCGCATGAGTTCCTTGTTCACCGGCTCGCCGAAGCTGGTGAACATCGAGTACCAGTAGCAATTCTCATCGTCGATCGGGACGTGCCATTGGGTGATGATCATTTCGCGGCTCATCGGGATCGAGATCGCCTCGGGGAAGATCTGGTTCGTGATGCGCACGTGGGTCTTGCCGGTGTCGAGGTGACGCAGCGAAATGATCCGCATCCCGTAGTCGGTTTCTTCGACCGTGATGTCCGGGCGCGGGTAATCGCGCAGGAGTTTGGTCATCGGAATTTCGGTATCCGCCGCCTTGTCGCGGAACTGCTTACCGTAGCTTTCCTCGGGGTCTTCGTCTTGAAGGAAGCGATGCAGGAACGAGGCGTGGACCGGGTCGATGCCGACCTCCATCGCCTGAAGCCAGTTGCATTCCCACAGACCCTTGAAGGCGAAGACGTGGGTGTCGGGCGCGCGGAAACAGTCGAAGTTCGGGAATTCCGGCGGCTCGCCGGGCCCCATGTAGGCAAAGATGATGCCGTTCTTTTCGACGACCGGATAAGAGGTCGTCTTGATCCGTTCGTGCATCCGCGAGCCTTCGGGTTCGCCGGGCTGTTCGACGCACTGCCCGGTCCGGTCGAAGTGCCAGCCGTGGAACGGGCAACGCAGTCCGTTGTCTTCGAGGCGGCCATAGCACAGGTCGGCGCCCCGGTGCGGACAGTGGCGGTCGATCAGGCCAAGCTCGCCCTGCTCGTCGCGGAAGAGGACGAGGTTTTCACCCAGAAGCCGGACCGGAACGACCGGGCGGTTGCCCTTGAGTTCGTCGGACAGCGCAGCGGGCTGCCAGTACATTCTGAGCACGTCGCCCGCAGGGGTGCCGGGGCCGGTTCTGGTGATGGTTTCGTTCAGTTCCTGGCTAATCATGGCTTAGTCCTTTTCCTGTGCTGCGTGCGTTACTCGGCGGCGCGGGTGGCCGCAGGCATGGGTGTGTTGGTGTTCAGATGGGTCTTGAGCGCGATCTCGGTGTCGCGCCCGGCCTCGGGGTCGAAGCGGACGTTCCCGGCGATGAGTTTGCGCGCGGCCATGTGGTCGGCGGCGGCGTTGACGGAATAGGCAGCGCGGAGCCTGTCGCCCTCGAAACTCAGGACCGAGAAGGCGCCGCTGTCGGGTGTGCCGCGCAGGATCGTGGTGCTGCCCGCGCCGGGGAGACCTGCCATCTGGATTTTCATGTCGTACTGGTCGGTCCAGAACCACGGAAGTGCGGTGTAAGGCGCGGGTGCCCCGATGAGCGTCGCGGCAAGGCTGCGGGCCTGATCGGCGGCGTTCTGAACGGATTCGAGCCGCTCCATTTGCCCGCTCTGGACGCAGGGAAACGAGACGCAATCGCCGATGGCATAGACGTTCGGGTCAGAGGTGCGCAGGTGGGCATCCACCACGATGCCCTGCGGCCCGGCGTCGATCCCGGCGGCTTCGGCAAGGCCCGTGTTGGGCAGGCTGCCGATCCCGACGAGCACCACATCGGCGGCGAGCGTCGTGCCGTCGGTCAGGGTGACTTGGACCTCACCCCCCGACTCGGTCACGTCCGCGACCCCGGCCCCGGTGCGGATGCCCACCCCGGCGGCTTTGTGCTGGTGTGCCACGTGGGCGGAGAGTTCGGGCGGTGCGACACGGGCCAGAAGGCGCGGCTGCGCCTCGATCACCGTGACGGAGAGGCCGAGTTTGGCGGCGATCGCCGCGACCTCGAGCCCGATGAAGCCGCCGCCGATGACGATCATCCGCTGCGCGGTGCGCAGATGCGCCCGGATGCCATCGGCGTCGGCGCGGTCACGCAGGTAGAGCACACGGTCGCTCTCGATCTCCAGCCGGCGCGGGACCGCTCCGGTGGCAAGGACGAGGGTGCCGTAGTCGAAGGTCTCCCCCCCTGCGGTGACGGTGCGGGCCGCACGGTCGATGGCGGTGACGCGGGTGGCGCGGCGCAGATCGACCGAGGACGTCTCAAAGAAACTTTCAGGGCGGAGCGCCATGACCCGTGCTTCGGGGTCGATCTGATAGGCTTTGGACAGCGGCGGACGGTGGTAGGGCAGAAACGGCTCGTCCGAGAACAGCCGGATCGGCACATCACAGCCTTCGGTCCTGAGGCTCTGGGCAAGTTGCACCCCGGCGTGGGAGGCCCCGACGATGACGATAGGATCGGTCATCACTGCGCGTCCGGCAGGTCGAACGTCAGGCCGTCCATCTCGGCGGCCACGACCAGTTGGCAGGACAGTCGGCTGCACTCGCGCCGCTCGGACGCGGTGTCGTCGAGCATCGCATCCTCCATGTCCCCCGGCCCGACGAGGGCGTCAGGTGCATAGACGTGGCAGGTCGCGCAGCTCAGGCTGCCGCCGCATTCGGCCTCGATCCCCGTGACGTTGGCCATGATCGCAGCCTCCATCACCGATTGTCCGATCTTGGCCGTCACATGGGTGAGGTCGCCGTTGGATTCCCTGAACGTCAATGTCACCGCGTCGGGCATGATGTGACCCCTCCTTCGAGCGCCGCGAGGGCGCGCCAAATGATCCCTGCGCTTCGGCGATGAGCCGATAGCAACCGCGTCGCGCCACGCGTTTATTCACTATTTGGTCGTTTAACGCACATAATGCGCGCTATCAATCAAAAAACGCCGATCAAGCACCAAATGTGTGGAATCTGGATGAACTCGTTGTAGAGACAGGTGTAGGGAGCGCGCAGATCCTTTTTGGGAGGGAAGTTATTGAGTCCGAGTGAAATTGGCGGTGTGCCGGTTACGCCACCGCTGTCAGACCGCGACATTTCATCGACCTTCGCCAAGGGTCTGACCGTGCTGCGCGCCTTTGACGATACCCACAGCCGCCTGACCCTTGCCGAGATCGCGCATTTTACCGGGCTCGACCGGGCCTCGGTGCGCCGCCTGACGCTGACGCTGGTGCATCTGGGCTATGCGCAGAAGGACGGGCGGCATTTCTCGCTCACCCCCAAGGTGCTGATCCTTGCGGGCAGCTTTTTGCGCGGCAACCAGTTCGGCACCCATGTTCAGCCGCTGTTGAACCGCTATGCCAAGGTCATCGGCGCGGGCGTGTCGCTGGCGATCCCGGACGAGAACTCGGCGGTCTATATCGCTAATTCGATCGGGAGCGACGGCGACATTTCGTTCGGCTTCACAATCGGGAGCCGTCTGCCGCTCTTGCACACAGCCGTCGGGCGTATGCTGCTGGCGATGGGGAACCCGGAGTGGTCCAAGGCCGCCATCGAAACCGCACCGGTCGAGCAGTACACGACCGAGACGATCACCGACCGCGAGGCGCTGGCCAAATCCGTCGCCGAGGCGCGGGCAAAGGGCTATGCCATCGTGAGCGGCGAGTTCGAGGCGGGCGTTCTGGGGTTTGCCGTGCCGGTGGGCGGGCTGCACCGGACGCAGGCCGCGCTGGGCACGTCGCTGCCCACCCTGTCGCTGCCGCGCGAGAAGGAGAGGCTTCAGATCATCGGCGAATTGCACAAGGCCGCCGCCGAACTCAGCCGGTTCCCGCTGTTCACGTAGCGGGCGCATCCGGGCCGCGATAGACGACCCGGCCCCCCATGATCGTGAGGTCGGCTTTCATGTCGGCCAGCGCATCGGCGTCGGTCTCGAACGGATCGGCGCCGAAGACGGCGAGGTCCGCCGCAAAGCCCGGCGTAAGCTGACCCCGGAACCCTTCGTGCCGCATGGCATAGGCCCCGCCGGAGATATAGGCGTCGAGCGCATCGCGGACTGACAACGCCTCGCCCGCGCCAAGCTGGCCCTCATGGCTGCCGCGCCGGGTGACGGCAGCAGAGACGCCGATCCACGGTGACAGGAACCCGGTGGGCGCGTCCGAGCTGAAAACGAGCGGCGCATCTGCGGCCAGAGCCGAGGCCGCCGGATAGGCCGTATCGGCCCGCCGACCGAGCCCGCGAATGGCGGATGCGCCCATACGGACAAGGAACGAGGGCTGCGTCACGGTCAGCACATTGGCCTGCGCCATGCGGAGAAAGACACCCTGTGGCGGCACGAAGACATGCTCGATCCGGTGGCGGCGGGAGGTGTCGGTGCCTTGCGCGGCTTCCATCGCGGCCAGCACGCGCGACACGCCCCGGTCGCCGGTGGCATGGACGGCGATGCGCCAGCCATCGGCATGGGTGGTCTTGAGATGGTCTTCGAGCACGCCGGGCGGCTGCATCAACACGCCGGTGCCGCCGGTATCCTCATAGGGTTCGCTGACCGCGCCGCTGCGCCCGCCGACGATCCCGTCCGCGAAGAATTTCAGCGTCTCGCCGGACCACGCCTCGCCGAACTCCGGCGTCAGCCCGCGTTCGCGCGCGTCCTCGGGCGTGAGTTGCAGCATGAAGCCGTGGCGCACGGGGAGGTCGCCGGCGGCGCGCAACTGCGCCCAGATCGCGGCTTCGCGGTCGTAGCCGATGGAGAAACCGACCGCCGCTTCGGTGAGCGAGGTGAGGCCGTAGGACAGGCATTCCTCCCACGTCGCGCGGATTTCGCGCATCAGGTCGGTCTGCGATGCCACGGGGGCGCGGGCAAAGACCCATTCGGCCGCGGTTTCTTCGGCGATGCCGGTGAGCCGCCCGTCCGCATCGCGCAGGAATACGCCCGCCTCGGGGTCGGTCACGTCCTCGGGCAGATCGAGCGCGCGGATGGCGGCGCTGTTCATCACGGCGACATGGCCGCAATAGCGGCGCAGGAGAACGGGGGTCTCGGGAAATTCGGTGTCGAGGTCGCTGCGCGTCGGCAGGCGGCGCTCGGCCAGCAGGTCTTCGATCAGGTCGCTGGCATGGACCCAGTCGCCCGGCGGCGTCTCGGCCTGCCGATCCTTAAGCAGGCGGATGATGTCGGAAAAGTCACGCGCCGGGGTGCGGGCGAAGGAGACCTGCAGCCGCGCAAGGGCCAATGCGAAGACGTGCAGATGCGCGTCGGTCAGGCCGGGCAGCACGCTGCGGCCCTCAAGGTCGATGATCTCATCGGCCTCGGGCGCGTCGGCGGCGGCCCCCAGCCATGACACAAGCCCTGCCTCGATCAGCAGGGCTTGCGCCGGGTTTTCGTCTTTGGCGGATCGGTAGATGCGCCCGTTCGTAAGCAGTATCGACATGGCTCTACCGATCCCCTTGATGACTTAGCGCTCGACGAGGCCCCAGTCGGGCTGGGCTTCGAACACGCCGATTTCGGTGTTCTGAAGCTTGCCGTCCACGTTTTCAACCTGACGGACATAAACGTTCTGGGTGATGTGGCGCGTCTCGGCGTCGATGGTCACCGGGCCACGCGGGCTTTCCCAGCTCTGGCCGACCACGGCGGCGATGGCCGCTTCGGGGTCTTGTGCGCCGTCGGTGGCGGCGATCATGTCGTAGATCACCTTGGCCCCGTCGAAGGCCGCGACCGCGAACATCGAGGTCAGGTCGACATTACCGCCCGAGGCTTCGATCGCGTCGAGGAAGGCGCGGTTCTCGTCCGACGGGTGCGCGGCGGAGTAGTGGTAGGTGGTTTTGATGCCGAGGATCGGATCGCCCATCGCGGCAAGGTCGGTTTCGGTCACGACGTCGCCGGTCGAGATAATGCTGACGCCTGCGTCCTTGAGCCCGTTGCCGTCAAAGGCGCGCATGAAGCTGAGCGCGGGCGACCCGGCCGGGGTAAAGACGAACACGCCATCAGCGCCGCTGTCCTTGATGCGCTGCATCACCGGGTTGAAGTCGGCGGTCGAGAGCGGCAGGCGGATGCTGTCGACGATTTCGCCACCTTCGGCTTCGAACGTCTGGGCAAAGCCCTGCTCGGCGTCATGGCCGGGGGCGTAGTCGCTGACCACGGTGACGGCGCGGGTCACGCCGTCTTCGCGCGCGGCGAGCGCGGCGGGCACGGCGTTCTGCCACATCGTGTAGGAGGTGCGCAGCACATAGGGGCTGGACTGGGTGATCGTCGAGGTCGCCGCGTTCAGGATGACGAAGGGCGTGCGGGCGGATTCGAGCAGCGGCGTGATCGCCATTGCGTTGGGCGTGTAGAACGCCCCGGCGAGGTATTGGACACCCTCGCCCACCACTAGCTCCTGCGCCAGCGCGCGGGCTTTGGCCGGGTCGACCGCCGAAAGATCCTTGAAGATGAACTCGACCTCGTGGTCGCCCACGGTTTCGCCGTTCATTTCGACATAGGCATTGATGCCCCATTCAAAGCTCTGACCGACGATGGCCGAGGGGCCGGACATCGGGCCGATGACGCCGACCTTGATCGTGTCGGCTGCTGCCACCGTCGCGACGGAGGAGGCGATGGCGAAGGAGAGGAGTCGCAGATGTTTCATGAACCATTCCCTGTTGCTGATTTTTGCGAGGAGCCGTTTGAGCGCTCTTTGTTCTTGTTGTGCGTTATTCGCACAAAGTAACGCGTATAACAACTTTGTTGCATCCGCAATACCGCAAAACCGCGCCCGGACGCGATTGTGAAGCAACGCCTGCGGATTGATCGCGGGATGTGCAGTGGCACAAATCCGTATCGGAATAAGAACTTTTTGGTTGATTAACGCACAGAATGTTCATATCCAAATCAGGATTTGGGTGCGGCCTCTGCCCGTGCCCTCGGATTAGGGGCCAAGAATGACGACAATTCTCAGTCTGGCCGTGGACGCCCTCGCGTATTCCATGGTGCTCTTCATCATCTCGATCGGGATGTCACTTTCACTTGGGCTCATGCGTGTCATCAACCTTGCTCACGGCGCCTTCGCCATGATCGGGGGATACATCGCCGCCTATATCACTGCCGACCTCGGGGGGCCCTATTGGCTGGCCGTGATCGCGGGCGTGCTGGGCGCGGTCATCATCAGCCTGCCGATGGAGCGTGTGTTCTATCGCCGTCTCTATGGCGCGACCGAGATGTCGCAGATCCTCATGACCATCGGGATCACCTTTGTCATCATCGGCGTGGTGAACTTTATCTTCGGGCCGACGCTGAAGATCATCCCCCTGCCCGACCTGTTCACCGAGACCGCCGACCTCGGGTTCCGCACCATTTCCATCGGGCGGCTGTTCGTGGTGCTCTGCGGCGCGCTGGTCGCGCTGGCCCTGTGGGTGCTGATCGAACGCACGCAATTCGGGATCAAGCTGCGCGCCACGGTGGACAACGCCACGATGTCGAGCGCGCTCGGGGTGCGGACGGGCCGCATCTATGCCATCGCCTTTGCGCTTGCCACGGGTCTTGCGGCCTTTGGCGGCATCATCGGGGCCGAGCTTCTGCCGCTCGAACCGCATTACGCGCTCACCTACCTTGTCACGATCCTCGTCATCGTCAGCGTCGGCGGCTCCGGGTCGATCGGCGGCGTGATCCTCGCCTGTCTGATCCTCGGCGGGGTCGAGACCGCGGCGCGCTACTACCTGCCCTCGTTCGGGGCGTTCTTCTTCTACGTCGTCGTGATCGGCATCGTCATGCTGCTTCCGAACGGCCTGCTTGGACGGAAAGCCTGATGCAAAAAGCCAGTTCGACCACCTTCGCACGCACGCGGACGGATCTTTACGGCATTGCCGCCATCCTTGCCGTCGCGACGATCATCCATTTGTTCTTTCCGACCAGCCTGTCGTTCATCGCCTCGGTGATTGCGATCATGTTCCTTGTCATCTCGCTCGACCTCGTGACCGGGGTGACGGGTGTGGCGACGCTGGGCCAGAGCGCGCTGTTCGGGGCGGGGGCCTATGCCGCCGGGATCGCGGCGGTGAACGGGATCCACGACCCCTTCGTGCTGCTCGTCATCGGTCTGATCGCAGGCGGTGTCGCCGGTGTGGTGACCGGTGCGATCATCCTGCGCACCCACGGGCTGCCGCAACTCGTCCTGTCCATCGCGCTGGTCCAGCTTGCGGCCGAGACGGTCAACCGGGCCACGCGCATCACGGGCGGGAGCGACGGTCTGACCGGGATGACCATCGCGCCGGTGTTCGGCAGGTTCCAGTTCGACCTCTGGGGCGTCACGGCGTTCTGGCTGTCGGTCGCGCTGCTTGTGGTCGTCGTGTTCTTTGCCCGACGCCTCACCCGCTCGCCCTTCGGGATGCTGTGCCGGGCGATCCGGCAGGACAAGGTGCGAGTCGAATCGATGGGGATCGGCACCTATACCTCGGCGCTCAAGATGTATGTCATCGCAGGGTGTATCGCGGGTCTGGGCGGGGCGCTCATGGCGATAACAACGCAGGTCGTCGGGCTCGACAGTCTGAGCTTTACCCTCTCGGCCGAGGCGCTGGTCATGCTGATCCTCGGGGGCAGCGGCACGATCTTTGGCGCGGTGATCGGCACGTTCTTTTTCATGTGGATGGAGCACCAGATTTCGGCGGCGAACCCCTATCACTGGCTCGCCATCGTCGGTGTCATCCTGATCGTCGTCGTGATGGTCGCGCCGCGCGGGCTGTACGGCACCGCCCTGCATCTGATCCGCTCATGGCGTGAGAAACGCGCCGCCGCGCAGGAGCTCGACCAATGACCGATGCCCTCAAACTCGACCATCTGAAGCTCAACTTCGGCGGGCTCGCCGTCACGGACGACGTGAGTTTCACCCTGCCCGTGGGCGCGCGTACGGCGCTGATCGGCCCGAACGGTGCCGGGAAAACCACGCTCATCAACCTGATGAGCGGGCTTCTGGCCCCGGATCATGGCGACATCTACCTGATGGGCGAAAAGATCACCCACCAGTCCGCCGTCGCCCGCGTTCACCTTGGTCTCGTGCGCAGCTTTCAGGTGACGCGGCTGTTCACCGACATGACGGTCGAAGAGCACCTGCTGTTCTCGGTGCGCGCCCAACAGCGCAAGATGCGTGGTGTCTGGCGCGACATGGGGTCGGATGACGAGATGCTGGGCCGCGCCTATCATTTCATCGACCAACTTGGGCTTAAGCGGCTGGCCACGCGCACCGTTTCGGAAATCGCCTATGGCGAGCAGCGGCTGGTCGAGATTGCCATTGCCATCGCCATGCAGCCCAAAGTTCTGTTGCTCGACGAACCCGCCGCCGGTGTGCCGGGGGCGAGTATGGATCTGGTGATGAAGGCGCTGGACGAGCTGCCCGCCGACCTCGCCGTTCTGATGATCGACCACGACATGGATCTGGTGCGCCGGTTTGCCCGCGACATCGTGGTGCTCGCATCGGGCAAGGTCATCGCCACCGGGACGCCCGAAGAGATCGGGCGCAATGAGCTGGTGCGCAGCGCCTATCTGGGAGTCGAAGAGTGATGAAAGCGAAATCCGTCGAGGTCAAAGGCCTGAGCGCCGGTTACGGGCAGACCACCGTGCTGGAGGATGTGAGCTTCACCGTCCCCACGGGGACCTGCACCGCCATCGTGGGCCGCAACGGCATGGGTAAGACCACGCTTCTGGCGACGCTCATGGGGCTGACCAACCGCATTCGCGGCGACATCAAACTGGGCGGCGAGGCCATCGAAACCGCACCGACATGGCGACGGGCGATGAGTGGTCTGGCCTATGTGCCGCAGACCCGTGACTGCTTTCCCACCCTCACGGTCGAGGAAAACCTGATCGTGGGTATCAAGGATGCCGACAAGTCGTCGATCGAAGACGCCTATGCGCTGTTTCCCCGGCTCAAGGAGCGGCGGCGCAACCTCGGCAATCAGTTATCGGGGGGCGAGCAGCAGATGCTGTCGACGGCGCGGAGCCTGTTGGGCAAGCCCTCGGTCGTGCTGCTGGACGAGCCGCTCGAAGGTCTGGCCCCGGTGATCTGTCAGGAGCTGATGGCGGCGTTCTCGAAACTGGCCACCGACGGTGAGATGACCGTGCTGCTCGTCGAACAGCGCGTGACCAGCGCCGTCGCCATTGCGCAGAATGTGCTCGTGCTCGAACGGGGCCGGGTCGCGTGGCACGACAGTGCCGAGGCTTGGACCGCCGATCCGACGCTGACCGACCGGTTCCTTGGCGTGGGCCAGCACTGAGGGCGTCGGTCACGCGCCGGTCGGAACGCTCACGCTGATCTGCGGGCGGTCACCGCCCAGCCCCGCAAAGGCCAGCTGGCGACACGAAAAGACGATGATCTGCTGGTTGGCCGCGACGCGATTGAGGGCCGTGAACATTTTGATGATCCGGTCGTCGTCGGAATAGACCAGCGCATCGTCGAGGATCACCGGCACATGGTCGCCGCGCCGCGCGAAAAGGCGGGCAAAGGCCAGGCGGGTGAGGATCGCGATCTGTTCCTGCGTGCCGCCTGAGAGGGTGTCGAACGCCTCGGACTCGCCATCGCGGTGGAGCGCGCCGGGCACGATGCTTTCCGATTCCCAGTCGATGCGCGCGTCGTCGTGAAGGATGCCGAGCAACGGGGCAAGCTCGGTCTGTACCGGTTCGAAATAGGCATCACGCGCGGCGGCGCGCGCGGACAGGAGCGTGTCGCGCAGGAGCGAGAGGGAGGCGACCTCATCGCCGTAGCGTGCGGCACGGGCAGAGACCTCGGCCAGGCGTTCGGCGACCTCGGCCCGCCGTTCTTCGACCCCTTCTTCGGCGCGAGTCTCGATCTGCGCGGAAAGGGCCGCGCGGCGCTGGCCAAGGGTTTCGAGCCGCTTGCGCCCGGCCTCATAGGCCGCTTCGGCACGGGTGAGGTTCGCGCGGGCGGTTTCGAGGTCGGGGGCCTCGGCCGCCAGTGCTTTGGCCGCCTCGTCCAACTCGCGCGCCTTGGTTTCCGCCGTGCGCATGATGGCGGCGAGGGTGTCCTCACGCGCGGCGCGGTCCGCTTGGGGCCCTGCGCGGCGTTCGGCCTCCTCCACCGCCTCACGCGCGGCACGATGCGCGGTGTCGGCCTGAGCGGCGGCCAGTCGCGCCTCGGTCAGGGTCTCACGCGCGGTGGCATGGGCCTGCCGCACTTGCGTCTCACGCCCGACCGCGTCGTCGCGCGCCTGTGCCGCCTCGTCCGCGTCGCGGGCCGGACCATCGGGGGCCTGTGCGACGACCGCGCGCGCCTCGGCAAGTGCGGTTTCGAGCGCGTCGATCCCCTGCGGCGCCAACAGGCTCAAGGTCGTTTCGGCCAGATCTATGGCATCCTGATCCGCCTTTCGGGCGGCGGCGCGGGCATGGGCATCGTCCAGTGTCGTGGCACCGCAGGCGGCAAGCGCATCGCGCAACCGCGCCTCGGCCCCGGTCAGGTCTGCGGCGGTGTCGGCCCCTTGGGTGTCGGGGAGCGTGAAGCGGAGGGTGCCCAGCGCGGGAATGTCGAGAACATCACCATCGGCAAGCGCGATCCGCGCGCCCTCGGGCAGTTCGGTGCCGTCCCGGAGGATACGCGCGGAGGCGGTATAGGCGACGGTCACGGCGGCCTGCCGGGCTGAAAGCGCGGCGGCCAGACGGTCGCGGTTGCGGGCGGCAGCCTCGGCCTTGGCGAGCGCGTCGGGGGTCGCGGAATTGTCGGCGAGACGGGCACGGGCGGCGGCGCGGGATTTGACCTGATCGCGGGCCTTGGCGTGGGTCGCTTCGAGCCGCTCGAGATCGCCACGCGCCCGGTCGGCGGCGGCCTGTCGTTCGGCCAGACGCACGGCGTCGTGGCATTGGCGGGTGTCGGCCTCGGCGGTTTCGAGAGCGGACCGCGCGGTTTTCTCGGCAGTTTCGGCGGCGGTCAGAGCGGACCGGGCGGCATCATGGTCGGCAGTGGTTCCCGCAAGCGCCTTGCGCGCGGTGTCGACCGAGGCGACCGCTTGGGCGAAGTCGCCCGACAGGCGCGTGGCCTCTTTCAGCTCCAGCACGGCGAGCGCATGGGCGCTTTTCGCCGCATCAAGCTGGCGGGCGTGATCCTCGGCTGCGCGGGCGCTGCGTTGCGCGGCATCCCGGTCGGTCTTGCGCGCTTCGATGGCGGCAGGATCGGCGAGGCGGGAGAGTTCGGCGTCGATGGCGCGACGTTCATCGAGCGCGGTGGCAAGGGCATTGCAGGTGCTGTCGAGTTCCGCGAGCTCTGCGGTCAGCGCAGCCTCGGCATCCACCGCGTCTTTCCACGGGCCGCGTGGT
Organism: Pseudomonadota bacterium; assembly: GCA_036154315.1. Taxonomy (GTDB): domain Bacteria; phylum Pseudomonadota; class Alphaproteobacteria; order Rhodobacterales; family Rhodobacteraceae; genus Maritimibacter. Next base: position 71,504 of record JAYZLL010000065.1, read on the forward strand.
CGTTGCTGGGCCCCGGTGGCCAGCGCACCGAGATCGTCCTCGCAGCGTTTGAGAATGCGGTCCATCGTGCGCCCGCCAGTGACCTGATCAATCTCGCCCGCGACGGAACTGAGGAGGTCGCGGCGCGCCTCGGTCAGTTGGTCGCGTTCGGCGGGTTTGATGTCGGCAGGTTCAAGCCCGAGAACACCCTGACGCACCCACAAGAGGCCCGCAGGCCCTGCGTCGGCCTGTCCGATATGTTCGGAAATCCAAGCCTCGGCCTCGTCATCGCGGGCAATCACGCGAGTCGCCGCGACGTCGGTGACGCTTGCACCCTTTTTGGCGAGGAAACGCTTCTCGACCGCATAGAGCGTGCCGTCGACCTCGACCGTCGCGGCGATTTCGACACCCCCGCCCGCATGGGGCTGGAGCGATTTGATCGGCTTCTTGGTCGAGCTGTATTTCTCGAAGAACAGCGCATGGAGGGCGTCGAAGAAGGTGGATTTACCGAACTCGTTGGCCTCGGAGATGACGCTGATGCCATCGCCGATCCCGTCGATCGAGACACGTTTGCCGCCGAATTTGCGGACGTTTTCGAGGGTGAGGGAGCGGATTTTCATTTCGCCTCCACCGCGTAGGCATAGAGCCGGGTGAGCGCCGCGCGAGCAATGTCGTCGCCCGCTTCGGCCGCATCGGCGAGGATGTTGGCCGCGTCGCGCACCGCGCCGCGTTCGTCGATCTGGTCGAGGTCGGTGACATCGTGGAGGACGGCGATCCCGGACAGGTCGTGGTCGCACCAGAGGAAATCGGGCGCGACATCGTCGATGGCGGCGGCAAGGTCGGTCTGGGCCGCGAGCGCCAGTTGGCCAGTGGGCTGAATGTCGAGCATGGTCGACGCGCGGGACTTGCGGTCGGGGAGCGCGGCGCGCAGGCGCTCGGCCCCGTCATCCCCGGCGAGAAGGTCGAGCGTGAGCCTGTTCCAGTCGATGCGCCCCGTCGCAACCTCGGTCACTTTGGGGGCGGCGCCCTTGCCTGCGATCTCGACCAGCAGGGCACCGGGCGGGCGGTGCGGCTTGAAGCTGTCGGCCTCGGGCGTGCCGGAATACCAGGTGTTGGGCGTTACTTCGATGCGCCCGTGCCAGTCGCCGAAGCCCAGATAGTCGAGCCCGGCCCGCGCGGCACGGTCGGGCGCGATCACGGCACCACTTTCACCGCCCATCTCATCGACCGACCGAAAGTCGCGGATCGACCCGTGGGCGAGCCCGATGCGGATGTCGTCACCCGTGGGGGCAGCGTCGAACCATTCGGTCAGGTCGCGCCCGGGATTGCGCGCGGTGCAGGGGGCGGGCAGGCACACCGCGCCCTCGGCCAGCCGGAGCGGCGTGGGATCGAGTGCGAGGGTCACGTTGGGCGGCGCGTCGGCGCGCAGCACGTCCCAGATTTCCGTGGCCTTCAGGTGGTCGTGGTTGCCCGGCAGGATCACCCACGTCAGATCCTCGGCCTCGGCCATCGCGTTCATCGCATGGCGCAGGACCGTGCGCGCCGGGGTTTCCGCGTCGAAGGTATCGCCCGCGAGCAGGATGTGACTGGCCCCGCCTTCACGCGCGGCGGTGGCGAGGGTGTCGAGGCTGTCCTGCCGCGCCTGCCGCAGACGGTGGCGCACGTCGTCGGGGAAGCGGCCGAAGGGTTTGCCGAGGTGGACGTCGGAGGCGTGGAGGAACCGGATCATGCGCGCACCTGTGCGCATGCGGGGCGTGCCCTGCGGGTCTGGCATGTGGTGTGGTCAGACTGAGGGCCCATCCCGTCCTCCTCGTACTTGCGGCTCACAAGTGATCGCACCGATCCCGCCCGGCCACAACTGAGCGAAAGGGTACGTATCGGGTGCGAGGGACGGGTCGGTTCAGCGCAGGTCGGTTGCTGCGCCGGTGGGAACCGGGCCACGCGACAGGGCGCGGCCCGGTCCGGTCGATTTACTGGATCGTCGCGGCCTTGAGCGCCGCCATGCCTTCGCCGATGCCCGTGAGGTCCATGCGGAAGATCAGGGGTTCGGAGCGCAGATTGGGGCGGTAGCCCGCGACCACGCCTTCGTCAGCCGCAGCGTAACCTTCGAGCACCGAAATCTCTTCGGTCAGCAGCGCCTCACAGAGGTCGGCCGAGCAGGATTGCCAGACGAATTCGGCGCGCTCTTCGCTGTCGGAGGGTTTGAAGGCGAAGCCCGACGGGAAATAGACGCCGTTCGGCACGCGGGCGGCGAGGAAGCTCTGTTCGCCGTCACCGGACCAGAAGGCCAGCAGTTCGGCCAGAAACGCGTTGTCGGAGGTCCGCACGAGGCGTTGCGACAACACGCAGGCGGTTTCGTTCACCGCCACCGCTTCGCAGGTCACGGTCCATGCGCCGAAACGCTGACCGTTGGCGATGCGGGTCGGCCCGGTTTCTTCGGTCGGGGCGGCCTCGGCCCCCTCGGCCGTGTCGTCCTGCGCCTGTGCCAGCCCCGGCAGAGCTGCGACGGCGAGGATTGCCGCGAATTTCGTGATCTTGAGTGCCATACGCCGGATCTCCCTGTTCCGTGTGTTCTTGTCTGCGCGTCTCACGCTCAGAAGGTGACCGAGATCGACCCCCCGATGGTCGGTGCGCCGCTGGGGGTGCCCCATCCGACGATGCCCGTGGTGAGCGGCTTGGCGACATAGATGTCGCCGAAGACGTTGTTGCCTTGGGTGAAACTGGTACCGACACCCACGGAACTTGCAAGCCCGAGCGGCGCGCCTGTGCTGTCGAACGCCTGCCCCACGTCGCCGAAGACGAAGGGGCGCACGCCGATGCCTGCGCCGAGCGCGAAGGGTGCGGATTTCTCGATCTGGAAGCGGGCGACATAGCCGCTGTCGCCGACCGAGAGGTTCGTGGGGTAGCCGCGCACGGCCGCCGGGCCGGTCACGGTGAAGGTGTTCCATGTCGGCATGACGCCCGAGACGCCGTACTGACCCGACACCGACACCGACGCGAAAATGTGTTCGCCCAGCGAGAATGCCCCGAGGGCCGAGCCGGAGAGGCCGACATAGGTGTTGCCGCTGGTCGCGAAGACCGCGTCGGAATAGGTGCCCGCGGTGATCTGACCTGAGGCCGAGAGGCTCCACCCCTCGCCGTTCAGATAGCCGGTGACGCCTGCGGTGCCCTGCGGGCCCCACATGTTGAGCGTCTGAATCCCGAGGAGCGAGGAGCGTTCCCAATTGTAGGTACCGCTGACGAAGAACGAGAGCCCGCGTTCGGCCGAGGCGATCACCGGGAGCGAGAAGCCAGCGGTCGCGGACCGGGTGCGCCCGGTGACGAGCGGGCCGGTGAACGAGCGGGAGTTGGTGCCGAGCAGGCTGAGCGAGACGCGCCCGCCGTTGGGCAGGACCACGCGCGAATAGTCGATGGTGCCGGTCACGGACCCCCGGCGCAGAAGCGTGGCGATGGTCAGCGGATCGTTCCAGCCGGTCAGCCCGTTGATCGTATGGCTCACGCCAAGCTGTTCGCGCCCGAAGGCGGGGGAGCCGTAATTGTCGAGCGTGACGGTGGTGACGTGGCGCTGAATGTCCGGGACGTTCACCACGACATCGACGGTGTTCTCGGCCGAAGGCACGTAATCGTAGGACAGCGGCAGGCCGTCGGTGGCCTGAAGCCGGGCGATACGCGGGTCGATCTGGCGGTCGTCAGCCAGCGCGCCCTTGGGCAGTTGCAGGCGGAAGTCGAGGTAGCGGTCCGACACCACGCGGGTGCCACCACGGGTGGCGCCGATCACTGGCTCGTAAAACGCCACGTTCAGCACGCCGCCGGAGACGTTGTAGGGGATCACGCGGGCCGAGCGGATGCCGCGGTCGCGGTACATCTGGGTCAGGGCCTCGGCCAGTGCCTGCGCCGAACCGTTGCCGTAGCGCTGGCCGATGAGCGCGGCTTTGGCGGCCGCGATTTCTTGCGGCGCGAGATAGGCGGACCCGTTCTGGAACCGGATGTCGCGCAGCACGAAGCCCGAGGGTGCGGGCCGGGTGGTCTGCGGGGTCGTCTGGGTGGCTTGCGGTGTGGGCGCGGCGTTCGCGGCTTCGGCGGCGGCCTCGGCCTCGGGCGTCGTATCAGAGGTGGTCTGATCCTGCTGCGTCTCGACCGCCGATCCGCTGTCCAGATCGAGATCCTGAGCCATCAGCGCGGGCGTCGAAAGACACAGCCCCAAGGATGCGGACAGGGCAAGAAACGAGAATCTCATACTACTTTTCCGATGACTTTGCCGGCCTCAATGGGCTGTGGATAACTGATTTCAGCCTATGTGACCACGTCGTTCAACCGATTGAAACGAAAGCGTTGTAGGGATGCCGCAGAGACGGCGAGTCGCATTACGCTGCGTTCTCGTCTTCGTCCTCGCCTTCGCCTTCGGCGTTCTCTTCTTCCTCTTCCTCGTCATCCTCTTCTTCGCCCCGGTCGGAGCCGAAGGTGAAGCTGCCCGGAAGCGGGTTGCGCTGCGGCTTGATCAGAATCCGGGGATCGGCAAGGAGACGGTTTGACGGATCGGTGCCCGGATCGCCGTCTTTCCCAGTCGAACCGCCGGAGTTCGGTTGGCCGCCACCTGTGGTCGGGCCACCGGTGTTCGTGCCCGTGTTGCTACCGGTATCGCCGCCGCCGGTGTCACCACCGCCGGTTTCGCCGCCGCCAGTCTCGCCACCGCCAGTCTCGCCACCGCCAGTCTCACCACCGCCAGTCTCACCGCCTCCGGTCTCGCCGCCGCCAGTTTCTCCACCGCCAGTTTCGCCACCACCGGTCTCGCCACCGCCGGTTTCACCGCCGCCAGTCTCACCGCCACCGGTTTCGCCACCGCCGGTTTCACCGCCGCCAGTTTCACCACCACCCGTCTCACCGCCGCCAGTTTCACCGCCACCGGTCTCACCACCGCCGGTCTCACCGCCACCGGTCTCGCCGCCGCCAGTCTCACCACCGCCAGTTTCACCGCCACCGGTCTCGCCGCCGTCTCCATCCGGGCCGAACACGTTGAAGATCGGATAGTCGTCTTCGTTCTGGACCGGGGCCGCGCTGGCCGGGGTTGTGTCGAGCGCCTGATCGGAGCCGTGTTGCGGCGTGCGGGTCAGGCTCGCGTAGTCGAGGTCAAGGCCATCCGGGCTGCCCGCGAGCGCGAGGTCGAGGGCGCCGTCGACGCGGAGGGTGACCGGGCCTTGCTGCGATACGGCGTAGCCCATCGTGAGGTCTCCGCTCGCCGAGATGTCGATCTCGTCCAAAGCCGCCACATTCACTTCGGCGAGCGCGTCGGTGACCTTGAGCGCGAAGGGCGTCGTGTCGTCCTGACCCTGCACCGTGCCGTTGAAGGCGGTCAGGAACACGTGGCCGGACAGCGAGACGGGCTCGCGCACATCGGCGGTGATGTTGCCGTTCACCGACGTCGCGATCACGACCGCGTTGCGGTCAACATCGACATTGCCGGAGAAGTAGACGTCGCCGAGGGCATAGAGGTCGTAATGCCCTGCGCGACCGCTCCACCGCTGCACCTCGACCGGGCCAAGGGCGTGCAGATAGGCGGGGCCGTCGCCGAGGTCTAGGCTCAGGCGATCAGCGTTGAACCGCAGCGGGTCGGTGACGGTGCCGACACTGCCCGCGTTGACGACGAGCTGGCCGTTGATGACCGAGATGTCGCCCAGCCCCTGCGTCAGGGTCGTGGCGGTGAGCGCGATGGTGTTCACGCCGCCCTGCTGCGAGCTGAGGCCCGCGATGCGCAGGGTCTGGCCCGCTTCGAGGTCGATGTAGCCCTGCCCCGCGTCGATGTCGGCGCCGTTGGCAAAGGTGATGTCGCGCGCGGCTTCGATGGTGATCTGGCCCGCGCTGGACGCGCCATCCGCGGTGCCGGTGATCGTCTTGTCGACCGCGACGAATTTGCCGCCGATGAACAGGTCGCCGCCCACGGTGGACGCGCCGGAGAGGCGGATGTCGGCGTCCTGCCCGTTGATGACGACCGGGCCGGTGCCGGTGATCATGTTGACGACGTTGAGGGCGATGTCGCCCATCGGCGCGATCCATGCTTCGCCCTCGACCTCGAGCGACAGGGCGGTCGCGTCCCCGTTCAGGCTGAGCCCCGTGCCGCCGTAGCCGATGGTGCCGACGTTGAAATCGACCTCGCGCGCGGTGACCTGACCGACGACATCGCCGGTGGACCCGGTGGTGACGGACAGGGCGGCGGCCTCGACATCGGTCAGGAGCACGCCGCCGTTCGTGGTGGCGATGGTGAGGTCGCCCTCATGCTCGACCGTGAACAGGCGCACGTTGTCGGCGGCGGTGATGTCGATGGCGTTGGTGCCACCCTCGATCACGCCCGTCGTGGCCCCGGCGACAGACCCCGCGCCGCGCAGACCGGCGGTGAGGGTAGTCGCGCCGAAGAAGCCCAGCGTGTCGCCTCCGAGGTTCACGTTGCGCGCGGCTTCGGCGGTGAAGGTCTGGCCCGCCGTCGTCGAGAAATCGCGCAGGAAGATGATGTCGGACGGGGTGCCCGCATCGCCCAGCGTGCGCATGGTGAAGGAATTGAAGCTGCCCGCGTCGAGGTCGTTGATCAGATGACCGGTGGCGGTGATCGTCACGTCGCCGGTGCCTGCGAGCAGCTTGTTCACCGTCAGGTCGCCGAACGCGTTGAAGGTGGCGTTGAGTTCACCCGCACCCGGCATCACCCTGAGCGCGAGGGCGTCGGCAACGATGGTCAGGGCGCGCGTGTCGTCGCCCGCGGTGCCGTGGCTCGTGAGATCGACGGTGCCTTCGGTGCGGAACGTCGTCCACAGCCCCGAGGTCTCGGTGATGTCGCCGTTGATCCACGCGGTGATGCCGTCGCGGCCCTGGAAGGCGGTCATGCCCTCGGCGGAACTGGCGGAGGACGGGTGCACCACCGTCGCTCCGCCGTTCCAGTTGGTGAAGCTCAAGTGGCCGCCGGTCGAGGCCACACGCTCCAACGCAATGTCGCCACCGACCACTTCGAGGTCCAGATCGCCGCCCGCTTCGGCAAAGATCGCGGCCCCCGGCTGGGTCAGTTCGACTTCGAGGTCCATCGCGCCAACCGACTTGAGCCAGACGCCACGCGACAGGATGTCGATGACGCTCGACGGATCGGCGTCGACGATCTGGCCCGACTTGGCTTCGAGATAGACGCGCTCGGGCGAGTAGATCTCTTCGATGGAAATGTCGCTGGTGCCGGCGAAGATGTGGATTTCGCCTGCCGCGCGTGCCGACAGCGTGCCGCCGGAGAGTTGTTCATAGAGCAGCGGCGTGGCGAGCGAGCCGATGCCGCCGCCTGCCGCCTCGATCGCGACCGAGCGCCCGACGAGGCCGGTGCCGCCCACGGTCGCAGTGATCGCGCCGGAGGTGCGCAGGCGCGCGTCCTGCGTCGCCTCGAAGGCCGTGAGCGCCACGTCGACCTCGGAGCCGACATAGGCGTGACGCCCGGCGCGCACGGTGACGTCGCCCGAGGCTTCGATGTCGAAGTCTTCGTTGCGCTGGATGCGCACGCCATCGGCCAGAATCTCGACATCCGAGCGCGCCGCGGAGAACAGGAACAGGCGATCTTCTTTGCTGATGGTCTCGCCCGCTGCGATGAAGATCGAGTCTTCGCGTTTGCCGACGTCCAGCCCGGCGTCGAGCGTCACGTCGCGGCCGATGACGTTCGGCGCCTCGATGGTCAACTGGGTGTCGAGCACCGGGAGGATCAGGTCACGGCGGAACGCGGCCTCGAGCTCGGTCGTGGTGAAGAAGGCGCTCTTGATCAGTGCGCCGATCTCTTCTTCGTCGGGCGCGTAGGCGTAATCCTTGTCGTACTCCTTGCCCGCATAGCGGTCGGCCACATCGTGGAACCACGCGTTCTGAGTGGCTTCGAGTGCGTCGATCTCGACCACGGACAGACCATTGGCGAGCATCTGGGCGCGGCGGTCGGCGTCGTAGGTGTAGGCCTCGAAGCCTTCGTCGTAGTCGGTGAACCCGACGATTTCACCGCTGTCCGGGTCGATCTCGGCCAGACGCGACCACCATTCTTCGTACTCGGCGGTCCGGTTCGCGATTTCGCGCTGGATGATCGGGTTCGCGTCGAGTTTTTCCTGCGTCAGCTCTGCGGTCACGGCATCGCGTTGCGCTTCGGTCGGCGCGTAGCGGTATTCCTGATCGAAGCCCATCCCGGCATATTGCGCGGCAGCGTCGTGGAACGCTTCCGTGCGCTCCTGCACGATGGCCGCGATCTCTTCTTCCGAGGTGCCCTTGGCGCGGAAGATCAGCTTTTCCTGTTCGGTGAGCTCCAAGACGATGTTGGGGTCGTAGTCGCGAACGACCTCGGCCTTGCCCTCGTCGTTGTAGGTGACGAGCCACGACCACCAGTCGTAATAGGCTTGGGTCTCGTCCTCGACGATATCGGCCAGCGCGTCTTCGATTTCCGCCTTGGTGGGCGTGCGCAGCGAGTCGTTGTCGATCAGGCGAAGCTCGTCCCAGAGCGCGGCCAGCAGGGCGGCTTCGGCGCGGCGGTCGACGGTTTCGCGAATGTCGGCATCCTGGATCGAACCCGTCGCGGTGAGGCTGACATTGCCGATCTGCGACGCGACCTCTTCGACCTCGAAGGTGCCCGCGGTTGACAGGTCGATGTCACCGTAGGCCTGCACGTAAATCTCGTCGAGCGCGTTCACCGTGAGGGTGCGTTCGCCGTAGGGTTCGCTCTCCGGGCCGCCGATGCGGCCGGTCTCGGACAGGAGGCTCACCCGGCCGCCGTCGATCAGACCGTCGGAGAAGATCGACGTGATGATGTCGCCCTCGGCCTCGATCTGGATGTCGTCGGTGTAGTCGCTGACCACCTCGTTCACGAAGTAGGAGCCGGAGGTGTTGCGCAGGCGGATCGAGCCTTGGGCGTTCACCGTCAGGTTGACGGTGCTGCCATTCAGGAGCGCGACCTGCGCGGCGCTTTCGCTGGTCGCGGCGCCGAGCAATTCGTTGCGATAGGCCGTCGATCCGGCCTGCAGGTCGGCCCCGGTGCGACGCCCGTAGATTTCGCGGCCCTCGACGGGGTTGTTGATGCGATAGGCACGGTCGCGGAAGCCGGAGGAGGAACTGCCGCCGATATCGCCGCCCGAGGTCAGGATCGCGGTGCGCGCGGTCATGGTCGTCTCGGGGCCGATGGTCAGAATGTCGCCTGCGGCCTCGACCGTCAGCGTGCCAGCGCCGGGCGCGCGGACGTTTTCGGTGAAGAGAACCGAACCGCCCGAGGAAATCGTCGCATCGCCGCGATAGCCGTTGCCGATGAAGTCGATGTCGATCGGTTTGTCGGCCTTGAGGCGGTGGGTGAAGGTCCGGCGCCACGTGGTGCTTTCGACCGTGACGATGTCACGCTCGCGGGTGCGCCATGTGTTGGGCGCGATGGGTGCGAACCAGCCGGTTTCCGTCCACGCCGGGTTGGTGCCCGAGGGCGAGAACGAGCTGCTGTCGATGTCGTCGCGATCTTCGAGGAAGCTGTAGTCCTCGTTGCCGTAGTAGTAGCCGATGTAACCCACGTCGGGCTTGCCATCGAGGAACACCGGCACGCCGTCGGCGACCAGAGTGGTGCTCGACGACTCGTCCGCCTGACAGTTGATGTTGGCAAAGCAGGTGCGGCTTTCGTACTGCGTCTCGGTGCGGACGGTGACGACCTGATGATCCTCGGCGCGGGTGAAGTAGAGCGCGAGCCCTTCGTTCGGGTTGTAGGTCGCGACCGAGGAGGGCACGGGATCGGTGCCGTGGCTGAGGTCGACCTCGATATTCGTGCCGGACTCGGACATCCGGTATTCGGTGGTCAGATAGATCGGCTGGCCGCCCGTGATGGTGTTCAGGACGATCTTGTTCTTGTCGATGATGCGGATAACGCCCTCGACGCCCTCGTCCGGTCCGAGATCGACATGCGAGAACACCAGATCGCGGGTCGAGTTGCTGTCGATGTCGAGCGTGCCGTAACCGTTGGCCGCGATGATCTCGCCGCTGCCGGTCGAGATGATCTTGCCGGAAATCTCGATAAAGCCGCCACGGGTGCGGATCGGCGCGATCTCAAGCTGATCCGTCATCGGGTTGTAGTTCACCGACACGTTGCCGGTCATGTAGGGCTCGCCGCCCAGCGTCGAGGGCGGGTTGTTGCCCACGCCGCCGATGACGTCGACGTTGGTCTGGTCTTCGTCCGAGCCGACCGGCGTGCCGCGCAGGGGCGCGTAGATCGGCCGGATCGTGTTGCCGCCGATCCCGTCGAGATAGGTGTCGATGGCCGAGCTGATCGTCAGATCCCAGTCGGTGACACCGGACTGGATGCGCCCGTTGATGTTGAGCACATCGGCATAGATGAAGATGTTTCCGACCGCCGTGACCGAACCCGGCGCGGTGGTAACGGGCAGCACTTCGGCCGGCGGGGCGTAGCCGCTCAGGATCACGTTCTGGATCGCGAAGGATTGCGACCAAGACGGATGATCGTTCATCGCGTCGTAGACGCGGCCCCACCATTCCTCCTGCGCCTCGAACAGGTCCTGATAGAGCGCGGTCGGGTCGGAAGTGATGTGGGTCGTCGGATCGGACGGGGCGAGGAAGAAGTCGCCGCCGGAATCGATGGTCACGGACAGCGCGTTGATGTCGCCGCCGAAGACGTAGACCGAGCCGTCCTGCGTGAAGATCTCGACGTTGCCGTTGCGGTTCTCGACATCGCCGACCACGTAGACATCCGCCGTCGGGCCGGTGTTGGACGCGGTGTAGGTGTTGCTGATGATGATGTTCGGCGGGGTCGCATCGGCGTTGTTCGCCGTGAGGTCGAAGGCCGGGACCTGACCCACGCCGGACGCGGTGGGGTCGTAGTTCGCGCCAAGGCTCACGAGGTCGCCGATGGTGTCGACCGACACGCCGTTGTAGCGCACCTCGCCGTAATCCTCGAACGGGATGACGAGGCCAGACACCTCGACCGAGAGCGACGAGTTGTTGACGATCTCGATCAGCGCATCGCCGTTCGCCGTGATCTCGCCCGAGCCGAGGAAGAAGTCGCCCGTCACGTTCACGTTGCCGCCCGAAGCGCTTTCGTCGGTGACATAGAGGAAGTCGGTCGACAGCTGGCCGATGCCGTTCGAATTGAGGAAGTCATAGCGCGCTTCGAGCGCTTCGATCTGGGTCGTCAGCGTGTCGTAGACCGAGGAGTTCGCATCGTATTCGTCGCGCAGCGCCTCAAGCTCTTCGATGAAGTCGAGGATTTTCTGGCCGATGTTGCGGTCGAATTCCAACTCATAGGCAATGTCGCCTTCGGTGGTGATGATCAGGTCGCCCGCGTCGTTGACGGTCGGATGCGCGCCTGCGCCCGCAAAGTCGATGTTGATCCGTTTGGCCGCGAATGCCCCCGCCTCGACCGAGCCGTCCACGGTCACGCCGGTCTGTGCGACCGAGAGGAACGTGCCGCTTTCGCGAGCGAGCGAGACCTCGTCGGCACCGATGAGACCGCCGAAGAAGTTGCCGACTGCCTCGGCCGCCTCGGAATAGGCGTCGATGGCGTAGCCGTAGGCATAAGGGTCGGTGATTCCGTCGCCGGTTTCGAGGTTCACGTCACCGGCGGCGACCAGCGACATACCGGAGCCGATGTCGATGAAGGCCTGATTACGCAGTTCGGCGCGCGCATCCGGGTCGGAGTTCAGCGGTAAGGCGGTACGGTTGTGAACGCGGGTTTCGGCGTGCTGGTACTGTTCCTGTACGCCCGAAGTGTCGGCGCCCGCGAGGATCGAGATCGTGCCCCGGCGGCTTTCGATCTCGCCCGAAGCAAGGTCGATGAGGCTCGAGTGACGCAGGATCGTATGCGCCTCGGATTCCCCTGCCCCGGCGAGGCCGTAGGTGCGGATGTAGGATTCCGACACCATCTCGGCATCGGCGCGGGCGGTGATGTTGACGTCGCCATTGGCCCGGATCGTCGCGCCGGTCATGCGGATGTTGCCCGAGGACCAGACGCTGTCGTCGTCATGCGCGCCGACGATGACGTTCGAGACAAGCTTGGGCAGCGGCACGGCCCCGCCCATGTCGCCCGTCAGACGGTCGGTCAGGTCGTAGTTCGTGCGCATCGCGATGTTGACGTAGCCGGTGTCGTTCAGCGGGTTGGCCGTGGTCGACAGCTGCGTGATCGTGACGCCCGAGCCGATGTTGATCTGCGCGTCGCTTTCCACCTCGGTCCGCGACACCAGCGCCGTGCGGTTCACGCCGCCAAAGCTGCCGGTCACGCCGTTGAAGTCGATGGCGCGCTTGGTGATGTCGTTGGTCGAGGCGATGTCGATGGTCTCGCCGGTGAGGTCGATCCCGATGTCGAGCAAGCTGTCGCTGTCGACCCGGTTGATCTGGCGCGTGGCACCATAGCCGACGAGCGACACCTCGATGCTGTCCGAGTTGCTTTCGAACATGACGTCGCGGTTCGACGCGATGTCGATGCTGGCTGCGGTGAGCCCGGCCCCGTCGAGGCTAAGCTCGGTCGTCAGATCCATCGTCAGGTGGTTTTCCGACGCGATGACGGTGACAATCCCGCCTTTGCCCGCGACCGCGTTGCCGAAGAGGTAGCCGTCCCCGCCCGAGCGCGCGGTGAAGGTGCCGCCGACGGTCGCTTGGCTACCGAAGTAGACGTCGAGGATGGATGCGCTGTTGTCGATGCCACGGGCGAGCGAAGCGCCGAGACCCACGAGGCTCGCGGTCACGCCTTTGGACAGGTATTCGAGATCGGCCTCGTTGCGCGCTTCGAGCCAGGCGTTGCCTGTGACTTCGAACTGCGAGAACCGGAGGTTGGTCGTCACCGCGCTGTCGTTGCGGGCGAGCGTGTTGGAGCCGTTCAGGCTGCCGCCCGCGATGGTGGTCGACCGGGCTTCGGCCGACACCACGGCATTGTCGGACCCCGGCACGTTGTCGGTCGCCAGCACGGTGATGTCGCCCACGTCGAGCGAGATGTTCGTGCCTATGATCGTCGTGGTGGATTCGCGACGGGCGACGGCGTTGTTGAGGCCCGTCGTGCCGATGCCGCCCACGGTGCCGCGCGCGCTGGCCACCACGTCGCCCGCGTTGATCGCGCGGATGGTGACGTCGGACCCCAGGAAGAGGGCGTTGCCGAGATCGACCGTGACCGCGGACAGATCGCGCGCGACCGCCGAGCTGCCGCCGACACCGATGGCGCCCGAGGTGACGAGATCGACATTGGCATCGGTTTCGCCGAAACGGCGCGCTTCGACCACGATGTCGTTGGCGCTGAGCGTCGGGGCCTGACCGCGCAGGCCGAGCGTGACGCCCACCGTGCTTTCGCGCCGCGCCCCGGCGATGGCCACGCCGACACCGATCGCACCGCCGACACCCGCCGACACCTTGGCCTCGGTGGCGCTGGATTCTTCGGCTTCGATGGTCAGCGCATTGGCGCGCAGCGACACGTTGTTGCCGATGTTGACGTTGACCGCGCGGCCCACGCGCATGTCGACGATCCCCATCGACGAGGCGATAGCGCCGCCGGACCCGGCGATAGCCTCGGGCGTGCCGTCATCTACATTCGCGAGTGCCCCGATGGTCACGTTGCCAGACCGCGCGTCGATAGCGACATTGGTGCCCACATTCGTGACCACGTTGGTCCCGCGCCGCACGATGGCCACACCGTGGGTCGCCGAGATCGCGCCGCCGGAGGCACCACCGGCGAGAATGTCGAGGCGACCGCCCTCTTCGGAGCCGAGGTCGACGTTCAGGGCGCTGATCGTGACGTTCGCGCCGATGCGGGTTTCGATGGTGTCTTCGTCGGTGCCGTTGAAGCTGTTCTCGAGATTGATCGAGCGGCGGCCGGAAGTGACCTTACCCAGCATCTCGGCAAGCAGGTTGTCGTTCCCGTCCTGCGGCCCGTTGGGGTTGGCGCCCTGGGCGATGCCGTAGATTTCGTCATCCGGGTCGGCATCGTCGGCATTGGTGAACGTATCGTCCTGCAGGTTGTCGTCGGCATCGTCGATCTGCTGCTGCCAGTCGGGCGTTTCTTCATCCGGGTCGTCCAGACGCACACGCTTGCCATAGGTGAGCAGGATGCCCGACCCCTGCGCCGAGATCGCACCGCCGCCGCCCGCGACGACCGCGCCGGTAAAGTCACGCTCGCCATAGGCGTTGACGGTGACGTCGCCGTTCGCAGCGATGTTCACGCCCTGACCGATCTCGGCCAGCACCGCGTTGCGCATCGAAGTGATGACACCAGCCGCACCCACGGAAATCGCACCGCCCGCCGCCGTCAGGACAAAGACGTCCTGACCGTAGCTCTGATGCGCTTCGACCGTCACGTCGTTGAGGTCCGGGCCCTGAATGCGGGTGTAATCCCCGATCCGCGCCGTCACCTTTTGCTTGGCGGTGGTGTAAAGCCCGGCCCCCGCGATCCCGACAAGGCCCCCGCCGGTGCCGATGACCACTTGGTTGACGCTGTATTGGCCCTCGCCGTTCTGACCGTTGACGAAGGGCACCTTTTCCGACGGATCGGTCTGCGCATCGGCATGGACCAGCAGATCGCGCCCGACCGTCAGATCGGCATAGCCGTGCGAGGCGTAGCCCGAGGTCGTCTCGGCCACCACTTCGTCCTGCGCATTCAGGATCACGATGGAGGCGCCGACGCCGACGAAACCGCCGCCGCCCGAACCTGCGGTCATGCGCGACTGGCGCGGGGCGGTCGCGATGATCGAGGTGTCGCGGCCCGAGGTGAGCACCGAATCCGCGACATAGGCGTGGGTCATGGACCGGGTGATGCCGACCTGATTGACCCCCGCGACACCCGCGTAGATGCCGACCGCGCCGGACACGGCGAAGTGCGACAGGCTTTCGGGTTTCACCGCCTCGACAGTCACGTCGCGCGCGGCGTCGACCTCGGCCTGAAGGATGCCAGCGGCGGTGTTTTTCTCGATCCGGAAGAATTCGTTATGCGCGCCGATGCCTGCGGTGGTGCCGAACGAGGCGGTGACCGAGATGGATTTGATCTTGGTCGCGTTGGCCGCGAAGACGTCGACATCCGCCGCGCTGGTCACGTCGGCGCCGCCCGCGATCTGCGCAACGACGCTGTCCTCGACGAAGAGCACCGGGATCTGGGCCGAGACCGAGACCCCTGCCGAACCGGAGCCGGTCATGGCCAGCGTGTTGAACTCGGTCGAGTTGTCGGCGACCACCGCGACCCCGTGATAGGACCGGGTTTCGCGTTCGAGCCAGAGGTCGTTTTCCTCGCGGCGGTGCGTGCCGTCGACGCCGTCTTCGCCCGCATCGTTGGTCGCAGTGACAATGCTGTCGTCGGTGATCGCGGCGGTGACGACCGAAGCGCTGTCGATCACGGCGACCGACACGCCGACCGCCGCCGAATTGCCGATGGTTACGTTCAGGGTGGCCTGATCGAAGGAGCCGAAGAAGCTTTCATCGCCGCCGCCGATGGCGTCGATCCGGCCGCCGTTCAACGCCTCGACCAGCACGTCGCCACCCTGCACCAGCGCGTTCGAGATGAGCGCGGAGGTGGTGTCGTTCTTGATCGTGATCGAGACCGAGCCGGTGACGCCCGCCGATCCGCCATAGCCGCCGCCCATGCCGGACGAGACGACCTTGGTGTTGTTGCGGGCCCGGACGATCACGTCGTCCTCGGCCACGACCGTTGCATCCTCGATCTTGGCGGTGGTGAAGCCCTTGTCGACCGAAAGACCCAGCGCGCCGCCCGCGCCGACACCGGATGCGATGACGATCTGATAGGCGAGACCGGCGAGTTCCTGACTACGGATCGCCTCGGCGCTGACATTGGCGGCGGATGTGATGAATGCCCCGCCGTCGATCAGCGCATCGACCGCCGATCGGTTGAAGACGAGGCCGTTCGCCGCGCTGATACCGGTGGAATTGACCGAGCCGACGCCCGCAACGCCCATCGACACCACGCGTGTGTCGTCGCGCGCGGCGAGGCGCACGTCGCCTGCGGTGGTGAACACGCTCGCGCTGTCGCCGATGTGGGTCTGGGTGCGCGCGAGCATCTCGTTCAGGGCGAGCGTCGCGCCGAAGCCGAGGTCTTCGCCGATGGAAAGCACGCCGGCCATCGCCCACATGCTGTTGTCGGATGTCGCGGTGAGACCGATGCCGCCCGTACTCAGGCTGCCGTCCCCCACGACCCGGGCGCGGACGAGCTGCGCCTGCCGAGTGATGGCTCCGCCCGCGCCCACGGCATTGCCGAGCACGGAGGCCCCCGCCGATGCGGTCATCACTTTGGTTTCTGAACGGGCCGTGAGTTCTGTGTCCTCGCCGACGACGAAGGCCCCTGCATTTTCGAGATCGATGATCGCGTCAACCGCGCCGCCGACACGGACCCACGAGACGCCGAGGCCGAAGCTGATCGGGCTGTTGTCTTCGCCGCCGCCGCTGTCACCGCTGCCGCCCTCGTTCGCCTGACCGTCCGCATTCGCGCTGTCGGCCTGATCGAAGCTGTCGGCGCCTTCACTGTCGTCGCCGGGATCGACCTCTTTCTCGTCGTCGTCCGAACCGCCCGCTTCGCTTTCCGGTGCATCGGGCCGTTTGGCGACGGTGAATTTGCCGGTGTCGGGGTCACGCTCGACCGTCCACATGTCGAGGATGAAATTGGCGAGGCTGATGTCGACCGCCGCCGTCACCTGACCCGAGATCACGTCTGCCTCACGCCCGTCGACCGCGGTGAGTTCGAGATTGCCGCCGATGCCCACGCGGGCCTCGTCGACGTCGAGCCGCGCTTCGATCAGGCTTTCGCGGGTCAGATCGAAATCGGGCAGCGAGAGCGAGGTGTTCGCCTCGACGAAATCCGCGCCTTCGTTCAACGCGTCCTCGACCACGTCGTGCAGGAGGGTGCCGCGCGGATCGCCGTCGACCTGACCCAGATCGTCGGAGCGTTGACCGAAATCGACATAGCCGTACGAGCCGACCGCCGCGAACCCACCGCTGATCGTCACGCCGATGCCGACCTGAAGCACCTCGGTCAGGTTCTCGGCGGTCAGGATGACATCGCCCGTCACCTCGAGCGCGCGGTCGCCGACGATGCGGGCCGAGGTCAGGCCGTGGAACTTGAAGATCCCCGCGCCGACGCCGACACCCTTGGCCGACCGGTTCGCCCCCGCCTCGACTGCGAGGAAGGTGTCTTCGCGCGAGGCGGTGACGGTGACGGAGCCGCCAGCATCGACCGCAACAGTGTCTATTTCGGCCAGAACGTCACGGGCGTCGGTCGTCCATGCGACATTGGCGAGGCCCGTGATGCTCTCGGATTCTTCGAACAGGCCCGAGGCACCGCCGTTGTGGCCAAGGATGACGTTGGTCGCCTTGATCTCGGACCGGGCGTCGAGGTCGATGTCGCCGGTCGTGGTGACGGTGCCGTCCGACAGGCGGGCGACCGTGTCGCGCTTGTACAGGTCGACGCCGACGCCGCCCGAGGCCCCGGCCCCCGCATTCTCGGCATAGCCGTTGGCGAAGACGTCGTGGCGGGTGCCGTCGAGCGCCGCGAGCCGGACAGACCCAGCGGTCAGGTCGCTGTTGTCGATCTCGGCACGGGTTTCGCCCAGCGCATTCAGGATCGCGGTGATGACGTCGATGCCGTATTCGGTTTCGCCGTCCCGGATCGCGACCGAGCGCAGGAGGCTCTGGGTCGTCGCCGTCGCGACCACGCTTCCGACGTCGAGCGTGCTGTCGGTGATCTCGGCAAGCGTGTCGCTGTTGTAGTTGGTCACGGCGACGCCGACAGACCCTGCGAGGTTGCCGGATGCGGTGACCGCGCCCTGACGGTTCTTGACCTGCGCGTTCTCGAAGGCCGACACCGTGACCCCGCTGCTGCCGGTCAGAGTGGCATCCGCGACGCGCGCCCATGTGACCCAGTTGGTCGATAAGATCGACACCGGGATGTTCACGGCAAAGCCGCCGTCCTCGTCGCCCGAGTTGTTCGAGGCGAGGCCGGAGGACAGGGCAATCTCGGCAATCCCGGTGTTGCGCGCCCGCACGCGGGTGCTGTCGACAGGACCGTCGACGTAGCGCACATGGGCGATGGTGTCGCGCATATCGACCTGCGCGCCGCCGGTGAGGCCCAGCGCAAAGGTGCTGCCCGCGCCCGAGAAGCCGACGGTGATCCCGGCGTCCGACGTATTCTCGGCCAGAATGTCGATGGATTCGTTGATATTGAGATGCGCATCGGTGCTGTGGTGGCCGATGATCCGCGCTTCGGTGGTCTGGTTCAGGACGTTGACCACGACCGAGGCGCTGAGGCCGATCTCGGGGTCGTCGCCGGTCGCGGCGGCCACACCGTCGATCTGGCGGGCGTTCGTGGCGTCGAGTTCGAGCGAGTTGGCCGTCACGTTGGTGCGCAGGAACTCGGCGCGGACGGTTTCGACCCGCGTGTTCTGGGCATAGGTGATGCCGACGCCGATGCTGTCGCTGTCTTCTTCCTGCTGCGGGTCGCCCGTGCCTTCGCCGGTGCCTTCGCCCGCCTCGCCGCTGTCGTCCGCGTCCGGGATCGGCGTGTCTTCGGCGAGCGGGTTCACATCGTCGATGTAGTCCTGCGCGGTTTCGCCGTTGTTGTCGCCCAGCGCCTCTTCGCGTGCCTCTTCGGCGACTTCGCGGGCGAGCGAGCCTGCAACGGCGACGGTGGCACCTGTAAGTTCGGCCTCGACGGTGATGTCGCCGCCAGCCTTGAGCGTCGCGTCGGTCACCTGCGCCTCGACCACCGAACGGCCGAGATGGAGCGTGCCCGAGCCCACGAGCGAGAAGGTTCCACCCGCGCCGCCGCGCCCGGCAGACGCGGCAAGAAGGTCGCCAGAATCTTTGGCCGTGATCGACACGTCGCCATCGTTCAGTGTCAGGATGCCCTCGGCCACGAGCGCGTGAACCTCGGTTTTCACATCCGAGATCGAGACCGCCCCGGCGAGCCCGATGTTACCGCCCGTGCCGATCATCGCGCCGGTGCCGATCAAGGCATCGGCGGTGTTTTCGGCGCTGAGCGTCAGGCTGGTGAGGTCAATCGCGGCATCAGTGGCAAGGGCGGAAACCGCCGTGTTCGTGCCGAAGACGCCGCCGAAATCGGCCGCGAGGGCAAAGCCGAACGCCTGATCCGAGACCTGATCCTGCCCGGTGTCGTCGGTGGTGGTCTGTTCCCCCAGTCCTTCCTCGTTCTCGTCCTGACGGTCGGCGGTGAGCTGGTCGGGGAGGCCGATCTTGCCGCGTTTCTTGCCCGCTTCGCTTTCGTCCTCGGGGGTGTCGGGATCGTCGGGCGTCGGCTCTTCCGCCGCCTCGTCTTCGATCCCCTCGGCCCCGGCACTGGCCCCGGAGACCGAATAGCCGCCGGTTTCGGTCGTGATCGTGAGGTCGCCAAGGCCGAGGTCGGGCGCGCCGCTGCTGCCCTCGAGATTGGCGAGAATGTCGTCGGCGCTGGCGGACGTGACCGCGCCGAATGCGGATCGGTCGGCAAAGATGATCCCGGCGCCAAGGCCCACGGCCACTTTGCCCGCCTGCGACCCGGCCCCGCCAAAGGCCAGAAGCCGCGCGGTGTCTTCGGCGTCGATGGTGGTGAAATCGCCGATGACGAGCGGATTGCGGTCATCGACCAGCGCCCGCGCGTCACCGCGATAGTCGAGGATCGAGAAGCCGCCGTTGAACGCCACGTTCTCGGCCGCACCGAAGGATTTGGTGACGACCATGCCCTGCATGTCGTTGCTGGCAGAGACCTGAAGGCTTTCGAGCGCGACCGACCCGGCGGTGTCGACCACCCCGAAGCGCGCGGTCGCGTTGGCGTCGAGACGCAGGTACTGGACCGCGCCGCCGATGCCGACGGTGCCCATCGTGCGCTCTTCTTCGTCGCGCGCGTCGTCGCGGTCGTCCTTGGACAGATCGTCGCCGGGAATTTCATCGGTCAGCCCGTCGACCGGGACCGTGGCGGGGGGGTCGACTTCGTCCTGCTTTTCGGGCGCGACGCTTTCCTCGACCGGAATGTCACGCAGCGCGATCAGGCCGCCTTGGTTCTCGGCTTCGAGCGTGACCGCAGCGTCGGCATCGAGCTTGGCCCCGTCCGCGATCTCGGCCGTGGTGTCGAGCTTGGCGGTGTGAATGCCCAGATCGACAGCGAACCCGATGCCCGCCTGACCCTCGGTCCGGTTCAGGATGTTCCAGTTTTCCTGATCCATCTCGAGCGCGGGGTCGGGGAGGAGGTCACCGGCGAGCAGCGCCTCGCTGTCGTCGATGGTCTTGAGACCCAGCGTGGTGTCGTTGAGCGGGTTCTGAATGTCGGCAAGGGAATTGGTCGGCAGTGCGTTGGTCGCGCGCACCGCGAGATCGGCAGCGCCCAGCGCGGTAACGGTCGGGCCGACCTGCGCGGTGACGGCCGAACCGATGAACCCATATGAGAACGTGCCGACGAAGCCGATCTTGTCGTCGAGCGAGCCCGCCTTGGTCGCCGAAACCTTGCGGTACTGCGACAGCTCCTGACTGGCGGTGAGCGTCACGTCGGAAGCGGTGACCTGACCTTCGCTCAGGTCCAGATCGCCCGCGATCTGGTCGCCGGTCACGGTGCCGCCGATCAGGGCGGTGACGGTCGTGTCCATCCGGTCGGCATTGATCGCGATGGCAAAAGAGATGGCGTTGCCGGCCTTTTTCTCGTCGTCGTCGCCGGTGGGATCGCCGCCGCCGGTCTGATCTTCGGCGGTGTCCTCGGCCTTTTCCGACTGCTCGTCGGCGATGTTGGCCAGCGCGTCGGTCAGATTGCCATTCGCCTGCGAGGCCCCGCTGGAGGCATCCGGCGTCTCGGCCTTGTCGCGTTTGCCGAAGGGCGTTTTCGGTTTGTCCGGTCCGCCGCCCTCTTCGATCTCTTCGTCGAGTTCCTCGTCGGTGAGAGACCCGGTGGTGACGATGGCCTCAGCCTCGTACCGGGTGGTGGTGTCGCTGGCGCTGATCCCGACGGTGCCGCCGCTGATCGCCTCGCCGCCCATAAAGACGGCGGTGTCGGCATCGCCGAGCGAGACGATGCCTGCCCCCGCGAGGACGAGCGAGGTGCTGTCGGAGGCATGCGCGACGAAGCCCAGATCATGGGTGGTGGTCGCGGCGATGGTGACCCCGGTGCCGCCCGAAATGACCGACCCGTTGTTCGCCCCGCCGTCGATGATGACGCGGTTCACCGCATCGCGCAGCGACAAGATACCCGCGACCTTGACCCGGCTGTCGCTTTCGACGCGGGCCGAAACCTCCTGCACTTCGCCGACTTCGGACCGGATCGACACGCTGCCGTTGCCCGGCGCGAGAAGCTCGGAGTTCTGAATCCAGACCACCGATTCCGTGTCGGTCATCGCGAAGCTGAGGCCCACGGTGCCTGCGCTTGCATCGACGTTCGAGGTCGTGACGGCTTTCGACAGGACGTCGATCTTGCCGGGGCTTTGCGCGTCGGGCAGATCGCGGTCGGCCACCATGAACGAGTCGGTGATGGCGACCGAAGCGGTGGCATGAACGACCGAAGGGGCGATCGAGATCGACACGCCCTTGCGGCCCTTGCCCTTTTCCTCGTCCGGCTGGTCGCCGCCCGCATCGGGGTCGGTGCCGGGATCGGGGTCCGGGGTGTCGCCCGGATCGGGCGCCTGATCCTGCGGCTCTTCGGCCTGTTTGGCGGCGTCCTCCATCTGGTCGGACATCTTGTCCATCTGCTGGTCGCCGGAGGTCTCGGCACCCGCCTCATCACGCGCGGCAAAGACGGTGACGGTCGAGACCGGCAGCGCCTCGGCATGGATCAGGATTTCGCGGCCAACGGTGTTGTCGGAGCAGATTTCGTCGACGCAGGTGTAATCGCCTTCGCCCCCTTCGCCTTCGTATCCCTCTTCGCCGTCGAAGCCGTCGCCGAGATCGAAGTCCCCGAGGTCGAAGCCCCCGTCGCCCTCGCCTTCGCCCTCACCGAACGAGAAGTCGAAGAAGCGGCCATTGGTGATCTTGGTGTCCTCGATGTCGACCGAGGCGGCGGATTTGAACTGGTTGAAGCTGGCGGAGACCGCGACGCCCCAGGCGTCTTCGCTATGGGCGGCGCGCCCCGTGACGAGCGTGTCGAAGACGCTGCGGTCGATGGCGGTGATGCTGGTGACACCCTCGCCCTCGCCCGCCTCGTCCTCGTAGACGAAGATGGAACTGTCGAGCACATCGGCGCGGGTCTGGTGGTCGATGAGCGAAAGACCGAAGCTGCCCGCGATACCGACACCGTCGACCGCCGAGGCGGTGACGGAGCTGGCTTGTCCGTATTCGATGTCGGTGAGGGCCGAAATCTCGATCTTCTGCTCGAATTCAGAGCCTATTTCGGCCCCTTCGATCAGAACTTCGGTCGTGACGGTGCCGAAGGTCGCGGCGAAATCGCCCGCGAAAGAGAAAGTCTTGGTGCCACCTCCGCTGTCGCCCGTGCCGCCATCGCCCGGATCGGGCGCAGCGCCGTCGTCGCCGTTGCCCATCGCCTCGGCCACATCGTCGGCCTTGTCACCGAAGAGGTCCGACGACAGATCGACCGGGGTCTGATCCGGGTCTTCGTCCGGGATCTCGGCCTGACTTTCGTCTTCGGGCGTGTCGGGATCGTCGGGCGTTTCCTCATCGTCCGGCAGGCTGTCCTGCGCCGACGCGGTGCCCGCGGCGAGGATCGAACCGGAGGTCGATGCGCCAATGTCGATGTCGCGCTCGACGTTGATGTCGGGGCTGGTGACGACAACGCTGGTGTCGCGGTCGGTCAGGTTCACGGCGACGCCGATGGCGAACCCCTTGTCGGCGTCGAGGCTGCCGGAGCCTGCGAGAGTCACGACAGACGACGTATCGTCAGCGCGGATCACGACGCCATCGTCGCCGCTGCCTTCGATCGCGTCGGCATGGTTCTGGGCGTCGGTGATCGCGGTGAAGTTGGTGATCGCGACCGCGATGTTCAGGCCAGTGCCGCCATCGTCGTTCTGGGCCTGCGCACGGGCGGTGTTGACGATCAGGAGGTCCTGTTCCGACCGCTGTTCAGTGTTCTCGAGAGAGAATACCGCCGAGTCGCTAACGGTCGTGCGGGCGGTCGCATGGACGTCGACCAGCGACAGGGCGCCGCCGTATCCGCCCTTTTCCCCGCCCGTCGATGTGCCGGGAAGCCCGGCGCTTGCAATGATGTCGCCGGTGTTGCGCGCGATGGCGAAGGCGCGGGCCTGTTCGTCTTCGTTGTCGCGGTCGTTCGAGCGGAAATAGGTCTCGCGCTCGAACCGCGCGTCTTCGACCGTCGCTGTGGCGTCGAGTTCGAAATTGGTGGACAGGATGTTGATGCCCGCCCCAATCTCGCTGCCGCGCCCGGTCGTTTCCGCCACGAACATACGGGTGTCGGTCGGGGTCTGCGCGACGGGGTCGTCGGCGTCTTCGGGTGCGTCTTGGGCTGGATCAGGGTCTGTTTCACCCGCATCGGGATCGGTCTCGCCCGCATCAGGCGCTTCGTCCTTTTCGCCAGTGAGCGAGCCGTCGGTGCCATCCGCGAAGTTGCCGATGTTGCCTTTTCGACCCGGACGGTTCGAGCCGCCACCGGGCAGGCCGCCACCGCCGCCGCCGGCTTCTTCGTCGCCTCCATCACCGCCGTCGCCCGTGTCACCCTCACCCGGATCGCTTTCCTCGGGCGTCTCGGGCAGGTCGGCCGGGTCGTCGCTTTCGGTTTCTTCGAGGGCCTCGCGATACTCGCCCCACCAGTCGCCGACATCCTCGCGGCCTTCGGTTTCGGCGAACACGTTCTCGGCGATCAGGCCTGCGTCTGAGGGGCTGCGGATGCGCCCCTCGCGTTCGAGGTCCTCGTCGCCGTCGAGCAGAACCTCGGCGCCCAGCCCCCACTGGGTTATTCCAACCGAAACGAGCAGGACGTTCTTGCCGCTCGTCGCCAATTCTTCTTCGGTCTCGCCGGTGAGGTCACCCTCTTGCTCGGGCGTTTCCGCCGGGACCGAGCCGACCTGCGTCAGCGTCTCGACGCGAATGTCCTGAAGGGTGTTGCGCGCCGTGATCGTCACCGAAGGCTCGGCGTCGAGGTCGATCTTGGAGCCGTCGGCGTAGAACTGGCCCCCCGGTCGGCCATAGCTGCCGTCGGGGGTCGTTTCGATCAGCGGCGCGTAAAGCCCGGAGGTCGTGCCATCGGGTGCTTCGTATTCATGGTCGCCGCCCACCTCGGCGATGGAGCGCGTGCTGTGGACGATGATCGACCCGGCAAGCGCGAACCGACCGTCGCTGTCGTCGCCCGAACCACCCGAGCCGCTGCCCATCTTGGATGACAGCGCGGTGTTGACCGCATCGGTCAGGGTGAAGTTGCCGAGGACGAGGTCGGTGACATCGGGTTGCAGATCGGTCTGCTCGTCAGGATCGACGCCCTGATTGTCACTGTCCGGGTCGACGTTCTCGACCGCTTCCGACCCGCCCGAGACCCGCGCACGGCTGCCGAAGCGTTCGACAGTGGTTTCGGCGCGAATGTCGATCTGGCCGGACTGCGCCGCCATTGCGCCGCCGAAATAGGTCTCGGTCAGGCTGTTTTCGAGTGACAGGGCAAGTGCCACGCCCTTGGCCTCGTCGCTCAGAACCGCGTCCGAGGTCATCAGGATGTCGCGGGTGGTGAGTGCGGCGATGTCGATGGTGCCGCCCGTGGTCAGGATCGCATATTCGCCCTGATCGACGTTCGGGTTCCACGGCAGGTAATTCGACGTGTCGGGGTTGGTGTTCGCGTAGGGATCGAACCCGATCACCGGGCGAATGCCGTTCACGATGGTTTCGGCGCGCGACCGGCGCAACGATGCCGCGACGGCGAGGTTGAAGGCGGTCGGGTCGACGTCGGGGTCAGAGACGCCCGATCTGGCCACGAGGGTCTGTTCCTCGGTGACGACCGAGTGGACCTCGATCTTGCTGCCTGCGTCGATGGCCGTGTTGTGCAGCGTCGTGCGCGCAACGGTGTTCGACGCCGCGATGGCGAGCGCGACGTTTTGATTTTCCGGCGCGATTTCGAAATGGGTGGTGGCGTGGGCCACGACGATGGCGTCGGTGTCGGCCTGAATGTAGCTGCCGTCCATCTCGATGGTCGCATGCGCGTCGAGGAACATCGGCAGGTTTTCGATGTCGATCTTGTCGAGCTGGGCTTGGGCGGCGGAGCCGATCTCGCTCGCCAGCGCCAGAACCTCCTGCACCGCCTCAAAGTCACCCAGCGGGCCTGCAAGACTGTTCAGATAGGCGTCGGTCGCGCTTTCGACATCGACCTTGTTGTCCTTGAAGGCGGTGGCCGAGATGTGGACCACGTCACCCTTGAGGATCGCGCCGGTGATCGAAACCTTGGCATGCCCGATGGGGAGCGCGTTCTGCGACACGTCGCCGGGGGCGGTGGTTTCATCGGTAAGCCGGTCGTCGATCCGGGCTTCGATATGGATGGTACCGCCGGGGTTGGTGCCGTCGGTCGCGATGATCTGCGCGCCGCTTTCCAGCGTGATCTGGGGGGCGGTCAGGGTCACGTTGCCTGCGGGACCGGATGCCGAGACGGTGGTGATGATCGCGCCGGACTGGAGCGTGATCGTCTCGGTCGCGATGACCTCGTAATCCGCGCCGTTGGTTGAGGTGCCCGTCAGTACGGCGTGCAGCGGGTCGATGAGGATCTTGCCGCCCTGCCCTTCGGCCGAGAAGGCCTCAAGATCGCCCAGCGCCTCGACCGTGTTGGTCGCCGAGAACTCGACGAAGCCGCCGGTGCCGGAGCCGTGCGCGGCGGCCGAGATGACGGCGCCTTGGGACAGGAGGGCGGAGCCGTCGGCGTAGATGTCGATGACGCCCGCATTGGCCGAGCCGGTGGATTGGCTGAGGATCTTCGCGCCGCGTTCGAGCACGATGTCGCCGCCGGAGCGAACACGGATCGTGCCGCCAGCGTTGCCATCTTGCGCCCGGACGGTCGCGTTGCCGCCGAAAGTGACGCCCTGCTGGCCGTAGATGTCGACGCTTTGCCCGGCGGTGATCGATCCGTTTACGCCGACCTGACCGCCCGCCCGCAGGCGAATGCGTTGATCCGCCGTGAGCGCGCCGTTCATAGCGATGTTGCCGGGACCCAGCGGCACGGTGCCGTCGATGATCTGGCCGATGCCCTGCGGGTTCACAGACCCGCCGGTGCCGAAGAGGTTGTTCACCACCGATTGCGATGGGGTGGACAGACCGATGGAGCCTGCGCGGATCGTCCCCGTGGGGCCGACCACGACACCGTTGGGCGCTGCGATGTAGACGTCGCCGCCGACCGCGCCGTTCTGCATCCCGCGGACCATGCCGTGGATCTGGGCTTGCGAGCCGTTGACGATGTTGACCGTGCCGCGCGTGCCGTTCGGGGCATGGAGGTTGACCGTCGCCCCCTGCCGCACGTTGAACGACGAGAACGAGTTGACGCCGTGGTTGTTGGCGATGGTGCCGGTGCGGACGTTTGTTGTCCCGCCGTTGCGGGTGATCGAGGTCGCGGTGCGGCCGTCCGCGGTGACCTGCGCCGCCGCGAAATGGGTCGAAACGAAAGGCAGGGCCACGACCATCGCGGTCGTCGCCAACAAGTTCGCTTTCGTGATGGGGCCCCCAGTGCGCAAATCGCGCCTCTTCGTACATGATTGCAATTCAGGGGTTCAGAGTCGTCGACGCATTTACTTTCCGTCAACGATGGCGAAGGCCGGGCGACCGATACCGGATGGGAATTCGCGTCTCATTTGCGATTTTGTTCGGGTCGTACCACAATTGGTGTATGGTCCTTTGTCGAGTGAACGGCGGTAAATATGAGCGACGCAGATACCTTTGCCACGTCCGATAGCCTGATCGAATCGATCTACCGGGCCGCGCTCGAGCCCGGATCTTACGATGCGTTCATGCTGGAATGGGACGGCTACGTGTCGCAACGTCTGGCCGCTTTGGAGGCGTTGAAGGATTCGGACCCGTCCTTCCAAGCCTCTGAATATGAAAAACATTTTGAGATCGCGTCGCAGCTGATCGAACGCGCGCCCCAGACTGCGCCTGCGCCGGGTCAATTGGTCACCCAGACCGGCGCGCCGCAGTTCCTGATCGACGCCGCCGGGCAGGTCGTCTGGCGCAACGGCGCCTCGGCCGACGCGCTGGGTTTGCAGCGGCGGGACACCATCGACCGGCTGCCGATTCCTGCGCATCAGGCCAAGGCGTTGCAGGCGCTGGTCGCCGATCTGTCGAGCGAGTTGACCGAAATGCGCGCGCCGCTTTTGTTGCAACTCGAGCCGCCGAACGGTGGGAAGCCCGTGCATCTGAGGGCCGAACGCTTTCGCTATGTCGGCAGCACCGACGTGATCCTCGTGGCCGCGCTGGAGCCGATCTGGCCCACGCTCGCCTCGCAGATGCTGACGGAAAGCTATGGGCTGTCGACCTCGGAATGCGAGGTCGCGGGACTGCTGGCCGAGGGTCTGTCGCCCGCCGTTATCGCCGAGCGGCGGGGCGCATCGGTCGCGACCGTGCGCACGCAGGTCAAACGCATCATGTCCAAGACCGGGACTAATGCGCAGGGCGAGTTGACGGCGCTGTTGAACAACGTGCGGCGGCTGGCCGAGCGCCACGATCTGAAACGCGAAGAGACGCTGGGCCCCGAGGGTCGGATCGCCACCGCGCGGGTGGGCGACCGGCGGATGGATATCGAGTTTCACGGGCCGGAGAACGGCGATCCGGTGATCTTTCTGCACGGGATGCTGGACGGCACCGCGTTTACCCGTGGCGCGCAAGAGTTGCTCAATGAGTTCGGCTTACGGTTCATCTGCCCGCACCGGCCGAGTTTCGGGCAGTCGGACGCCGCGCCCGGCAGTTTTTCCGATGCGCCGCAACGGTTCGCGCAGGATCTGAAGCAGATATGCGGGCAGTTGGGCGTGTCGCGCCCGGTGCTCGTCGGGCATATGGCCGGGTCGGTCTATGCCTTTGCCGCTGCGCAGGACTGTGCGCCGCGCGGGATCGTCTGCGTGTCGGGTGGCGTGCCGATCACCTCACGCAAACAGATCAGCGCGATGACGCGGCGCCAGCGGCTGGTCGCGTTCACCGCGCTCCACGCGCCGAACATGCTGCCCTATGTGCTGCGGGCGGGTATCCATCAGCTCAAGGGCGGGGGCGACAAGCGGTTCCTGACCTCGCTTTATGAGAATGCACCGGTGGATTTCAAAGTCACGCAGGACCCGGAAATCCGGCGGCTCATGCTGGACGGCTACCAGTTCACCGTGCGGCAGGGGCACCGCGCGTTCGAGATCGACAGCCATCAGGTGGTGCGCGACTGGTCGGCCCTGACCACAGGGTCCGAGGCCCCGGTTCACCTGATCCACGGAGCGCATGACAGCGTCGTCATGGTCGATTCAGTGCGCCAGTTCGCGCGTGATCTCGGGCCGCGCGCCGAGCTTACGGTGCTGGAAGAGGCCGGGCAGCTTCTGTTCTACGACAAGCCGCGCGTGGTGCTGAATGCGATCCGCGAGATGTTCGTTCACTCGCAGGCCTGAGCCGCCGTCCAGGCCCGTGTCACCCCGAGCAGCGAAACCGGGACGATCAGCGGACGCGCGCCCGGAAGCGGTTGGAATCCAAAGAAGATCTGGTTGGCCTGTTTCAACCGTTCAAGCTCGGCGGCACTGACCGGACCGGAGGCGAGGCAGGTGCGGTCGCTACAGCTTTGCCATGCGAGCCCCACAGCCTCGGCCCCGCGCGGATAGGTGTAGGTGAGCGGCTGGCTGAGCGCCGCGCCCAAGGGCACGCGCACGGTCATCACCGCCGGAATGTCGCTGTCGTCGCGGGGCAGGAGCGCGGCGGTAAGCAGGCCCGAGTCCGCATCACGCAACCCGACGCTGATGACGGCGACGCACCCGGCATCACCCCGCGCGACGGACCAGTCGCGGTAGGTCTCGGGCGTGTCCTGAGCGACCGCGAGGGCGGGCAGAATGAGCGGCAGGATGCCGAAAATCAAACGCGTAAACATGCGGTCAGAAAGGCCTTTCGGCCCCCCGCTGTCAATCGGACGCGGCAGATGCGCGGCGCGACGGCTTGTCAAACAGGACGTTTCCCGCGACGATTGATGCCGCGTTACGGGACAGACGAATGAATACGATCGATCGAAAATTGGACGATGCGGCACGGGCGGCATGGCTGTCTTATGTCGGCGGCAAGAAGCAGGATGAGATCGCGCAGATCATGGGGATTTCGCGCCAATCTGCCCAACGTCTGCTGTCGCAGGCGCATTCTTCCGGGCTCGTCAAAGTGCGCATCGATCACCCGATCGCGCGTTGCATGGGGCTGGCCGGAACCCTGCGCGACCGCTTCGAGCTGGACGTGTGCGAGGTCGTTCCCTCACTCACCACCCCGTCGGAAAGCGGCGCTTCGGTCGCGGTCGCGACGGGGGATATGATCGAAAGCTGGCTGATGCGCGAGACGCCGGTGGTGATCGGGCTGGGGACCGGTCGGACCCTGCGCAGCGCCATCGAACATCTGCCGCATGTGGATTGCGCGCAGCATCGGATCGTGTCGCTGACGGGGAACATCGCGCCCGATGGATCGACCGCGCATTACAACGTGTTGTTCACGATCACCGACAAGGTGACGGCCTCGACCTATCCGATGCCGATGCCCGTGATCTCGGCCTCGACGGACGAGCGGGCCGCGCTGCTTGGGCAGCAGACAGTGCAGACCGCGCGCGATCTTGCCGCCCGGACGGATGTGCGGTTCGTGGGCGTCGGGCCGATGACGGACCCCTCGCCGCTTTTGATGGATGGCTTCATCTCGCGCGAGGATCAGATGCGTCTGATCGACAAGGGCGCGGTGGGCGAGGTCATCGGCTGGGTCTTCGACGAAAACGGCGTGCTGCTGGACGATCCGATCAACGACCGGGTGAGTTCGACGGTCATGGAGCCCGCCCCGCCGCGCCCCACGGTGGCGAGCGCCCACGGGCCCGACAAGGTGAACGCGATTCTCGGCGCGTTGCGTGGACGGTTGGTGAACGGGCTGATCACCGACGAAGACACCGCGATAGCGCTAACATCTGCTGCCTGACACTTTTTATCTATGCACGCCAATGTGTTGACCCCTCTTTCTGCGGTGCAGAGGGGAATCTGCGTTGACGTGTGTTCTGGCGAAATGAATAATTGCCAGTGAGCTTGGCAATTGCTCAATGACTTAACGGGAGGACATCATGAACACCATGATCCGCGCTCTTCTGGGCGCGACCGCACTTACGGCTGTCGGTTTTGCCGCCAGCGCACAGGACACCACGCTGACCATCGCGACCGTGAACAACGGCGACATGATCCGTATGCAGGGTCTCGCCGACGCGTTCACCGAGGAAACCGGGATCGCGCTGGAATGGGTCACGCTGGAAGAGAACGTGCTGCGTCAGCGCGTGACGCAGGACATCGCCACCAACGGCGGTCAGTTCGACGTGATGACCATCGGCACCTATGAGGCCCCGATCTGGGGTGCGCAGGACTGGCTCGTGTCACTGAACGACCTGCCCGCCGAATATGACGTCGACGATCTGCTGCCCGCAATCCGCGGCGGTCTGACCGTGGATGGCGAGCTGTATGCCGCGCCGTTCTATGGCGAAAGCTCGATGGTCATGTATCGCACCGACCTGATGGAAGCCGCCGGTCTGGAAATGCCCGATGCACCGACGTGGGAGTTCATCAAGGAAGCCGCGGCGGCGATGACCGACAAGGATGGCGAAATCTATGGCATCTGCCTGCGCGGCAAAGCGGGCTGGGGCGAGAACATGGCGTTCCTGTCGGCGATGGCCAACTCCTATGGCGCGCGCTGGTTCGACATGGACTGGAACCCGCAGTTCGACACCGAAGCCTGGGCGAACACGCTGAACGATTACCTCGACCTGATGAACAGCTACGGCCCTCCGGGTGCGTCCGGCAACGGGTTCAACGAGAACCTCGCGCTGTTCCAGCAGGGCAAGTGCGGCATGTGGATCGACGCCACCGTCGCGGCGTCGTTCGTGTCTAACCCGGACGATTCCACGGTTGCCGACAGCGTCGGTTATGCGCTGGCCCCCGATAACGGTCTTGGCCCGCGCGGCAACTGGCTCTGGGCCTGGAACCTCGCGATCCCCGCTGGCACCGAGCAGGCCGATGCGGCCAAGCAGTTCATCGCTTGGGCCACGTCGAAAGAGTACACCGCGCTCGTCGCCGAGAACGAAGGTTGGGCGAACGTGCCGCCGGGCACCCGCACCTCGCTCTATGAAAACCAGGAGTATCTGGACGCGGCGCCGTTCGCCCAGATGACGCTGGAATCGATCAACGCGGCCGACCCGACCGCGCCGACCGTGGACGAAGTGCCCTATACCGGCGTTCAGTTCGTCGCGATCCCCGAGTTCCAGTCGATCGGCACCGCTGTCGGTCAGACCTTCTCGGCCGCTCTCGCCGGGCAGATGTCGGCGGAAGATGCGCTGGCTCAGGCTCAGGCGCTGACCGAGCGTGAGATGAAGCGCGCGGGCTACATCGAGTAACCTCCCGAACGGGGGGGGCCGTCGGGCCGCCCCCCCCCCCCCCCCCCCCGACT
>JAYZLL010000066.1:0-64012 GCA_036154315.1 Pseudomonadota bacterium
GTAGAGCCCCCGGGCGATTGGAAAGGATCCGCGGATGACCGCCCGCCAGCCTCCCCGCGCGGCGCGGGGGCTCAGGAACGTGTCCCCCCCGCCCGACGGCGGGGCCCCGATCCTCGCCGTGGAAGACATGAATTTCGCCATCGAAAAGAACGAGTTCGTTTCGATCGTCGGACGCAGCGGGTGCGGCAAGTCGACCGTGCTCAACATGATCATGGGGCTTCTCGACCCGTCGGCCGGATCGCTTCTGGTCAATGGCGCGCCCGTGTCGGGCCCCGGCCCCGATCGCGGGATGGTGTTTCAGCAAAGCGGCCTGTTTCCGTGGCTCACGGCGGAAGAGAACATCCAGTTCGGCCCCAAGAATGCGGGCGTGTCCAAGGCCGAGCGCCAGAAGCAATCGGACGAATTGATCGCGCTCATCCATATGGACGCGGCCAAGACCCGCTATCCCCACGAATTGTCCGGTGGCATGCAGCAACGCGTGGCCATCGCCCGCTCGCTCGCCATGAACCCTGATCTTCTGCTCATGGACGAACCCTTCGGCGCGCTCGACGAGTTGACGCGCGAAAAGATGCAGGACGAGCTTTTGGCCATCTGGCAGGAAAAACGTTCGACCATCGTGTTCGTCACGCATGGGATCATGGAGGCGGTCTATCTGTCGGACCGCGTCTTTGTCTTCGGGGCCCATCCCGGCCACATGAAAAAGGACATCCGCATCGATCTGCCGCGCCCGCGTCGTCGGTCGGACCCGAAGTTCATGGAATATTACGATGAAATCTACGCCACCATCTATTGAGGGCCGCCGTCGCCTGTCGCCGTTCTGGTTGCAGGTCATCACCATCGGGGTCCTCGTCATCCTGTGGGAGATCGCGGGGCGCACCGGTCTGATCCTCGCCTACAAGTACAGCTATCCCAGCGACGTGTTGCTGGCGCTTTATGACCTCGTCGTCGACGGGTTCCCGAACGGGGTGCGCGCCTTTGGCCATGTCGAGGCGACCTTCACCCGGATCATCCTCGGGTTCCTGCTGGCAAGCATCTGCGCGATCCCTTTGGGGCTTTTGCTGGGCCGCCTGCCCTTCGTGCTGGCGATGGTCGATCCGCTCATCACCTTTGCCCGGTCGATGGCTGTCATCAGCCTGTTGCCGCTGGCCATCGCCCTGTTCGGCGTCGGTGAGACCGCGCGGGTGGCGCTGATCTTTTACGCCTGTTTCTGGATCGTCCTGTCCAACGCCATTCAGGGCGCGGCGCAGGTCGACCCGCTGCTCCTGAACGTCGGGCGCAGTCTGGGGCTGACCCGGTTCCAGCTTTTCGCCCGCGTGTTCCTGCCCGCCGCCCTGCCGATGATCTTTGCCGGGATGCGCGTGGCCGTGGGCATGGCGTTCATGGTGATCGTCGCGGTCGAGATGGTCGGCACGGTCGAGGGACTGGGGGCACTCATATCGCAGGCGCGGACGTTCTACCGCACCCCCATCGCGATTTCCGGCATGGTCCTGATCGGACTGGTCGGCTTTCTGATCGCGGTCGGTATGGCCTTTCTCGAACGCTGGCTGATGCCGTGGAGCCGGTCGCAGGAGCGCAAATCATGACCGCCCCATCCCCCACAATGCGCACCGCACTTGGCTTTACCGGCGCAATCCTGTTCATCGCGATCTGGCATCTGGCGGCCGCCAGCACGGGCGCGACCGGGCCGCTCGACGTGCTGCGCGCGGGCTTTGGCCGGGGCGATGCGGGCGATGTGCTGACCCACGCGGCTCTCAGCATGCGCCGGGTGCTGGGCGGGTTCGCCATCGGCGCGGGCGTCGGCGTGACGCTCGGCATCCTGACCGGCTGGCTGCCCCGGCTCGGCGCCGTCCTGCGCGCGCCCATCGAGCTTTTGCGCCCGATCCCGCCGCTGGCATGGATACCGCTGGCGATCCTGTGGTTCGGGATCGGCGAAGGCTCGAAACTCTACATCGTGTTTCTGGGTGCTTTTTTCCCGGTGTTCACCATCACCTATTCGGCGATGGCCGTGCTGGACCCGATCTATCTGCGGGTCGGACGGTCGCTGGGTCTGAACGGCGCGCGGCTTTTGACCCGCGTGGCGGTGCCCGCGATCCTGCCGGACATCGTGCTCTCGCTCAGGATCGCGCTGACGTACAGCTTCGCGGCGATGGTCGCCTCGGAGCTGATCGCCGCCAATGCCGGGCTCGGCTTCATGATCCTCGACGCCCGTGAGCGGGGCGAGTTCGCCCTGATGCTCTTTGGTGTCCTGATGATCGGGGCGCTGGCGATCCTGTCGGACACGGTCCTGCGCCTCATCTTTGCCCGCCCTCTGGCGCGGGCCGCCCGCTGACAGCCTGAAAGGTAACGACATGAAACAGAACCTTGTCCTCTTCATGCCCGACCAACTGCGCGCGGATGCGCTCGGCTGTTACGGTCATCCGCTGGTCCAGACCCCGAACCTCGACGCCTTTGCCGAACGCTCGGTTCTGTTCGAGACCTGTCAGGCGGTGTCGCCGCTCTGCCCGGTCTCGCGCTGCGACATGTTCACGGGCCTGCCGCCCCATGCCACCGGGCGGCGGATGTTCGGCAATCTGCTGGAGGAGCACCGCCCGCATCTGTTTCGCTACCTCAAGGAGAACGGCTACGACGTTTATTGGTACGGCCGGAACGACCTGATCGTGCAGGACGGTGTCGCCCATGCCGCGACCGAGTGGAACAGTTTCGAGGACACTCCGGCCTGGGCCATCGCAGGCAGCCCCTATGACATGGACGACCCGCGGTACTTTTCGCTTCTGTTCCAGGAAGGTGGCCCGCACGAGGACCTGCCCGACAGCAAGCGGGTGCAGCGCGCGATCGAGGTGCTGGAGCGGCGCGTGTCGGACCGGCCGTTCTGCCTGTTCCTGCCGCTGTTCTATCCGCACCCGCCCTTCACCGGGCCCGAGGGGTATCACAACATGTATGCGGCCGAGGATGTGCCGGCGCTGCGCCCCGCCGACCTCGACACCCGGCCCGCTTTTTATCGCAAGATCCGCGAAAGCCGGAACCTGCACCAGTTGGACGACCTGACCCTGCGCAAGATCAACGCGGTCTATCTGGGCATGATCACCTATGTCGACATGCTGTTCGGCAAGATGATGGGGGCGCTCGCGGACACCGGCCATGCCGATGACACGACGGTCGTGTTCTTTTCCGATCACGGCGAATGGGGCGGCGATTACGGGCTCGTCGAGAAATGGGGCACGTCGATGGACGATGCGCTGATCCGTGTGCCGCTGATCATCAACTCGCCCGGTCTGTCCGAGCCGCGGCGCGTCGAAGAGGTGGTGTCGCTGCGCGATCTCATGGCCACCCTGCTCGAGATTTGCGAGATCGAGCCGCGCCATCGCCATTTCTCGAAATCCCTGTGCGACGTTCTGGCTGGCGGGGCCGAGGACCTGAGCCGCGCGGCATTCAGCGAAGGCGGCTATTCGCGGGCCGAGACCCAGTGTTTCCTGCCGCTCGAACGCTATGCGCCGGGGCACATCTATCGCCCGAAGCACTATCTGGAGATGGTCGAGCCGGAGCTCATCTCGCGCACCGTCTGCGTGCGCACGCGGGAGCACAAGCTGGTCTGGCGGCCCGAGCTCGTGTCCGAGCTTTACGATCTGACAGCCGATCCCGGCGAAACCCGGAATCTGTTCGCCGACCCGGCATATGCCCCGGTGCAGGAGGATCTGATGAAGCGCCTGCTCGACTGGTTCGTCCTGACCTCGGACGTGGTCGAGGGCGGCACGATGCCGATGGAACTGCCCAAGGTGCCCGCCTGAGGCGACCCGAAATTTTGCGTAGACCGAGCCCTTGTCAGGGAGGAAAAGACATGGCCATTAAAACCGAAGCGTTCAGCTCGAAACCCGAGGGGAAGATCCCCAACAGCCGGTTCCCGCTGCTCGTCCACAGGGGCGCGATCGAGGGGGACGGACCGGAGGCGGTGAAGGACCAGTTCCGGCGCAACGGCTGGTCGAACAACTGGGATTACCCGGGCGTCTACGAATACGCGCATTTCCATTCGACCACGCATGAATGCCTTGGCTGCGCACGCGGCTGGATGGAGTTCAACCTGTCGGTCGGTGACAGTGGCTGGACCAAGGTGCGCATCGAGGCGGGCGATGTCATCATCATGCCCGCAGGCGTGAGCCATGAGATGATCGGCCAGTCGGACGACATCCACATGTGCGGCGGCTATCCCGACGGGCGCGACTGGGACGACATTCAGGAAGAGTTCCTGAGCGACGAGGATTACAAGCGCGCCTGCAAGCGGATCATGATGCTGCCGATCCCGGCCCGCGACCCCGCGACGGGGGAGGTCATGCACGAATGGCACGCCGCGCCCTCGTCGGTGGACGGCGGCTGGAACGACTGGCGCACGGCGCTGGATCGGCGGTCTTAAGGCACCCTGCAAGACAAGTGAACCTACCTCAGGGCTGCGCCGAGGCGTGGCCCTTTTTTATCGTCACAGCGGACAGTGCAGGCGCCCGACGACATACCACCCGCGTGGGGCGACCGGTCGTCGTATCGAGCGTCAATCTGGGATTGTGGCGGAGAGACAGGGATTCGAACCCTGGAGACGGTTTCCCGCCTACACACTTTCCAGGCGTGCGCCTTCGACCACTCGGCCACCTCTCCGTGCCGGGCTATCTACCCGGACCCGCCCCCCGCTTGCAAGGGGCGATTTCGCAGTTTTTCCGGGGCCTCAATCGCCGTCCCCGTCCCCGTCGCTGTCCACGCCGAAGTCGTCTTCGGGGAGGCGGTCGCTTGCGGGGTCGAGGCTGGGGTCGTCCGGGCGGCGCAGCGTGACGCCGGTCGCGTCGCTGGCGGCGGCCACCGGGCGCAGGGCCTCGGGGTTGCGCAGCCAGATGTCGCGTTGGGCGAAGGGAATTTCGATCCCCTCTTCCGAGAACCTGCGCGCGATCTCGTGGTTGATCTCGTCACGCACCTTGAGGATGAAGAACACGTCCGACAGGATCGCGCGGATCTGGAACATGAGCGCGTCGGCCCCGAAATCGAGGAACCCGACCTGCGGTTCGGGGTTCACCGTGACCATCGGGTGATCCATCACGATCTCCATCAGGATCTCGGAGACCCGGTGGGTGTCGGAGCCGTAAGCGACGCCGATGTCGATGACCAGACGCCCGACGCGGTTGCCGCGAGTGTAGTTCGTCACCACGCCCGAAATCAGGTCGGAGTTGGGGATCACCACGTCGGTGCGGTCGAAGGTTTCGATCCGGGTCGAGCGCACCGAGATGTCTTTGACGATGCCCATGCGGCCGCCCACGTCGATCCAGTCGCCCTCGGAAATCGGGCGTTCGATCAGCAGGATGATGCCCGAGACGAAGTTCGACACGATGTTCTGAAGGCCGAAACCGATCCCGACCGAGAGCGCCCCGGCGACCACGGCGAGCGAGGACAGGTTGATCCCGACGGCGGTGATGGCGATGACGGCGGCGAGGAAGATACCGATGTAACCGACGCCCGAGGTGATCGCGTTGCGCCCCCCGATGTCCATCTTGGTCTTGGGCAGCACGGTCTGCTTGAGCATGCCCTGCAACAGCCGTGTGAGCCCGATGCCGATCAGGAACACGATGATCAGCAGGAGCACGTCATAGGGCGAAATCACCGTGTCGCCGAAGCTCACGCCGCGCATGACGGTGCCCCAGATCTCGCGCAGGTCGTTTTCTCGCGCGCCCCAGATCAGGGCGAAGAACGGCACCGATAGGATGATCGCGACGAAGCTGGCCAGCACCGGGACGAGCGCGTTCTGGGCGTCCTGCGTGGTGATGTTGCGCAGGGTGCCGTAGAGGTCGACGAAGAAGCCGTGCAGCACCAGCAGGAAGCCGATGAGGGCAAAGGACGCGGCGGTGTTGAAGACGGCGGTCCCGGCCAATTGCGAATAGCCCAGAAGCGCGAGCACCGGCCCGACCACGCCGACGATCATCAGGAGCCGTCCGGCGAGCGACAGGGTGCGGTCGATGAAATTCGGGCCATCCTCGCCCTCTTCATCGTCCAGCGACATGCGGTGATTGCGCAGGAGCTTGCCCAGCCGCACCATCAGCACACCGGCCAGCACCAGAACCGGAAGCTCCAGAACGGCGCGCGTGGAGTCGGCGTAGCTTTCGAATTCGGCGAGTTGGTGGACGAAGGCGTAAAGGCCGAAGGACAGGCCCAGCATCGTCGCCTCGAACCGGCCCTCGGCGCGCGCGAGGTTGCCGAGGTTCAGGACCTGAGAATTGGCGTCCGGCAGGCCGAAGACCCGCACCCCGAGCCAGCGCGCGAAGATGACGTTCATGCCGATGGTGAGCACCAGTTCGGCGATGAGTTGCGCGCGTTCGGCCATCAGGCCCGAGAGGCTCAGGGCCATGATCGCGGCGAAGAGCCCCAGAAGCGGGACGATCACCTGACCGAGCGAAATAAGGAAGCTCCAGACGCCACGCGCCGGACCGTCACCGCGCGAACGCACCCGCGTGCCCGCGTTGATGACCCATTTGCGCCCCCGGAACAGAAGCACGAAGGCGATCAGCAGGAGGACGATGGCGGGGATCAGGGCCTGTCGGAATTCGGCACGGCGCGCTTCGGAATCCAAGGACGACAGGGTCCCGCGCCACGCCTCGCCCAGCGTTTCGCTGAGGTCGGCATAAGCCTGCGTCCAGTTCGCGGGGTTGAGCGGATTGGGCCCGGCCGAAAGCAGCGCCTCGGTCTGGCGCGATCGCAACAGGTCGTCGATCTGGGCGATGATGGTATCGGCACGCGCATAAGCGACTTCGGCGGCGCGCACGGGGGTTTCGAGCTGGGCCAGTTGGCCGGTCAGCTGCTCACGCTCGCGCGCCAGAGCCTCGCTCTCGGTTTCGCCATCGGCCGGGGGGGCGGGCAAGGCCGCGATCTGGTTCTGGAGCGTCGTGATACGGACCGCGTTTTCACCGCTCGCCGCCGAGAATTCGCTGCGCCATGTGTCGATTTCGGTGCGCAGGCCCTCGAGCACGCTGTCGGACGCCCTGCCCGCCTGCAACGCCCGTTCGGCGCGGGCCGCGACCTGCGCCCATGCGGCATAGTCGGGCGCACCGTCCGGCGCGTTGATCCCCTCCATCATCTGCTGGGCGGGCGAGACGCTGGGGTCGTCCATCATCGGAGCGTTGATTTCCGGCTCCGGTGCCGGGTTCTCCTGATTGGCGGTGTCCTGCGCCGTCGCGACGCTCGCCACGAGGCTGAGAGCGACGATGGCGAGCCAGAGCTTATGGAGCATCTGCCGGATCATGCGTCTTGGAACACGCCCGGCACGTCACGCTTGTCGCGGGCAAGGAAGGACGGGACCGGCAGGCCCTTTTCGCGCAGGAAGTCGGCGTTGTAGAGCTTGGCCTGATAGCGGGTGCCGTAGTCGCACAGGATCGTCACGATGGTCTTGCCCGGCCCCATCTCGCGCGCCATCTGCACCGCGCCTGCGATGTTGATGGCCGACGAGCCGCCGACGCACAGACCTTCGTGTTCCAAGAGGTCGAAGGCGAAAGGCAGCGCTTCGGCATCGGTCGCACGGTAGGCCATGTCGGGGGTGAACCCCTCGAGGTTGGCGGTGATGCGCCCCTGCCCGATCCCCTCGGTGATCGAGGAGCCTTCGGAGGCGAACTCGCCCGTTGTGTAATAGCTGTAGAGCGCCGCGCCCTCGGGATCGACGATCGCGGTTTTCACGCCCTTGGGCTGGAGCGCCATGCCGAGGCCCGCGAGCGTACCGCCGGAGCCGACCGCGCAGACCACGCCGTCGACCTTGCCGCCGGTCTGGTCCCAGATCTCGGGCCCGGTGGTCTCGATATGGGCCTGACGGTTCGCGGTGTTGTCGAACTGGTTGGCCCAGATCGCGCCCTTGGGGTCGGTCTTGGCGATCTCGGCGGCCAGACGGCCCGAGTATTTCACGTAGTTGTTGGGGTTCTTGTAGGGCACCGCAGGCACTTCGACGAGTTCCGCACCGGCGATGCGGATCATGTCTTTCTTTTCCTGGCTCTGGGTCTCGGGAATCACGATGATGGTGCGGAACCCCATCGCGGCACCGACGAGGCCGATGCCGATGCCGGTGTTGCCCGCCGTCCCCTCGACGATGGTGCCGCCGGGGGCCAGTTCGCCGCGCGCGATGGCGTCACGGATGATGAACAGCGCGGCGCGGTCCTTGACCGACTGGCCGGGGTTCATGAATTCGCATTTGCCGTAGATGTCGCAGCCGGTTTCCTCGGACACCTTCTTGAGCTTCACCAGCGGGGTGTTCCCGATCAGATCCACCAGATCCTTGCGCGTGTCCATGAGCTTGCCTTTTTCGTCGTCACGTTCGGTCTACTTGGTATGTGACCGGGGGGCGGGTATCAAGCTTCGCCACGCAACCGTGCGCGGTTGAGTGCCAGCCAATAGGCCGAGGTGACGAGCGGGCCCGCCGCCACTTCGCCGGTCTCGACCAGTCGCATGAAGTGATCGAAGGCTATCACATGCGAGCGGATGTCCTCGGCCTCGCTGGCAAGCCCCGCGACGGTGCCGTCCTTGGCCGTGAGGTCCGCAAGCGCCACGTAGGCATAGATGAATTCGGTCACCGCGCCGGGGCTGGGATAATGCCCGCTCACGAAATGCAGCTCGGAGACCCTGAGATTGGCCTCTTCCAGCGCCTCGCGCCGGGCTGTCGTCTCGACCGCCTCGCCGGGGTCGACGCGGCCTGCGATGGGCTCCAAGAGCCACGGCTTGGGATCGCCGCGCAGGTACGGCCCCATGCGGAACTGTTCGACAAGCAGAACGGTGTCGGCGACGGGATCGTAGGGCAGCACCGTGACGGCGTCGCCCATGCGAAAGCCCGCACGCGAGACCGGTTCGCTCATGGTGCCGTCGAAGCGGCGGAACCTGAGGTCGGCCTCGGCCACCGCGAAATAGTCGATATAGGGCTGGCGGGCGTCGAGCACCGTGACGTCATCCTCGACCGTCATGTCGGCGCGCAGGGTCGCCGGCGTCGAGGCGTGAGCGCGCACGCGGGCCGAGGCGCGCAGGCGGATCATGCCCATGCGTTGGGCGAGGTCGGCGGCGGTGATCCGGCCAAAGTACCCCATCGCCTCTTCTGCCGCGGCGATCCAGATCGGTGCGTTGAGATCGGCCCAGTCCGACAGCCGCCACGGCGAGCCGGGGGCCGCGTCATGGTCGGGGCGGAAGCGGAGCGCGCGGCGGGGCGCGCCATCCACGCTCACCTCGACCTCGATCAGGTCATAGCCAAAGCCGCCTTCGAAGAAATCGAGCCTTGCGCGGTGGGTGTCGTCGAGCCCGTCGAGGATCAGCCCTTCGGCCTCGCCCCCCTGCTCCGCGACCAATGTGGGATAGTCCTGACCCTTCACCCAATGGGTGCGAAAGCCCGGAAGATAAGCGCGCGTGACGGTCACGTCGGCCCTGTCGCCAAGGA
The DNA here is from genome assembly GCA_036154315.1 of Pseudomonadota bacterium. GTDB lineage: Bacteria > Pseudomonadota > Alphaproteobacteria > Rhodobacterales > Rhodobacteraceae > Maritimibacter. Next base: position 9,425 of record JAYZLL010000066.1, read on the forward strand.
CGATGTCGCGCAGGCGATCATGGCACAGGGTGCCGAAAACGAAGATCGGAAGGTCGCTCACCGGGTCCGCCGTGCCACCCAGTTGGTGATGAAGGCGATGATCACCCCACCGACGAGGAGCGCGATGACGATGTCCGGCTGGGCCACGCGCTCGCCATAGTCGAGCATGGCTTCGAACACGCCCGCGACCGCCTCCATCACCGTGCGGTAGGAGTTGCGGAGCGCGCGGGTGAGCATCAGGTCCGAGGCAAAGACGAACATGGTCAGGAGCGCCTGCACCACGGCCGAGGTCAGGCCGATGGCGACCGGGCTGCCCTTGCCCTTTTGCAGTTTCGGGCCGGTGAAGAACCAGCCGACGATCACCCCCATCGCGGCGGCCACCGGGTGGAGCCATGTGAGCGGTGTGCCCTCGTCAAAGTAAGGCCGCGTCATTTCCGCCACCGCCACGCCGAGCACGGCGAGCAGGATCGCGGCCACGAGGCTCGCGAAGGTCGGCAGTCGTCTGGCATTCATGCGGGCCATAGCTGGCTCCTCAGGCCGGTTTTCCTACGGTGACCTGTACCACGTCACAGTTGCCGGTGTGGAACGCCGCGGCGCAGCCTGCAAGGTAGAAGTTCCACATCCGCCGGAAACGGTCGTCGAACCCCATCGTGTTGATCTGGTCCCACGTGGCGTTGAAGCTGTCGAACCAGCGGCGCAGCGTCTGGCTGTAGCTTTCGCCAAAGGCGATCTGATTGCGGAAGGCGAGCCCCGATTTGTCGATCTCGGCACGCAGCACCGATTTGGAGGGCAACATCCCGCCGGGGAAGATGTATTTCTGGATGAAATCGACGCCCTTGCGGTAGCGTTCATAGCGCCGTTCGGTGAGCGTGATGATCTGGAGCGTGGCCTGCTTGCCGGGTTTGAGGCATTTCTTCAGCGTTTCGAAATAGACCGGCCAGTATTGCTGGCCAACGGCCTCGAACATCTCGATCGAGGCGATGCCGTCGTATTGCCCGGTCTCGTCGCGGTAGTCCTGCAGCTTGATCGTGACCTTGTCGGAAAGCCCTGCCTTTTCAATGCGCTCCACGGCGTATTTGAATTGCTCTTCCGAGATCGTCAGGCAGGTCACGGTCAAGCCGCGCTCCTTGGCCGCGTATTCGGCAAAGCCACCCCAGCCGCAGCCGATTTCCAGCACATGGTCGCCGGGCTGTGCGCCCATCTCGTCAACCATGCTGGCGTATTTCTGTTCCTGAGCCTTTTCGAGGCTTTCCTGCCCGGTCTTGAAGTAGGCCGAGCTGTAGGTCATCGTGTCGTCGAGCCAGAGCGTGTAGAAATCGTTGCCCAGATCGTAATGGGCCGAGATGTTCTTTCTCGCCTGTTTCTTGGTGTTGCGTTGCAGCCAGTGGCGGAAGCGTTCGAAGGCGCGGATGATGCCGCCGCCGTTGAAGCCCGCATAGAGCACGTCGTTGCCGTCCTGAATGAAGTCGAGGAAGGCCTGCAGGTCCGGCGTGGACCACCCACCCTCGATGTAGCTGTCGCAGAAGCCCAGATCGCCCTCGCGGATCAGGCGGGCGAAAACGTCATCCGAATGGATGTGCACCTCGGCCACATGGCCCGGCTCTTTCCCTTCGGCGCGGAACGTCCGGCCATCGGGCATCACGAAATCGACCCGGCCCTTGCCGATTTTCTGAGCGATGAGAAAGACCTGCGGAAAGTAGCGGGGCAAGTCGGACTGCCCCTTGGTCGAGGTGTGGATCATTGGCGTATCCCTGTCTTTTAGGCTAGGTGAGCGGATTTTTTCCGCTCTCGCAAGGGTTTCTTAACCATTTCAGCCCTTGGGGCGGGCCTCATAGGCGGCAAGCGCGGCTTCGCGCCCTTCCTTGAGACCCACGACCGGGTCATCGGGATAGTTTCCGCCCGGCTCCATTTTCCAACTGCGTGGAATGGCGTCGAAATAATCCAATGCGGTCTCGGGCGGGCTCTTCTGCCCCTCGGCGATCCAGCGCTTGAGGTAGATGTTCTTGGGGTCGAATTTCTCGGCCTGCGTTTCGGGGTTGAACACACGGAAGTACGGCGCGGCGTCCGGGCCGCAGCCCGCGACCCATTGCCAGCCCATCGCGTTCGAGGCCGGGTCCCAGTCGGTCAGGCAGTCGTCGAACCATGCCTGCCCCACGCGCCAGTGGATCATGCAGTGCTTGGTCAGATAGCTCGCCACGATCATGCGGGCGCGGTTGTGCATGTAGCCGGTGACGTACATCTCACGCAGCGCCGCATCGACGAAGGGCACACCGGTGCGCCCCTGTTTCCACGCCTTCACCTCGGCCAGTCGTTCGTCGTCGCGCCACGGAAACTCGTCCCACCCCTCGCGCCAGTTCCGGGTGAGCATTTCGGGGAAGTGGTAGAGGAGGTGATAGGCGAACTCGCGCCAGACGACCTCTTTCAGGTAATGCTCGGCGCCGGATTTGCCCGCGTCCATCGCGCGCGCCCCGGCAGCCCAGAGCTGGCGCGGGGAAATCTCGCCATAGGTGAGGTACTCCGACATGCGGCTGGTGGCATCCTCGGCGGGCAGATCCCGGTCGGATTTGTAGGCGTCGATCTTATGCGCGACGAAAGCCCCGAGGCGGGACGAAGCCGCCTGTTCGCCCGGATTGCAGTGCTTGGCCAGCACCGCGCCCCCCCGGTTCATGTCCGCGCCCAGCGCCCAGTCGTCCAGCGCGTCGCTGGCGGGCCAGCTCGCGGGCGCGGTGATATCGGGGGTCTTGAGCGGGGCCGCGACCTCGCGGTCCTTCACCGCGCGCCAGAAGGGCGAATAGACCTTGTAGGGCCCGCCGGTCTGGGTCTCGACCGTCCACGGCTCGAAGATCAGGTGGCCGGGGTGGCTTTCGGCGGTGGTGCCGTCCTCCTTGAGCGCCGATTTCACATCCGTGTCACGCTCGATCGCCTCGGGGTCGTAAAGGCGCGACCAGTGGACCGCGCCCGCCCCCGTCTCGTCCAGCACCTCACGCAGCACGTCGAGCGCGTTGCCCCGGCGCAGGATCAGCTTCAGCCCGCGCGCCTCGAGCGCGGCGGCAAAGACGCGCAGCCCCTCGCCCAGCCGCCATTTCGCGGCGGCGCCAAGGCTGTCGACGCTGTGATCGCGGATGAACAGCGGGATGACGGGACCGGCTTTCGCGGCGGCGGTGAGGGCGGGATGGTCGGAGAGCCGCAGGTCGCGGCGCAGCCAGAGGATAACGGGTGTACTGCTCATGAAAGACATACGCCCGGCAGGCAGCCCCGGTTCATCCGTTTTCGACGAAATCCCGGAACGCGTCCATGTTCTGACGCGTCTGGCGCTTGAACATACCGGGCAGCACCATCGCTATCACCTTGAGCATCAGGCTGGTGGGGCGAAATTCGCACAGCATCGACCACTCGGTATTGCCCTCGTCGGTTTCCTCGAAGTGGTTTTCGTTGCGGTTCCACATGCCGTCGGCCTCATAGGTGGCGACGAAGCGGTTGGGGAGCGCGTTTTCCTCGATGGTCTCGATCATCTCGATGGTGCGGCTGCCCATCCGGTAGATGAGTTTGGCGGTCGCCCCCGCCTGCCCCGGCGTGCCGGAGAGTTGGGTCATGGAGACGAAGCCGTCCTGCCATTTGGGGAGGTTCTCGGGGTTGTCGAACTTGGCGATCACCCGGTCGCGCGAGCGGTTGATGGTGGTGTGTTCGACGTAGCGCATCAGGTCCTCCGTTTGGGTCAGAGTGCGCGGCAGGCGCGGACTGTCAAGCGGAGGGTGCCCCGGCGGCGCGAACCGCCGGGGTCGTGGTCACTCGGCGGCGACCTCTTTCGTGAAGCGGCGCTCAGAGGCGAGCCCGCGCCAGATGGCGAAGCACATGATGAGCAGCACCACCGTGAACGGCAGACCGGTCGAGATCACCATCGATTGCAGCGAGCTGAGGCCCCCGGCGGAGAGCAGAAGCACGATGGCAACCGCCCCCTCGAAGATGCACCAGAACACACGCTGCGGGACCGGGGCGTCGACTTTGCCGCCTGCGGTGATCGTGTCGATGACCAGCGAACCGGAGTCCGACGAGGTCACGAAGAACACGATCACGAGGACGATCCCGATGAGCGAGGTGATCCCGGCGAGCGGCAGCACATCGACCATCTTGAACAGCTGCAGTTCGAGGGCGGCATCCTGAGCGGCGGTGTAGCCGTCCTGAATGACCTGCTGGATCGCGGTGCCGCCGAAGACGGTCATCCAGATCACGCAGACGAAGGACGGGATCAGCAGGACGCAGATCACGAATTCGCGCACCGAACGGCCCCGCGACACGCGGGCGATGAACATGCCCACGAACGGTGACCAGGAGATCCACCAGGCCCAGTAGAACGAGGTCCAGCCCTGCATGAAGTTCACGTCTTCGCGGCCCACCGGGCTCGACAGCGCCGGGAGGTACTGGAAGTACGCGCCCAGATAGTCGACGAAGCCCGTGAGCAGCGCCACCGTCGGGCCGACGATCAGCACGAAGAGCAGCAGGAGTGCGGCGAGGCCCATATTGATCTCGGACAGGATCTTGACCCCGCCGTCGAGCCCGCGCAGCACCGAGATCAGCGCGATCGCGGTGATGCCGGAGATCAGGAGCACTTCGGTGGTCGGACCGACCGGAAGGCCGAAGAGCTCGTTCAGACCGGCGTTGGCCTGCGTGGCCCCGAAGCCCAGCGAGGTGGCGAGACCAAAGAGCGTGGCGAAGACCGCCAGCACGTCGATGATGTGACCCCACCAGCCCCAGACACGGTCGCCGAGGATCGGGTAGAACGCCGAGCGGATCGTGAGGGGCAGACCCTTGTTGTAGCTGAACAACGCAAGCGCCAGCGCCACGACCGCATAGATCGCCCAGGGGTGCAGACCCCAGTGGAAGATCGTCGCGGCCATGCCAAGGCGGACGGCCTCGGCCTCGTTCCCGGCAGCGGCACCCAGCGGTGCCCAGTCGGTGCGCACGCCATTTTCGACCGTGGTTCCGCCAAGGGCCGTCGAGAAGTGCGTGAGCGGCTCGGACACGCCGTAGAACATGAGCCCGATGCCCATGCCCGCGGCAAAGAGCATCGCGAACCAGCCGATGTAGGTGTAGTCGGGCTTGGCATCGACCCCGCCCAGCCGGACATTGCCCATCGGCGTCACGATGAGCAGCAGGCAGAACAGCACAAAGATGTTCGCGGCGCCGAGGAAGAACCAGTCAAAGCCCTGCGTCACCCAAGCGAACATGGCCGAAAAGGCGTTACCGGCCTGTTCGGGCAGCGCGAGCGTGTAGAAGACGAAGGCGATGATGGCGAGACCCGAGATCAGAAAGACCGGGTTGTGAATGTCGAGCCCGAAGGGCCCGATATTGGTTTCGATGTTATCCTGACCGATCTCGTACTCGGTCTGGATAACCTCGGCATGACCCGTTGGCTCGGGTATGCCTTGTGCGTCGGTTGTATCCGTCATGTTTCCCTTTCCCTGTAACGAACGGCCGGCAAATTCTCACCCGGCACCCGTAGGCGTCCCGGTGCGCTTTGGCCCCGGCCCGTTCATTCCCGATGTTGTGCGGCGCCTTCTGAGGGGGCGGCTGCGTTTCACACGTCCCCCCCGCCAAGGCGGCCCGGACTTTGTGGGCAAAAGGTGACTTAATCGGACGAATTTGTCGAAAGGTTTTCCGAAATTTACGACACGCATGTCGCAAAACGACGATGAAGCGCCGGAGACGCTTTCCTGCTTGGCTATTAAAAGAAACTCATAGTCCCGGTTGGTAACGTGGGGCCGCGCCGCCGCCTTGCCCCTGCCCCGAATCACGGAGGTGTTATCGCCGCGTCGGAGCGCCCCCGTGCTGCCGAATGGCGCATAACGTCGCAGCTTGGGGCAGGTATCGGCCATGCTCCGCCGAGGGCGCTTTGCGGAAACCGCGGAACTTAGCCGACACGGCGCACGTTACCGGACTGACCTTGTCGCCTGCCGGGGACCTCCGCAGGCTCAGGTGTCGCCATGTATCCTCATGGTCGCAAACTGCTTTTTGAAAGACCCCACCCACATGTTCCGTTCCCTCTCTCGCAGTTTGTGCGCGCTCGTCGTGCTGTGGCTGGTCGCCACGCCGCTCATGGCGCAGACATGGTATGCCCAGCCCTCGGCGCGTTATCTGACCGAGGATGCGCCCGAGGGGTTTCAGTTTCATTGGAGCGCGCCGACCTCGCCCTGTGGTGGCGATTGCGCGATCACGGCCTTTGTGGGGCGCCAGACGCTGGTCAATATGCCCGACGCCTTTGGGATCGCGGATTTCACGCAAGGCAAATTTGGCTTCAACAGGCTGGTGCCTGTGTGGGACTGGCCGTGGACCGACAGCGGCATGGTCAGCGTGGCTGCGTCACGGCAATTGGCGAGCTTCGGTCATAGCGCAACCGGAGACATCGTGGCGCTCGAGGCGGAACTCGGCATGGCGCAACGGTTCGGGTCGCAGGATCAACTGGAGGTCTGGGGCGCGTTCTATCTGCGCTGGAAGCAGTTTCCGTGGAACCGCGTGGTCAAGACGACGGTCGCCGTTTCGACCGGTCTGAACTGGGCCTCGGGGATCTCGCCCCATGAAATCCGGTCGAGCCAGAACGGCGAGGGATCGCAGCTTCTGCACTATCTGTCGCCGGAAATCACCTTTGCCCTGCCCGCCAATCCCGAGCAGGAGCTGGTGTTTCGGTTCCATCACCGGTCGGGTGGTGGCGACATGTTCGGGCCGAACAGCATCTTTAACAACACGCGCGGCGGATCGAATTATCTGAACGTCGGGGTGCGCTGGCGATTTTGAGACGCGGCCCCTTCTCAAATCCCGCCAAGGGCCCTATATCTCATCCCGTCCCCTCGGGGACTATGGGCATAAACGCGCTCGTAATAAGCGGATCGGACCCGGGGGCGGTACCCGGCGACTCCACCAAACACCCGTCGTTGGGGGGGCATGGGGTCGAAACAGGATCGACGAACGTGTAAAGGTGTGGCTTTGTCCCGGTGAGATACCACCGTTATCGGTTCACAATGCATAATTGCCAACGACAATCGTGCTCCGATCGCTCTGGCTGCTTAAGCAGTCCGAAAGATCGAAATTTAAGCCCTTGCGCCTAGCAGTGTAAGGCGGGGTTCGCAGGTACCTGGCAACAGAAACCTGCACTTACTCCCCCTACAGATTGTCTTGCGCCTGTTACGCGTCGGTGTCCCTATCGCGCCATGCAAACGCCTGCGCTCGCCCAACTCATCCGCACCTTCGCCAAGATCGGGCTTTTGTCCTTTGGTGGGCCTGTCGCCCAGATCGGGGTGATGCACCGCGAGCTGGTGGAGCGTCTGGGATGGCTCAGCGAGCCGCAGTTCACCCGTGCGCTGTCATTCGCGATGCTTCTGCCCGGTCCCGAGGCGATGCAGCTTTGCACCTATGCGGGCTGGCGGCTGCGTGGCACGGCGGGCGGGCTGATCGCGGGGGCGCTTTTCGTGTTGCCCGGCGCGTTGGTTATGGCGGCGCTGGTCATGGCCTATCTGCGCTGGGGCGATCTGCCGGGGGTGGAACCTGCGTTCATGGGGATCAAGGCCGCCGTGATCGTGGTGGTCGCAACCGCCCTCACCCGGCTCGGGCGCAAGGTGCTGACCGGGTGGCGGGCGGCCGGGCTGGCGCTGGGCGCGTTCGTGGCGCTTGCAGGCTTTGCCCTGCCGTTTCCGCTGGTCGTGGTGGTGGCCGCGCGGCTTGGCGCGGCCGTCGGGCGTGGCGAGGCGGAGGTGCCGCAATCGAGCGCCAGCCTCGCATCGAGTGTGCGGACCGCCGCGCTGTGGACTGTGCTCTGGCTCGCGCCTCTTGGTGCGCTCTGGCTCATTGGGGCCACGCAGTTGGCGCAGATCACCGCCTTTTTCTCGCGCCTCGCGATTTTCAGCTTCGGCGGCGCCTATGCCGCACTCGCGTGGATGGCGCAGGCGCTGGTGGAAACCCAAGGCTGGCTGACCCCCGATCAGATGGTCGACGGGTTGGGACTGGCCGAGACGACGCCCGGCCCCCTGATCCTCGTCACGCAGTTCGCAGGCATGGTCGCCGCCGCCCCCCTTGGCTTTGGCGCGATGCTCGCCGCCGGAGGGTTAACCCTGTGGGCGATCTTTGCGCCCTGTTTCGGCCTCGTCTTTGCCCTTGCCCCGCATCTCGACCGGCTCACCGCCCAGCCGCGCCTCGCCGCCGCGCTGGAGGCCGTATCGGCCGCCGTGGTGGGCGTGATCGCCGCGCTCGCGCTTTATTTCGCGCGCAATTTCTTCTTTGAAGCCGGGGCTTTGTCGCTTGCCGCCCTGTCGTGGCCCGCGCTGGCACTCACCGGCCTTGCCGCCCTCCTCCTCACCCTCCTGCGCCTGCCCCTGCCCGCCGCCCTTGCGGCTTTGGCCGGGGCCGGATGGCTCGCAGGCCTAGCCCTCTGAAATGTGAACGGATCGACTTTTCATCCCCCCCGAATCCCGTATGGTGAGGACAGGAGACCACGGGAACCAAGATGTCGCGTTCGATCGATTATGGAAACCTGATGCACGACGCCATGCGTAGCCTGATCCGTCAGGTTCTGACGGATGTGGCGGACAACGGCCTGCCGGGCGCGCATCACTTCTTCATCACCTTCGACACGATGCATCCGGAGGTGGAGCTTGCCGACTGGCTGTCGGACCGGTTCCCCGAGGATATGACCGTCGTCATGCAGCACTGGTTCGAGGATCTCGACGTGAGCGAAGACGGCTTTGCGGTCACGCTCAACTTCGGTGACAACCCCGAGCGGATGTATATCCCATTCGACGCGATCCGCACCTTCGTGGACCCGTCCGTCGAGTTCGGTCTGCGGTTCGAGACGCAGGACGATGACGACGACGAGGAAGACGAGGTCGCCGACATCGAGGACGCGCCGCGCCCGGTCCGCGAAAAGCGCGCCGAGGCCAAGGACGACGCGCCGAAAGACGCCGAGGTCGTGAGCCTCGACAGCTTCCGCAAGTAAGCCGTTACAAAATCTTCAGCACGACGACACGGGCGCGTTACGCAACTGTCGTCTGGTCCCGCCAGCCAACAGGGGGACCCCATGTCGAACGTCGCGCTTTTCCTCAAAGAAACCTTCCGCAAACCCGGCGAAGTCGTCGCCATCGCGCCCTCGTCGCAGGCGGTGGGGCGCAAGATGACCCGCGGGCTCGAAAACGTCTCCGGCCCCATCGTCGAGATCGGGCCCGGCACCGGCAGCTTCACCCGCGAAATCCTTGCCCGTGGGGTGCATCCCGCGCGGCTGACGCTGCTTGAGACGAACGAGAATTTCTGCGCCATCCTGCGCGAGCGTTTCCCCGGTGTGCGCGTGCTCAACCGCCCGGCGCAGGACATCCAGAAGATCGGCCTGACCGGCATCGGCGCGGTCATCTCGGGCGTGCCCGTTCTGGCCCGTCCGCAGATCCAGCGCGAGGTGGTGGGCCGTGCGCTCGACGTCATGGCGCCGACCGGCTGGTTCAGCCAGATCACCTACAGCCCCCGCGCCCCCATCGGGAGCGCGATGCAGGCGGAGCTAGGTGTTACCGCTACCTATCGCGGCATGGTCTGGGCCAACCTGCCGCCCGCCCATGTTTATGCATTCCATCGCATACAGCATTGACGTTGAACCTTGCGAAACACTTGGTATGAAGGCCCCAGATTCCACTCTGGAGGCCTTTTTCCATGACCGATACCCGCACCGAAACCGATAGCTTCGGCCCGCTCGAAGTTCCCAGCGACAAGTATTGGGGCGCGCAGACCCAGCGCTCGCTGATGAACTTCCCCATCGGCTGGGAAAAGCAGCCCGTCGCCATCGTGCGCGCCTTGGGCGTCATCAAAAAGGCCTGTGCGCAGGCCAACACCAAAGCGGGCGCAATGGACGCGGGGATCGGCGAGGCGGTCATTCAGGCCGCTGGCGAAGTGATCGAGGGCAAGTTCGACGACAACTTCCCGCTCGTCGTGTGGCAAACCGGGTCCGGCACCCAGTCGAACATGAACGCGAACGAGGTGATCGCGAACCGCGCGATCGAGATCATGGGCGGCGTGATCGGCTCCAAGGATCCGGTGCACCCGAACGACCATTGCAACATGGGCCAGTCCTCGAACGACACCTTCCCGACCGCAATGCATATCGCCGCCGCCATGTCGGTGCGTGACGTGCTGCTGCCGGGTCTGGAGAAGCTGCATGCGGGCCTCGCCGCCAAGGCCGAAGAGTTCAAGGACATCATCAAGATCGGCCGCACCCACACGCAGGACGCCACGCCCCTTACGCTGGGGCAGGAGTTCTCGGGCTATGCCAAGCTGATCGAGAACGGGATCGCGCGGATCAAGCTGGCGATGCCGGGGATCTATGAACTGGCGCAGGGCGGCACCGCCGTCGGCACGGGCCTGAACACCCGCCCCGGCTGGGGCGAAGAGGTCGCGGCGAACATGGCCGAGATCACCGGCCTGCCCTTCGTCACCGCGCCGAACAAGTTTGAGGCGCTCTCGGCCCACGACGCCATGGTGTTCCTGTCGGGTGCGATCGCCACGACGGCGGGTGCAGCCTACAAGATCGCGAACGACATCCGGTTCTTGGGCTCCGGTCCCCGCTCGGGTCTGGGCGAGTTGATCCTGCCGGAGAACGAGCCCGGCTCGTCGATCATGCCCGGCAAGGTGAACCCGACGCAGGCCGAGGCGCTCACGCAGGTCGCCGCCCACATCATGGGCAATGACGCCGCGATGAAATTCGCAGGCTCGCAGGGTCACTTCGAGCTCAACGTCTACAACCCGATGATGAGCTACAACCTGCTCCAGTCGATCCAGCTTCTGGGCGACGCGGCCGACAGCTTTACCGAGCGGATGCTGAACGGCATTCAGGCCAACGAGGCGCGCATCGACAAGCTGATGAAGGAAAGCCTGATGCTGGTCACGGCGCTGGCCCCCACCATCGGCTACGACAACGCGACCAAGGTGGCCAAGACCGCGCACAAGAACGGCACGACCCTGAAGGAAGAGGCCATCGGGCTCGGTTTCGTGGACGAAGAAACCTTCGACCGCGTGGTGCGGCCCGAGGATATGATCGGCCCCAAGGACTGATCTTGGCCTGAGACCTACGACACGGCGCGCCCTCACCGGCGCGCCGTTTTCGTTGGTCCCCTGCGGCGCGACCTGATACCCGGACCCAAACCGTCACAAGGCCGCAAACGTGCTGATCCTCACCATCTGGCCCCTCTTCGCGCTCATCTGTCTGGGCTTCGTGCTGTCGTGGCGCGGGTTTCCCGATGCGGGGTTCTGGCCGGCCGCCGAACGGATCAACTATTTCGTCCTGTTCCCGGCGCTTCTCGTGCGCAACCTCTCCGGTGCGCCGCTGGACGACCCCGACATTCTGCGGCTGGGCGGTGCGATGGTCGCGGTGATCCTCACCGCCTTCACAGCACTCAGCCTGATCCGCCTCATTCGCCCAAGCCCCGCGCGCCGTTTCGGCCCCACGGTGCAGGGGGTAATCCGGTTCAACACATATCTCGGCCTTGCCGTCACCTCGGCCCTCACCGGACCTGCGGGGCTGGAGCGTGCGGCGGTCTGCCTCGCCGTCGGTGTGCCGCTGGTGAACGTGCTGTCCATCATGGCCCTGACCGAGGGCAGCGCCTTTCGCAACCCGCGCCTGATCTTTCGCACGATCTTCGCGAACCCCCTGATCCTCGCCTGCATTCTGGGCATCGCGCTTGCGCTGACCGGCACCGGCCTGCCCTTCGGGATCGGCGGCTTCCTCGGCCTAATCGCCCAAGCCAGCCTGCCTCTGGGTCTGCTCTGCGTCGGCGCGGCGCTCCGGCCCTCGGCGCTTGGCAAGGACGGCGCGGCGCTGATCGCCACGCTCACACTCAGGCTCGCGGCCATGCCCGCCCTCGCCCTCGTCGTCGCGCGCCTCATCGGCCTCGGCACGACCGAAACGCTGGTGCTCACGATCTTCGCGGCGATCCCGACCGCGCCCACGGCCTATGTGCTCACCCGGCAACTGGGCGGCGACGCCACCTTTATGGCCGGGCTCATCACGGCGCAGACCGTGGCGGCGGTGGTCACGATCCCGGTGATCCTCGCGATCCTCGGGCTGGCCTGAACGCGCCCGCCCCTATCTTCTCTGTTTCAAAAAACCTCGGGGGTGGGACGCATTCCCCGAATGCGTCCAAGGGGGCTGGCCCCCTTTCCCCGCTTACCGCCCCTCGAACGAGGCTTTTCGTTTCTCCCGAAACGCCAGCACGCCCTCTTTGAAATCGCGCGTCTGGCCGCACTTGCCCTGTAATTTCGCCTCGAGCGACAGCTGTGTGTCGAGATCGTTCTCGAGCGAGGCACGCAACGCCACCTTGACCGCGCGGTAGGCCTGTGTCGGTCCGGCGGCGAGTTGCTCGGCCCGGCCGCGCCAGCCCGCCTCGAACGTGTCGTCGTCGAATACTTCCCAGATCATGCCCCAGTCGGCGGCCTGATCCGCCTCGATCTTGTCGGCGAAGAGTGCGGCCCCCATTGCGCGCGGCAGGCCGATCTGACGGGGCAGCGCCCATGTGCCGCCTGCGTCCGGGATCAGCCCGATCCGGGTGAAGGCCTGCAGGAAATAGGCCGAGCGGGTGGCGATCGCCACGTCAGCGGCCAGCGCGAGGCTCGCGCCAGCCCCGGCGGCGGGGCCGTTCACGGCGGCGATCACCGGGACCGGGGCCTCGGCCATCGCACGGATCACCGGTTCGTATTCGTCGCGCAGCACGCGTTCCAGATCGACCGCCGCCGCCGTCGACCCCTCGCCCAGATCCTGACCCGAGCAGAAAGCAGGCCCCGCCCCGGTCATCGCGATCACCCGCGCCTCAGTGCTCGCGCGTTTGAGCGCATCGGCCAGTTCGGCTCGCATCTGCGGGGTCAAGGCGTTCATCCTGTCGGGACGGTTCAGGGTGATCGTCGCGATGCCGCCCGCGAGATCGTAGAGAATCGTGTCGTACTGCATGGGGGTCTCCTCGGTTGCGGGCAGACTAGCCCGCTCAGGCCGCAAGGAAAGCGAAACGCCACGACAGGCGTGGCGACGCGGTCAGCCGTTCAGGAGTTCTTCGAGACGCTTCTGTTCGTCATCCGACAGCCCGTCCGCGCCCGGCCCCTTGGCGGTCGAGCGGCCGCGCAGATAGACCATCGCACCGAATGCGGCCATGACGAAGAGCGCAGGCCCCGCCCACCAGAGCAGGATGTTGGCCCCGCCCGAGGTCGGCTTCATCAACACGTATTCGCCGTAGCGGTCGACGATGAAGTCGATGACCTCGTCGTTCGTATCCCCGGCGACGAGGCGCTCGCGCACGAGGAGCCTGAGGTCGCGGGCGATGGAGGCGTTGGATTCGTCGATGTTCTCGCCCCGGCAGACCACGCAGCGCAGTTCGGCGGAAATCGTGCGCGCCCGTGCCTCCATCGCCGGGTCGTCCAGCACCTCGTCGGGCTGGACGGCAAAGGCGGGCGCGGCGGCCAGCACGAGGGCGAGGATCAGGCGCTTCATTCGGCGGGCACCCCTTGGGCGGGTTTCACCTTTGGCGCCGAGACCGCGACGCGGTAGCGCCGGTCGGTCAGGCTCAGAAGCCCGCCTAGCGCCATGATGAGCGACCCGGCCCAGATCCAGTTGGCGAAGGGCTTGATGAAGGTGCGCACGGCATAGCCCCCGTTGTCCTGCGGGTCGCCGATGACGACGTAGATGTCGCGCCAGAACCCGTTCTTGATCGCGGCCTCGGTGGTCGGCATCGCCTGCACCGGATAGACGCGTTTTTCAGGCTGCAGGAGCGCGACCTCTTCGCCGTCCTTGGTCACGACGATATCCGCCATGGTCGAGATGTAGTTCGGCCCCTGCACTTCGCGTACTTCGCGGATCATCAGTGTCAGGTCGGCGACCTCGAAGGGTTCGGCGGAATTTGCGACCCGGATATCCTCGATCTGCCAGGCCATGAGGCCCGAGACCCCCATGAACAGGATGCCAAGCCCGGCATGCGCCGTCACGCGGCCCCAGTCGGCGCGTGGCAGGCGCATGGCGCGCCCGAACCGGCCCGAGATCGGTCCGCGGCCCAGACGCGACCACAGATCGACGGCAGCCCCCGCGACAAGCCAGACGCCGAGCAGGAACCCGATGGGACCGAGCGTGGTGTTCTGGGTCTGCATCGCCCAAGCGAGCAGCGCCACGGCGACGGCGAGGACCATCGCGGGCACCAGCGGACGCACGAGTTTACCGAGTTTGGCGCGTTTCCACGGCATCAACGTGCCGAACGGCAGGATGATCGCGAGCACGACCATGAAGGGCGTGAAGGCGGCCTCGAAGAACGGGGCACCGACCGAGAGCTGGCGGTCAAAGAACATCTCGGCCACCAGAGGCCAGATCGTGCCGATGAAGACGACGATCGAGGACACGGCGAGCAGGATGTTGTTGAACACCAGCCCGCTTTCCCGGCTGACCATGCTGAAGACGCCCTTGGCCTCCATCGCGCTGGCGCGAATGGCGAACAGGATCAGCGCGCCGCCGGTGAAGACGCCGAGGATCATCAGGATGAACACGCCGCGTTCGGGATCGTTCGCAAAGGCATGGACCGAGGTGATGACGCCCGAGCGCACGAGGAACGTGCCGATCAGAGAGAAGCCGAAGGCGAGGATGGCGAGCAGGATGGTCCAGCTTTTCAGGGCCTCGCGTTTTTCGACCACGATGGCGGAGTGAAGCAGTGCGGCGGCAAAGAGCCACGGCATGAAGGATGCGTTCTCGACCGGGTCCCAGAACCAGAAGCCGCCCCAGCCAAGCTCGTAATAAGCCCACCACGACCCCAGCGCGATGCCGATGGTCAGGAAGACCCAGGCCGCCAGCGTCCACGGACGGACCCAGCGCGCCCAGGCAGCGTCCACCCGGCCTTCGATCAGCGCAGCGACGGCGAAGGAGAACGCCATCGAGAGACCGACGTACCCCAGATAGAGGAACGGCGGATGGAACGCCAAACCGGGGTCCTGCAGGAGCGGGTTCAGGTCCTGCCCGTCGAAGGGCGGGGTCACGAGCCGCAGGAACGGGTTCGAGGTCAGGAGGATGAAGGCGAGGAAGGCCACGCCGATCGCAGCCTGCACCGACAGCGCGCGGGCCTTGAGCTTGGGCGGCAGGTTGCCCCCGAACCAGCTGGCCATCGCGCCGAAGAGTGCCACGATCAGAACCCACAGGAGCATCGAGCCCTCGTGGTTCCCCCAGACGCCCGACACCTTGTAGAGCATGGGTTTCGCGCTGTGCGAGTTGAGCGCAACCAGACGGACCGAGAAGTCCGAATTGACGAAGGAATAGGTGAGCGCGGCAAAGGCGGCCGCGATCAACAGGAATTGTAGCGAGGCCGCGGGAACGGCCATCGCCATCCAACCAGACCACCCTTTTTGCGCGCCCACGAGGGGCACGATCATCTGCACGATCGCCACGCCGAAGGCGAGCACCAGTGCCACATGTCCAAGCTCTGCAATCATGCAGCGGTTCTAATGTGTTTTCCGGCCCCCGCCAATTCCCTGCGCGCGCATGTCGCGGATTTGTCACCGGCGGCCTTCCGCCGCGCTCCCCCAGCGGCATGGGCGACACAGCGCCAAAAATCCGGACCTCGTGATGGAACACGAGACAGCGTTTTGAATTGGGGCCACACGAGCGACGGGACAGTTGACCAGCACGCGGGCCGAGCACCCGCATAATGACAAACCTGAAGGAGGTCACATGAACCGCTTTGTCAAAACCACCGCCCTTGCCCTGGGCCTTGCCACCGGCGTCACTGCCACGGCTGCCACCGCCGGCGAATTCGACGGCTTCTACCTTGGTGCCTATGGGTCGGGTGATTTCTTCACATCCCCCAACACCTACGGGTTCGGCGGTCAGGCCGGTTATATGTATGAGTTCGCGCCGGGCAGCTATGCCGGTGTCGAAGCCGACGCCTATTTCCCGAGCGGGAGTCCGAACATCTACACCGGCGCGATGCGTCTGGGGTACGACTTCGGCACGCCGTTCATGGCCTATGCCAAGGTCGGCGCGGGTATGGATCAGACCGGCACCGGTCTGTGGACCATCGGCGCAGGCGGCCAGTACGACATGGGCGGCGGCGCATCGCTGCGCCTCGGCCTCGACCGCTATCAGGACTTCAACGGCGGCCCGGCGAGCAACGTCGCCAAGGTCGGTCTGAACTACACGTTCTGATCCGATACGATCCTCAAAATGTGAGAGCGGCGGGCTGGCCCTGCCGCTCTTGTCATGTCAGGCTCATGTTATGACCCGGCTTTTCGCATTCATCCTGTGTCTTTTGTTGCCGAGCGCGGCCCTTTCCCAACAAACCGGTGGTGCGGGCACACCGGAGGGGCTTTTTTCGTGGACCGATCGCCCATCGGTGACGGCGCGCAGCCAATCACTTGAGACCCCCAGATCGCGCGAAACGAAACCTCGCACAAGAGCTATCAACCCTGAGGCGAAAAGTGAGACAGGTGACGACTTCGAGATGGGGATCGAGGGTTACGTGTGGACCGGAATGGTGCTGAAATTGTAGCCATTGCATCACCCTTTGACGCAGATTTCACACAAATTAACCTTATTTCCTTTACGGACACCCCCTGCGCGGAACATATTGCCCGTGACATGCGTGGGTTAACTGCGTCTGGATCAAAGGAGAAAAAAAATGGGCAGTACGATTAAAAACGTCGCGGCAGCAGCAGCTGTTGCGGTCGCTTCTGTTGGGGGAACCGCTGCGCACGCGCAGTCGGCTTTCGACGGTTTTTACCTTGGTGCTTTCCTTCAGAATGACTTTGCAGGCACCTTCCGCAACGGCGCCATCGACGGTGCAGTCGGCTTGTTCGCCGGTTACAACTACATGGTGTCGAATGGCTTTGTCGTGGGTGCTGAAGCTGAAGTGCAATACGATTGGGCAACGCTCGCTGTGCCGGCCGGTACGGCATTTACCGGGATTGCGAATGCGCGCGTCGGCTACACTCCGACGTCGAACATTATGGTCTATGCCAAAGGCGGCGCTGGCTTCATGAGCAATGGCGGCGGTGCTGTTTATAACTATGGTCTCGGCGCAGAGTACGCCATGGGCAGCTATTTCGTGCGTGCTGAGGGCATGCGCGTGAACCTGACCAACGGCGCACCGAACCGCACTGACCTCAAGCTGGGCATCGGCGTCAGCTTCTGATCTATGTGATGAGGCCCCTTCGGGGGCCTCACACGACCACGAGGTAGACGACGACCGAAAGGCCGGCGGCACCTAGGATCGGCCACAGAAAATGCAGGCCGTGATACCCGAAACTCCGCTGAATGATCGCAAAATGCAGCACCGATCCGACGATCGGGAGCGCGAGGATGCCGAAGACGCTGGGGTTGTGATGCCCCCACTCCGGTGAGCCCAGCAGGTTATAGACCCACCACCACGCGGCCAGACAGGCCATGCCGAACCAGCTCACCACCATCCCGATGGCGAGCGGTGTGGTGCGTTCGAACCAGAGCCACAGAAACGTCGCCGCGATCATCGCGGCCATGAGCGCGATGGCGCCATAGGCGATGTTGGCCACCGTCACGTAGCCGAACAGCCGGAACCCCGCCTCAAGCGCGAGAATTGTCAGTATGATAAGGATGAGCGCCTGTTTCATGTCCAAGGACCTCTCGCACGGCATGGTCCAGTTCGCCCGCCGCGCGCCGATGCCGTTCCAGCGCACGATTGAGTTTTCGCCCCGCCAGCAGCGCACGTAGCGCCGCTTTGGCCGCTGTCCAGCGCCGGGTCACAGATCCCTGCCCCGGCTCGGAAGCCGCTCGCGGATGATGGTGGTGATTTCGATCAGGATCGCCGAATTCTTGTCGAGCACCGCGCGCGTCGCCTGATCCTTCTGCAGATCGCGCCACAGAAGGTAAAAGACGAGCAGCACCCAAGGCCCGTGATCGGTGAGGATCTGGAGGAGGAGCTCACTGGCCATCACGCTGCCAGGCGTCGAGCGCGGGGTTCGGATCGCCCTGCGACCGGCTGCCTGCCTCGAGATTATCCAGTGTTTCGAGGTTCTGCACGACGGCTCCGGTCGAGGCGATCGTGGTCGCGACCGAGCGCTGGAACTCCTGCGATTTCACCTGATGGCGCGCGCCGAAGTAGAAGCTGACGATCGCGCCCATGAGCCACCAGAGCGGTTCTGGCACGAGCGCAAGCCCGTTCATCCGGGCGGCGAACCAGATCGGGTTGACCATCGCCGAAACGAACAGCCCGATGGTGCCGAGCGCGAGCGCGGGGCGCGGCACGCGGTTGAGGCCGTCGATGAAGCGGTCGAAAAACCCCTTCTTCGGCAGCGCGAATTCGCTGGAGAACTGCGCGAGCGCTGAGGATTGCAACATCGCCTCGCGCACCGCGCGCTGTTCGGCGTTCTCCATAAAGACGCCCGCCGTTTCGCGCACGATGTTGCGCCCGCCGCCGAAGACGAGGTTCATGGCGCCGTCGATCACCCCCATTGCGCGACCCGAGCGCGATGCTCGGCCTCCGACAGGTGGTATTTGGGTGAGATGAACTCTTCGGCCCGCACGATCCAGCCGCCTTTGCCGCCATCGCGCCGCCGCGCGTATTTGCGGCTCGCAGGTCGCCGGTCGGCCAAACGGTAGTAATAGTTGCGCCGCTCGATCCCATAGGCGTCGGCGATGTGGCCCGGCGCCTTGGCCGCGGCCGCCCGCGCCGCCCCCGCCGTCTGCGGGCCGATCACCCCGTCCACCGCGCAGGGATAGCCCATGCGCGTCAGCATCCGTTGCAGGATGCGCACCGCATTGCCGCCCGCGTTCACATACATATCGAAGACAGTCGGTTGCAGCGGTTCGGGGAGCGACGCGATGCCCGGCCCTTCGAAGTAGTGCTTGATGAAAATCTCTGTCGCCTGACCCCGGCCAAGGCGCTTCACATCTTCGACCGTCACCCGGCCATCGCCGTCGAGGTCGAGCCCGAGCCGCCGCATCGTTCCGATGGTCACGCCGTACTTGGTCGCGCCGCCCGGATCGTCGGGGTCGTTCACATAGCCACCCTCACGGGCGACGATCGCTGCTGCGATGTCCTGAACGCTTTGCATCTGCCTTGGCCTCCGCGCATGAATTGCGGGACCAAGGCTGATCTCAAATGGTTAACGGGCCTGAAATCAGGAGTTCGGGTCGACGTAGGTGCCCTGTTCCTTGAGCGCGTCGATCACTTCCTTGGGCATGTATTCTTCGTCATGTTTCGCAAGGATTTCCGAGGCTTGGAACACGCCGTCGACATAGCTGCCGGTGCCCACCATCCCCTCGTTCTCGCTGAAGAGGTCGGGCAGAACGCCGGTGTATTCGACCGGAATCGCATTGGCGCCGTCGGTCACGGAAAAGCGCACCGTCTCGCCCTGACCGCGCACCAGCGTGCCCTCTTCGACCAGACCGCCGATGCGGAACACCTCGTTCGGTGCGGGCGGCTCTTGGGTGACCTGCGTCGGCGAGCGGAAATAGTTGATCCCGTCGCGAAAGGCATAGCCGATCAGGCCCGTGGCCAGCGCCAGTGCCACGAAGGCGACGAGGATGATCTGCACCCGCCGTTTCTTTTTCAGGCCTTTCATGCCCGCCATGCGATGTCCTCCACGTGAAAGCGCCCTCTTATAGCGCGAAGCCCGGCGAAATCGTTGATCACGATCAAGGGAAGACGGGCGCGAGCATCAGCCCGGTCGTCTCATCCTCGCCCAGCATGAGGTTCGCGTTCTGCATCGCCTGCCCACTCGACCCCTTGCACAGGTTATCGAGCGTCGAGACGACGAGCGCGCGGCCCGGCACGCGGTCGCCGATCACGCCGATATGGCAGAAGTTCGAGCCCATGACGTGGCCCATCCCCGGCGCCTGACCGAAGGGGAGCACTTCGATGAACGGCTCGGACTCGTAGCGCGCGACAAGCGCGTTGTGGATCGCCTTGGGGTCGCCTTCGACATAGCAGTCGGCGAGGATCCCACGGTTCACCGGCACCAGATGCGGGGTGAACATGATCTCGACCTTGCGGCCCGCGATCGCGCTGAATTCCTGATCGAACTCGCCCAGATGCCGGTGCTTGCCGCCTTGGGAATAGCCCATCACATCGGTCGAGCGCTCGGCAAACAGCATGTTTTCCTTGAGCGACCGGCCCGCACCCGAAATCCCGTTCTTGAGGTCGCAGATGATCCGGTCCAGATCGATCAGGCTTTCCTCGATCAGCGGGCGCAGCGCGAATTGCACGGTCGCCGCGTTGCAGCCCGTGCCCGCGACCAGCCGCGCCGATTTGATGTCGTCACGGTAGAACTCGGTCAGGCCATAGACGGCGGAGGGCTGAAGCTCTTTGGCCACGTGATCGTTGCCGTACCACTTGGTGTAGGCGTCGGGATCGCGCAGCCGGAAATCCGCGCCAAGATCGACGACCTTCACGCTTTCGGGCAGGTCGCGCACCAGCGCCTGAGACAGCCCGTGGGGCAGCGCCGCAAAACACAGGTCGACCTGCGAGAAGTCGATCTCGTCCATCGTCACCAGCTTGGGCAGCTTGAGGTGGCGCAGTTGCGGATAGACCTCGGCCATCTCCATCCCGGCCTTTCGGTCCGCGGACAGCGCGACGATTTCCATCGAAGGATGGGTCGCGATCAGGCGAACGAGTTCCGCGCCGGTGTAGCCGGACGCACCGAGAATGGCGATCTTGTGGGTCATGGTCCCCTCCGAATAGTCGTATGGGATTTAGGGCTTTTTGCGCCCTCGTGCAATTCAGGCCTGTTCGAACGCGATCTTGCGTCGCAGGAACCGGGTCGCGCCCGCCGACACCTTTTCGGGTTTGCCGGTGGTCAGGAACTTGGTCTCGGTGCCCGCGCCGATCATTTTCGGATGGCGCTCGAGGTAGTCGGCAAGCGACGCCGCGACGAGGCTCGCCTGAGAATAGACGGCCACGTCCGGCCCCAGCGCCTCCTGAAACACGTCCTGCATGATCGGGTAATGGGTGCAGCCGAGGATCGCGGCCTCGGGCTTGGGCATCTTGCGTTTGAGCGCATCGACGTGGGAGCGCACCAGCGCATCGGCAAGGATCATGTCGCCCTCTTCGATCGCATCGACCACACCGCCGCAGGCCTGCGCCTCGACATCGACACCGATGGCGCGGAACGCAAGCTCGCGCTGAAAGGCGCGGCTCGCCACGGTCGCGGGGGTGGCGAAGAGCGCCACGTGCTTGACGGCGACCTCACGCGGCGGAGAGTTGTCGCCCCACTTGCGTTCGGTCAGCGCCTCGATCAGCGGGACGAATACGCCCAGCACGCGCTTGTCGGACGGGATCCAGTTTTCCTGCATCCGGCGCAGCGCAGCCGCCGAGGCGGTGTTGCACGCGAGGATGACGAGGTCGCAGCCCTCGTCCCACAGGCGCGAGACGGCCTTGGTGGTCAGCTCATAGATATCGTCGGCATCGCGCACGCCATAGGGCGTGTGGGCGTTGTCGCCGAAGTAGACGAAGGGCACCTCCGGTAGACGTTTCGTGACCGCGTCCAGCACCGTCAGCCCGCCGAGCCCCGAGTCGAAAATTCCTACTGCCATCGCCTGCCGCCTTATGCCCGGCGCCGTTCCTCGAATTCATACCCGGTGGCGCGCCAATCCACCGGCGTTGGCGATAAGGCATAGGTCCGTTCCCTGAGGAAATCCATCATGGATTTCGGGTCCGAGCGAAATTGCGCGAGCGTGGCAGGTGCGATGGGCGCGCCGATGATCGCCTGCACGGGCCGGTCCACCCGCGCCCGGAATTCGTGCATCAGGAGGCCCATGCGCAGGGGCACCGACAGATGGCTCGCCAGTTGAAAGAGGCGCGAGTTCTGGCCGTCGAAATAGACCGGCACCACCGTCGCCCCGGAGCGCGCCACCATCTTGGCGGTGAAACGCCGCCACTCAGGGTCCATCGCCCGGCCAAAAGGCGTGGCGGCGGTCGATACCGTGCCGCCCGGAAACACCCCGATGGCCCCGCCCGCCGACAGGAAATTCTGCGCGTCTCGACGCGTCTGGATCGTGCGGCGCGCGGCCTCGGGCGTGCCTGCGAAATCGACAGGGAGGATCACGTCGTGAAGCTCAGCGGCGCGCGAGAACACCTCATGCGCCAGAATACGGAACCCCGCACCGCGTGCGCGCTGCAGGATAAGCCCCATCATCAACCCGTCGAGCACGCCGAACGGATGGTTCGCGACCACCACCACCGGCCCGGTCGGCGGGATCGCGGACAGTCCCTCACCGCCCATGACCGGGTCCAGCCCATAACGCGCGGCCATCAGCGACCAGAACTCGGCCCCGCCTGCCAGCTCGGCCTCATACCCAAGCGCGCGGCGCATGAGCCGCCGCCGCCCGGTCGCATCCTCGATCAGCCGCACCGCGAACCGCGCGAGCCGACCCTCGATGGTCGCCGCATAGGAAATGTCGCGCGTCGCGCCCTGCATCATGCCGCCTGCTCTGCCGTTCCGGACCCAATGTCACAGCAACATGAAGATTTGATGAAAGCGCACCTGTCCAGGGCTTCTTCGTTTCAAAAAACCTCGGGGGAGGATGCATTTGCCTGCAAATGCATTCGGGGGCAGCGCCCCCTGCCGCGACGACCCGCCAAAGGCGGGGCGGCGCAAAACCTGAGCGGGCGCAAGCCCGCCCCGCCTGAGACCGCTACTCCGCCGCCTTGGCCTGCGCCTTGGGCCCGTCGCGAAACGCCGCCAGCAATTCCTCGCGCCGTTTGGCGGCTTTCGCGGCATTGGCCTCCTTCACCGGGCCGAAGCCGCGGATGTCGAGCGGCAGCCGGGCGAGCGCCTGAGCGGCGGCCTGTTCGCCGGTGTCATAGCCCTCCAGCACCGCCTCCATGTCGCGCTCGTACTCTGCGATCAGCGCCCGTTCCATCCGCCGTTCTTCCGAGCGTCCGAACGGGTCGAGCGGCGTTCCACGCAGCACTTTGAAGCGCGGCAGCAGGCCGAGTGCGTTCACGAAACGCTCGCCGAACGCGCGTTTTTTGGGTCGCCCGTCCGGGGCCGTGCCGTTCATCACCGGGGGCGCCAGATGCACTTTGAGGGTGAGATCGCCCTCAAACGCGGCCTCGGCCTTGGTCCGGGTCTCACGCAGGAGCCGCGCGACCTCATATTCATCCTTGTAGGACAGGAGCTTGTGATAACCCAGAGCCAGCGCCTCACGCATCAAAACGTCCGGCGCGCTGTCGACCAATTTGCGATACTTTTTCGCCAACCGCGCGTTCTGATAGGCCGTCAGATGGCGCTCGCGAAAGGCGATTTTCTCATCCAGTGTCAAAGGCTTCTCGACCACCTTTGAACCGCCTGCCCGCTCGGCAGCTTCGCGATCCACGATGACCCAGCGCCCGGCCTCGAAAGCGCGTTTGTTGCGCTCGACCGCCTGACCGTTCAAGGCGATGGCCTGCATGATCGCCTCGTACCCGATCGGGATCAGCCCGGCCTGCCACGACGCGCCCATGACCATCATGTTGGAATAGATCGTGTCGCCCATCAGCCCTTCGGCCAGCTCGGTGGCGTCGAACAGCGTCACCCGATCCTTAAGTCGCGCTTCCAGAGACAGCGCTAAACGGTCGCCCGGAATACGAAATTCCGTATCGCGGGTGAAATCGCCGGTCACGGTTTCGTGGCTGTCCACCACGCCGCCGGTGCGCCCGGTGGTCATGAGGCCCAGCGTCTTGGCATCGGCCGACACGACCAGTTCACCCCCGATAAGCGCGTCGAGTTCACCCGTCGCCACCCGGATCGCCGAGATGTCCTCGGGCGTCTCGCCCACGCGCAGATGCACCGCGACCGCGCCGCCCTTTTGCGCAAGGCCGGCCATTTCCATCATGCCAGCACCCTTGCCGTCGATATGCGCGGCTTGGGCCAGAACCGCACCGATGGTGACCACCCCGGTGCCGCCGACGCCGGTGACGACCATGTTCCAAGTGCCTTGAATCGCGGCCAAAACCGGCTGCGGCATGTCCGGGATCGTGATGTTCGGCGCGGCCTTTTTGCGCGGCGTGCCGCCCTCGACTTCGATAAAGCTCGGGCAGAACCCCTTGAGGCAGGAGAAATCCTTGTTGCAGGCCGACTGGTCGATGGCGCGTTTGCGCCCCAGTTCCGTCTCTTCCGGCACGATGGCGACGCAGTTCGACTGTACCCCGCAATCGCCACAGCCCTCGCAGATGTCGGTGTTGATGAGGATGCGCTTGTCCGGGTCGGGAAACTTGCCTTTCTTGCGCCGACGTCGCTTTTCGGCCGCGCAGGTCTGCACATAAAGAAGAACCGTTACACCCTTGATTTCGCGCAGTTCCTTTTCGGTTTTATCAAGCTGATCACGCTCGCGCACCTCAACGCCTTTGGGGAAGCGCGCAGGATCGACCTCCTCTTTCGGGTCATGCACGACGACCAGACGTTTCACGCCTGCAGCGGTCATTTCGGCGGCGATGCGGTAGGGGTCCAGCCCGCCCTCGTTCGCCTGCCCGCCGGTCATGGCGACCGCGTCGTTATAGAGGATCTTGTAGGTGATGTTCGTGCCCGCCGAGATCGCGGCGCGCACGGCCTGAATGCCGGAGTGGTTGTAGGTCCCGTCACCCAAGTTCTGGAACACATGCTCGCGGGTCGAAAACGGCGCCTCACCGATCCAGTTCGCGCCCTCGCCGCCCATATGGGTGAAGCCCAGCGTCGAGCGATCCATCCACTGCACCATGTAGTGACAGCCGATCCCGGCATAGGCGCGCGAGCCCTCGGGCACTTTGGTCGAGGTGTTGTGCGGGCAGCCCGCGCAATAATACGGCAGCCGCGCCGCGATCTGTTCGGCGTTGTCGGCTTTGCGCGCCTCGGAAATCCTGCTGAGCCCTGCGCGGATATACTCCGTCTCGCGCCCTTCTTCGATCAGAATGTCGCCGAGCTTTTCGGCGATCATCACCGGGTCGAGCGCGTAGCGGGTCGGGAACAGTTCCAGCCTGCGCCCGTGCTCATAGCTGTCGCCCTTGTGCCAGCCATAGACGCGGCGGCCCTGACGGTCGTCGAAGATCGCTTCCTTGATCTGCACTTCGATCAGTTTGCGCTTTTCCTCCACCACCACGATCAGGTCGAGCCCTTCGGCGAACTCGTGGAAGCTGTCCATGTCGAGCGGCCAGGTCTGAGCGACCTTATAGGTGGTGATGCCGAGCCGTTCGGCCTCGGCCTCGCCGATCCCCAGAAGCGATAGCGCGTGGACGAGGTCGAGCCAGTTCTTGCCCGCCGCGACAAAGCCGATCTTGGCGCCGGGCTGGCCCCAGACGCGTTTGTCGATGCGGTTGGCGCGGGCGAACGCCTCGGCCGCGAAGCGTTTGTAGTCGATCATGCGGGCTTCCTGCACGATCCGATCATCGACGAGGCGGATGTTGAGCCCACCGTCGGGCATCACGAAACCTTCGGGGGTGACGAGGCTCATGCGCTCCGGGCGGCCATCGACCACAGCCGTGGCCTCGACCGTGTCTTTCATCAGCTTTAGCCCGGCCCAGAGGCCCGAGAACCGGCTGAGGGCGTAGCCATAGACGCCGAGGTCCATGATCTCCTGCACCCCGGCGGGCGACAGGACGGGCATATAGGCATCGACCATCGCCCAGTCGGACTGGTGCAAGACGGTGGAGCTTTCGCCGGTGTGGTCGTCGCCCATCGCCATGATGACGCCGCCGTGTTTCGACGAGCCCGCCATGTTGGCGTGGCGCATCACGTCGCCGGTGCGGTCGACACCCGGCCCCTTGCCGTACCAGAGGCCGAAAACGCCGTCGTGCTTGCCTTCGCCGCGCAGTTCCGCCTGCTGGGCACCCCAGAGCGCGGTGGCGGCGAGGTCTTCGTTCAGACCGGGCTGGAACACAATGTCGGCATCGGCGAGGTCGCGGCCCGCCTTCATCATCCAGCTGTCGACCCCTCCCAAAGGCGACCCCCGGTATCCGGTGACGAGACCGGCGGTATTGAGCCCCGCCGCTTTGTCGCGGGCCGACTGGATCAGCATAAGGCGCACCAGCGCCTGCGTGCCGTTCAACAGCACCGGGCTTTTTTCCAGATCGAACCGGTCGTGAAGTGATATATCTTGCCGCATTGGCGCGCTCCTCCAGCTTGCTCTTGGGCAGGATCAGGCTAGGTCAATTGTTTTGACCTGTAAAAGTCTTATCTTGGGGTGCAGGGCCTTGGCATTTCACACCTCGATGATGATAAGAAGCCCACAAAATTAACCTTTGCAGGGTAACAAGCGGCACGGATGGACTGGGACAAGCTAAGAATATTTCACGCTGTGGCGGATGCGGGCAGCCTCACCCATGCGGGCGATGCGCTGAATCTGTCTCAATCGGCCGTGTCCCGGCAGATTCGCGGGCTCGAAGACGGGCTGAACGCGACGTTGTTCCATCGGCATGCCCGCGGGCTGATTCTCACCGAACAGGGTGAATTGCTGTTCGACGCCACGCGCGCGATGGTCCAGCGGCTCGACGCCGCCGTGGCGCGCATCCGCGACTCGAAGGAAGAGGTGTTCGGCGAATTGCGCGTGACCACCACGACCGGCTTCGGCTCGCTCTGGCTCGCCCCGCGTCTGGCCAAGCTCTATGAGCAGTACCCGGACCTCAAGATCGACCTCATGCTCGAAGAGCGCGTGCTTGACCTGCCGATGCGCGAGGCTGACGTGGCGATCCGGCTGAAAGAGCCGTCGCAGGCCGACCTCATCCGCAAAAAGCTGATGGGCGTGAACATGCGCCTTTACGCCAGCCCCACCTATCTCGACGCCCACGGGCGCCCCGAGAGTATGGAGGATCTGTCGAGCCATCGGATCATCTGCCAGAACATCAACTCGGCACAGGTGAGCGCGGGCGCGACATTCACGCAGGAAATCCTCACCCATAACGTCGACAGCCTGTTGACGGTGAACAACTATTTCGGCGTGCTTCAGGCGGTGCTGAACGGTCTGGGGATCGGGGTGCTGCCGGATTACATCCTTGCGGACTTCCCCGACATCGAACGCGTGCTGCCGGAGGACGAGAGCCGGGAAATTCCCGTCTTCCTCGCCTATCCCGAAGAGTTGCGGCATTCCAAGCGCATCGCGGCTTTCCGCGACTTCGTGACCGAAGAGATTTTCGAGCACCGCAAGCTCGCCGCCGAAACCGGCGCGACCTGACCCCTCTCCCACCGCAGACCATAAAAAGTTAAGACTCACTTCATGTCTCATGGGACCAGACGCCTCGTCGTGCACATCGGTGACATCAAGACGGGAAGCACGGCGATCCAGACCACGCTGGCGCGCCGGGCGCTTGATGTGCCGGGCGAGCGCTGGTCCTATGCGCGGTTTCCCTACACGCTGGATCACGGCTACCTCGCCGCTGTGGCCGAGCGGATCGACCCGGAGCGTCAGAACGCTGCGGGCCGGACGGTAAAAGCCGCCGGGCGATTGCTGCGCCTCAACCGGACCCCGACCATCATCCTGTCGGCCGAGCATTTCGCCAATATCGGGATGCGCCGACTGCACACCGCCGTCCGAAGCCTCGGCGTAAGTTTCACCGAAACCCGCGTGGTCATTTACGTCAGGCCGCATATCGGTGCCCTGAACGCGCTGCTTGCCGAGCTTTTGAAACAGGGCAAGTACGCCGGAACCTACGAAACCTTTGTAGAGCGCCATCTCGACGGCGTGACCTTTATGCGCAAGATCGGCGCGTTCCGGCGCCAGTTCGGCGACGATCTCGTCGTGCGCCCCTTTGTCCGCTCTGAGTTGCGCGACGGTTCGGTCGTCTCTGATTTCGCGTCGGTCGCTTTTCCGGGGGCCGAGGTGAAGATCACCGAGATCGAGGACCAGAACGCCGCCGCTTCGCTGCGCGACCTGATGCGGCTCAAGGTGCTGCACGGCGAACTCGAAGCGCTCGGGCATTCCAATCGCTTTTTCATGGGCTGGGCGCTCGCCCAGCAGATCACCCGCGATGCCCCCGAGGGTCAGGTCCGGCTGAACATGCCGCGCCCCCTGGCGGACAAGGTGCTGAACGCCCGGATGAAGGACGCGCGGCAGTTTGACCGGCAGTTCCTGAACGGCAAGCCGATCATGGCCGAGGCGCTGGAGCGTGAGCGCGACGCCTGCACGGAAAACACCGTGTCGATCGAACCCTCCGACTGGCTCGACGCCGACGAGATCAACACGCTTCAAGGGCTCGCGCGGACCGTCGCTGCGTCATGGGGTCGGACACCTGCGTGGCATGTGCGGCTGTATCTTTCCTACGTCCGACAAATGATGAACGCATAGCGGCCGCGCCAGCCATGCACTCTACGCATAGCAGCATTGTTCACACTCTGCTTGCTCAATAGGCGCTCCGCCCATAAATCCCCCCTCGAAGGCGGTCATCGAGACTTCTCTGGTCGTCTTCACCTCCCTGTTGGACTTAGGCCGGGCCTTGTGCCCGGTCTTTTTTTTGCCCGTCGGTTTGTGGGCGGTCCATGCCTGCTTCCCCCTTCCCCCTGCGGCCCCGTTCCCTTATGAGGCAGGCAATTGCCACGAGGGGACCCGCGCATGACCACCGAGCCTGAGATCACCGAAGAGATCATTGCAGCGCACGGAATCAAACCGGACGAATATGCGAACATTCTGCGTATCCTGAACCGGGACCCGAATTTCACCGAACTCGGTATCTTTTCGGCGATGTGGAACGAGCATTGTTCCTACAAGTCGTCGAAGAAATGGCTGCGCACGCTGCCGACGACGGGCCCGCAGGTCATTTGCGGACCGGGCGAGAATGCGGGCATCGTCGATATCGGCGACGGTCAGTGCATCGTGTTCAAGATGGAAAGCCATAACCACCCGTCCTACATCGAGCCCTATCAGGGCGCGGCGACCGGCGTGGGCGGCATTCTGCGCGACGTTTTCACGATGGGCGCGCGCCCCATTGCGGCGATGAACTCGCTCTCCTTCGGGGAAACCAGCCACCCCAAGACCAAGCGTCTGGTGCACGGCGTGGTCGAGGGCGTGGGCGGCTACGGCAACTGTTTCGGCGTCCCGAACGTGGGCGGCGAGGTGCGGTTCCACCCGGCCTATAACGGCAACTGCCTTGTGAACGCGTTTGCTGCGGGACTCGCCGACACCGACAAGATTTTCTACTCGGCCGCTTCGGGCGTCGGCATGCCCGTCGTCTACCTCGGCGCCAAAACCGGCCGTGACGGCGTGGGCGGCGCGACGATGGCTTCGGCCGAATTCGACGACACGATCGAAGAAAAGCGCCCCACGGTGCAGGTCGGCGACCCGTTCACCGAAAAGCGCCTGATGGAGGCGACGCTGGAGCTGATGGCCACCGGCGCGGTGATCTCGATTCAGGACATGGGGGCCGCGGGCCTGACCTGTTCCGCCGTCGAGATGGGCGACAAGGGCGAGCTGGGCATCAAGCTCAACCTCGACGCCGTGCCGCAGCGCGAAGAGAACATGACCGCCTATGAGATGATGCTGTCCGAATCTCAGGAACGCATGCTCATGGTGTTGAACCCGGAGAAAGAGGCCGAGGCCCGCGCCGTGTTCGAGAAATGGGACCTCGATTTCGCCATCGTGGGCGAAACGATCCCCGAAGATCGCTTCATCATCATGCATCAGGGCGTGTGCCGCGCGGACCTGCCGCTGCGCGCCCTGTCGGGCAACGCACCGGAATACGACCGCCCGTGGCAACCGACGCCCGAGGCCGAGCCGCTGGCCGACGTGCCGCAGATCGACCCCATCGACGGGCTCAAGGGCCTGATCTCCTCACCCAACTATGCGGGCAAGCAGTGGGTCTATGAGCAATACGACCACATGGTGATGGCCGACACCGTGCGCCGCCCCGGTCTGGGTGCGGGCATCGTGCGCGTTCACGGCACCGAGAAAGCCGTCGCGTTCACCTCGGACGTGACGCCGCGCTACGTGAAGGCCAACCCGGTCGAGGGCGGCAAACAGGCGGTGGCCGAGGCTTACCGCAACCTGACCGCCGTGGGCGCCACGCCGCTCGCCACCACCGACAACATGAACTTCGGCAACCCGGAGAAGCCCGAAATCATGGGCCAGTTCGTGGGCGCCATTCAGGGGATCGGCGAGGCGGTGACCGCGCTCGACATGCCCATCGTGTCGGGCAACGTGTCGCTGTACAACGAAACCGACGGCAAAGGCATCCTGCCGACCCCGACCATCGGCGCCGTGGGGCTTCTCGCGAACCTCGACGAAGACCTGATCGGTGGCGAGGCCCGTGAGGGTCATGTGCTGCTGCTCGTGGGTGAGGTCGGCGCACATCTGGGCCAATCCGCCCTGCTCTACGAAGTGTTCAACCGCGAAGATGGTGACGCGCCGCATGTCGATCTGACGGCGGAAAAGCGCAACGGCGACTTCATCCGCGCCAACCGCGCCAACATCAAGGCCTGCACCGACATCGCCGATGGCGGGCTCGCGCTCGCCGCCTTTGAGATGGCCGAGGCCGCCGGTGTCGGCGTGCAGATCGACACCGCTGAAACCCCGGCGCTCTTCGGTGAGGATCAGGCGCGCTACCTCGTCGCCTGCAACTTCGATCAGGCCGAGGCGCTGATGACCGAAGCCGGCAAGGCGGGCGTCACGATCACCTCGGTCGGCAAGTTCACCGGCGACACGGTCAGATTCGGCGGCTCCGAAGCCCCGCTGGCCGATCTCGCCGCGCTCTACCGCACGAGCTTTGCGGACAAGGCCACCTGAGCCACACGATGCGCGGTCGACTGACGGGCGCGCTCCTCCTGCTCGCTGCGATCGCGGCGGGCTGGACTCTCCTGCGGCCCGCGGCTGAGACGGCGCGCCGTGACCGCGCGACGCTCGAGGCAGCGGTCGCGTCCCTTCTGCGCACCGATCTGCCGCCGTCCGAGATTGTGGGCGTGGTGCGCCTGCGCGACGATCCCGAGCGCCTGACTGTCTGGATGGACATGCCGGATGCGGCCTTCGCCCAGCTTCTGGACCGGATCCCCGAGACACAGCCCCACCGCCCCCGGCGTGAGATCGCGGGTCTGCCCGGCCCCGACGCGACCCGCGCCCAGACCCACAGCCCGTGGCGCGCCTCGTATTTCACGATACCGAACCCCGATGCCGCGCTCGTCTGGCTCTATGCCCGTCCGCTAGAGGATGATCTGACCGAAGTGCTGGTGCTGGCCTATGAGCCGGACCTCGCGACCCTCGGCCCTCGCCTCGGCCTCGCCCCCCGCTGACCCGCCACCACGTCGATCCCCCTTGCGCGAGACCCCGGCTCGCGTCACATATCGCCTATGGCCCTGATCCCCGACATGACCTCCGACTGCGCCAACTGTTCGGCGCTGTGCTGCATCGCGCTCGCCTTCGACGCGGGCGACGAGTTCGCAATCGACAAACCGGCGGGCCTGCCCTGCCCGAACCTGAACGGCAGGCTCGGCTGCACCCATTACAACCACCTCGAAGAAGAGGGCTTTCGCGGTTGCGTGGCCTATGAATGCCGGGGCGCGGGCCAGCGCGTGACGCAGGAGGTGTTCAAGGGCGACACCTGGGCCAAGACGCCGGACATCACGCAACCGATGCTCGCGGCCTTCGCGACGATGCGCCAGATCCATGACGGGATCGAGCTCTTGCTGGTCGCCGAACGGCTCGACCTGCCCGACAGTTACGAGGCCGAACGCGAGGCGCTGCTGGAGCTTTACGCCCCCGACGAGGGCTGGACACAGGACGACCTCGACGCCTTCGCGTCCTCAGGTGCGCCGGCCCGGCTCAAGGCCTTTCTGCCAAGGCTGCGCGACTTCGTCTGAGCGCAGGCGCACAGCTGCGGCTGGACCGCAGCCAGACCTCGGCCCTTGCAGCGCCCGCGCACGCCATCTACATCTTGGGGCAGACACATCCCTGGGAGACAGACCTTCATGGCCATGGAAGCAACGGAAATCGAAGCGCTCATCCGCGAGACCTTTCCGAACGCAAAAATCACCATCACCGACCTTGCCGGAGACGGCAATCACTGGGCGGCCGAGGTGATCGACGAAAGCTTCAAGGGCATGAACCGGGTGCAGCAGCAGCGGGCCGTCTATGCCTCGCTCAAAGGCAAGATGGACGGGCCGAACGGCGACCTCCATGCGCTGGCACTCACCACCAAGGCTCCCGCCTGAGACGCGCGACAAGGACAACGATCATGACCGCAGAAGACACCATCAAATCCACCGTGACCTCGAACGACGTGGTGCTCTACATGAAGGGCACCAAAGAAATGCCGCAGTGCGGGTTTTCGTCCCGCGTGGCCGGGGTGCTGAACTTCATGGGCGTCGAGTTTACCGACGTGAACGTGCTGGCCGACGACCAGATCCGTCAGGGCATCAAGGATTACTCGGACTGGCCGACGATCCCGCAGCTTTACGTGAAGGGCGAATTCGTGGGCGGCTGCGACATCATCACCGAGATGACGCTGTCGGGCGAGCTGGACCAGCTCTTCGATCAGGAAGGCATCACCTATTCGAAAGATGCCGCCGAAAAGATCCGCGAAGCGAACGGCTGACCGAACGCGAGACCCGTGAGTCGATGACGGGTCAAGGATGCCGCAGGCACCGCGCCGTGGCGCGGCTTGTCCTTGAGGCGGCAGCGACTCGCACCACACTCGACATCGCGCCTTGAGGGGCAGATTTGCCCCTCAAGCGCTTCCCCAGCAAAATCCACGACATATCCGCACGCCCAACGCAGGGAAATGAGTGCCCAACGCGTGTCTCTGCCGCAGGCGGAGACGCGCAAAACCTGCGCGCGGGCTTGCCCGCGCACAGCTTGCTTAGACCATTCAGAAAGGGTCCGGTCAGCCGACCTTTTCGTCGACCTGCGCCGCGATCGCTTCGGCGCGGGCAGCGAGTTCGGCGAGCGTGTCGCGCACCGAGGCCGGGCCTTCGCCTGCCGCTGCACGCGCCTCGGCCAGTTCCGCTTCAAGCGCCGCGATCTTGCGTTCGGCGAGTTTGAGGTTGTCCTCGAACCCTGCCGTCTTGTCAGCGAGCAAGAGCCCCGCCATCAGAAGCATCCGGCTTTCGGTCAGGTGGCGGATCTGGCTCACCATGACCTGCGCTTCGTTGTCCAGCATGGCCGCGGCGGATTTCAGAAAGTGCTCTTCGCCCTCGGCGCAAGCCACGTCGAAATCGCGGCCCCCCACGGTGATGTTCACGTCAGGCATCTCAGGCCCCTCCCGTTTCGGCGGCGTCGATCATCGCGTCCAGCTCACCCAGCACCGAGTCGAGCTCGGCCCGGTCCGCCGATTGCGCGGCGCGCAGCGCGTCGAGCTCGGCCATCATCGACTTGTTCACGAGGTGCGGCTCGGCCACGCCGTCCGAGATCGCCTCGCGCAGTGCGGTATTGTTCGACCGGAGTTCGGCATTGACCCGCGCCAGCCGGGCGACGGTCTCTTCCTGCGTGGCGAGGAGCCGCGTCAGCCGCTCCACCTCGCCCGCCAGCGTTTCAACGGTCGAATCCTGCTTTTCGCGGATGGACCGCACCCGGTCCTCCAGCTGCGCATTCGCCGTGCGCTCTTCGTCGAGCTGGGCGCGCAGCGCCATGACTTCGGCCGTGTCCTCCTGAACCTCCGGCGCCGCCTGCCCGAGATAGTCGAGCCCCGACCCGATCCGGTCGAGCGCATTGGCGATGCGGGATTGAAGCTCGGATATGTCGCTCATGCTCCGCCTGTCCTTGTTCGTCGTTTTGGAGACTTTGCCTGTCCGCGCCCGGTTCTGCAACCGCGCCGCGAATCGCGTGTGGCTTGGCCTCTCTTAAATCCTATCGCAACGGTTTGCCGATTGCGCCCCCTTTGCGGTCAACCACTTGGCATGCGCGCTTGATCTTGCGCTAAGGGCTGTTAAGAGACCCGTGAGCGCAATCAACCCAGCAAAGGATGGCCGACGTGGACATTCCCGCCCTTCGCGAAAAACACCCTGACCACTGGATGAAGGCGGCCGCGTTGCGGATGCTCGCCGTGGATGCCGTGCAGGCGGCGAATTCCGGCCACCCCGGCATGCCGATGGGCATGGCCGACGTGGCCACGGTCCTGTTCGAAAAGCACCTGAAATTCGACGCCTCGCGCCCCGACTGGCCCGACCGCGACCGGTTCGTGCTGTCCGCTGGCCACGGCTCGATGCTGATTTACGGTCTTCTGCACCTCACCGGGTACGAAGACATGACGATCGACGAGATCAAGAACTTCCGCCAGTGGGGCGCCAAGACCGCCGGGCACCCGGAATACGGTCATGCCAAGGGGATCGAGACCACCACCGGCCCGCTGGGTCAGGGCATCGCGACCGCCGTGGGTCTCGCTATGGCCGAGGAAATGCTGCGCGCCCGCTTTGGCCGCAAGGTGCAGGATCACTACACCTACGTCATCGCCGGGGACGGCTGCCTGATGGAAGGCATCAGCCAGGAGGCCATCGGCCTTGCCGGCAAACAGAAGCTGTCGAAGCTGATCGTGATGTGGGACAACAACAATATCTCGATCGACGGCGAAATTTCGATGTCGGACATCACCGACCAGAAGGCGCGTTTCAAGGCGTCGGGTTGGCAGGTTCTCGCCTGTGACGGTCACGATCCCGAGGATATCGACCGCGCGCTGACCGAGGCCAAGAAGTCGAAAAAGCCGACGCTGATCGACTGCAAGACCCACATCGGGTTCGGCTCGTCCAAGCAAGACAGCGCCAAGGCGCATGGCTCGCCGCTGGGGGACGAGGAAATCGCCAAGCTGCGCGACACTTACGGCTGGTCGCACCCCGCCTTCGTCATTCCGAACGACGTGGCCGATCAGTGGAAATCCATCGGCGCGCGCGGTGCTGCCGACCGCAAGGAATGGGAGGCCCGCGTGGCCGAACTGTCCGAGCAGCGTCAGAAAGAGATCGCCCGCGTCTTTGCGCTCGAAGCGCCGAAAAAGCTCTCGGCCCGTATCAAGGCGCTGAAAAAGCAGATTTCGGAAGAGGCCCCCAAGGTCGCGACCCGCAAGTCGTCCGAGATGGTGCTCGAGATCGTGAACCCGATCATGCCGGAAAACATCGGCGGTTCGGCGGACCTCACGGGGTCGAACAACACGCTCACCGCCGACCTCGGCATCTTCGACGAGAAGAACCGCAAGGGTCGCTATGTGCATTACGGCATCCGTGAGCACGGCATGGCCGCCGCGATGAACGGTCTGGTCCTGCACGGCGGTATCCGCCCCTACGGCGGCACCTTCATGGCCTTCACCGACTATGCACGCGGCGCGATCCGCCTGTCGTCGCTGATGGGCATTCCGGTGACCTACGTGATGACCCACGACTCGATCGGTCTGGGCGAGGACGGCCCGACCCACCAGCCGGTGGAGCATCTGGCGATCTGGCGCGCGACGCCGAACACCTGGACCTTCCGCCCCTGCGACACCGTCGAGACGGCCGAAGCCTGGGAAATGGCGCTGACCTCGTCCTCGACCCCGTCCTGCATGGCGCTGTCGCGTCAGGGCCTGCCGACGCTGCGCACGGAGCACAAGAACTCCAACCTCACCGCCAAGGGCGCTTATGTGCTCGCCGAGGCCGAGGGCAAGCGTCAGGCGATCCTCATGGCCACCGGGTCGGAAGTCGAGATCGCCATGAAGGCGCGCGACATCCTGCAAGAGGCCGGGATCGGAACGCGTGTGGTTTCAATGCCTTGCATGGAGCTTTTTGCCCAGCAGGACGAAAGCTACCGCAAAAAAGTCCTCCCCGCCGGTCCTGTGCGCGTCGGTATCGAAGCCGCGCTGCGGGCCTGTGGCTGGGATCGCTGGCTCTTGGGTGAGCGCGGGCGTGAGAACCGTCAGGCCTTTGTCGGGATGGAAAGCTTCGGTGCTTCGGCCCCGGCGCCCACGATCTACTCGGAAATGGGCATCACCGCCGAGAACGTGGTCGAACAGGTCAAGGCGCTGCTCGGCTGATCCGAGCCACGCTCCGACACGATCAAGCGCCCCCGCAGTCCGCTGCGGGGGCGTTTTCGTTCACAGAACCTGAACGCCGATCGGGTCGCGGGACGCCAGCACCACGACATCCGCGCCATGTACCGCCTTTTCCTGCAGGTGGATCACGTCCTGATTGAGCATGCGGATGCAACCGGACGACACCGCCTGCCCCAGCTCGCGCGCCGAAGCGTCGCCGTGGATGCGGTAGAGCGTGTCGACCCCGTCATCGAACAGATAGAGCGCCCGTGCGCCCATCGGGTTGCCCGGCCCCGGGTCCATGCCGCCCTTGCGCCAAGAATACTGGGCAAGCTCAGGCCGCCGCTCGATCATCGCGTCCGGCACTTTCCAGCGCGGCCAGTCGCGCCAGAACTGAAGCCGCGCGGTACCCTCCCACGCGAAGCCAGCCGCGCCGACGCTGACGCCATAGCGCGTGGCGGTTTCGGGCGAGTCGACGAAGTAGAGCCGCGCCTCGTTCGGGTCGACCACGATGGTGCCGCGCGGGCGGTCGGGCCACGGGTTCACAACTTCCTGCCGCCAGAGCGAGGGATCGACGACACCCTCTTCGACAGCCGGGATGGGAAAGGGTTCGTCGGTGATCGGACCGTAGAAGTCCGGCAAGGGTGGGATGACGGGTTCAGGCTCGGCCTGAAGGACGGTTTCGGGCTGGGTGCAGGCTGCAAGGCCTGCCGCCGCGCCCCCCGCAAGGAACATGCGTCGGGTCAGCATGGGAATATCTCCGTAAGATTGGGTCAGAAGACGTGCGGGCGCACGTCGGCTTGGCAATCAGACGAAGCGTGGGGGGCCAGTATCGGGCGCGTCCGTGGGCCGGGCGGCAATGCGCGCGGTGTCGGGACGAATGAGGCCGCGCTGGTGGTCGGGTGCGGCGAGCGCCGTCTCGTCCGGCAGCGTGGCGTGGAAACAGGGCGCGCCCGGCAGGGTCGCGGTCCGGCATTTGTGGGTCACGGCACTCGCACGGGCCACGGTGCTCTGCTGGTGGCTCACCGCCACCGCCTGCGCCACGGGCGGTTCACCCGCCACACGCGCCTCGGCCAGCCGCAACGCCGCACCCCAGGGGAGCACGAGCACGACCATGATAAGCACGGCGATATGGCGGGCGAATGTCATGCCCCCTTCCTTCCGCCTCAGCCGGGGCCTGTCCACCCGTCCGGGCGCGTTTTTCACTCTGTTCACGGCTTTTTGCCCTGCCCCGGCATGCGGCGCCCTTCTGTGCTATGCTCGGCGCAGGACACCACGGCGGGGACCGCGATGCGCATTGCAGACAAAACCGAGACCAGGCTCGTCCTGTACGACGATCAGCGCGACAAGAAGATCGGGCTGATCGCGGCGAGTGTCCTGCTTGCCGGCGGTGCTCTGGTCATGGTGTGGCAGGGTTTCTGGGAGCCTCTGGTGGTCGTCGCGGTGCTTATCCTCGGGGCCTATCTTTACTGGCAGCGCAGTCGCATGACCGCGACCTTTACGCTGGACCGGTCCACCGACAGCGTCGATCTGGTGGTCACGGATCGCACCGGGACCAAGGACTGGCATTGGGCGCTCAGCGACATCGAGACGGCGCAGATCAGCACCGTCGGCGCGCATGGTACCGACACCGGCACTGCGCGGCCCAACCTGATTTTGAAGGACGGAACCCGCGTGCCGATGCGCCCTTACCACGCGGCGGGCGGTCAGAACTGGCACGCGGTGGCGGCGGTGAAGTTGTTTCTGGGTCAAGACCTCGACGATGCGCCGGTCGGGTGGATCACGCCGACGGAGTTCGACGAAATGTTCGCCGAGGAGTTGAAGCGACATTACAAAAAGGGCTGACCTGCGCTAGTGCGCTGCGGCCTTTTTGCTGCCGGTGACCGAGGCGATCAGCGGGCCGATGATCTTGGTGCCGATGGGGATCAAGATCAGGCCGAGGACAAAGCCAAAGACGCCGTCCTGTGCCGCTGTGGCGATCCATTCGACCGCGCCGCGCCAAGTCTCGGACACCATCGCCCCGAGCGCGACCGCGTTGTCGTGGACGAAGTCGTAAGGCACGTGCCAGCCCATCTCGTGCAACCCGTGAACGATGATGTTGCCCCCGACCCAGAGCATCGCGGCGGTGCCAACGATGGTGAGCAGCTTCATGAATTTGGGCATGCCCTTGACCAAGCCACGCCCGAGCGCGCGGGTCAGGCCGAGGCGGCCACGCGCGGCCATTGCGAGACCGAGGTCGTCGGCTTTCACGATCAGCGCGACCGAGCCATAGACCACGGCGGTGATGCCGATGGCGACGATGGCGAGCGCGGCGGCCTCCATCCAGACGTTCGACTCCGGCAGCGCCGACAGGGCGATGGTCATGATCTCGGCGGACAAGATGAAATCGGTCTTGATCGCGCCCTGCACCTTTTGTTCTTCCAGATGGGCCGGGTCCGGGTTCTCATGCGCCTTGGGGTCGTGGACCTTGTGCTCGCCCGGAAAAAGGGCATGCCAGATCTTTTCGGCACCCTCGAAACACAGATAGGCCCCGCCCAGCATCAGAAGTGGCGGGATCGCCCACGGCGCGAAGTTCGCGAGCAGCAGGCCCACGGGTAACAGGATCAAGAGCTTGTTGCGGATCGAACCCAGAGCGATCTTGCCCACGATGGGGATTTCACGGCTCGCATCGAAGCCGGTCAGGTACTTGGGCGTCACGGCCGCGTCGTCGATCACGGCGCCCGCGGCCTTGGACCCGGCCTTGAGCGCCTGCGAGGCCACATCGTCCACCGACGAGGCCGCGATCTTCGCGATGCCCGCGACGTCGTCCAGAAGTGCCAGTAACCCGCTCATGCCAACCTGTCCCTTGTTCTTGCCGGGAAAAGGTAGCGCCCGGACCTGAAACCGCAAGCCGCGAATCCCCGTGAAGGTTCCGCCGAAGCCCGCATACGACGGCACACAACGTTTGCGTTAACGGTTCCGCTAACGCCCAATCCGGTGCCCATGTTTTCGCTAACATGTTGGCGAATAACACGAAATTGGGTGGCCCGGACGACCCCCCTCGCCTATATCAGCGTCAGGCTAGCGCGCCCCTCGGGCGCACGAAGGATCAGGATCGAGTGCAAAGGGGATCAGACATGACCGTCACCGTCGGCATCAACGGGTTTGGGCGCATCGGGCGCTGCACGCTGTCGCAAATCGCGCAGTCGGGCCGCAACGATATTCAGGTCGTCAAGGTCAACGCCACCGGTCCTCTCGAAACCGCCGTGCATTTGCTGAAGTACGACTCGGTCCACGGTCGCTACCCGGACGAGATCCGCATGAACGGCACGACGATGGACATTGGCCGTGGCCCGATGGAGATGATGTCGACCTACGACATGGATGAGCTTGACTGGTCCGGCTGCGACGTCGTGCTGGAATGCACCGGCAACTTCAACGACGGTGAGAAGGCGAAAAAGCACATTGAACGCGGCGCGAAGAAGGTCCTGATCTCCGCCCCCGCCAAGAACGTGCAGAAAACCATCGTCTTCGGTGTGAACGATGAAACGCTGGCCTCGTCGGATTACATGATCTCGAACGGGTCCTGCACCACCAACGGTCTGGCCCCGCTCGCCAAGGTGCTGAACGATGCGATCGGGATCGAACGCGGCGTGATGACCACAATCCACAGCTACACCGGCGACCAGCCGACGCTGGACCGCCGCCATTCGGACCTCTACCGCGCCCGTGCGGCGGCGATGGCGATGATCCCGACCACCACTGGCGCGGCCAAGGCGCTTGGCGAAGTCCTTCCCGAACTCGCCGGTAAGCTCGACGGCACCGCGCTGCGTGTGCCGACGCCGAACGTCTCCTGCATCGACCTGACCTTCGAGGCGGGCAAGGACGTGACGGTCGACGACGTGAACGAAGTGGTGCGCGCCGCAGCCGAGGGCAACATGAAGCGCGTGCTGGCCTATGACCCCGAGCCCAAGGTGTCGGTCGACTTCAACCACACCGAATACAGCTCGATCTTCGCGCCCGAACAGACCCGTGTGGTCGGCCGCACGGTGCGGGTGCTCGCGTGGTACGACAACGAATGGGGCTTTTCGTCCCGCATGGCCGATGTGGCCGCCGCGATGGGCCAGCTCTGAGCGCAAGCCTCTGACATTCAAACGAAAAGCCCCGGCCCTGCGCCGGGGCTTTGTCGTTTCGGGCGACGCGCACATCCCATACACCTGCGCAGGGTCGGCGGATCGGTGCCGGTTTTTCCGCGACAGGTTGAACGCGCTACTTCTTTTGATTAGTTCGCGCATACTTTGGGAGGGGACATACGAAAGAAGAGGCTCACATGGCCCGAAAAGCGCTGCGTCTGTTCCGCTGCAAGTGTAACCACCAACTGCGGTACGGTGCCTCGACCTGTCCCTATTGTTTCGAGGGCACCCCCCTACGCAATCGCGTGTGGGTTCCGGTTCTGGCCGTGGTTTTTGTTGGTCTGCTCACCGTCTTTCTGAACGTGAGCGCCTGAGCGGGGACCGAGGCACCAGCACTGAGGATTTTCCTTGCCGCGCTTCGCCCCATCGGCAACAACGGCTGCGATGACCAATCGTCTTGCCCTGATCCTTTTCCTGCTCATCGTCGCGCTCTTTGCGTTCGACATCGTGCTGCGCGGTGGCGAGACCTCGGTCTTTCTCGGCAAAGAATTGTTCGAATTTCTCGACTGGATCGCCTTCTGGCGCTGAAATTCTGGGCGCTCGCCCCGTCCTGCCCTTGACGTTTGAAACGAGATGTTGATGTTAGCGATAACGGATCGCTAGCGTTTCGGCAGATCAGCCAAATTTGCGAGTCCCACCCGCCTTTCAAGCGCACAAGGGAGACCCCCATGACCCTCAAAGTCGCCATCAACGGTTTCGGCCGCATCGGACGCAATGTTCTGCGTGCCCTCTATGAGCAGGGCCGTACCGATATCGAAGTCATCGGCATCAACGACCTCGGCCCGGTCGAGACCAACGCCCACCTGCTGCAATACGACAGCGTCCACGGCAGGTTCCCGAACGAGGTCAAGGTCGCAGGCAACACCATCGACGCGGGCGCGGGCCCGATCGAAGTGACCGCGATCCGCGATCCCAAGGAGCTTCCGTGGGGCGATGTGGATGTGGTGCTGGAATGCACGGGCATCTTTACCGGCGACAAGGCCAAGGTTCACCTTGAGAACGGGGCGAGCCGCGTGCTGGTCTCAGCCCCCTCGGCGGGCGCGGACAAGACCATCGTTTACGGTGTGAACCACGACACGCTCACCTCGGACGATCTGCACGTCTCGAACGCGTCCTGCACGACGAACTGCCTGTCGCCGGTCGCCAAGGTGCTGAACGACAGCTTCGGCATCAAGCGCGGCTTCATGACGACGATCCACAGCTACACCGGTGACCAGCCGACGCTGGACACGATGCACAAGGATCTTTACCGCGCACGCGCTGCGGCGATGAGCATGATCCCGACCTCGACGGGTGCCGCCAAGGCCGTGGGCCTCGTCCTGCCGGAACTCAACGGCAAGCTCGACGGTGTGGCGATCCGGGTGCCGACCCCCAACGTCTCCTGCGTCGATCTGACGGCGGAGCTCGACAAGGACGCGAGCGTCGACGACATCAACGCGGCGATCATCGCGGCGGCGGACGGCCCGCTCAAGGGCGTGCTCGGCTACACCGACAAACCGCTCGTCTCGGTCGACTTCAACCACAACCCCAACAGCTCGACCTTCGCACTGGACCAGACCAAGGTGATGGATGGTAACTTCATCCGCATCCTGACCTGGTACGACAACGAGTGGGGTTTTTCGAACCGGATGCTCGATACCGCCGCCGAAATCGGCAAACGGCTGTAACTCACGCGAATTTTCGGCCCCGGCGCTGGACGTTGGGGCCGAACCTGTTATCTGGACGGTAAATCCACGCGAACGTATGGGCCGACCGTGCCAGACTTTTCTCTCCTGCTTCAGGAATTCATTACGCTGTGGGTGGTGATCGACCCGATCGGCACCCTCCCCGTCTTTATCGCCGCGACCGCGGCCGTGCCTGCCGCGAAACGGCGTGGCGTGGCGCTGCGTGCGGTGCTGGTCGCCTTTCTCGTTCTGCTCGCCTTTATAGTGCTCGGGCAACTGGTGCTGGAGGGTCTGGGGCTGGAGCTTCAGTCGTTCCAGATCGCGGGCGGGATCATCCTGTTCCTCTTCGCGCTCACCATGATCTTCGGACCCGGCAAACCCGAGAACGATCTGGGCGGGTCGGATCATGCCAAGAATGTCGCGGTGTTTCCGGTCGCCATGCCCTCGATCGCGTCGCCCGGTGCGATGCTGGCGGTGGTGATCCTGACCGACAACGACCGCTTTTCGATCAGCCATCAGGTGATGACCTCGGCGCTCATGGCGCTGGTGCTGGCGGCGACGCTGGGCATTCTGCTTGCCGCCGGGCCGATCATGCGGGTCATCGGGCAGACCGGTGCTGCGGTGATAAGCCGGGTCATGGGCATGATCCTCGCCGCCGTCGCGGTGGATGCGGTGTTGAACGGTCTGATGGGCATCGGGATCATCGCGGGCAACTAGGCGACGTAACGTCACCTACTGCGAAACGCCGTTCCGCAATTTCATGACCCCCGCTAGGCTTCCTGACAAGGGAGGCTCGTTATGTTCCAAGTGCTCGTTATTATTCTCGCCCTGATCGGGGCCGCCATCGGCCTGTGGCTACTCGGTCAGATGAAACGCACCCGTACCCTCGCCGCGCAGGCCGAGGCGGCGGTGCCGCCGGTGGGCAAGTTTCTCACCATTTCGACCGGCAAGCTGCATTACACCGACACCGGCGGCACCGGGCGGCCCGTTGTGCTGATCCACGGGCTAGGTGGGCAGTTGCGGTCGCTCACCATGACCCTGAACGATCCCCTCACGCCGGACTTCCGCGTCATCGCGCTCGACCGGCCCGGCATGGGCTATTCGGATCGGAGCGAGGGGGCCTCGGCCCGGATCGACGATCAGGCGGGCTATGTGCTGGAACTGATCGACGCGCTCGGGCTGGAAAAGCCGATCCTCATGGGCCATTCGCTGGGCGGCGCGATCTCCTGCGCCACGGCGCTGCGCGCGCCCGACAAGATCGGCGGGCTGGCCCTGATCGCGCCGCTGCTGCGCCCGTCCGAGATGCAGGCGAAAAGCTTTGCCGCACTCGGCATCACCAACCCGAACATGCGCCGTTTCGTGGCCAACACGGTGGCGGTGCCGACGAGTGCTAAGAATGCCGAGTTGACGCGGACCGAGATTTTCGGGCCCGAGCCGATCCCGGAGGGCTACACCGTCAAGGGCGGCGGGCTGTTGTCGCTGCGGCCACGCAGTTTTCTCAATACCTCGCGCGATTACTGCGCGGTGGGCGAGGTGATCGTCGGCCAGTGGAAGCGATATGACGAGATCACCTGCCCCGTGCGTGTGCTCTACGGCACCGAGGCCCGCATCCTCGACTACCGCAAGCAGGGCGTCGAACTGGCCGAAAAGTATCCGCATTTCCAATTGGACCTGATCGAGGGCGCGGGTCACATGCTGCCGCTCACGCAGGTCAACAAGACGGTCGAGACGATCCGGGCGGTCGACCGGGCGATCTGATCCGGGTTGCACGCACCACATGGCGGTTATCGCTAACGGGCATTTGTGCTGCAATGCAGCATGCCTATGTTCGGGGTTGAAACGCACACCCGAACCGGAGGCACCGATGACCGCCTTTACCAGACTGAAAACCGCAATCTCACGCCACGCCAGCTATCGCCGGACCCGGCGGGCCATCGAGGCGCTGCCCACGGACCTCGCCATCGAGGATCTGGGCCTGAACCCGTTCGACGCCAAGGCCATCGCGTATCGCGCGGTGTATGGCTAAATAGTCAGCTCCGCCCGAGTTTGGCGTACAGCTTGTCCTTGACCTCGGGCGTCACGAATTTCGAGATGTCACCGTCAAGCCGGGCGATTTCCTTGACCAGTTTCGAGGCAATCGCCTGATGCTTGAGGTCGGCCATGAGGAACACGGTCTCGACCGTGTTGTCGAGCGCGCGATTCATGCCAACCATCTGATATTCGTACTCGAAATCGGTCACGGCGCGCAGGCCGCGCACGATGATCGAGGCGCCCACGTCATGGGCGCAGTTGATGAGCAGGTTCTCGAACGGATGGGCGACGATCTCGGTCCCGGTCTCATCTG
The DNA here is from genome assembly GCA_036154315.1 of Pseudomonadota bacterium. Classification (GTDB taxonomy): domain Bacteria; phylum Pseudomonadota; class Alphaproteobacteria; order Rhodobacterales; family Rhodobacteraceae; genus Maritimibacter. The sequence goes on from JAYZLL010000066.1 coordinate 53,469, forward strand.
ACAGCTTGGCGCATTCGGCTTCGACCATCTCGACCCGCTCTTCGAGCGTGAACATCGGCCCTTTGTCGCGGTTGATCGCGACGCCGATCACCAGACGGTCGACCATGAGGCAGGCCCGCTTGATGATGTCGATATGACCGATAGTGATGGGGTCGAAGGTCCCCGGATAAAGTGCCACGCGCATGATCTGCCCTCCCTGCTCGACCGCACGCAACAATATTGCGTGAGGGAATGCAACCCCGAGGTGCGACGAGATTACGCACCGGGGTCAGAACCTGCCGATGCGTGCCTTTTCGGTGCGGTCGGACGGCGCCCCGCTCAGTAGCCCATGATCATGGATTTGAGCGATTCCGCCTGTTGCCCCAGCTCTTCGAGGCGCGCCTTGACCACGTCACCGATGGAGACAAGGCCGACCATCTTGTCGCCCTCCATCACCGGCATGTGGCGGAAGCGGCCCTCGGTCATCTTGCGAAGCACGGCAATCGCCCGGTCGCCCGGTTCGCAGCCGATGAGCTTTTCGGTCATGATCTCAGACACGGGATCGGTCAGACAGCCGGTGCCACGCGCGCCGAGCTCGCGCACCACGTCACGTTCCGACACGATGCCCTGGGGATGCACGCCATCTTCGGACACGATCATCGCCCCCACCCGCTCCCGCGACAGCATCGCCGCCACATCCGCCACGCTCGTGTCTTTCGTCACCGTGAGAACACCCTGAGTGGCCTTGTCCTTGAGTATCTGGCTGACGAGCATGATTTCCTCCGTGCTGCGGTGTTGGCGCTAACTCCCTGATTTCAGCGTCCTATGAGGTGCGACATTCTGTCAAGTGAGACTTTCCAGCCGTGCCACTTCGGCTTTCAAACCGCTCATCAGCATCTCGGCCACGCGGCTCATCCGCTCGATCCGGGCGTCGCCCGCATGCCGGACGAGGTAAAAGCTGCGGGTGAGCGACACCTCGTCGGTCAGCACCTTGCGCAGGTTGCGCGCAAACGGCAGCGCGAAGTCATGCGCGATGCCAAGGCCCCCGCCCTCACGCAGCATGCCCAGTTGCACCGAGACCGAATTTGAGGCGAGCGTCACCGTCTCGGCCCCGATCTCGGACAGGTAATCGAGTTCCTTGTCGAAAATCATGTCGGGGATGTAGCCGACGATGGGTTTACCCGCGAGATCGTCGAGGCTTTCGATCGGGCCGTGGTCCTTGAGATAAAGCCGGGCCGCGACGAGGTGCAGGTGATAGTCGGTGATCTTCTGCACCGTCAGCCGCCCGGTGGCCGGGGGCGACACGGCGATGGCCAGATCGGCCTCGCGTTTCGACAGGTTGATGACGCGGGGCAGCGCCACGATCTGCAACTCGATCTCGGGATGTTCGGCGGCGATCCGGGCGCAGACCTGCGGCAGGAGGAAGTTGGCGCAGCCGTCCGGCGCGCCGATGCGCACTTGGCCGGACAGACCGCCGGTGGTGCCCGCCAACGCCTCGGCCCCGCGCGTCACCGCCTGTTCGGCATCCTCGGCATGGGCAAGCAGGCGCTGGCCCGCGTCGGTCAGGCCATAGCCCTGAGGTGACCGCGCAAAGAGTGGCGCGCCCACGACCTCTTCCAGCCGCGAAATCCGCCGCCCGACCGTGGCCGGGTCACGCTTGAGCACCCGGCCCGCTGCCGACAGGCTTTCGCCGCGTGCGACGGCCAGAAATATGCGAAGATCGTCCCAATCCAGGTCCACGGAGCACCCCTGCAATAATGCAAAACGTTTTGAGACCTTGCTGCTTTCCGCCGCAAAATTGCAAGGATATATTCCGCTCAGTCTTAGAGGAGGACATCTCATGTACCAAGTCGGCAACTGGATCAACGGGGCGAACGAGGCGTCGTCCTCGTCGCGCACCAGCGACATCTACAACCCTGCAACGGGCGAAGTTCAGGGCACCGTGCAACTGTCCAGCAAGGAAGAGCTGGACGCGGCCGTGGCGAAAGCCGCCGAGGCGCAGAAAGCCTGGGCCGCGACCAACCCGCAGCGCCGCGCGCGCGTGATGATGAAGTTCGCCCAACTCATCAACCGCGATATGGACAAGCTGGCCGAAAGCGTCAGCCGTGAGCACGGCAAGACCCTGCCCGATGGCGCCGGTGACGTGCAGCGTGGGCTTGAAGTGATCGAGGTCTGCATGGGCGCGCCCAACATGCTCAAGGGCGAGTTCATGGATTCCGGCGGCCCCGGCATCGACCTGTATTCCATGCGTCAGCCGCTGGGCGTCGTCGCGGGCATCACGCCGTTCAACTTCCCGGCCATGATCCCGCTGTGGAAAATGGGCCCGGCGCTGGTGTCCGGCAACGCGATGATCCTGAAGCCGTCCGAGCGCTGCCCGACCACGTCGATGATGCTCGCTGAACTGCTCAAGGAAGCCGGGCTTCCCGATGGCGTGCTGCAGGTCGTGAACGGTGACAAGGAAGTCGTGGACGCGATCCTCGACAACGAGACCGTGCAGGCCGTGGGCTTTGTCGGCTCGACCCCGATCGCCCAGTACATCTATGGCCGCGCCGCCAACAACGGCAAACGCGCCCAGTGCTTCGGCGGTGCCAAGAACCACATGATCATCATGCCCGACGCGGACCTCGACAAGGCCGCCGACGCGCTGGTCGGTGCGGGTTTCGGCGCGGCTGGCGAACGCTGCATGGCGATTTCGGTCGCGGTGCCGGTGGGCAAGGACACCGCCGACAAGCTGATCGAGAAGCTCACCCCCAAGGTCGAGGCGCTGAAAGTCGGCCCCTACACCTCGGACAAGGATGTGGATTACGGCCCCGTCATCACGGCGCAGGCGAAACAACGCATCGAGAGCCTGATCGACTCGGGCGTGAACGACGGCGCAACGCTCGTCACCGATGGTCGCGACTTCAGTTTGCAGGGCTATGAGGACGGCTTCTATGTCGGCCCGACGCTCTTCGACAACGTCACCGAAGACATGGATATCTACAAGGAAGAGATCTTTGGCCCGGTGCTGTCGACCGTCCGCAAGGACAGCTACGAAGAAGCGCTCGATCTGGTGATGAAGAACCAGTACGGCAACGGCACGGCGATCTTCACCGCCGACGGCGACACGGCCCGCGATTTCGCATCCCGTGTGAACGTCGGCATGGTCGGCATCAACTTCCCGATCCCGGTGCCGCTGTCCTACTTCACCTTCGGCGGCTGGAAAAAGTCGGCCTTTGGCGACCTCAACCAGTACGGCCCCGATGCCTTCCGGTTCTACACCCGGACCAAGACCGTGACCGAACGCTGGTTCTCGGGGATCAAAGAAGGCGGAGAATTCGCTTTCAAAGCAATGGACTGACGTGTAATCCATAAAGCGTGGGCCGGTCGTGTCGGCCCACGCTGTTTTTCGTCCGTTCAGGACCGCACGAGTGCTCTGGTTGACCGAGGTCCACGCTGCATCCGGAGAAGGTCGACATGACCATCCAAGCCCACAGACTCTCTGCCGATGGCGCCTTTATGCTGCGGTTTCAGGATGACGTGGTCGAAGACGACCTCGATTGGCTCACCCGCTTTCTGATGTCCGCTGACGCACGTGCCGACCGCATCGCGATCGTCGATGCCACGCTGACGCGCGACGTCGATCTGACCCTGCGCGAATTCATGGGCTTCATCGGACGGCTGCGCAACGCGCTCGCCACCCGCGACGACATGCTGACGGTCTATGTGGTGACCTCTCAGGACGCGGTGCGCACGTTTCTGAAGATGTTCAGCCATATCACCGCACGGCGGGAGTTGGTGAAGCTTTCGGTGTTCGACAGTGTGGGCGTGGCTCTGAATGCCGCAGGCATACCGCCCCGCCACTTTGCCGCAGCCGTGCCGACCCGCGCCTACTAGGGCCCGCGGCACGTCGGACCTGCCGCCTTTGGGCAAAGCTCCGCCTGCTCTCGAACGCGTGTATTGCTCTGGCTGAATATGATAGTATGCGCTTAAGGCAAGAAACGACACAAACATACAGGTTCCCGCATGGCTTCGAACATCACCCGTCGCGGTCTACTGGCTGCAGCTTCGGTACTCCCCCTCGTCACCCCGGCGCTTCTGCGCGCGCAATCCGCGCCGCCGCAGGTCATGGGGTCCGAGGACGAGACCGTGCAGGAATTCTCGCGTCGCAATGCCTCGTCCTTCCGCACGATGGACTGGCGCGATCACTTTGAAACGCTCGGCAAGGGCGCCATCGTCTGCGACACCACGTCGAAGGCGCTGCATTACTGGAATTCGGACGGGTCGATCTACAAGCTCTACCCGACCTCGGTGCCGCGTACGGACGAGCTGACCAAGCGTGGGTATTCGGAAATCGTGCGCAAGAAGGTGGGCCCGACCTGGACCCCCACCCCCTCGCAGATGGAGCGTTTTCCGGATTGGAAGCCGATCGGGGCCGACGACCCGGCGAACCCGCTGGGCACCCACGCGATGTATCTGTCCTGGCCCGCCTATCTGATCCACGGCACCCACGACACGCGCAAGATCGGCCGCCGCTCGTCGGACGGCTGCATCGGGCTTTACAACGAAAAGATCCAAGAGCTTTTCGCCCTGACCGAGATCGGCACGCAGGTCCGCATGGTGTGAGGTCGCTCAAGACCTAACTTTTTGGTCCCTTCCCCAATGCGCTGGGAGTGTTAGGGTATGTCCCGGCGGATCGCAGATCCGTCGGTGATGTATTCAGGGTCTGCACGCCTATGCCAGGACGTTACAAAATTCTGCCCGACCGGGGCATGGTCTATGTTCGCTACGAAGGGTTTCTGCGCTGGCAGGAGGGCGAAGACCTGTTTGCCGACTACATGACCCAACCCGAAGCCACGCTCGGACAAAAGCAGCTGGTCGACCTGTCGCGGGTCGAGGGGTACGAACGCGATTTCGCGAAGCTGATGGCCTTGCAGGCCGACAAAGCGGGCACGTTCCTGTCCACCGGCCATCAGTTCTTTATGGTTTTCGTCGCCCCGACCCCGGTCTCGCAGGATCTGGGGCGTATCCTCGTCGCCCCGTGGAAGGGTGTGACCGGTGTGGTCACGTCGCTGCAATATGACGAAGCGGGCGCGCTCGCGATCCTCGGCCAGCCCGAAGATTCGATTGCCGACATGTTGCGCTCGACCGTCTGACCCCGCCCAAACGGACACCTTTTCCGCGCCACATTTTGCGTTTACCGTTTGGTCAAGGAGGGGCGCTCACGCCCACAGAGGCAACGAGGGGACCGGCAATGCCCGGCAGTTACAGGATCCTGCCCGCACACGGGCTGGTGTACGTACAGTACGAAGGGTTCGCCTCGCTCGACGATGCGCGCGGCCTGTACGAAGCCTATATGCTCGACCCGGCGCGGACGCCGGAGCAGAAGCAACTCATCGACCTGAGCAAGATCGACGACTGGGAGCGTGATTTCGTGGGCCTGATGCAGTTTCAGGCCGATGCGGCGGCCGGGCTATTCGTGCCCGACCGGTCGATGATGATGGTGATCCACGCCGCCCCCGGCCCGTCCATGCGCCTTGCGCGCCATTTCACCGATGCCTGGAGCCAAGTGCCCGGTATGGTCGTGACGCTCCAGACCGACGAGGCCGCGGCGCTGTCTATTCTGGGCGTACGCGAGCAGAGCATCCCGGAGCTTCTGCACTCCATCGCCTGAGCCGCGCTTGCGCCGGGCCCCGGATTTGCGCAGGCTGATCCGGTGGTTAGGGAGGGTGTGCGATGGCCGACAAGGACCCCAGTTTTTCGATCGGGATCGAAGAGGAATACCTGCTGGTCGACCGCGAGACCGGCGACCTCGCCGAAGCGCCTGAAGCGCTGATGGAGGCCTGCAAGGCCGACCTCCAGGATCAGGTGAGCCCCGAATTCCTGCAATGTCAGATCGAAATCGGCACGAATGTCTGCGCCGATGTCGGACAGGCGCGCGAGGACCTGAAGCGCCTGCGCAGCGCCGTGGCCCGCCATGCCGCCGAGCATGGGCTCGCCCCCATCGCGGCGGCCTGTCACCCGTTCTCGGACTGGAAAGAGCAGCATCACACCGACCGCGACCGCTACAACGATCTGCGGCGCGATCTGGGCGGCGTCGCGCGGCGGCTGTTGATCTGCGGCATGCATGTTCACGTCGGCATCCCGGACCCCGAGGACCGGATCGACGTGATGAACCAGCTGTCGTATTTCCTGCCGCATCTGCTGGCGCTATCGGCCTCGTCGCCGTTCTGGCAGGGCGAGGACACCGGGCTTGCCTCGTATCGCCTGAGCGTCTTTGACAACCTGCCCCGTACCGGTCTGCCTCCGAAGCTGTGGAGTTGGGCCGAATTCCAGCGCTCGGTGGATGCCATCGTCGAGCTGGGTCTGATCGAAGATGCCTCGAAAATCTGGTGGGACCTGCGGCCCTCGGCCAAGTTCCCCACGATCGAGGCGCGCATCTGCGACGTCTCACCCCGGATCGAGACCACGCTGACGCTCGCGGCCCTTGTGCAGTCGCTCGCCCGCTATCTGTGGAGGATGAAAGGCCACAATCAGCGCTGGCGCATCTACGACAATTTCCTGATCGCCGAAAACCGTTGGATGGCGCAACGCTATGGCGCAACCCGGGGTCTGATCGACTTCGGCAAACGCGAGATCGTGCCGGTCGCGCATCTGGTCGAGGAGCTGATCGGGCTGTTGTCCGAAGATGCCGAGGCGTTGGGCTGCCTTGCCGAACTCGAAGGCGCGCGGGACATCATTTTGGGCGGGACGTCGGCTGAGCGGCAACGTCGGGTGTTCAACGACGCGCTCGATGAGGGGCGCACGCGGGACGAGGCGCTGAAACAGGTCGTCACGTCGTTGGTCGGGGAATTTCACGAGGGACTTTAGGGCGGCTTGTGGGGCTTTGGCTGTAGGGCTCTGGGGCTGGCGTTAACCTTTTGGCATCGGCGGCATGGTTTAGGCAATTGATTTTGCGAGATTTTCCATAAACCAGAATACTAGAATCCTAGTATTCTGGTATCCGAGACCCGCACTCCAGCCAGCCGCGCCCAGCCCCCGCACCCCTTTGCAGAAACACAAACCTCCTTTGGCCATTTCCCCCTTGTGCTTTGCACCTTCGCTGGGACACTCTGTTAACTGAACCAGCGTTCATTTCTGCCGGGGAGGACAGTATGGATTTCGCGCTTTCCGAAGAACAGGAAGCAATCTTCGAGATGGCTCACGGCTTCGGCCAAGAGAACATCGCACCGTTTGCACAGGACTGGGAACGTCAGGGCACGATTCCCAAAGAGCTTTGGTCCAAGGTGGCCGAGCTTGGCCTGGGTGGTATCTACGTGTCCGAGGAATACGGCGGTTCGGGCCTGACCAGACTGGACGCGACCCTCGTGTTCGAAGCCCTCGCCATGTCCTGCCCCGCCGTCGGATCGTTCCTGTCGATACACAACATGTGCGGCGGCATGATCGACAAATTCGGCTCGGACGAGGACAAGCAGCGTTGGCTGCCCGCGCTCACCAGCATGGAGAAGGTGTTCTCCTACTGCCTGACCGAACCGGGCTCCGGCTCGGACGCGGCCGCGCTGCGCACCAAGGCCGAAAAGACCAACGAGGGCTGGAAGCTGAACGGCACCAAGGCCTTCATCTCCGGCGGCTCCTATTCCGACGCCTACCTCACCATGCTGCGCACCGGCGACGACAGCCCCAAGGGCATCTCGGCGATGGTGATCGAGGATGGCACACCCGGCCTGTCTTTCGGCGCACTCGAAGAGAAAATGGGCTGGAAGGCCCAGCCCACCGCGCAGGTCCAATTCGACGATTGCATCGTGCCGCACGAAAACCTGATGGGCGAAGAGGGCCGCGGTTTCGTCTATGCGATGGCCGGTCTCGACGGTGGCCGTCTGAACATCGCGGCCAGCGCGCTTGGCGGTGCTCAGAACGCACTGAACCTGACGCTGGCCTACATGGGCGAGCGCAAAGCGTTCGGCAAAACCATCGACCAGTTCCAGGCGCTCCAGTTCCGCCTTGCGGACAACGAGATCAAGCTGCAGGCCGCCCGCACCTTCCTGCGGCAGGCGGCGTGGAAGCTGGACAACAAGGCGCATGACGCGACCAAGTTCTGCGCGATGGCCAAGATGTTCGTGACCGACGTGGCGTTCGAGGTCGCCAACGACTGCCTGCAACTGCACGGCGGCTATGGCTACCTCGCCGATTACGGGATCGAAAAGATCGTGCGTGACCTGCGGGTTCACCAGATCCTCGAAGGCACGAACGAGATCATGCGACTGATCGTGAGCCGTCAGATGCTGGCGGAGCGGAGCTGACATGTCCGAGGTCTCTACCCGCATCATCGGCAAGGCCGGTCGCATCACGCTCACCCGCCCCAAGGCGCTCAATGCCCTGTCCTACCAGATGTGCCTCGACATCGAGGCCGCACTCGACGCATGGCGCGACGATGATGCGGTCGAGATCGTCGTCATCGACGCCGAGGGCGACAAGGCGTTCTGTGCGGGTGGCGACATTCAGGCGATGTACGAGCACGGGCTCGAGGGCGACTATGACTATGGCCGCACCTTCTGGCGCGACGAATACCGAATGAACGCCAAAATCGCGGAGTATCCCAAGCCCATCGTCGCGCTCATGCAGGGCTTCGTCATGGGGGGCGGCGTCGGCGTGGGCGGTCACGCGAGCATCCGCGTGGTCTGCGAAACCTCGCAGGTCGCCATGCCCGAAACCGGCATCGGACTTGCCCCCGATGTGGGCGGCACCTTCCTGCTCGCCCACGCGCCGGGCAAGCTTGGCGAATATCTCGGGGCCACGTCGCTGCGCATGAACGCGGGCGACGCGATCCATGCAGGCTTTGCCGATCATTATATCGAGCGGGAATTCTGGCTCGACCTCGTCTCGGAGCTTGAAGAGACCGGGAACGCGGGCCTCGTCGCCACGATGGCCGCGCCCCCGCCCGAAAGCCCGCTCGCCCGTGCCCGGACCGAAATCGACAGGCTCTTCGACGGCACGCCCGCCGAAATCGTTGCAAAATGCGAATCGGGCGACAGCGAGATCGCGCAGGCCTCGGCCAAGGCGATCCGCCGTGCCTCGCCCCTGTCGGTCTGCTGCACGCTCGCCAACATCACCCGCGCCCACACCGCCGAGACCGTGCGGCAGGTGCTGGCCTATGAGTTCGAATTTACCTACCGCGCGATGGAGCACGGGGACTTCCTCGAAGGCGTCCGCGCGCAGATTATCGACAAGGACCGCAACCCCACGTGGCGTCATCCGAGCATCGAGGAGGTGCCCGAGGCGGACATCGCCCGCATGCGCGCGCCACTGGGTGACGAAGCTCTGAGCATCTGAGGGAGGATGACATGAAGATCGGATTTATCGGACTGGGCAACATGGGCGGACCGATGGCCGCCAACCTCGCCGCCGCCGGGCATGAGGTGACGGGCTTCGACCTCGCCGCCCCGATGCCCGAGGGCGTGACCAAGGCCGAGACCGCCGCAGAGGCCGCGAAGGGCGCCGAGGTGGTCATCACCATGCTGCCCAACGGCAAGATCCTGCGCGCCGTGGCGGACGATATCGTGCCCGCGATGGACAAGGGCGCGCTCTTTGCCGACTGCTCGACCGTCGACGTGGAAAGCGCGCGCGCGGTGGCCGATCAGGCGATGGAGGCCGGGCTTCTGGCGATCGACGCGCCGGTTTCGGGCGGGATCACCGGGGCGGCCAACGGCACGCTCACCTTCATGGCGGGCGGCTCTGAGGAGGCCTTCGACAAGGTGAAACCCCTGCTCGACATCATGGGGCAGAAAGCCGTCCATTGCGGCCCCTCGGGCAACGGTCAGGCGGCCAAGATCTGCAACAACATGATCCTCGGCGCGACCATGATCGTCACCTGCGAGGCCTTTGCGCTGGCTGACAAGCTGGGTCTCGACCGGCAGGCGATGTATGACGTCGTCTCGACCTCGTCGGGCTACAGCTGGACCATGAACGCCTATACCCCCGCTCCGGGGATCGGCGCGACCAGCCCGGCCGACAACGACTATAAGCCCGGTTTCGCCAGCGAGCTGATGCTCAAGGACCTGCGCCTCGCCATGCAGGCGGCCGAAACGGCGGATGCCGACACCCCGATCGGGGAAGCGGCGATGAAGCTTTATGCCCAATTCGTCGAGAACGAAGGCGGCGAAGGCACCGATTTCTCGGCCATGCTGCCACGCTTTGCGGGTCGCGGGCGCGGCTGACGCCGGGACAAAATACCACATTCATCTTTGTGAATGAAAAGCGTATCCTTTCCCCATCGCATTGGGGAAAGGTACCTTCTCATGTTCAAAACGAATGAAGGCGGCGCGGACCGGATCATCCGCGCGGTTGTCGGGATTGCGGCGCTCGTGGTGTTCTTTCTGAACCAAGGCACGACGCTCGGCTGGGTCGCGCTTGTCGTGGCCGTTCTGGCGCTGTTCACGGCGGCTGTCGGCTGGTGCGCGCTCTACACGCTGTTCGGGATCAACACCTGTAAGATCGAGTCCTGAGGGGTTTCGCTCCGGGGGAAACCCGCGGGGTCAGAGGGGGGGGGGGGGGGGGGCGGGGGGCGCCCCCCCCGGGGGGCGGGTGGG
>JAYZLL010000067.1:0-8076 GCA_036154315.1 Pseudomonadota bacterium
CCCCCCGGCCCTCCCGCCGCGGCCGCCCGCCCGCGTCGCCCCGTTGGAGGGGGCGGCCTGCCCCCTCCAAACCTCCCCCGGGGATAGGTCCCGACCGGAAAGATAATAGCTGCGGCGCCCTGCTTTCCGGTCCGCAAATATCCTGCAGGGGGCCCGGGGGATGCAAAATCCCCCGGCGCTCGGCAAAGGCGCGGCGGCTATTTCAGCTGACTGTCCTTGGAGCCGCGCCGATTGAACCCCGGTCGCACCTTGTACGCCCCATCACGGTCTTGCTGGCATTCGATGCAGATCTTCACCCCCGGCAGCGCCTTGCGCCGCGCTTCGGGGATCGGTTCGCCGCATTCCGCGCATTCGGCGAGGCTCTCGCCCACGGGGGCGCGGCGCGCGCGCATGCGTTCCAGTTCTTCCGAAATCGACGCGTCGATCTGCTCCTGCACCGCGCCGTCGCGGCTCCATCCACCTGCCATGTTCGCATTCCGTCGGGTTGGGTCTGTTCACCCAACGTAGTGTGACATAACTTCGGCGCAAGAACGTGGGAGGACCATTATGCGCATCGTGAAATGGATCGTGGGGATCGTGCTGGCACTGCTGGTCGTGGGAGTCGCGGGTTTTCTGATCCTCGCCCCCGGCATCGTCGAGCGGGGCCGCAACGTGGTCGAGCAGCACGGCCCCTACCCGGTCACCGCCGAAGGGGCGGCCTTTCACGACTCGCTCCTCATTGGCGACTGGCATGCCGATACGCTGTTGTGGAAACGCGATCCGCTGGAGCGCGGGACGCGCGGCCATGTCGACGTGCCGCGCCTGATCGAGGGTAACGTGACGCTTCAAGTCTTTACCGCCGTCACCAAATCGCCCGCCGGTCAGAACTACGACGAGAACTCGACCGAGGCCTTCGACAACATCACGCTCCTCGCCATCGCCCAGATGTGGCCGCCGCGCACGTGGAACAGCCTGCTGGAACGCGCGCTGTTTCAGGCCGAGCGCCTGCGCGACGCCGTGGCGCGGTCGAATGGCCGGTTGCGCCTGATCCGTACCGAGAAAGACCTCGACGCCGTGCTGGCACTGCGCGCATCGGGCGAGAATGTCGTGGGCGGGCTTCTGGGCATCGAGGGCGCGCATCCGCTCGAAGGGCAGATCGCGAACCTCGACCGGCTCGAAGCGGCAGGTTACCGCGTCATCGGGCTTCAGCATTTCTTCGACAATGCGCTTGGCGGGTCGCTCCACGGCATCGGCAATCAGGGGCTGACCGAGTTCGGCCGCGACGTTGTGCGCGAAGTGGCGGCGCGTGGCATGGTCCTGGACCTCGCCCATTCCTCGCAGCAGGTCGCGCGCGACGTGCTGGACCTGACCGACATTCCGCTCGTCGTCAGCCATACCGGCATCCGCTCCCATTGCGAGACGAACCGCAACTATCCCGACGACCTGATGCAGGAGATCGCGGCCACCGGCGGCGTCATCGGGATCGGGTATTGGGAGGATGTGACCTGTGACGACAGCCCCTCCGGCGTGGCCCGGACGATCAAGGCCGCGATCGAGCTCGTCGGCGAGGATCACGTGGCGCTGGGGTCCGACTACGACGGCAGCGTGACCACCGGCTACGACACCTCGGAACTGGCAGCCCTCACGCAAGCGATGCTCGACGTGGGCCTCACCGAAGAGCAGATCCGCAAGGTCGCGGGCGAGAACATGGTGCGCGTGCTGCGCGCCCGGCTGAACTGACGCGCGCCCTCACCGCCCCACGCCCAATCGCGGCATCCCGGCGTCAGCCGGGGCGGTGCACAAGCTGAGCGGGCGCAGACCCGCTCCGCTGAGCAGCGGTTCAGTCGGGGATGCCCCAGCGGTCGAAGGGGAACGGGCGGTCCTCGGTCACGCCGGTGATGAACAGGGTGGCGCGCGCCATCCAGTCCGCCAGATCCTCACCGAACTCGGCGACATAGTGGTTCTTTTCCGACCCGAACAGCATCCAGAAGAACTGGATCAGCCCGGCAATGATGACGAGCCCCCGCGCGACCCAGAGCGCCAGCACGAAGAACACCATCCACAGGCCCCGCAGCCAGATGTTGTCCGGCTCGCGCGGGTCATCATCGATGCCCGGCTCTTCGAGCACGGTCGGATCGATGTCATCCTCCGGCATGTCAGCTTTCTTGGCCATCCCGTCTTCTCCCCAATTCTGTCCTTACCAACTGATATCGCGTCCGTGCGAAAACACCATGTCGATCATCGCCTGCGTGCCTTGGCTGAACTCCAGCGGCACGGGATATGCCGCGCCCTCACGCACCGATGCCGCGAAATTCTCCACTTGCAGGACATAGTGGTTGACCGAGGGCCAGCGCTCCACCGTCTCGGTCCCGTCCGTGCGCCGTAGGATCACCTGCGCTTCGCCAAAGACCCCCGCGTTGAACGGCGCAGGCAGGGTCAGCGTGGCCTCGGTGCCGTGGAACACGACCTGCTGGCGCGGGGCGAGCCGGGTCGAGGTCATGCCGGAATAGGTGAAGCGCCCCGTGGGGCCCGTCATCACCGCATCCGCCTGCGCCCAGATGTCGACCCCGTTTTCCCAGCGGATGCGCGCGTCGAGCGTCTCGGGCTCCGCCCCGGTCACGTAGCGCACCGAGCCGTAGGTATAGACCCCGATATCGGGCACCCCGCCCCCGCCCGTTTCGGGCCGGTTGCGAATGTTAGCCCCATCGGGGTTGTTGTAGGAAAACACCGCATCGACGTGGCGCAGTTCACCCAGAGTGCCCGTCTCGACCAGCGCCTTGGCCCGTTGCCACTGCGGATGGTGCAGGATCATAAAGGCCTCGGCGGCCAACAGCCCGCTCTCGTCGCGTGCCGCGATCAGCCGGTCGATCTCGCCCGCCGTCATCGCGATGGGTTTCTCGCACAAGACGTGCTTACCGGCGGCGAGCGCCTTGAGCGACCACTCCACATGCAGGTGGTTGGGCAGCGGGATATAGACCGCATCCACCGCGTCAGACGCCAGCAGCGCCTCGTAATCGTCGAACGCCGTGAGCGCACCGTCGATCGCGCGAAACGGGGCCGCCTTGTCGGGTGACGACGTGGCAAGCGCGGCCAGCCGGTTGCCCTTGGCTGCGTGGATCGCGGGCGCCATATGGGCTTTCGCAAAGCCCGCCGCGCCGAGAATGCCCCACCTGAGTTCGTCCGTCATACCGTCCCCCGAAACCTATAGCCCGAAACAAAAAGCCCGGGCGCGATGGCCCGGGCGTCCTGTGGTCTTGTTAGCGCAATCAGGCCAGCTCGGCCATGCCCTTCTCCGAGGCAAGCTCCTGCATCCGCTTCTGCAGCTTCTCGAAAGCACGCACTTCGATCTGGCGGATACGTTCGCGGCTGACGTCGTATTGACCGGACAGGTCTTCGAGCGTCACGGTCTCGTCCGACAGGCGGCGCTGGGTTAGAATGTCCTTCTCGCGGTCGTTCAGCACGTCCATCGCCTGCGCCAGCATCTCACGCCGCACGGTCAGTTCGTCGCGCTGTTCGTAGTCGCCCGCCTGATCCGCGTCCTCGTCTTCCAGCCAGTCCTGCCACTGCATCGTGGAGTCGCCGTCGTTCGAGATCGTGGCGTTGAGCGACGCATCGCCGCCCGACATCCGCCGGTTCATCGAGATCACTTCGTCTTCGGTGACGTTCAGATCATGCGCGATCTGGGCCACGTTCTCGGGGCGCAGGTCGCCCTCTTCCAACGCGCCGATGCGGGCCTTGGCCTTGCGCAGGTTGAAGAACAGCTTCTTCTGCGCAGAGGTCGTGCCGAGCTTCACCAGCGACCACGACCGCAGGATGTATTCCTGAATCGAGGCGCGGATCCACCACATCGCATAGGTCGCGAGGCGGAAGCCCTTTTCCGGGTCAAAGCGTTTCACGGCCTGCATCAGGCCCACGTTCGCCTCGGAAATCACTTCGGCCTGCGGCAGTCCATAGCCTCGATACCCCATCGCGATCTTCGCCGCGAGGCGCAGGTGCGAGGTCACGAGCTGGTGCGCGGCGTCGGTGTCCTGATGGTCCACCCACCGCTTCGCCAGCATGTATTCCTGCTCGGGCTCCAGCATCGGGAACTTCCGGATGTCCTGAAGGTAGCGGTTAAGGCCACCTTCCGGGGTCGGAGCCGGCAACGTCTGATAATTGGCCATCTGTTTCACATCTCCACTGTCGCGCCCCAATGTTTCGGGGATTAACATTCTATTTAGGGCGCGTGTACCACCATTCAAGAGCACTGAACTCTCGAAGTCTTAACGGAGTATGAACGCATCTCCGTCGGTTTTGGTAGCGGGCTCACGGGTTTGTGCTGAGTATTTCACTCAGGATTACCACCCAGCACCTCGATCAGCCGCGCCATGTCGTCAGGCAAACGCGCCTCGAACCGCAGCTGTTCCTTGGTCACGGGATGCTCGAACCCCAAAGTCGCCGCATGCAGCGCCTGACGGCTAAACTCCCGCAATTGCTGGGCCGCTTCCGCCCCCAGCGCGGTGTCAGAGGGTTTACGCCTCCCGCCATAGACCGGATCACCGACCAGCCCGTGACCGGCATGGGCCATATGAACCCGGATCTGATGGGTGCGCCCTGTTTCGAGCCAGCAGTCGAGCAGCGACACCGACGGCGGGGTGCCGAATGTTTCAACCACATGCGCCCGCGTGATCGCGTGACGCCCGCCGGACCATGTCACCGCCTGCTTTTGCCGGTCGGTCTTATGGCGCGCGAGCTGAGTCGTGATCTTCACGATCCCCCCTTGCTCGAAGCTCACCCCCCGCACCCCCTTGAGCCGCGGGTCGGCCATGTCCGGCACCCCGTAGACCAGCGCGCGGTAATGCCGCTCGACCGTGTGTTTCTCGAACTGCGCCGCCAACCCGTGATGGGCCGCGTCGGTCTTGGCGACCACCAGAAGCCCCGAGGTGTCCTTGTCGATCCGGTGAACGATGCCGGGCCGCTTCTCACCCCCGACACCCGACAGATCGTCACCGCAATGGTGCAACAGCGCGTTGACCAGCGTGCCAGACGGCGTACCGGGCGCCGGATGCACCACCATGCCCGCAGGCTTGTTGATGACGATAAGGTCGTGATCCTCCCACACCACGTCGAGCGCAATGTCCTCGGGCGGCATGTGGGTCTCTTCGGCCACCGGCACCGTGATCTCGATCACCTCGCCCTCGGCGACCTTGGCCTTGGCATCGGTCAGCACCTCGCCCGCCCGCATCACGGACCCTTCGGCGATCAGGCGCGCCAGACGCGAGCGCGACAGGTTCGCCTCCTCTGGCACATCGCGGGCCAGTGCCTTATCAAGCCGGTTGGGCGGATTGGCCCCGATCTCGACGAGGACAGACGTGGACGACATGGACGAAGCTCCCCTGACCGGCCCCGATGCCGGTCTCGTGCGCTACCTGAAATGGCTGGTGACGACGCTGACCGTCACCATGATCGTGGGGCTTGTAGTCCTGATCGCGGTCATTGTCATGCGCTTGAACGAAACGCCGGGTCAAAGTTTTCCCGACCAGATCGCCCTGCCCGAGGGCACGACGGCCAGCGCCATCACCCGCGGCTCCGACTGGATCGCGGTCGTCACCTCAGACGACCGCATCCTGATTTTCGATCTGACCGGCCAAACGCTCCGGCAGGAGATCACCGTCGATTAGTCGCCGACGTAATCCATAAAGCCGCCGGAATAGACCATCTCGCCGTTGTTGGCGTGGAACGCGCCGATGACGCCCTGCTGGCCCACGAGCCCGCGCAAGTCGCCCTGAAGCCCGCCATAGGTTACGTTGCCGCCCACGGTGCCGCCCGAAATGGTGCCATCCACCTCGAACCCGCCGCGCGCGCCGGTCAGCGTCATCGTCGAGAGATCGGCAGTCAGAAGGATCGTACCGCCGTCAAGCGACGACACCCCGTACAACTCGTTCTCGTAGTAGCGCAGGTTGCTGATCGACGCGATTTCGTAATCGGCAAGGTAAACCGCGGTGCCCGAAACCAGCTCCGGCCCCACGTTGGACCCGGACGCGATCCCCGCATAGGCCTCGGCCCGCCCGTTTCCGAGCGTGGTGTAATAGCTGACGCCACCGATCTCGTCGCTATAGACGTCGCCGAATTGCTGGACATCGTCCGTCACAACGGCGGTGTCGTTCAGCGTGCCGCCGGTGAAAAAGCCCGAGCGCGTGTTGTAATCGACCAGCAGACAGCCCGAGAGCGGGATCGTCAGCAGCGGCAGGGTGATGAGGGTGCGGATCATCGGATCAGTCCCTCGGCCCGACGAAGCCGCCGGCATAGACCGTCGTCGCGTTCGAGCCGTGGAACGCCCCCGCGACCCCGTCGCTGCCCGCGCTGCCATTAAGCGACCCGGCGACGCCGCCATAGGTCACAGCGCCCGACAGCGTCCCGCCGATCAGCGTGCCGAGCACGTTCAGATCGCCGTCGTTGCCGGTCAGCGTGTTGCCATCGAAATCGGCGGTCAGGTTGATGATCCCGGTGTCCGTGTCCGCGCGGCCCGACAGGCTGGTGCCGTCGCTCGTCAGCTCGGACAGTTGCACGACCTTGTAGTCGCTGGTGTAGGTCGCCGTCCCGGTCAGAACCGTCGTCCCCACGTCGGTCGCATCGCGCACGCCGGAATAGCCGTAAGCCGTCTCGCCATTCGTGCCGACCACGAAATCGACCCCGCCGACCGTCACCTCATTCACCGCGCCGAATTGCACGTTCGACCAGCCCAGCGTTTCGAGCGCCTCGTCGTTCGGCGTCTCGCGCGAGTTGAACAGCACCACGAAATCGGTGTCGGTCGACACGGTCCCCGACCCTGCGGTCGCCGTGCCGGTCGTCGTCGTGCCCGTGGTCGGTGTCGTGGTGGTCGTCGTGCCCGTGGTCGAACAGGCCGAAAGTGCCACTGCGCCCACAAGAATCCCGCTGAGTGTCAGCTTCATTTTTTCTGCCCTTCTAGCCCCGTGTCGCAACGCTATGGGAGCTTCGGAATCGGGGCAAGCCTCTCAGAGACGAAATGAAGCGCCCTGTCGCAGCTTCACCACGCAAAGGGTCAGGTTTGCCAGACGTTTACGTCGAAACCAGCAGTCGATCAGCGGTGTGTGGGGGGAGATGGTACCGACACCCCGGCTCGAACGGGGGACCTCTTGATCCACAATCAAGCGCTCTAACCTACTGAGCTATGTCGGCACTGGAGCGCCGTTTAGCGCCCTCATACGTGCAATGCAAGAGGCCGGGCTTGAAAAAGGACCGCCCTCGGCGTAACTCACCCGCATCGCTGAAGGAGCGCACCTATGGGCATCAATTCCGAAACCGAAGTTTCCGCCAACATCCAGATCGGGCCGACCACGCTCGGCATGGTGCGCATCTACGTCGAAGGCAACGGCATCGACCTGCCGATGGATTTCGAGCCTGACGAAGCCCTTGAGATCGCCGAAGAAATCCGTGCCGCCGCGATGCAGGCGCAGAAGATGGGCGACAAGGGCTCTAAGAAGTCGAAGGGTCCGAAAAAGGGCTGACCCCCGGATCGCGGTGGCCATGCAGCCGCCGCGCCGCATCCCGCGCGAACTTCAATGTCAGTTTCTTGCGCCGCGCCGGGGCCAGCTTGGTCTCCGGCCCCATCCGCACGATCTCGGCATCATAGGGGTCCGCGACGATCAGCCCCGTGCCCTCCGGCAAAAGCGCCTGCGGAAAGTCGCAATCGACCGCCCAGAAAAACCTGTCGCAGAACTCCAGATACCCCTGCCACTTGTGATCCGCCATGAAATCGGCGCGGCAGGATTTGCACTCCACCACCCAGATTTCCCCTTTCGGGCCAATGGCATAGACATCCGTCCGCAACCCGCGCGCAGGCACGAACTCCTCGACACAAGCAAAGTCGAGCAGCCTGAGGTGACGCGCCACGCCACGCGCAAGCAGCTGGCCGGGTTGAAGCAAAGCCGTATCCATCCCCAAAGAATGAACAATCCGTGAACATTTGGCAAGCCCACCTCTAACGCTCCGCGCACCCCCGCCCCCCCAAGCGCCCCGCCCCCCTGGTCCTGTGGGGCTGAATACTTGGGGGCGGTCGGGGGGGGCTGGGGCCGCCCGCGGGGGGGCGGCCGGGCC
>JAYZLL010000068.1:0-101563 GCA_036154315.1 Pseudomonadota bacterium
CCGTCCGTGCGCCCGCCCCACGGCGGGGGACAGCCTTGGGGTTGCCCCCGGGCCGGTGGCCGGGGGGGACCAGCCGGGGGAGGCGCTGCCTCCCGCCGATTCCTACGATAAGCCGGGGGAGGCCAGCCTCCCCCGGACCCCCTCCGGGATATTTGCGGACCGGAAAGAGGGAAAGATGCGCTCCAGCCCAAAGCGAGGTGTGCCATGGGCAGCTATATTCTCAGACGGTTGATTTCGGCGATCCCGGTGCTTTTGGGGATCACCATCATCGTCTTTCTCATCATGGCGATGATCCCCGGCGATCCGGCCACGGCCATTCTGGGAAGCTACGCGACGCCCGAGAACGTGGCCAAGCTGAACCGCGATCTGGGATTGGATAAGCCCTTGATCTCGCGCTACTTCATCTGGCTGGGCAATATGCTCACCGGGGATTTCGGGTGCTCGTTCAGCCTCAACCGTCCGGTGCTGGATGAGATTTTGGAGCGGTTCAGCGCGACCCTGATCCTAGCAGGCACGGCCTGGGTGCTCTGTTCGCTTCTGGGGATTCTCGCCGGCGTCGTCTCGGCCTCGCGCCAGTATGGGTTCGCCGACAAGGCGATCACGTTTGTTGTGCTGATCGGGATTTCGGTGCCCAGCTTCTTTCTCGGCATGATGATGATCCTGCTTTTTGCGGTGAACCTGCGCTGGCTGCCTGCGAGCGGTATGTTCGCGATCTATGGCGGCGGTGATCTGCCCGATCTCTTGAAACACCTCGTCATGCCCGCCGTCGCGCTCGCCGTGGTGGCCACCGGCGTGGTCGCGCGCCTCAGCCGGTCGGCCATGCTCGAAGTGCTCAGGCAGGATTACATCCGCACCGCCCGCGCCAAGGGGGTGGGCGAGCGGCGGGTGCTTTACGGTCATGCCCTGCGCGCGGCGATGGTGTCGATCATCCCGGTGCTCGGCATTCAGGCGGGCTTCGTGCTGTCCGGCTCGGTCTTTATCGAGATCGTGTTCCAGTGGCCCGGCGTCGGCCGGATGCTGGTCGACGCGATCTTGACCCGTGACATTCTGCTGGTGCAGGGCGGCGTGGTCTTTGTCGCGGCCTGTTACGTCTTCTTCAACATCTGCGTGGACGTGGCGCAGTCCATCCTCGACCCGAGGATCAAGACATGACGTTTCTGAAGCTTCTCTTTCGCAACCGTCTGGCCGCGCTGGGCGCGGTGGTGCTGGGTCTTATCCTGCTCGTGATCCTAGCGATCCCGGTCCTGCCGCTGCAGAACCCGGACGTGACCAACACCGCCGACAGGTTTCTGCCGCCGTTTTCCGAGGGGCACCTTCTGGGCACCGACCATCTGGGGCGCGATCTGCTGGCGCGGCTGCTTCACGGGACGCGCGTCTCGCTCGCCGTGGGGATCGTTGCCGCCCTGATTGCGGGCACCATCGGCTCGGCCATCGGGATCGTCGCGGGCTATTTCGGCGGGCGCACCGACAACGTCATCATGCGGATCGTGGATATGCTGATGGCTTTTCCCTACATCCTTCTGGCGCTCGCCATCGTGGCGGCCCTCGGCCCGGGGCTCTTGAATGCCCTCATCGCCGTCGCCGCCGTCAACATCCCGTTCTTTGCGAGGAACATCCGCGGCGTCACCGTCAGCATCGCGGGGCGGGAGTTCGTGGACGCCGCCCGCCTTGCCGGTATGGGCCACACCCGGATCGTCCTGACCGAGCTGTTGCCCAACGTGCTGTCGACCATCGTCATCGCCATGTCCACGACCGTGGGCTGGATGATCCTTGAGACGGCGGGGCTGTCCTTCCTTGGGCTCGGCAGCCAGCCACCGCAGGCCGATCTGGGCTCGATGCTGGGCGAGGCGCGCTCGCAGCTCATCACCGATCCGCATACCTCGATCATCCCCGGCATCATGATTTTCCTGATCGTCATGTCGATCAACCTGCTGGGCGACGGGGTGCGCGATGCGCTCGACCCGCGGCTGCGCTCGGGTGCGCTCACGCGGCCACGCGCTCAGACGCTGGTCGACCGGGGCGCGGACGTGCCGGTGGACGACGGCAAGGGCATCCTGAACCTTCAGCGCCTGTCCACCCAGTTCCACATCGGCAAGCGTATCTACAAGGCAGTGAACGAGGTGTCGCTTTACGTACGGCCCGGTGAATGCGTCGGCGTCATCGGTGAATCCGGCTCCGGCAAGTCGGTCACGGCGCTCTCGGTGATGGGGCTCGTGCCCTCGCCGCCGGGTGTCGTGACGGGCGGGGCGGTGCGCTATGAGGGGCAGGATCTGCTCGACATGCCGTTCGAGAAACTGCGCCAGCACCGGGGCGACAAGGTCGCCTATATCTTTCAGGACCCGCTCTCGACCCTGCACCCGCTTTACCGCATCGGCGACCAGTTGAAGGAGGCGATCCGGGTTCACCACAGGGTGTCCGACAAGGAGCTGGAACGGCGGGCCATCGACCTGCTCAAATCCGTGCGCATCCCCAATGCCGAGAACCGCATCCGCAACTACCCGCATGAAATGTCTGGCGGCATGCGCCAGCGGGTTGGGATCGCGATGGCGCTCGCCAACGACCCCGAGGTCATCATCGCGGACGAGCCGACCACCGCGCTCGACGTGACGGTGCAGGCGCAGATCCTCGCGCTGCTCGACGATCTGAGGCGCGAGCGCGGCCTCGCCATCGTGTTCATCACCCATGATTTCGGCGTGGTGGCGCAGCTTTGTGACCGGGTGGCGGTGATGTATGGCGGCCGGATTGTCGAAGAGGGGACGACCACCGACATCCTCGACAAACCCGCCCATCCCTATACCGCGCGCCTCATGGCCTGCGTGCCGGAACTGGGCGGCGGCAAACGCGAGCTGGCCGCGATCCCCGGCCTGCCGCCCATCGTGTCGGACCTGCCGCCGGGCTGCGCCTTTGCGCCGCGCTGCGACAAGGCCACGGAGGCCTGCAAACAGGGCGACATCACGCTCGACGGCGGCACCCACAAGGTGCGCTGCATCCATCCCGAGGAGGAGGTCGCATGACCGCTGCACTCAAAGTCGACAACCTCGCCAAGACCTTTGCCATCTCCGGCGGTCTCTTCGGGCGGCAGAAATCCGGCGTGCGGGCGATCCGGCCCATGTCCTTTGCCGTCCAGACCGGCGAGACGCTGGGCATCGTGGGGGAATCCGGCTGCGGCAAGTCCACGCTCGCGCGCATGCTGGTGGGGCTCTTGGAGCCGACCGAGGGCACGATCGAGATCGAGGGCAAGGCATTGGACAACGCCGATCCGGCGGCCTTCGGGCGGCTCATTCAGTATATGTTTCAGGATCCTGTGTCCTCGCTCAACCCGCGCAAGACAATCAAGCAGATCATGGAGGCACCGCTCAAGCGCCTCTACGGTATGAAAAAATCCGAACGCGATGCGCGGATCGACGAGATTTTCGACAGCGTGAACCTGCGCCCCGAATTCCTCGAACGCTACCCGCACGAGTTCTCGGGCGGGCAGGCGCAGCGCATCGGGATCGCACGCGCTTTGGCGGCAAGCCCCCGCATCATCATCTTGGATGAACCCGTCTCGGCCCTCGACGTCTCGGTGCAGGCGCAGGTGCTCAATCTCCTGCGTCGGCTCAAGGGCGAGTTCAATCTCACCTACCTCTTCATCTCCCATGACCTCGCCGTGGTTGAGGCCGTGTCGGACCGCATCGTCGTGCTCTATTTCGGCGCGGTGGTCGAGATCGGGCGGGCGGAAGAGGTTTTCTCGAATCCAAAACACCCTTATACCAAGCTCTTAGCGGACAGTGCCCCTGTCGTGGGGCGCCCGCTGACGGCGCCGGAGCAGAAGGACAGCGAACTGCCCGATCCGCTCAACCCGCCGCCGGGCTGTGCTTTCGCGACCCGTTGTCCACGCGCGACCGATCTTTGTCGCGAACAGGACCCCGCTCTGGAACAAGTCGGAGATGACCAGTTTGCCGCCTGCTTTCACCCCCTCTAAGGACGGCGCGCGCCTGAGCCGCCCGGCGCAGGTGGCCGAGGCGATCAAAAGCTTCATCGTGCGCGAGGGGCTGCAACCGGGTGACCGTCTGCCGTCCGAACCGGAACTGATCGAACGCTTCGGCATGGCCAAGGGCACGATCCGCGAGGCGCTCAGGCTTCTCGACGCCCAAGGGCTGGTGAAATCGCGCACCGGGCCGGGCGGCGGCACCTTCGTTCATGAGCCGTCACAGGAACGGGCCGAGGCGCTGCTCGCCAACTATTTCTACTTCAAGGATCTGACGATCTCGGACATCTACCAGATCCGCCGGGTGCTCGAACCCGAGCTGGTCGCGGACCTCGCAGGCCATCTCAGCGCCCGTGTGCTGGGTGAGTTGCGCACCATCCTCGCCTCCTACGCGGAACCCGCCAAATCGGACGAGGAAGAGCGTGACCAGCACATCGCCACCCTCCGGTTTCACAAGACGCTCGCGGACCAAAGCTCCAATCCGCTCCTGTCGTTTCTGATCGGCTTCATGCTGACGATCCTCACCGACATTACGGTGTTCAGAAAACTCTACACCCCGATCAACCATGACCTCTGGGCGCGTGGCGTGGATTACCAGACCCGCCTTCTCGACGCGCTCGAACAGGGCGACAGCAAGGCCGCGCGCGCGATCATGAAAGCGCATATGCAGACCGCAGGTCCGCTCATGGAGGGGCAGGAGGCCTATTCCCTCAAGCGCTTCCTCACCGACTGAGGCCGCGCCCCGTGCGCCGCGCCTTGCACCTGTCGGCAAGAGGCATATACCACCCGCCATGAGCCTACCGTCCTTCCGGCACAACCTGTTCACCCTGTTCCTGCTCCTGCTCGGCGGCGCGGCGGGGTTCCTGTTCCAGTGGATCGGCACACCGCTGCCTTTCATGCTGGGCAGCCTGATCGTGGCCGCCATCGGTGCCATGACGATGGGCGACCGGTTTCCCGAGGGCTATTCCTATCCGCTCCCGTTCCGGCAGCTCTTCGTCGGGGTGATCGGGGTGATGATCGGCGCGCAGGTCTCGCCGGACCTACTGGCACTGGTCCCGAAAATGCTGGTGAGCATCCCCGCGATCCTGCTGTTCGTGGTGCTGGCCCACGCCATGAATTACCAGATTTTCAGAAGGGTCGGAAAACTCGACCGGGCCACCGCCTATTATTCCGGCTCACCCGGCGGCCTTCTCGAAGCCATATCGTTTGGCGAGGGGGCAGGCGCAGACATCCGGCTCCTGACCATCCTGCAATTCCTGCGCATCATCGTGGTCGTGGCCGTGTTGCCCTTCGCCATCTCGCTATACGAGGGTGAACTGGTGGGGTCTGCCGCAGGGCTCCACACCACGGACGACCCGGCCATCTGGCTCGACGTGGTGCTGGTCATGGTGTTCTCGGTCGCGGGCGTCCTGCTCGGCCACCTGCTGCGCTTTCCGGCGGGCCAACTCGCAGGGCCCATGTTCCTCGTCGCGCTCGCCACCGTGACGGGCATCGTCGATCTGAACATTCCGGGGTGGCTCATCGCCTGTGCGCAGGTCGTTGTCGGCATCAGTCTGGGCATCCGCTTCATCGGCATCACCCGCCGGATGATGCTCTCGGGCCTCGGCCTGTCGATCCTGTCGGCCACCGCGATGCTGTCGCTGGGCGCGGTCCTGTCGGTCATCGTGGCGCAACTCACCGATTTCAGCATCGAAACGCTGATCATCAGCTTCGCGCCGGGGGGCGTCGCCGAGATGAGCCTCGTGGCGCTGTCCTTGGCCGCCAACCCCACCTTCGTCACCCTGCATCACCTCGTGCGCATTCTGGCGACAGTCGTGGAGCTGGCCGTGGTGCGAAAACTCAACTGGTTCGCGCCCTGATCACTTGTTGGCGTCGATCCAGCGGCTCATCAGCCCGGCATCGCGAAAACACTCGTCCGGGATCGCCCGGCGTTTGATCCGCGCGATTTTCTCCGCAAAAGCGACCTGACGCGAGGTGGCGACATGCTGCGTCGCCGTGCGCTGGCGATGCCGGTCGATCCAGCTCGACAGCGCCTGCCGCGTCTCGAGGCTCGCATGCGGGATCGGCATATCCAGCTTGCGCGCAATGGCGCGGGCATAGCCCAACTGCTTGTCGGTCGGGGGCAGGGGATTGGTCTCATACATGGCACGTTCTCCCAGTGGTCAAGAACAAATATAGAACATCTGTTCTCATTCTCAAAGAACAAACGCTCAACATGGCGTGAAGTTGCACAAGGTCTGGGGGCTGGGCGAATGATCGCCACAAGATTGACCCATTTCGCGACTAGGGGCACAGTGGGTCCGAAGGGATACGAGCCATGCAGATCGTCTATGACGGAGACTGTCCATTCTGTTCGCGCTACGTCGCGATGGTCCGCCTGCGCGACGCCGCAGGTCCGGTCGAACTCGTCGACGCGCGCTCCGACCACCCGGCGGCCCGGCGCGTCAAGGACGCGGGCTTCGACCTCGACGAAGGCATGGCGCTGATCGACGGCGATACGATCCATTACGGGGACGAGGTCGTCCACCGCCTCGCCCTCATGAGCACCGGATCGGACGCCTTCAACAGACTGAACGCCCGCATCTTCCGCTCCCGCAGCGCCGCGCGCCTGCTTTATCCGGTGATGCGCTTCGGGCGGAACACCACGCTCACCCTCATGGGGCGGCGCAAGATCGGCGGCTGAGCGTCTCGCCGTCGCGCGGGCCATTTCTGGACCATCCGATCAAATCTCTTTCCCCGGCCGAACCCGCGTGGCAAAGGGGGGCCGATGCAACCCTTCGCCACATATCGCAGCCATGCCAAGGCGCACCTGACGCTCGGCCTGCCGCTCATCGGCAGCCAGCTTGCGCAGGTCGCGGTGCAGACCACCGACACGCTGATGATCGGCTGGTACGACGTGCGCGCGCTGGCGGCTCTGGTGCTGGGCACCTCGACCTATCTGATCCTGTTCATCTTCATCTCGGGCTTCGCCTGGGCCGTGACCCCGCTGGTCGCCGCCGCCTCCGAGCATGACGACGAGGTGCGCATCCGCCGCGTGACCCGCATGGGGCTGTGGATTTCACTGGGCATCGGCGCGCTCTGCCTGCCGGTGTTCATCTGGTCCAAACCGATCCTGATCGCACTGGGCCAAGACCCCGAGATCAGCCAGATGGCCCAGACCTATCTGCGCATCGCAGGCTTCGGCATCCTGCCCGGCCTCATGGTCATGGTGCTCAAGGGCTACCTCTCCGCGCTCGAAAAAACCCGCGTGCAGTTCTGGGTCACGGTCGGGGCGGCGCTGGCCAACGTGGTGGTGAACTACCTCCTGATCTTCGGTCGCTTCGGCTTTCCCGAACTGGGCATCCAAGGCGCCGCCATCGCCTCACTCATCGTGAACCTCGTCTCGGCGATCTGGCTCGCGCTCTACGCCGTGCGCACCTTCCCCGGCCACACCCTGTTCCAACGGCTCTGGCGCCCGGATTTCGAGGCGCTGCGCGAGGTCTTTTCGATGGGCTGGCAGATCGGCCTGACCACCGTGGCCGAGGTGGGCCTGTTCAACTTCTCATCCTACGTCATGGGCTGGATCGGCACGATCCAACTGGCCGCCCACGGCGTCGCGCTCCAAATCGCGACCATCGCCTTCATGGTGCAACTGGGCCTGTCCAACGCCGCCACCGTGCGCGCCGGCCGCGCCTTCGGCCGCCGCGACGGGCGCGCGCTGATCGACGGGGCGGTGGCGGTCTGGCTCTTGGGGGTGTTCTTCGCCTGCATCTCGCTCGTCGTCTTCCTGACGATCCCCGAATTCCTGATGGGCCTCTTTGTCGACCCCGAGGACCCGCTGCGCGCCGACATCCTCGCCATCGGCACCACGCTCCTCGCCATGGCCGCACTCTTCCAGTTCGTCGACTCGGCACAAGTCCTCGGCATCTCGATCCTGCGCGGCATGCAGGACACCCGCCGCCCGATGGTGGCCGCCGCCGTCAGCTACTGGCTCGTCGGCGCCCCCACGACCTATATCTTCGGCATCGTTCTGGGGTGGGAGGGCGTCGGCGTCTGGCTCGGCCTCGTCACCGGCCTCGCCTGCGCCGCCATCTACGTTCAGATCAGATTCTGGACCCTCGCACGCAATGTCCCAACAGGCGAAACCCACGCCCATACATAACCTTACCGCTCGCTCTTAAAGCGCCCCTACCTTCATCGTTCCAAAAATACTTCGGGGAGGTCTGGAGGGGCTGGCCCCTCCAGCGGGTCGGGCCGGGCGCACCGCCCGGACCGAACTCAATCCTCCCGCATCAACCGTTCGGCCTTCTTGCGCACCAGCAAGGTCCGCAGGTCATGCATCGCCATGAGGAGCGAATCCGTCACCATCTCCAACTGGTGATCCTCAGCATCCTTCTGCACCCAATGCGCGGTGTGGTTCAGCGTATCCACCACCCGCAGGATGTCGTCGACCTGACGCGCCGACAAAAGCTCCTGCCGCTCGTCCAGCCAGTCCGAGATCGCGGCCATATCCTGATTGGACAGGGTCCGGTCGCCATGCGCCTTGATCTCGCCGTTCTTGGTGTTGACGACCGCGATCTGGTCCATCTCGATCCGGCGGTGGCGGTTCTGCGTGTCCACCTTGAACACGAAGGCCCCGTTCTCGCGGACGCGGAAGTAGTACTCGGGAAGTTCACTCGACATGTCTGATGGCTACTCCTGCTCAAAGCATTTGTAACGGGTTGGTTCAGGCGCGGCCAGAGAAACGGCGCGCCCCTGCGACATTACGCGAGCGAGGCACAGAACGACTGGATGCGCGCGCAGGCGGTGGTGAGCTGTTCGTCCGAGGTGGCATAGCTCACCCGGAAGTTCGGGCTGACCCCGAAGGCCGCGCCAAAGACGACCGCGACCCCGGTGGCCTCCAGCAACTCCTTGCAGAAGGTCTCGTCATCTCCGATCACCTTGCCTGCGGGCGTGGTCTTGCCGATGCAGCCCGCGATCGACGGGTAGACATAGAACGCCCCCTCGGGCGTCGGGCATTCGATCCCGTCCGCGTCGTTCAGCATCCGCACCACCAGATCGCGGCGGCGCTGAAAGATCTTGGCGTTCTCGGCCAGAAAATCCTGCGGGCCGTTCAGCGCCTCGACCGCCGCCCATTGGCTGACGGTGCAGGGGTTCGAGGTGGATTGCGACTGGATCTTGCGCATCGCGTCGATCAGGAACTTGGGCCCCGCGCCATAGCCGATGCGCCAGCCGGTCATGGCATAGGCCTTGGACACGCCATTCACGGTGAGCGTGCGCTCATAAAGCCCCGGTTCGATCTGGGCGGGCGAGAAGAACTCGAAATCGTCGAAGACGAGGTGCTCGTACATATCGTCCGACATCACCCAGACATGGGGATGGCGCATCAGAACATCGGTCAGCGCCTTCAGCTCGTCACGGGTATAGCCCGCGCCGGTCGGGTTCGACGGCGAGTTGAAGATCAGCCATTTGGTCTTTGGCGTGATCGCCGCTTCGAGTTGCTCGGGCGTCATCTTGAACGCGGTGTCGATCCCGCATTCCACCGCCACCGGCTCGCCACCTGCAAGCAGCACCATATCGGGATAGCTCACCCAATAGGGGGCGGGGATCACCACCTCGTCGCCGGGGTTCAGGGTGGCCATCAGGGCGTTATAGAGGATCTGCTTGCCGCCGGTGCCGACGCTGATCTGATTGGGCTGATAGGTCAGCCCGTTCTCGCGCGCGAATTTGGCGCAGATCGCCTGCTTCAACTCCGGCATGCCGTCGGGTGCGGTGTATTTCGTCTTGCCCGCATCCATCGCCGCCTTGGCGGCATTCTTGATGTTATCGGGCGTGTCGAAATCCGGCTCGCCCGCGCCAAGCCCGATGACGTCGCGCCCGGCGGCCTTCAATTCCTGCGCCAGAGTTGTTACGGCAATGGTGGGCGAGGGTTTCACGCGGTCGAGCGTCGCGGAGAGGATCGTCATGGTCGTATCCGGGTCAGAAGCAAGGTCGGGTCCGTCCTACGCTCGCCCAGACATGCGATCAAGCGCGAAGGAGGCGTCATGAGCGACGACTGGTATTCCGAGGACAACGCCACGTTCGGCGACCGGCTGGCGGGCGCCCGCGAGGTGGCGGGGCTGACCCAAAAGGAGCTTGCAAAGAAGCTCGGGATCAAGACCAAGACGCTGGCCTCGTGGGAAAACGACGTGTCCGAGCCGCGGGCCAACCGGCTCCAGATGCTGTCCGGGCTTCTGTCCGTGTCGCTGCGCTGGCTTCTGACCGGCGAGGGCGAGGGGATCGACCCGCCGGGCACCGAGACCGAAATGTCGCGCGACGCCAAGGCGCTTTTGCTTGAACTTCGCGAGGTTCAGGCGGATATCACGGACGCGACGAAACGTATGGCGCGGCTGGAAAAAGGTCTGCGCAAACTTCTGGAGGACGCGAGCGCGTGACGGAAACGGCTGAGAACCGGTTGAAACGGATGGGCATGCGCTCCTGGCGGCGCGGGACCAAGGAGATGGACATGATCCTCGGCCCCTATTCCGACGACCGGCTCGCCGCGATGAGCGAGTCCGACCTCGACCTCTACGATGCGCTGCTTCAGGAAAACGATCAGGACCTCTATCAATGGGTGTCCGGGCAGGCAGACGCCCCTGCGCCGTTCACGGACCTGATTGCCCGGATCGCCGATCACGCCGCTGCCAAATAGGCTGCGGATATTTCTGACGATCTTTAACCGAATATTCTGATTTTTCTCGCAAAACTCCGCCGGACTGGACTTCGACGGAGATGGGCATGACCATTCACAGCGAGATCGCGACGGGCGCGGGCACCAGCTTCATGACGCAGTACCTCGATGTGCTGTCGCTGGTGGAGCGGTTGCATCGCCTGCTGCTCGACGTCATCAAGGACGAGTTCGAACGGCTCGGCGTGTTGGAAATCAACGCGGTGCAGGCGCTTTTGCTTTTCAACATCGGCGACAATGAGGTGACGGCGGGCGAGTTGAAATCGCGCGGCTACTATCAGGGCTCGAACGTGTCCTACAACCTCAAGAAACTGGTCGAGATGGGCTATATGCATCACCAGCGCTCGGAAATCGACCGCCGCTCGGTCCGGGTCAAGCTGACGGCCAAGGGCTGCGAGATCCGCGACGTGGTCGCCGATCTGTTCAAACGCCACGCCAAGGGGCTCGAAGAGCGCGCAGTGCTCTCGCTCGACGGAATCGAAGAGATCAACAGCGCCCTCAAACGCGTCGAACGCTACTGGACCGACCAGATCCGCTATATCTATTGAGCGCCATCCATCGGAGCGCCTGCGGCGCACAGGGTTTGCGCCGCCCCGCCTTCGGCAGGGCGTCGCGGTGGCGCCCTTGGCGGGGCTGAACGATGCAACGATCGGTGCGCGCGTGTCGGCCGGGGAAGGGGGCCAGCCCCCTTGGTCTCATTTGCAGGCAAATGAGACCCACCCCCGAGGTTTCTTGAAACAGAGAAGAGGGGTCGGTCAGCCCTTGTCCGGCAGCGGGTCTGGGGTGAGGCCGCCCACCGCCAGCGCGTCGATCTCACGCAGGAGTTTGCGGGTCATGGCGCGGGTGTAGTCTTCGAACCCGTCGGCGGGTTCCACAAAGGCGCCGGGGCCGCGGATCACGAGGTTCTCAAAGTAGCTCATGAGGTCGTCGTCCCCCGGCCCGGCCCCCATCGAGTCGATGGTGTTCACGACCAGCGCGTTCACCGTGACGCCCTCGAGCTGGGGCAGACCGTCGAGGTCTTGGGGCCGTGGCCCGGTGTTGGATTTGCCGTCGCCCGAGACGTCGATCGTGCCTTTCCAGCAGGCGGGTCCGTTGCGCAGCGCATCGCCTGCGACGGCGAGCGCGGTGCCGAGTGCGGTCGAGGGGGGCGAGGGGCTGCGCTGGGTGGTGGTCAGCGTTGCGGCGATGCTGTCGAGTGTTGCGCCATCGGTCACCAGCGTCCAGTCGACGAGGGTGTTCTGAAACTGCGGACCGCTCCACTCGAACACGTAAAGCGCGATGGGGGCGGCGCCGGGGGCGAGGATCGCGCGCGACACGGCCGGGTCCAGAAGCGCCTGCGCCAGCCCGTCCATCTGGAGCCGGTATTCCGCACTGTCGACCGAGCCCGACACGTCCAGCGCGAGGACCAGCGCCTGTCGGCAGCTCTCCCCCTGCGCCTGAACCGGCGCGGCGAGGGCGAGCCCCGCGATCAGCGCCGCGCTAGAAGCGAGACTGGAAGCTGAGGCCGCCCGTGAACGAGGTTTGTGAGTAGAGCGGGACATTCGACCAGGACCGTTTCGCTTCCAACGTCACGACAGGCGAGAAACCCATGTAGGAAATATTCCGGAACTCCGCCGAAACATGGCCGCTCAGAATGCGGTCCTGCCGCCCCGTCGTGGAAAACGGCGAGAAGTTATAGGATTTGTACCCGTAATTCCCGCCGACCTCCAGATAGGCGCCTGCGATCGGCCGCGAAAACCGATAGTCGAGCCCGACACTGGGCAGGGTATAGACCTGCGCGGCCCCGGCCGACCAACTGCGCGTGTAATTCACGCGCCCGATGACCGTATCGCCCCAGGCCAGCCGATGGGCATAGGCCGCCCCGAGCGTCGCGACGGTTTCGGGCACCAGCCCGCCTTGCACCAGCAGGCTGCGGTCGGCGCGCGTCGAAAAGGTCAGCGCATCGCGCCCCTCGGCAATCGGGAAGGTGACCGCCGCGCCCGCGCCGAAGAAATCGGACAGCTTGCTGCCGCCATACCAGTTGCGCCCGCCACGGGCCGAAAACTCCAGCCGGATGCCGTCGCCGACGATCTGCTGATGCGTCGCGGTAAGCGCGAGCGAGTAGAAATCGTAGTCATGGCCACTCACCGTCGGCGCGGCCGCCCGCGACCCCGCGTCGAGCCAGTTGACGCGCCCGCCGGCCTCGATCCCGACCATCGTCTGAGATCGCGCGGTCTGGAACACGCGGTATTCAAGCTTGCCCTGCGCCTCGGCGGTATAGCCCGACAGCGCGCGCGCGGTGGGCGACAGCACGAAGGGCAGGCCGAAAATCTCCATCGTGGTCTCGGCCGAGCCATTGTTGATGTTCGAGTTCGGCGCGATCCCGCCCGAAAAGGTGAACCGCCACGGGTTCGCCGCGCGCACGTTGCGATAGGCGCCGACCGCCTGCTGCAACTGGGCGTCGTTCTGGGCGTAGCTGCCCGCCCGGCGCAGCCAGAACTGCGACAGCGGATAGTTGCCTTCGAGGGCGAGGATCTCGGCCATCCGCATGCCCGAGGCAAAGCGCGCACCGGGGATGTCCGAGGCGTTGAAGGCCGCCGTCGCGGCATCGCGCGCGGACCGCGACCGGCCCATCGCGAACAGGATTTCCGATTTCAAAAGCAGCGCATCGATATCGCGCGGATTGGCGGCCACCAGACTGTCGGCAAGCGCGAGCGCCCGGGCGCGGTCGCCATCCCGATAGGCTTCGATTGCGGCAGGCAGGACCTCGTCTCGGGTCTGCGCCTGGCCGGGTGTCGCAACGGCGAGGCAGATCGCCAGCGCCGACATGATTCTTTTGCCCCACATGCGCCCGTTCTTAAAGAAGGCCGGGTGCCCTGCCACCCCCCTCTTTCGGGGGCCTGCCTGTGAGGTGCTCGATATCATACCGCGATCCAGCTCTTGCGTGACTGTCTGCGAAAAACCTAGGCGGCGGGGAGGCGGGGTGTCAATGAACTCGCCTCTTGTGGTTGCTTGCCGGGCGGACCCCACATATGGTGTGGCTCTGCGATGGGACGCAGAGGCGCGACAACGGCGGAGGCGAGCATGCGGCAGTATCTGGATGCGTTGAAAACGGTGCTGGAGCAGGGCGTGCCCTCGACCGACCGGACCGGGACCGGCACGACCTCGTATTTCGGGATGCAGTGCCGCTATCCGCTGGCCGATGGCTTTCCGCTGGTCACGACGAAAAAGCTGCACCTGCGTTCGATCGTGCATGAGCTTTTGTGGTTCCTCTCGGGCGACACCAACATTGGCTATCTCAAGGAAAACGGGGTGTCGATCTGGGACGAATGGGCCGATGAGAACGGCGACCTCGGCCCGGTCTATGGCCATCAGTGGCGCCACTTTCCCAAGCTATCGCGCGACGAGTCCGGCGCGCCTGTGATCGGCGAAGTCGACCAGATCGCCGACCTCGTCGAGATGATCCGCAAGACGCCCGACAGCCGCCGTCTGATCGTGTCGGCCTGGAATCCCGGCGACGTGCCGGACATGGCGCTGCCCCCGTGCCACACGCTATGGCAGGTGCGCATCATCGGCGGCAAGCTGCACCTGCAGCTCTACCAGCGATCCGCCGATATGTTTCTGGGCGTGCCGTTCAACATCGCGTCCTACGCGCTGTTGCAGGTGATGCTGGCCCATGTGACCGGCTACGAGCCGGGCGATTTCGTCCATTCCATCGGCGACGCGCACATCTATTCCAACCACATGGATCAGGTACACGAACAACTGTCGCGCGACCCGCGACCGCTGCCGCAGATCGAGATCAAGCGCCACGTCGGCTCGATCTTTGACTTCCGCTATGACGATTTCGCCTTTCCGGGCTACGACCCGGCCCCCGCGATCAAGGCCCCGGTGGCGGTCTGATGCTCTCGCTGATCGTTGCACGGGCGCAGGGCGGGGCCATCGGTCGCGACGGGGATATCCCGTGGCATGCGCCCGAAGACCTCAGGATGTTTCAGCGCGAAACCACCGGCGGTGCGATCATCATGGGGCGCAAGACGTGGGAAAGCCTTCCCGTCAAACCGTTGAAAAACCGTCTGAATATCGTGGTGTCGCGGGACGCTGGCCTGACCGATCACGTGGTCGGCTCGGTCGAGGATGCCATCGCGCTCGCCCGCGGCGAGGGCTACACACGGGTGTACGGCATTGGCGGTGCAGGCATCTATGCCGCCCTTCTTCCGCTGGCCGACCGCCTGCTGGTGACCGAGGTCGAACTCGACGTGCCGGATGCGGATGCGTTTTTCCCGGCCTTTGACGAGGCCTACTGGTTTGAGCTGCACAGATCGCCCCTGCGCGATGCAGATCCTGCCTGTGTTTTGCGCGATCTGATCCGCCGCCGCTGAGCGGCGTTGCACATCTGCCATCGTAACCATTTTGTGTCGAAAGCGGCGAATTGCATCGTTGCGCGGTGCGGAAACGCGCTCTTAAATGAGACTCATGGGACATACCAGATCTAGGGGCGCGATCGCTGTAGCGGTCGTCATGAGCATATCTGTACCGCATATAGCGACCGCCAAAGGGTCGTGGACCTGCGGGTATGAGGATATCGCCGGCATCGAGCGGGCGGACGAGGTGCGCGAGGCGACGCTGTCGCAAAAGTTCTACGTCACCGATGACGGACGGGTCGAAGTGGTCCGCATCGTGGTCGAGGACCAGCGCCCGCCGTTCTGGATCGCACTGGTGCATGGTGTGCGCGAAAAGCTCGGGCTCAGGCCGGACGAACGTGTCGCCAAGGCGCTGACACGCGACGAGAAAAAGCCTCAGCCGCAGATCAACACCGAACTTCACAACTGGTCGCTGTCGCCGCTGAAACGTGTGCGGCTCGACGTGCCGGACTGCTGATCTTTTTCTCATCCGATCGGGTGGGGGCCGCGTAAGACCTTCGAACAATGATTTCGAGGTGCAGGATGCAGGCCGTTTTTCTTTATCTCATCACCGCGGTGCTGTTTCTGGCCATCGATGCGGTGATGCTGAACAAGGTGATGAAGCCTTTGTTCGACAACCACATTGGCGACTGGCTTCAGATGCCGATCCGGATCGTCCCGGCCGCCGTGTTCTATCTGTTCTATGTCGCGGGTCTGGTCTGGCTGGTGTCATGGCCCGCACTCAAGAACGACACGCCTGTGACCGCGCTCATCAGCGGGGGGATCATCGGTGCGATGGCCTATGGCACCTACGAATTCACCAACTACGCCACGCTCAAACTCTGGGCGCCGCAGATGGTCGCGACCGATGTGATCTGGGGCACGGTACTGACGGGCTTTTCGGCTTGGGCCGGCGTGATGATCGTGCGCGCCTTCAGCTAAGGCCCGACAGATAAACAAAACCCCGCGTTTTCGACGCGGGGTTTTCTGTTTTTTCGTTTGGTTCTCAGAGCGCCTTGAGGTCGCCGGCGCTTTCACGGCCGTCACGGCCCGGGATCATTTCGTAAGACACTTTCTGATTGTCGGCGAGCCCGGTCATGCCCGCGCGCTCGACAGCCGAAATATGAACGAACACGTCTTTGCCGCCGTCATCCGGCGCAATAAAACCATAGCCTTTGGTAGCGTTGAACCATTTCACGGTGCCAGTGGCCATCCGTCTTTCTCCTTCGATCGATCCGCCCACGGTATTGCGGCGGGGTGGTGCAGCCATAGTCTTCAGCTGCTCTTCGAGGGAGCAATCTTCTGGAAGTACTTGTCTCACGTTTTTCAGACTGTAACAAAACGTAAAAAACTCAAGAGAAGATTTTGTGAAGGGGATCGGCATGCAGGTCTATGGGATAAAGTCGTGCGATACAGTGCGCAAAGCGATGAAAGAACTGGCGAATGCGGGTCACGACCCGGTGCTGCACGACGTGCGCGAGACCCCGCTGCAAGGCTCTGTTCTCCAAGCGTTCTTCGCCGAATTCGGTGAGGCGCTGGTCAATAAACGGTCGACTACATGGCGCGAGCTCGACGACGAAGCGAGAGCGGGAGACCCGGTTGAGCTGATCGCCGCCCATCCCACGCTCATGAAACGTCCCGTGGTGGAAGAGGGCGACCGCCGCACCCTCGGTTGGGATCAGACCACGCGCGCAGTCTGGCTCTGACGTCCCGTCCGGGCGATCCGGCGCGCAAACAGCCGGTCGAGTGACAGGGGGCCGGGACCGGTGAGGACCAGCGCGGCCAAAAGCGTAACCCACAGGAGCCGCTGGTCGAGGATCGGACTGTCCGGCACCCGGTCGAAGAGCGCCCCCAAGGTTTCCGGCTGCCCGAGCGCCCCGTGCCCGATCAGATCGGTGAGCGTCTGAACCACGACGAAGCCGATCATGGCGAGCGCGGCAGGGCGGGTGAGCAGCCCCAGCAGGATGAGTGCGGGCAGCACGAACTCCGCCGCCGTGCCCGCCGCCACCACGCCCGCGTGAAACACCCCCAGTTGCGCGGCGTCGTAATTCACCGCCTCCATCGCGCGCGGCAAGATCTGCGCATACCCGTTGATCGACAGCCCCACGCCGTCGATCTTGGTCACGGCCGAGGCCCAGAAATAGCTCGCGAGCGTGGCGGCGAATGTGACCCGCATAAGCGTTCCGATCACGGGGGCGGCGGCTGCGTCGAGCCGGTCGATTAGGGGCTGGATCATTACCGTATATCCACAAGCGTGACCGCCTTGCGCGCGATAAGCCGCGCCAGCGCCGGGGCGAGGTCGAGGACGGGTGCGGCCTCCGCCGCCACCCCCAGCGGGGCCGTGGCGAGTGCGGTGACGAACGCGGCCTCGGCATGGGGGATCGGCTCCGGCAAAGGCTCCCAATCCGCGCGGGTGATCAGCACCGACTGCGCGCCCGAGGCGGGCTTTGGCGCCGCCGGGTCCATGTTCGCCCACCAGATCGCGTGGATCGGATAGGGCGAGGTCAGGACCGCGACCGCCGGGGCGAGGGTAATCCGCGCCCGCTCGATCCCCGGCCGGGCCAGCGCCGCCGCCTCCACCGCCAGCGCATCCGCCGCGTGATAGGCCCGGCGCAGCGCCAGTTCCAACCGGGCGATATCGGCGAGATAGGGCAGCGTGGCCGCCGGGGCGAAGGTGGCCAGGAACGCGGGGAAGTCACCGCCGTAGGAGAAGAGCATAGGAGTGGTCGGCGGATGCGCCCTTACGAATTCGGTCGCCATCGCCGCAAAAAACCGCTCGCCGACCAGACGGCGCACGACGGGAAAGCCATCGCGCATGGCTTGGACGAGCGACGACATGACGTTGTTTCGGTAGACCTCGAACCGGTTTCCCAGCGCCGTCCGGTCGGGGCCGGACACGCCACCCGGCACGTCATCCGAGGTGAGAAGTGCTGTTGGCCAGGCTGTCATTCTGCAGCGTCTAACCTCCCTGATAAGGATACTAGAATCCTAGGAAACTAGTATCGTGAATGTGTCTGTTTCGGTCGTAAAAACAAAGGCATAGTAGGGAACCTGTCACGCCGTTACCCGCCCCAGAACCTGCGCCGCGCGTGCCGCTTCGGCCTCAAGAACCTCCCACTCGGGCACGTCGTTGTCCCATTCGATCAGCGTGGGCTTCGGCCCCATCCGCGCCACCGTCTCGCGGTAAAGCGCCCAGACCGGATCGACCACTTCGCAGCCATGTGCGTCGATCAGCAGTGGCGCGCCGGTGTCGTCCGTATCCGCGTCATGCCCGCCCAGATGTACCTCGCCGACGGCATGCAGCGGAAAGCCAGACAGGTAGGCACGCGGATCACGCCGCTGGTTGGTGCAGGCCACGAAGACGTTGTTGATGTCGAGCAGCAGCCCGCATCCGGTCCGCCGTGCGAGCTCAGACAGGAAATCGACTTCGTCCATCGTGGTCTCGTCAAAGGCCAGATAGGTCGCAGGGTTTTCCAGCAGCATCCGCCGCCCCAGCGCCTCCTGCACCTCGTGAATGTGCCGCTCGACCCGCGCCAGCGTGGCCGATGTGTAGGGCAGCGGCAGCAGATCGTTGAAATAGGTCCCGCCATGCGACGACCACGCGAGGTGTTCGGAAAAGCTGGCGGGCTCCAGCCAATCGACCAGCCGCTTCAGCCGCGCCAGATGCGCCCGGTCCAGCGGCGCCTCACCGCCGATCGACAGCCCCACGCCATGCACTGAAACCGGGAACCGCTCGGCCAGCGCGCGCAGTTGCGCCAGCGGCCGCCCGCCATCCCCCATGTAGTTTTCCGCGTGGATTTCCAGCCACTTGATCGCTCCGGCGTCCGCGATCACATCGCCGTAATGCTGGGGTTTGAACCCCACGCCGACCGCAGCCGGCAGCTTTCTGTGCGTCATGTCGAGCATCGTCCCCTCCCGACCAGTCGTGAAAGCACGCGGGCGGCGCCTCCCGCCGCCCACGCGCCCAATCAGCCTTCCATCGGCAGGTCGCGCTCCAGCGGTGCGAGCGAGCCCATGCGCTCCATCATGTCCTCGGTCATCGAGGCTTCGATGGTCATCTCTTCGCAGGTGCCCGCCGGAACCAGCGTCCAGGCGTTGCCCTGCCAGTCGACCTTGGACGTGCCGGCGCAGGTCGTGCCGGGGCCTGCCGCGCAGCCGTTCTCGCCGGCTTTTGCCACGCCGTAACACTTCTCCATGTCCTGCGCCTGAGCGGGCAGGGTGAGCGACGCGAGGGCGGTTGCCACGGCGCCCGCGATGGCGGTGTTTGAAAGTTTGATGGTCAAGGGTCTGTCCTCCAGGTTGCGTTCGATCCCGCCAAAAAGCGGTGACCAATTGCTAGCCCCGGACCTGCGTAACAAACCACTCACGGCGCCGTGCGGCGCGGCGCTGTGACAGAGTGAAACAAACGCTTTCGTGAGTTGAACGTGAAACGGGCGGCCCGCTGGACCGCCCGTTTTGAAAGATATCAGTGACTTACCTTCAGGCCATATCGGGCGGCGTCGCCTCAGCCGAGAGTTCGCGTGTCACTTCGTCCAGCGCCACGACCCGCGTCTGTTTCTCGCCCAGACGGCGCAGTGTAACAGTCCGCTCTTCGACTTCCTTCATGCCGACCGCCAGAATGACCGGAACCTTGCCCACGGAATGCTCGCGCACCTTGTAGTTGATCTTCTCGTTGCGGGTATCCGCCTCGGCGCGAACGCCTTGGGCGCGCAGCGCCTCGACCACTTCGCGCACGTAATCGTCCGCATCCGACACGATGGACGCGACGACCACCTGACGTGGGGCGATCCAGAACGGCAGCTTGCCGGAATGCTCTTCGATCAGGATGCCGATGAAGCGCTCGAACGACCCCAGCACCGCGCGGTGCAGCATGATCGGGCGGTGCTTCGCGCCATCCTCGCCGATATAATTCGCATCCAGCCGCTCCGGCAGGTTCGGGTCGACCTGAAGCGTCCCGCACTGCCAGTCGCGTCCGATGGCATCGGTCAGCACGAACTCGAGCTTCGGGCCGTAAAAGGCGCCTTCGCCCTCCTGAATCTCATAGTCGTACCCGGCAGCCTTACAGGCATTGCCAAGCGCGGCCTCGGTCTGGTCCCAGCTTTCCTCGGTCCCGATCCGCTTTTCGGGCCGGGTCGACAGCTTGATCGTCCAGTCGTGGAAGCCGAGATGAGCGTAGATGCCCGCGAGGAACTCGATGAATTTCTTCGTCTCGCTCTCGATCTGGCTGTCCATGCAGAAGATGTGCGCGTCGTCCTGCGTGAAGCCCCGCACCCGCATGATCCCGTGTAGCGCGCCCGAAGGCTCATAGCGGTTGCACGACCCGAACTCGGCCATGCGCAGCGGCAGGTCGCGGTAGGACTTGAGCCCATGATTGAACACCTGCACGTGGCAGGGGCAGTTCATCGGCTTCAGCGCATTCACGGTTTTCTCGCGCGCATGATCCTCGTCCACTTCGACGATGAACATATGTTCCTGATAGTTGTCCCAGTGGCCCGAGGCTTCCCACAGCTTGCGGTTCACCACCTGCGGCGTGTTCACCTCGACATAGCCGTCGCGCGTCTGCTGGCGGCGCATGTAATCCTGCAGCACCGTATAGATGCGCCAGCCGTTCGGGTGCCAGAACACCTGACCGGGGGCCTCTTCCTGCATGTGGTAAAGGTCCATCTCACGCCCCAGACGGCGGTGATCGCGTTTCTCGGCTTCTTCGAGGAACGTGAGGTGCTTTTTCAGATCGTCGCGGTTCTTGAACGCCACGCCGTAGATACGCTGCAGCATCGGGCGATTGCTGTCACCGCGCCAGTAGGCCCCGGCCACCTTCATCAGCTTGAACGCATCCGCAGGCACTTGCCCCGTGTTCTGCAAATGCGGACCACGGCACAGATCCTGCCAGTCGCCGTGCCAGTACATGCGAATAGGCTGGCCATCATCCGGGATCGCATTGACCAGCTCGACCTTATAGGGCTCGCCGGTCTTTTCGTAATGCGCAATGGCATCGGCGCGGGACCACACCTCGGTGCGCACCTCGTCGCGGGCGTTGATGATCTCTTTCATCTTCGCTTCGATCGCACCCAGATCCTCGGGCGTGAACGGCTCGTCACGGTCGAAATCGTAATACCACCCGTGCTCGATCACCGGGCCGATGGTCACTTTCGTGTCCGGCCACAGCGCCTGCACCGCGCGCGCCATGATATGCGCCGCGTCGTGACGGATCAGTTCGAGCGCCTGCGCGTCGTCCTTCATCG
The DNA here is from genome assembly GCA_036154315.1 of Pseudomonadota bacterium. Taxonomy (GTDB): domain Bacteria; phylum Pseudomonadota; class Alphaproteobacteria; order Rhodobacterales; family Rhodobacteraceae; genus Maritimibacter. The sequence continues at coordinate 21,301 of JAYZLL010000068.1, forward strand.
TGTGAATGGCAATCTCGCTGTCGCCCTCGATCGGCCACTGAAGGTCGTAATGCGCCCCGTTCACGGTCGCGGAAATCGCCTTCTTCGCCAGCGAGGTCGAGATATCGGCAGCCACCGCGGCAGGAGTGATCCCCGCCTCGTACTCACGCGTATTGCCATCAGGAAATGTAAGGGAAATCTGGCTCATCGGCCTGTCTCCTCGTCAGTTTGGCGCCCACGGAACGCCCGGTTGCGGGTATATATGTTGTGAGCGCGGTTTGACGCGGGGGGCCGCCCAAGTCAAGCCAGTGATCGGTCCGTTAGCGAAACGCAAAGTAGCCAGGGGCGCGAAAATGACGAATGAAACCATCGGCGAAGCCGCGTTCGGGGCTTTGGCGGGCGAACCCGAAACGCCGGCCGAGGCGCGCAATGGCATCCGGCACGTGGTGTCGTTGTCGCTCACCAAACTGGCCGACGGGCTCATCAACCCGAAACTCGTCCTGTCCTATCTGCTGAACGCGCTCGGCGCGCCCGCAGCCCTCGTCTCGGCCCTCGTCCCGATCCGCGAGGCGGGCGCGCTCCTGCCGCAGGTCTTCCTCGCCCACAGGCTCGAACGGATGAAGTTGCGGCGCTGGATGTGGGTCGCGGGCAGCGTGGGGCAGGGGATCGCCGCCGCGTGCATCGCGCTCGCCGCCCTGACGCTGGAGGGCGCGGCGGCTGGCTGGGCCTTCGTCGGCGGCATCACCCTGCTGGCGCTCGCGCGCGCCGCCGCCTCGGTCAGCTACAAGGACATCTTGGGCAAAACCGTCGGCAAACGCCGCCGCGGCTCGGTCACCGGGCTTGCAGGCTCCGTCGCCTCGGCGGGTGTCTTCGTCTTCGCGCTGCTTCTGGTGTCCGGCTGGCTTGAGGGCACCGCCGCGCTCGCCGCCGCGATCGGCGTGGCCGCGCTCCTCTGGGTGGCCGCAGCCCTCCTGTTCTCGACGCTCGAAGAGGAACCATCCAAGACCGGGCAGGGCGGCGCGGCCCTGCGCCCGTGGAAGCTTCTGCGCGAAGATGCCACCTTTGCCCGCTTCGTCGCCGCGCGCGGGTTCCTGACCGCGACCGCGCTGGCCCCGCCTTACCTCGTCATCCTCTCTGGCGACGGCGAAAGCGGCCTCGGCACGCTGGGCGCATTGGTCATCGCCTCCGCCGCCGCCTCGTTCCTGTCGTCCTATGCCTGGGGGAAATTCGCCGACTATTCCTCGCGCCAGGTGCTCATCGCCGCCGGGGCCTTGGGCGCGCTCGCGATGGTCGCCGCCATCGGTGCCTCGCTCACCGGGCTCTCAGCCACCGTCTGGGCCATGCCCGCCGTCCTCTTCGTCCTGATGATCGCGCATCACGGCGTGCGTCAGGGCCGCTCCACCTACCTCGTCGACATCGCGGGCGACGACACCCGCGCCGCCTATGCCGCGACGGCAAATACACTGATCGGCGGTCTCCTGCTGATCTCCGGCGCGATCGGCGGAGCCCTGTCTTTCATAGGCCCGATGGCCGCGCTCGGCGGCTTCGCGGTCATGGCATTGGCAGGTTCCGGCGTGGCGCTTGGGCTGAAGGAAGCCGAGGGCGCCTGACCCCCTTCCAAACCCCGGCGCACTGTTGCAGGATCGCGGGCAAAAGGCAGGGACAAAGGGGCACATCGCGTGAGCGATCCAAGCTATCACGAAACCGCCGACGGGCGGCGCATTGCATATCATAAGACCGAGGGCAAAGGGCCGGGTGTGATCTTTCTGGGCGGCTTCAAGTCGGACATGGAAGGCACAAAGGCCATCGCGCTCGAAGACTGGGCCAAGGCGCAGGGCCGGGCCTTTCTGCGCTTCGACTATTCCGGCCACGGCGAAAGCTCGGGCGAGTTCACCGACGGCTGCATCAGCGATTGGGCCGCCGATGCGCGCTCGGTGATCGAGGCCGTGACCGAAGGCCCGCAGGTCTTTGTCGGCTCGTCGATGGGCGGCTGGATCACCGCGATCCTCGCCCGCGAAATCCGCGAACGCTTTGCAGGTTTCGTCGGCATCGCCGCCGCGCCGGATTTCACCGAAGACAGCATGTGGCGCGACTTCTCGGACTTCGAGCGCGCAAAGCTGAACCGCGACGGTCTGGTGCTCTTGCCCTCCGAATACGGCGATCCCTATCCGATCACCAAGAAACTCATCACCGACGGGCGCGACCAGTTGGTCCTGCGTCGTCCGCTCGCGATGAAATTCCCGGTGCGGCTGCTTCAGGGCACGGCGGATGCCGATGTCGAACGCGACGTGGCGCTCAATTTCCTTGACCATATCGAGGGCGACGACGTGCGCCTCACCTTCGTCAAAGGCGCCGACCATCGCTTTTCCGACCCCGCCTGCATCGCGCTTGTCAAACGCACGGTGGAAGAGGTCCTCGCATGAAGGACGCGGTCCTTCTGGTGCCGGGGATGATGTGCGATTCCCGGGTGTTCGGGCCACAGATCGAATCCCTCTCGCGCGAACATGCGGTCACCGTGGCCAATGTGTCCAAGGCCCATTCGATCCGCGAAATGGCCGCCGACGTGCTGTTTCAGGCCCCGCCGCGCTTTGCGCTCTGCGGGCTGTCGATGGGCGGGATTGTCGCGATGGAGATCCTGCGCCGCGTCCCCGAACGCGTCACGCGCCTCTGCCTGATCTCGACCACCCCGCTCCCCGAGACGCCCGAACAGGCGGTCTGGCGCGAGCCGCAGATCGTCAAGGCACAGGCGGGCAAGCTGGCGGATGCGATGAACGACGCGCTTCCGCCCGACAACTTCGCCGAGGGGCCGAACAAGGCCAAGACGCTGGAACTTGTGCAGGACATGGCGGCTAAACTCGGGCCCGAAACCTTCGTGCGCCAGTCCCGCGCGCTCCAGCGCCGCCCGGACGGGCAAAAGGCCCTGCGCATGCTGCGCGCGCCCTCGCTCGTGCTCTGCGGTGCGCATGACAAGATCACCCCGCCGCGCCGCCACAGCTTCATGGCCGAACTGATCCCCTATGCGGAACTCGCGACCATCGACGACGCGGGCCATCTGCCCACGTTGGAGACTCCGGAAAAGACCAACCTCGCGCTCGAGGCCTGGCTCGACCTGCCGATGACCCTGCGCTGAGGCGCGGGGAGCAGGCGAAACGAAAAAGCGGCGCCCGAAGCGCCGCTTTTCTCATTTTACGCCGGTGGGTCTCAGACCGCTTTCAAAGCCGGAGAGGTCTTCGTCGCCCGCTTTTTCTTGGCCTGATCGGAATGGGTGCCCGCGTGCTGGTCCATGAAGTTCAGCACGAAGGGCCGGATGTTGTTGCGCCACGACTTGCCCGCGAAGATGCCGTAGTGACCGGCCCCATCCTCAAGGTGATGGCTCTTCTTCTCGTCCGGCAGCCCGGTGCAGAGCGCGAGCGCCGCCAGACACTGACCCGGCGCGGAAATGTCGTCGTTCGACCCCTCGACCGTCATCACGGCTACATCGGTGATCTTGCCGATATCCACCTTGCGCCCGGCGACCACGAATTCGTTCTTCGCGATCTCACGCTCCTTAAAGATGCGCTCGACGGTGGTGAGGTAGAACTCGGCGGTCATGTCCATGACGGCGAGATATTCGTCATAGAACTTGTTGTGCTTGTCGTGATCGCCCGCCTCGCCCCGCGACACCGCCATGATCTGGTCGGCAAAGGCTTTGGAGTGCTTCTCGGCATTCATCGCCATAAAGGAGGTCAGCTGCAAAAGACCCGGATAAACCGCACGTCCCACACCGGCGTATTTAAAGCCGACGCGCTGGATCGCGGTCTCTTCCAGATAGCCCATGGTCACGCGGTTGCCGAAATCGGTCACGTCGGTCGCGGCCGCGTCCGGGTCGATCGGTCCGCCGATCAACGTCAGCGTCTGCGGCTGCGCCTCGGGGTCGATATCGGCGAGATAGGCGGTCGCCGCCAGCACCAGCGGCGCGGGCTGACAGACGGCGACCACGTTGGTCTCCGGCCCCAGCTCTTTCATGAAGTCGACGACGTAGAGGGTGTAATCCTCGATGTCGAACTTGCCCTCGGACACCGGAATGTCGCGGGCATTGTGCCAGTCGGTGATATAGACCTCGGCATCCGGCAGGAGCGACGCGACGGTCGAGCGCAGGAGCGTGGCATAGTGGCCCGACATCGGCGCGACGATCAGGATCTTGCGCTCCTTGGTCTTGCGGCCCGCGACCTCGAAATGGATCAGATCGCCGAACGGGCGCTCGATCACCTTCTTCACATTCACCACATGGTCGCGGCCATCGGCGCCGACCACGGTGTAGATCCCCCAGTCGGGCTTGGCGACCATGCGCGCAAAGCTGCGTTCCGTGACCTCGCCCCAGGCCGAGAGCATCTTGAACATCGGGTTGGGGGCCATCGCGAACATGGGATAAGACCCCATCGCCTGCGCGGTCGCGCCCAGCCATTGGTTCGTCGTGCGAACCGTTTCCATGAAATCGTACGTGGCAAGGTAACGCATGGGAACCCTTTCGGTTGCTCCGTGCGCCGATCGTCAGATAGGCTCGGAAGCAGGAGGACACACAGCATTATGCTGCATGTGCAAAATAACATAGGGTGAATTAATTCGCATGACAACGAATGAAGTCAACCCGAACGAAAGTAGTGAAAAGTTGAAGGAAAACCTCGAGCGGATCGAGGCCCTCACAGAACGCTTCGCTGCTGCGGTTGCAAAGAAACAGACGATTCGACCGTCGCTCCAGGGACCGGGGCAGGATTACTTTGCCAAGACGATGGGGGCCTATTGGGCCGAGATGATGAAGCATCCCGGTCGGATGCTCGAAGATCAGGTGGAATATTGGGGTAAGACGCTGAAACACGCGGTCGACGCCCAACAGGCCCTGATTGCGAACGAAGGCGTGCCCGAAGATCCCACGCCCAAAGACCCGCGCTTTCGCAATCCGCTCTGGGACACGCATCCCTATTTCAACTACCTCAAACAGCAGTACCTCATCACCTCCGAGGCGATGCGCGAAGCGGTCGACGGGCTCGACGGGCTCGACCCGCAGGACCGCAAGCGCGTGACCTATTTCACGCAGCAGATGGTCGACATGATGTCGCCCACCAACTTTCTCGCCACCAACCCGGATGCGCTGGAAAAAGCGATCGAGACCGAGGGGCAGTCGCTCGTCGACGGGCTCGAGAACATGATCCGCGACCTCGAACGCAACGACGGCGAACTGGTGGTGACGCTGTCTGACCCCGACGCCTTCAAGGTGGGCGAGAACCTCGGCACCGCCGAGGGCAAGGTGGTGTTCCGCAACCGGATGATCGAGCTCATCCAGTACAAGGCACAGACCGACAAGGTCTATGAGCGCCCGCTCATCATCTTTCCGCCGTGGATCAACAAATTCTACATCCTCGACCTCAAGCCCGAGAACAGCCTGATCCGCTGGATCGTAGAACAGGGCTTCACGCTCTATGTCGTCTCATGGGTGAACCCCGACGAAAGCTACGCCGATGTCGGGATGGAGGACTATGTCGAAGACGGCTACTTCGCCGCCATCGACGAGGTCCGCGCCATGACCGGGCAGGACAAGATCAACGTGGTCGGATACTGCATCGCGGGCACCACGCTCGCGATCACCCTGTCGCTGATGAAGAAGCGCAAAGAGGACAAGATCAACTCGGCGACCTTCTTTACCGCGCTCACCGATTTCTCGGATCAGGGCGAGGTCGGCGTGTTCCTCGACAACGATTTCGTCGACGGGATCGAGGACGAAGTGCGCGACAAGGGCGTGCTCCCGTCACTCTATATGTCCCGCACCTTCAGCTACCTGCGCTCGAACGACCTGATCTACGGTCCGGCGATCAAGTCCTACATGATGGGCAGCGCGCCGCCCGCCTTCGATCTGCTCTACTGGAACGGCGACTCCACGAACCTGCCGGGGCGTATGGCCGTCGAATACCTGCGCGGCCTGTGTCAGGACGACAAGTTCGCGGGCGCGGGCAAGGGGTTCCCGATCCTCGGCACCCGCACCCGGGTCGAAGACGTCGATGTCCCGCTCTGCGCCATCGCCTGTGAGACCGACCACATCGCGGCGTGGAAAAGCTCCTACCGCGGGATGCGCAAGATGGGGTCCGACGACAAGACCTTCATCCTCACCGAGTCCGGCCACATTGCCGGTATCGTGAACCCGCCCGCGAAAAAGAAGTACGGCCACTACACCAACACCGACTGGCCCGAGAGCCCCGAGGACTGGCAGGCCGGGGCCGACAAGCACGAGGGCAGCTGGTGGGGGCGTTGGGGCAAATGGCTCGCCAAGCGTTCCGGCAAAAAGATTCCCGCGCGCGAGATCGGTGATTCCGACCATCCTTCCCTAGCGGAAGCCCCCGGAACATACGTCATCGGCTGTCCAAAGGTCTGATTCTCCAAGGTTTTGAATTTCCGGCGAAGAATTTTTGCTGCACCGCAGAAAAAGGGTTGATTTTCTGCGGTGCAGCATGCATATTCTTTGCACGCGCAGAAATTCACCCCCGGGGCGTTCCGGGGAAGACTAGGAGAGATACAATGGCCAAAGCCACCACCGACTACACCAAGATGTTCACCGACATGATGGGTTCGCTCCCGATGGACATGTCGGCAATGGAAGGCGCGATGAAATCGTCCGCCGCCATGACCGAGAAAATGACCAAGCTGGCGCTCGACGCTGCCGACAAGTCGACCGAAATCTCGACCGCCTGGACCAAATCGACCATCTCGAAGATGGGCGACCTGTCCAAGACGAAAGAAGATCCGGCTGACTACACCAAAGCCATGACCGACTTCGCGTCGGCTCAGGCTGAATCGGCTGCCGAGCACATGTCGGCCTTCGCTGAAGTCGCCAAGAAAGTTCAGATGGACACCATCGAACTCATGCTGGCCGCTGGCAAAGACATGGGCGACGAAGCCTCTGCCGCGATGAAAAAGGCCACCTCCGAGGTGACCAAGGCGACGAAAGCCGCCGCGAAGTAAGGATTTCTTTGTCGGCTACCTCCTCCCTGCCGACAAGAACACCCTGGCGGGCCCATGTGGCCCGCCTTTTTTGTTTCGGCCCGATTGTTCCCTCAAGGTGAACCGACCGTCCGCGCCGGTGGAGAGTATTAACAACGCTTGCTTTTCAATTCTGCGCTGGCGTAGGCTTTTTTCTGCACCGGCAAAGTGCCGAGGTGCCAAAAGTATCGGGAGGACTACGTGGCCGAAACCAAGGATCCGCTCCTCATCAAGCGTTATGCCAGCCGCCGTCTCTACAACACTGAGACCTCGGACTATGTGACGCTCGAAGACATCGCTGGCTTCATCTCAGAAGGGCGCGAGGTTCAGATCGTCGATCTGAAATCCGGCGACGACCTGACGCGACAATATCTCCTTCAAATCGTTGCCGAACATGAAAGCCGGGGCGAAAGCGTCCTGCCGGTCGACGTGCTGACGGATCTGGTGCGCAGCTACACGTCGCAGGCCCAGTCGATGGTGCCGCAGTTCCTTGCCGCCAGCTTCGAGATGCTCAAAGAGAGCCAGTCGAAGATGATGGAGAACATGTCGACGCTCCCGAACCCGATGGCGCAAGTGCCCGGCTTCGACGCTTTGCAGGCGCAGCAGCAGGCCTTCATGAAAGCGATGATGGCGAACTGGCCCAGCGGCATGTCCGGTCCTGCGACCGACGATGGCGAGGGCGAGGGCGACAGCAAGGACGAAGAGCTCGACGAAATAAAGAAACAGCTCGCCGCGCTGCAAAAGAAACTCTCCGGAATGTAAGCTCACGCCCGGGCGACCGGGCGCCAACATACGGGGCCGCACTTGGTCGAAACCGCCGGACGCATCACCCTATGGGGGGTCGAAGTCTTTGCCGCCATCGCCGATGAGCGGTCGATTTCGGCGGCGGCCCGGCGGCTCGGGGCGAGCCCGTCGAGCGTCAGCCAGCAGTTGACCAACCTAGAAACTGCGGTCGGCACCACGCTGATCGACAGGTCCGCGCGACCTTTGACCTGCACGCCAGCGGGCGAGTTGTTCCGGCGCCGTGCGCTGACGATCATCAACGAAGCCGAGCAGGCCAAGGCGGAACTCGCCGCCGCCGACATGACCCGGCTCACGCGGTTCCGGCTCGGGATGATCGAAGACTTCGACGCCGACGTCACGCCCGCGCTTTTGTCCGATCTGTCTCAGGCCTGGCCGCGCACGCAATTCCTGCTGGAGACCGGCGCCTCGCACCGGATGATGGACCAGTTGGAGGCGCGGGCGCTCGACGTGGTCGTCACCGCCGACATGGGCGACGCGGGCGACGGGGTCGAGGTGCATCCGCTGCTCGAAGAACCCTTCGTCGCCGCGGTGCCAAAGGGCAAAGCCACAGGCGACGTGAGTGAGGTGCTCCGCACCATGCCGATGGTGCAATACTCCGCGCGCCATTTCATGGGCCGCCAGATCGCGCAGCAGCTGTCGACGCAGGACTTCCGCGTGAACCACCGGTTCGAGCTCGACAGCTATCACGCGATCCTGTCGATGGTCGCCGCCGGGGCGGGGTGGACGATCCTGACGCCGCTGGGCGTGCTGCGGGCCAAGCGGTTCGTCGACGCCGTGGACATCGTCGAACTACCGTTCCCGGCGTTTTCGCGCCGGATCACACTGAGCGCCCGCCGGGGCGTGCTGGGCGATCTGCCGGGCGATGTGGCGGCGCGGCTCAAGGCGCATATGGCGCAGATGATCCTGACCCCGTTCCACGCGCGTCTGCCGTGGCTCAAAGACACGATGAGGCTTCTATGACGACCGGGCATGTTTTCATGGCGATGAGCCTTGATGGCTTCGTGGCCCGACCCGACCACGGCATCGACTGGCTGATGAAGCAGCCCGACACCGACGGCGACGCGGCGTTCCGCGCTTTCTTCGGCTCGGTCGACGGGATGATCATGGGGGCGGGGACGTTTCGCACCGTCATGGGGTTCGACCAGTGGGTCTATGGCGACACGCCGATCCGGGTGATGAGCAAGTCCCTGACCCGCGAGGACGTGCCCAAGGCGCGGCGCGCGCAGGTCGAGGTGACGCGCCAGAGCCCCGAAGCGCTGATGGAGATGGTCGAGATCGAGGGCTGGAAACGCGCCTATGTCGACGGCGGCGCGGTGGTTCACAGCTTTCTGCGCGCGGGCCTGATCTCGGACCTGACGATCACGATCATTCCGATCCTGTTGGGGCAGGGGCTGTCGCTGTTCGGTCCGCTCGAACGCGATATCGACCTGAAGCTCGAACAGGCGGAAAAGACCGAGGCCGGGTTCCTGACGACGCGTTACCGGGTCCTGTGACGTCAAAAACCTTTACCGCGGTAAAGATAATCGTTTGAAATCAGGTAATTATAACGTCAAGCCTTAACGCTGCGCGCGGTGCCTTCACCGCCCACGCCACGGTGCGTCCCGCGGGTGGTTGCCATCGGGCAACCCGCCCGATCCGGGCGGTTTCGATGCCTTGAAACGGGGGCAGTCGGGTGCCATCTGTCGTGGTGCAAGGACGACCTTCCTCCCAATGGATCAAGACCGGGACGACCCGCTAAGCACTCGGAGCATATCCATGCGCTCTCCGCTCGATCGTCTGCGCCACGCGCTTGTCTTTGAATTCATCGCCCTCGGCCTCGTGGTGCCGTTGGGGGCGGTTCTGTTTCATATGCCGGTTCATCATATCGGTGTCGTCGGCGTGGTGAGCGCAACGCTCGCGACGCTGTGGAACATGGCCTATAACCTCATCTTCGATCTGGTGCTGCGCTGGCGGCGCGGCACGACCGAAAAGAGCATCGGGCTGCGTGTGGTCCATGCACTGATGTTCGAAGCGGGGCTGCTCACCGTGCTCCTGCCGTTCATGGCGTGGTATCTGGAGCTGACGCTGTGGCAGGCGCTGATGATGGATCTGGGCTTCGCGGGCTTCTATCTGGTCTATGCCTTCGCGTTCAACTGGGCCTATGACCGGCTGTTCCCGGTGCCTTTGCCTGCCTGAGCCGGACATGAAAAAGGCCGCTCCGAGGAGCGGCCTTTCAGATGGCTTTGATGGCCGATTACTGCGCGGCGACCGAGGCGCTCGCGGCCTCTTTCACGTCCTGAGCGGCTGCGACCAGCGCGTCGGCGATGAAGTCGAGTTGCGGCTTCTTCAGACGCACGGGCAGGCGGGTGTCGCAGGCACGCATCAGCATCTTCTTGGTGCCCGGAAGCTCGCCCTGCGGGCCGATGAATTCCCAGTTCCAATAGGCGCGGGCGTTGTCGGTGTGCATGCCGAAGACCTGCACCGACACGCCGCGCGCTTTGGCGGCATCCATGAAGGCGCGGGTTTCGTCGTCGGTCATGTCGATCAGGTTGAACTGGATCGAATCCGGTGCGCGGGTCTCGGGCGCGAGCGGCGCGGGCACGTCGATCCACGGGCTTTCGTTCAGCTTGGCGGCCACGTAGTCGTGGTTGCGCAGACCGTCGGTGACGCGGCGCTCAAGCTCGGGGATCTGCGGGCGGATCACGGCGGCCGAGAGGTTCGACAAGCGCGTGTTGTAGAGCGGCAGTTTGTTCTGCCAGCGGCCAAAGGCCTCTTCCAACTCGGTCGTGTTGTCGCCGTGCGGGCCTTTGTGCTTCTTCCAGTTGTGCTCGTAGGCACCGGACATGATAACCGCGCGGGCGATGATCTCGGCGTCGTCGGTGATGAGCACCCCGCCTTCGCCCGCGTTCAGCATCTTGTAGGACTGGAACGAGAAGCAGCCGATCTTGCCGATCTTGCCGATCTTTTCGCCATGCCAGAGCGTGCCGAGCGAGTGGGCCGCGTCTTCGATGACCGGAATGCCGCGCGCGTCGCAGAGCGCCATGATGGCATCCATGTCCGAGGTGTGGCCGCGCATGTGGCTGATGATGACCGCGCCGATCTCGTCCGTCAGTTTGCGTTCAAAATCCGCCATGTCGATGCGGTAGTTGTCGGCCACGTCCACCAGCACCGGCACGCAGTCGGCGTGAACGACCGAGGACGGCACGGCGGCGAAGGTGAAGGCCGGAACCAGAACCTTGGTGTCGCGGGGCAGGCCGAGCGCTTTCAGCGAGATGAACAGGGCGGCGGAGCAGGAGGCGACGGCGAGCGCGTATTTCGCGCCCATCATGTCGGCGAACTCACGCTCCAGCAGCGCCACCGGCGCATCCTGCGGGGCGGTGTAGCGGAAGAGGTCACCCGATTGCAGCAGCCGGTCGATCTCGGCACGGGCGGCTTCGGGAATGGGTTCGGCGTCGTAAACGTTGGGCCCCAGGGTCATGCTCGTATCCTTTTCGGGTTTTCCGAAGGTGATATTCGGGAAAAGTGTAACACCCGCATGAAAGCAAGCAAAGAAAAATGAAGGCCGGGTAGGGTGTGGATACCCTGACCTTCTTAAGGCGTTGGAGCGGCTGGGGAAATTAACGCAAAGACCCGCCGGCGGAGCGTTCGTCGGCAGGTCTGACTATGCGGGGGCGAATCGTCGTTCAGACGTTCAGAAGCAGGTGCTCGCGTTCCCACGGGCTGATGACCGACAGGAACTCCTGATACTCGGTGCGCTTCACGATGGAATAGACGCGCGCGAACTCGGGGCCGAGCACCTCGTGCATCTCGGTCGCTTCCTCGAAAAGGTCGAGTGCGGACCAGAGGTCGTGAGGGATCACCTCTTCGCCGTCATAGGCGTCGCCCTTGAACTGCGCCTCGGCGCGGGTCTCGTTCATCATGCCGAGGTAGCCTGCGGCGAGCGAGGCGGCCATGGCGAGATAGGGGTTCGCGTCCATGCCGGTGAGGCGGTTTTCGATCCGGCGGCTGTCGGGGCCGGAGAGCGGGATGCGGATGCCGGTGGTGCGGTTGTCGCGGCCCCATTCGAGGTTGATGGGCGCGGCGTGGTCGCGCACGTAGCGGCGGTAGCTGTTCACATAGGGCGCCATCACGGCGATGACCGAGGGCAGGTGGGTTTGCAGCCCTCCGATGAAGGTGAAGAACGCGTCCGTGTCGCCGCCGTTGGGGCCTGCGAAGATGTTCTTGCCGGTGTCCATTTCCACCACCGAGTGGTGGATGTGCATGGCCGAGCCGGGTTCATCCGCGATCGGTTTGGCCATGAAAGTGGCGAAACAGTCGTGGCGCAGCGCGGCCTCGCGGATCAGGCGTTTGAAGTAGAACACTTCATCGGCGAGCTTCACCGGGTCGCCGTGGCGCAGGTTGATTTCCAACTGGCCCGCGCCGCCCTCCTGCGTGATGCCGTCGATCTCGAACCCCTGCGCTTCGGCAAAGTCGTAGATGTCGTCGATCACCGGGCCGAACTCGTCCACGGCGGTCATGGAATAGGCCTGACGCGCGGCGGCGGGGCGGCCCGAACGGCCCATCATCGGCTCGATCTTCTTGGCCGGGTCGAGGTTGCGGGCGACGAGGAAGAACTCCATCTCGGGCGCGACCACGGGTTTCCAGCCCTGGGCTTTGTAGAGGTCCACGACCCGGCGCAGGACGTTGCGCGGCGAATAGGGGATCGGGTCGCCGTTGCGATCAAAGGCGTCGTGGATCACCTGTAGCGTGACGTCCGCGGTCCAGGGCGCCGCCGTGGCGGTCGTCATGTCGGGGCGCAGGATCATGTCGCGTTCGATGAAGCCCTCGTCCCCCGCAGCTTCGCCCCAGTCGCCGGTGATGGTCTGGTAGAAGATCGAATCCGGCAGGTGGAAGTAGTTCTGGCGCGCGAATTTGCCCGCAGGCACCGCCTTGCCCCGCGCGATGCCGGGGAGGTCGGCGATGATGCATTCGACCTCGTCCAGACGGCGCCCGTCGAGATAGGCCTGTGCCGCTTCGGGCAGTCCGGTTGTCCAGTCACTGGCCATCACTTGGCCCCTTTCTTGAGGAACGCGGCCATCCGGTCGGCCAGTTCGTCGTTGTCGGTGGGTTTCGCCACATTGGCGCGCGCTTCATCCACGAGAGGGGGCGGCACGGCGGCGGAGCGGTGTTCGATGAGGCCCTGCATCACGTCGGCGCGAAATTCGGGGTGCGGCTGGACGGTGAGGATGCTGTCGCCGATCACCATCGCGGCGTTCTTGCAGAAGTCGCTTTCGGCGATGACCTGCGCGCCCTCGGGCAGTTCGGTGACCTGATCCTGATGCCAGGCGTTCAGCGCCAGTTCCGTGTCGCCGAAGTCGTAGGTCTGCCGCCCGACGGACCAGCCGCCGCGGAATTTCTCGACCTTGCCGCCCATCGCCTGCGCGATGATCTGGTGGCCGAAGCAGATGCCCACCATCGGACGGGCGGAGGCGGCGATGGCGCGGATCAGATCTTCGAGCGGGGGGATCCAGTCGTGATCCTCGTAGGCGCCGTGGCGCGAGCCGGTGATGAGCCAGCCGTCGGCGGCGTCGGCCCCGTCAGGAAAGTCGCCGTCGACCACGTTCCATGTGCGGAAGGTGAAGCCGTGGCCGGAAAAGAGCCGTTCGAACATGTCGGAATAGTCGCCCGTCTCGCCGATGAGCGCGTCCGGCATGTGGCCGGTTTGCAGGATGCCGATAAGCATGGAGCCTCGATTTGATCAAATCTCGCGGCGACACTAGACGAGGGGCGCTGAGGCGGCAAGCGGGGTGTTTGGATTGCGAATTGGGCTTGCGCCCAATCCGCCCCATGTGGGGGGCCAGCCCCCCACACCCCCCGGGATATTTGGGACCGGAAAGAGGTGCGGTCAGCGCACCAGCATCGGGCGCAGGCGCAGTTTCGGGCGGTTTTCCTGGGGCAGGTGGCGGGTGAGGCGGCGGTTGATCGCGCCGAAGATCGTGATGACCGTGAGGGTCAGCAGGATGAAGTAGAAGGCGAGGATCGGATAGGGGACGAAGGGGTTGAAGGTCTTGTCCGCAAAGTAGCTCGCGTAATAGAGCGCGTCGCCGCGTTGCTGCCAGGCCGGGAAGCCCGAGAAGAACACGAGCGCGGTGGCGTGGAAGAGGAAGATCGCCTCGTTCGTGTAGGCGGGCCAGGCGAGGCGCAGCATGGTCGGGAAGGTGATCCGGCGGAAGCGCTTCCAGCCCATGATGCCATAGGCGTCGGCGGCCTCGAGGTCGCCTTTGGGGATCGCTTTCAGGGCACCATAGAAGATTTCGCCCGCATAGGCCGAAGTGTTGAGGAACAGCACGATGGTGGCGCCGAAGGCGGCCGAGGTCAGCGGGTCGAAGATCGGGTGGGTCTGTTTCAGCGACAGGAAGGCGAAATAGGCGAAGAAGAACTGGATGAAGAGCGGCGAGCCACGGAAGAGGAAGATGAACCATTCGGCGGGCTTGCGCAGAAGCGGGTTCGCGGCGGATTTACCGAGCGCCACGGCGATCGACAGGAAGAAGCCGAAGCTGAGGGCCAAGACGCCGAAGTAGATGTTCCAGATCATGCCGGAGCCGATCAGGGTGAACTGCTGGCAGAGCGTGAAGTCGGTGCTGGGTAGGAGCCGTTCGCCAATGCCGAGCGAGCGCAGCGCGTAGTCGGAGATCGTGTCGCGGCAGCTCATGTTGCGGCCTTTCGCGCGGCTTCGCCGGCGGCGGTGGCCTGACCGTGGCTGAGGCGGGCCATGAGTTTGTCGAGCACCAGCTCCGACACCTTGGTCAGGAGCAGGTAGAAGACGAGGAGTGCGCCGAAATAGTACATCCGCCAGTCGCCGTGGGGGTAGTCGGAGAAGCGGGCGGTTTTGGAGCCGCCAAGCTCGCGCGCCCAATAGACGATGTCTTCGACACCCAGAAGGAACAGAAGCGGCGTAGCCTTGATCAGGATCATCCAGAGGTTCGACAGGCCGGGCAGGGCGTAAAGCCACATCTGCGGCACGAGGATGCGCCAGAAAGCTTGGCGGTGGGTGAAGCCGTAGGCCTCGGCGGTTTCCATCTGGGCGCGCGGCACGCTGCGCATGGCGCCGAAGAGGACGTTGGCCGCGAAGGCGCCGAAGACGATGGCGAAGGTCAGGACGGCAAGCGCGAAGCCGTAGGTTTCATGCACCCATTGCGGCGAGGTCGAGAGCGGCAGTTTGGCCTGTGCGCAGACCACGAAGTCGCTGCCCTGACGAATGGGCATGTCCCAGTCGGGGCATTTCACCTGATGGCGCAGCCATTCGAAGGCTTGATCCAGCGCGATGACGAAGAAGAGGAAAAAGGCGATGTCCGGGACGCCCCGGACGATGGAGGTATAGCCCTTGCCGAACCAGCGAAACGGCGCGACCGGCGAGCGGGCGGCGGAGGCCCCCAGAAAGCCGAAGGCGAGCGCCACGGGGGCGGTGATGAGGAGAAGCAGCATCACCGTCCCGAAGGACTGGTAGAACAGGATGTGCTTGCCGCTGGTGAGGTAGCAGGCAAGCCAGTCGAGGCCCTGAAGGCTCTGGGGTTCGGCGCAGGTGTCCATCGGATGCGTGAAGGGCGGCCCGTGAGCCGCCCTTCGCTGTCAGATCAGTAAGGACCTTCCATCCCGTCGAACCATTTGGTGATGAGTTCGTTGAGCGAGCCATCCTCTTTCATGGCGGTGATCGCCTCGTCGAAGGTGGCTTTCAGCTCGGTGTCGGATTCGCGCAGACCGAGGCCGATGCCGTCGCCCAGCATGACGTCTTCGCCTGCGAACATCAGCTCGCTGTCTTCGGCCACGATCGGCTCGAGAAAGGCTTTGTCGGCCAGAACCGCGTCGGCTTCGCCGTTCTTCACCGCCGCGATGGTTTCATCGGGGGTGGCGAATTCGACCAGCGTGGCGCCGTCCATGCTGGCGACGTGGCTTGCCTGAATGGTGCCGGTCTGGGCCGCGATCACGCCGGTGCCGTCGAAGGCGTCGGACATGGCGGCGAAGGCCGAGGGGTCGGGCGGGAAATAGGCCTGGGTGAAGTCGATGACTTCGTCCCGTTCGGCGGTGATCGACATGCCGGCGATGATGGTGTCGTAGTTGCCCGAGACGAGGTTCGGGATGATCGAATCCCACTCGTTGGTGACCCATTCGCAGGTCAGGCCGGCGGATTCGCACAGCATGTCGCCCAGTTCACGCTCGAACCCGTCGACTTCGCCGTCATCGTTGAGGAAGTTGTACGGAGGGTAGGCCCCTTCCGTGCCCATGCGCACGACATCCTGTGCGAAGGCGGTGCCGGTGGTCAGTGCCAGTGCGGCGACCGTGAGGATCAGCTTGTTCATTCTTGGCTCCCTTGCTGTGGTTATGCCGGAACGGTGGCGGACAGAAAGCCCTTGAGCCGTTCCGATTTCGGGTTGGAGAAGAGCTCTTGCGGCGGCCCTTCTTCCTCGATCTTTCCTTGGTGGAGAAAGACCACGTGATCGGCCACGTCTGCGGCCATGCGCATGTCGTGGGTCACGATGATCATGGTGCGGCCCTCTTGGGCGAGGGCCTTGATGACGCGGACCACTTCCTGCTCGAGCTCGGGGTCGAGGGCGGAGGTGGGTTCGTCGAAGAGGAGCGCCTTGGGCTCCATGCAAAGCGCGCGCGCGATGGCGGCGCGTTGTTGCTGGCCGCCGGACAACTGCGCCGGGTAGACGTCGCATTTGTCGCCGATGCCGACCTTGGCGAGATAGCCGCGCGCGGCCTCTTCGACCTGTTTCTTCGGGCGGCCCAGCACGGTGACGGGGGCCTCCATGACGTTTTCGAGGATCGTCATGTGGGACCAGAGGTTGAACTGCTGGAACACCATCGACAGGTTCGTGCGGATGCGCGTGACCTGATTGCGGTCGGCGGGGCGGCGGTTCAGGCCGGTGCCGTGCCAGCGGATCGGCTCGCCCTCGAACAGGATTTCGCCGGATTGGCTGTCCTCGAGCAGGTTGCAGCAGCGCAGGAGCGTGGATTTGCCCGAGCCCGACGACCCGATCATCGAGATCGCGTGGCCGCGCGGGGCGGAGAGGCTGACCCCTTTGAGCACCTCGAGCTCGCCAAAGCTCTTGTGCAGGTCCTTGATTTCTATGACGGGCGGTTCAGCGTTCGGCACGGTTTTTGATCATATCGGTTTCGAGGCCCGAGTAGGGACGAAATCGAATGGCATTGCAACGATAGATTGCCCGCCGCGTGGGCGGGTGTTGCCTGCCGTGGGGTCAAACGGCGCGAAATTGGGCAGTGGGGGTCAGCCCGTCGCCTTTTGCCGGGCGATGTTGCTGTCGCGGTCCGACACGCCGAGGAATTTGGCGATGAGGCGCATCAACGCGTCCTCTTCGTCGGCGCGGTCACCGTCGGCGAGCACGACCTGCCAGGCGGCAGCCACCACGCTGGTGCGGTCCTCGTAAGGCACGGCATCCTTGATCGCTTCGGTGAAGCGGACGGTGTCGGGGGCCTGACTTTCCAGCTCTTCGGCGTGGAGGATGAGGTCCTGAGCCAGTTCCGGGGTGAGGTCGTAGCGTCCGGCGACGATCCGGCGGATCGTGTCTTTCTCGACCTCTTCGTAATTGCCATCGGAGCGGGCGATGCGCACGAGCAGGGCGGTCAGTGCCACGCGGGCGTCTTCGGGCGGGAGCTCTTGCGGGGCGGAGCCGAAGAGGGAGGAAAGAATTTTGTCGAACATAGCTCTCCACTTAGGCCGGTTTGTGCGCGCTTTCCAGCGTGCCGGTGTCAACTTTCGGGGACCGGGGCGGGTTCCCTCAGACCTCGAAGCCCTCGATGATGATGAGGTCGCCGGTCGAAACCGGGTCGCGCAGCGCCTTGGCGGCCTGATATTCGGGGCTGTCGTAGCAGGCGAGCGCGTCGGCGTAGCTGGGGAACTCTATGACCACGTTGCGCGCGCGGGCGGTGCCCTCGGCGACGCGATGTTCACCGCCGCGCACGAGAAAGCGCGCCTTGTATTTGGCGAAGGCCGAGGCGTTGGCGGCCACATAGGTCATGTAGACTTCGGGGTCGTCCACATCGACGCGGCCGATCCAGTATCCTTTGGGCATGTCAGCCTCCCAATCTGTCGAAGTTTTCTTTCAGCTTACCTGCTTCGTCCGCCATGCCCCACGGCGGGTTGAGCACGAACAGGCCGGAGCCGACCATGCCGTGACCGGGGCGGGATGGGGGGAAACGCACTTCGCTCACCAGCGCCTCGGGGTG
The DNA here is from genome assembly GCA_036154315.1 of Pseudomonadota bacterium. Taxonomy (GTDB): domain Bacteria; phylum Pseudomonadota; class Alphaproteobacteria; order Rhodobacterales; family Rhodobacteraceae; genus Maritimibacter. The sequence goes on from JAYZLL010000068.1 coordinate 39,298, forward strand.
CTGGGTGTTGAGTGTGCGTACCATCTTGGCGTGCCGGTCGTCGGTCAGGATCGGATACCACAGTAAAACAACGCCCACGGGCCATTTGCGCGCGATCTGCGCGATGGCTTTCGGGAGCGTTTCATAGTCCGATTTCATCTCCCACGACGGGTCGATGAGCAGCAGGCCGCGGCGCGGATCGGGGGGGGTGACGGCCATTGCCATCTCGACCCCGTCGCGCTGTTCGACCTTGGCACCCAAGGGGCGCATCACCTTGGACAGGGCCGCACTTTCCTGCGGGTGCAGATCGGCGAGGCGAAGCGAGTCGCTGGGGCGCAAGAGGTGCGCGGCGATGAGGGGCGAGCCGGGATAGGCGGTCGGGCCGTATTCAGAAGTCACCCAGTCGCGGGCGCGGGTGTAGGGATGGTCGGGGCCGAACCAGTCGGCCACGCGCGCGATGCCCGCCGCCGCTTCGCCGGTCTTGACCGCCTCGGGCGCGTCGAGGCGATAAAGGCCCCGCCCGGCATGGGTTTCGATGTAGGAGAGCGGTTTGTCTTTCTGCGTCAGGTAGTCCAGCACCCACGCGAGCAGCCCGTGCTTGTGCACGTCGGCCAGATTGCCCGCGTGGAAGATGTGCTGGTAGGACAGCACCTTAGACGAGCCGCTCCTGTTCGATTGCGGCGCGCACGAAATCGGCAAACAGCGGCGCGGGCTCGAACGGTTTGGATTTCAGTTCCGGGTGGTACTGCACGCCGATGAACCACGGGTGATCCTGCCATTCGACGATCTCGGGCAGGCGGCCATCGGGCGACATGCCGGAGAAGCACAGGCCCTTGGCCTCAAGCTCTTCGCGGTACTTGATGTCGACCTCGTAGCGGTGGCGGTGGCGCTCTTCGATCGCGGTGGTGCCATAGACTTCGGCAACCTTGGAGCCCTCTTTCAGCGCGGCGGTATAGGCGCCCAGACGCATGGTGCCGCCCTTGTCGTCAGACACCTTGCGCTTGACGGTATAGTTGCCCTGCACCCATTCCTTGAGGTGGTAAACCACGGGGGTAAAACGCTTTTTCCCGGCTTCGTGGTCGAACTCCTCGGACCCGGCGTCGGTCAGGCCGACCACGTTGCGGGCCGCTTCGATCACCGCCATCTGCATGCCGAGACAGATGCCGAGGTAGGGCACCTTGTGCTCGCGCGCAAACTGGGCGGCGCGGATCTTGCCCTCGGTGCCACGCTCGCCAAACCCGCCGGGGACGAGGATCGCGTGGAAGCCGTCGAGATGCGGGGCCGGGTCTTCTTTTTCGAAAATCTCGGCATCGACCCATTCGGTCGTGACCTTGACCCGGTTGGCCATGCCACCGTGGGTCAGCGCCTCTTTGATCGACTTATAGGCGTCTTCGAGCTGCACGTATTTGCCGACGATGGCGATTTTGACCTCGCCCTCGGCATTATGGATGCGGTCCTCGACGTCTTCCCAACGGGTCATGTTGGGCGCGGGGGCCGGGCTGATCTGGAAGGCGTCGAGCACGGCCTGATCGAGACCGGCGTGGTGGAAGGACATCGGGGCTTCGTAGATCGACTTAAGGTCGTAGGCCGGGATGACGCTGTCGGGACGCACGTTACAGAACAGCGCGATCTTGGCGCGTTCCTTTTCCGGGATCGGGTGCTCGGCGCGGCAGACCAGCACGTCGGGCGCGATGCCGATGGAGCGCAGCTCCTTGACGCTGTGCTGCGTCGGTTTGGTTTTGAGCTCGCCGGAGGCCGCGAGATAGGGGAGCAGCGTGAGGTGCATGAAGATGCATTGGCCGCGCGGGCGCTCTTGGCTGAACTGGCGGATCGCCTCGAAGAAGGGCAGCGCCTCGATATCGCCGACGGTGCCGCCGATCTCGCAGAGCATGAAATCGACCTCGTCATCGCCGATCTCGATGAAGTCTTTGATCTCATTGGTGACGTGCGGAATCACCTGAATGGTCTTGCCGAGGTAGTCGCCGCGCCGCTCTTTTTCGAGCACGTTGGTATAGATGCGGCCCGACGAGACGCTGTCGGTCGCGCGGGCCGCGACGCCGGTGAAGCGTTCGTAGTGCCCGAGGTCGAGGTCGGTTTCGGCGCCGTCGTCGGTGACGAACACCTCGCCGTGTTCAAAGGGCGACATCGTGCCCGGATCGACGTTCAGGTAGGGGTCCAGCTTGCGCATGCGGACGGAAAAGCCGCGCGCTTGCAACAACGCGCCAAGTGCCGCCGCCGTGAGGCCCTTGCCAAGCGAAGAGACCACGCCGCCGGTGATGAAGATGTAACGTGCCATGTAAGGGCTGCCCCCGTGATTCTTGATTGGATGCGGTGCGCTTTGGCCGGTTGGTCACGGCACAAAAACCCATCATCACGGGATTTCGGAATAGCCGATTCCCGCGCTTGTGGCAAGCAAACCGCAATATGATGTGGCCGGTTTTTCCGGCTTATCAACAGCTAGTAGAGTGGTGAGGAGTCACCCCACCCGGTGAGGGGTGGGGGCGTCGAAGAGCCGCGCTTAGTCGGCGCGGGGCGGTGCCGCCGGTGCGTCGCTGTTCTGCGACGGCATCATGTCGGACACGTCCGGCAGGCCCGGCGTTGCGGGTGCCGCGTCGCCATTCCCTGAGGACGGGGCGACGATGAGGTCGGTCACGGAGCTGTCCGCCGAATTCCGCGCCGAGATGATCGTGAGACCGAGCGAGGCGACGAGGAAGGAGATGCCGAGAATCCAGGTCAGTTTCGACAGGGCCGTGGCCGCGCCGCGCGACGACATCACGCCGCCGCCACCGCCACCACCGCCCATGCCGAGCCCGCCGCCCTCAGAGCGTTGCAGGAGCACCACGCCAATGAGCGACAGTGCGAGCAGGAGAAGGATGACGAGCAGGACGTTTTCCATGAGTCTTCGGTGGCCTTCCGGGGGTCAGTGTTCCGATGGGGCTATCTAGGGGGAACGGCGTTCGGTCGCAACCCCAAAGCCTGTGGGAATTGCAGCGGGGATTTGCCGGGGGCGGGCGTGGGATTGGCCTTTCGCCGGGGCGCGGGCTTGGTTATACGGGCGCGGGTTTACCGACAGAGGAAACGTCATGGCCAACGTAGTCGTCGTAGGCGCCCAGTGGGGCGACGAGGGTAAGGGCAAGATCGTGGACTGGCTCAGCGAGCGAGCCGACGTGATCTGCCGGTTCCAGGGCGGGCATAACGCCGGCCACACGCTCGTCATCGACGGCACGGTCTATAAGCTGCATGCGCTGCCTTCGGGCGTGGTGCGCGGCGGCAAGCTGTCGGTGATCGGCAACGGCGTGGTGCTGGACCCGTGGCATCTGCTGGGGGAGATCGAGACGATCCGCAAGCAGGGCGTCGAGATCACGCCGGAAACGCTGATGATCGCCGAGAACACGCCGCTCATCCTGCCGTTCCACGGCGAACTTGACCGCGCGCGCGAAGAAGCTGCGAGCACGGGGACCAAGATTGGTACCACGGGGCGCGGCATCGGCCCGGCCTATGAGGACAAGGTGGGGCGCCGGGTGATCCGGGTCGCCGACCTGGCCGACGACGCGACGCTGGAGGCGCGGGTGGACCGGGCGCTGCAGCACCACAACCCGCTGCGCAAAGGGCTGGGTGTGGAAGAGGTCGACCGCGACGCGCTGATTGCGCAGTTGAAAGAGATCGCGCCGAAGATCCTCGAATACGCGGCACCGGCTTGGAAGGTGCTCAATGAAAAGCGCAAGGCGGGCAACCGGATCCTGTTCGAGGGGGCGCAGGGTGCGCTGCTCGACATCGATTTCGGCACCTATCCCTTCGTCACCTCGTCCAACGTGATCGCCGGGCAGGCGGCCACGGGTGTCGGCATGGGGCCGGGGGCGATCGACTATGTGCTGGGCATCGTCAAAGCCTATACCACCCGCGTGGGTGAGGGGCCGTTCCCGACCGAGTTGTTCGACGAGGATGGCGACCGTCTGGGCACGCGCGGGCATGAATTCGGCACCACCACCGGGCGCAAGCGCCGGTGTGGCTGGTTCGATGCTGCCCTCGTGCGTCAGACCTGCGCGATTTCGGGCATCAACGGCATCTGCCTGACCAAGCTCGACGTGCTGGACGGGTTCGAGACGCTGAAAATCTGCGTGGCTTATGAGCTGGACGGCAAGCGGCTGGACTATCTGCCGACCGCCGCCGACGAGCAGGCGCGTTGCACCCCGATCTATGAAGAGCTCGAAGGGTGGAGCGAGTCGACCGAAGGTGCGCGTAGCTGGGCCGATCTTCCGGCGGCGGCGATCAAATATGTGCGCCGGGTCGAGGAACTGATCGAATGCCCGGTCGCGCTGTTGTCCACGAGCCCGGAGCGTGAGGACACGATCCTCGTCACCGATCCGTTCGCGGACTAAGGGCGTAAGCCCCACGAAAGGAGAGCCTATGGCCCTGTCGCTGAAAGCCCGCAAACGCTGGTCGCTGGTCGTTCTGGTGATCGGTCTGCCGCTCTGGATCATCGTGGCGGTGAACCTTGCCGACCTGATCAACCGCGACTCGATTCTGGTCGAACTGGTGGTCTTTGTCGTGCTGGGGATCGCGTGGATTTTGCCGTTCAAGACGCTCTTCAAAGGCGTCGCCGCGATGCCGCCCGAAGACCGGCAGGACGACTAAAGAAAAACGGCGGGGTTTGACCCCCGCCGTTTCCGACATCCCCTAACGCGGCAGCGTTTCACTCGTAATACAAACTGTCTTCCGACAGGACGAACTGGCCCCGGTGGACCTTGAGGATCTGACCGGAGCGCAGCAGTTGCGCAAAGCTCGTGAGAGCCGCTTCGCGCCCGATCCCCGGCGTAGCGGCGAGGGCGAGCGAGATGATTTGCGGACGGGTAGCCCAGGGGCGGCCCACTTCCTGCGTAACGAAGGCCGTGGCGGCTTCGAGCGTGTCCTCGATACCGTCGACGCCGAGATCGGCGGCGAAGGCGCGGAAGCCCGAGGTCATGTTGTCGCTGGCCTCTTCGCCCTCATCCTCTTGCGCCTCTTCCGGCACGTCCTGCATGGCGAGGTTCGACTTGCCCACGCGGCGTGGGCGCACGGGGCGCACCGGACGGGCAGGTTTGGCGACGGCGGCGGGGCGCGACGGCTGGGCGGGCTCTTCGACCATCACGTCGGACTGATCGACGCGCTGCTCGGACACCAGAACCAGCGGGGCCAGACGGCGTTTCGGGCGATCGGCATCGGCCTGCGGGCGGCGCGGGCGCACCACGCGGGCGAGGTCGTCACGGTAGTCGTCGTTCTTGAGCGGCGTGGCGTCGATCGAGTCGAGCGCCTCGTCCACCTCGTCACGGTCGGCGCGCTTGGCCTGAACCGCAGCCTTGAGGTGCTGGATCGCGTTGCGGCGACGGGTGCTTTCGCCGGTGGCGAGCTGCGAGTTGGTCTTTTCGAGGATGCGGTCGATCGCGCGGTCGGTTTCGCCCATGTCCACTTCGGCGAAGGGCGCAACCTGCGCCTTGCGGTCGTCGTGGATGCGATCTTCCGGCGCTTCCTCCGGCTCGATGTCGAGGGCGGAGAGGTCGGGTTCGTCCTGTTCGGCTTCGGCCTCGTCCTCAGCTACGTTGTCGTCTTCGTCCTCTTCTTCGTCGGTGGCCAGCGCGGCGCGGGCCGCGTTGAAATCGTCCCCGGCGTCGTCGGCTGCGTCACGCGCATCACGCTCGACCTCGGCCAGTTCGGCGATCAGGGCGGCTTCGTCTTCGGCCGTGAGGGTGCTTTCGCCCGGCACGGTGAAGTCGTCTTCGTCGGGATCGTAGGGCGCTTCGAGTTCGGCCGCCTTGGCTTCGATCTGCTGCGGAGCGGGTGCGGCATCCTTGGCAAAGGGGCGGCGCACGCGCACGACGCGGGCGATCGGACGGCGCGGGGCGGTGGCGGGCGTCTGGGTCGGCGCGGGCACCACGGCGGCGGCCTCTTCGGCCTGCGCCTCATCGGCCTCTGCCAGATCGTCCTGGGCCAGATCGTCCTCAAGCGGCGCGGCTGCGGCGAAATCGCCGGCCAGCGCGCTCAGGTCCACGGCAACCTCGGCCGGTTTCTCGTCGGTGGTCTCGTCGGTGGTCTCGGCGGCGGTGTCTTCGGTCGCCTCATCGGCGAGCGCTTCGTCGTCGTCGCTGTCGTCGGTCGCCTCATCGGCGACCTTGCCGAGCAGGGCCGAGATGTCGTCATCGTCGTCCGCTTCTGCGGTCTCGGCGTCATCGTCGTCCGCGTCATCTTCCATGTCGATCGGCAGGATTTCGTCGGCGTCTTCGGCCAGCATGGCCTCTTCGAAGATGTCGTCGTCTTCGTCGTCGCGGAAATAGTCGTCGGCGTGCTCGTCTTCGGAATAGTCGTCGGCGCCGGTGTCGGCGACCGCGTGGATGCGGGCGATACGGTCGGTGACCGAGGCGGCCTGTGCGTCCTCTTCCTCTTCGGCAGCACGGCGGGGTTCGGCCGCGGCCTCAGCTTCGGCACGGCGCTGCGCGTCCTCGGCTTCCGCTTCGGCGCGGCGGCGCTGCGCTTCGGCTTCGGCCTCGGCGCGGCGGTCCTGTTCCTCTTGTGCCTTGCGGGCGGCCTCTGCCTCGGCCTCGATCCGGGCGGCTTCGGCGCGCGCGGCGTCTTCTTCGGCGGCACGGGCGGCTTCAGCCTGCGCAGCGAGTCGCGCGGCTTCTTCCTCGGCGGCGCGCGCGGCGGCGGCCTCTTCGGCGCGGCGTTCCACTTCGGCAGCCTGACGTTCGGCTTCTTCCTCGGCGGCGCGCAGGCGGGCCTCATCGGCCTGACGGGCGGTTTCGTCGTCGACGGAAGGCGCAGCGGCGCCGGTGAGCAGACCGGTGGCCGGCATCTCGTCATCGGTGGCCTGACGCAGCACGACGCCATGTTCACTGACGCGCGCCTCGACCCGGCGCTTGACTTCGCGCTCGGCAATCTGGTGCAACATCTCTGCATCCGGCTGCGGCGGTTCCGCACCGAAATAGCGGTCATCTGCCGCCAATCCACGGAAATACTCGGCGATGGATTTCATCGTCGAGAACGGGTCGTCAAACCCCTCCAGCGTGCAGCTGAAAGTCCCGTATGATACAGTGAGAATCCTGCTCGAACTCACCATCTCTGACTCGCTTTCTCCCCCGATCCAGCAGGGAACGGTTTACCATGCCCTGTCCCGCGAAATTGCACAAAACCGAGATAATCGCGGTATTTTTTCTGGCCCGAAATGTGGATAGTTTCTGACATGGATACAAAGATGGTCATAAATCCGGGTTTTTTAACCTATTTGGAAATGGTGACGCTGTTGGGCGGGGGAAACCTTGCCGCAGAGACGGTTTCCGATTTGTTGACGATCGCGCCGAATCTGGTGTGCTGCGACGGGGCCGCCGGGCGCGCGCTGGCACTGGGGCATATGCCCGATGCGGTGATCGGAGACCTCGACTCGCTCGACCCCGAGGCGCGCGCGCAACTTGACCCCGCGCGCGTCCATTTCGTCGACGACCAGGACACGACGGATTTCGACAAGGCGCTGCTCGCGATCGATGCGCCGCTGATCCTTGGGGCGGGGTTCATGGGCAAGAGGCTGGACCATGAACTGGCGTGTTACAATGCCCTTGTGCGCTGGTCGCGGCGCTGCATTCTCGTGGGCGATCACGACATCTGTTTCCATGCGCCGCGTTCGGTGCGGCTCGATCTGCCGGAGGGGACGCGGGTGTCGGTCTTTCCGATGGCCGAGCGCGTGGTGAACCTGCGCGGGCTGGCGTGGTCGCATGAGAACCTGACGCTGTCGCCGATGGGGCGCGTGGGCACGTCGAACGCGGCGGCGGGGGTGGTTGAGATCGAAAGCTCCGGCCCCGGTCTGCTCATCATCCTGCCGGTCGCGCATCTGGGTGCGGCGATCGAAGCGGTGCTCGCCATGCCGGAACCTAGTCGGGCCGGGTGAGGATGAATATCGCCGCCCCGCCCATGCAGACCGCCTGAACGGCGATGAGCCAACCGGACAGGCCGAGGATCACCGACAGGACCAGAAGCGCTGCCATCATCGAGACGGCAAGTGTCTTGGCGCGACGCGAGATCGCCCCACGTTCCTCCCAATCCCGGATCGGCGGGCCGAGATGGGCGTGATCGACGAGCCAGGCGCGCATCCGCGGGCTGCCCTTGCCAAAGGCAAAGGCGGCGACCAGCAGAAACGGCGTGGTCGGCAGGCCGGGAAGCACGACCCCGATGGCCCCGAGGGCGAGCGCGGCCCAACCCAGTGCGAGAAATCCGATACGCTGCATGGTGACCCTTTAGCGCGGGCGCCTTTCCAAATCATGACCGGCGGGGGATTTGCACGCCCCGGCCGTCGCCCGAAGATGACCTGCGGCGCGCGGGGTCGCAAGGGCGGGGATCAGTCGGGGTCGCGCAGCATCGTGATCCCGGCAGTATAATGTATCGGCGCCCCGTCATCGCGCGACCGCCAGTCCCACGCGCCGATCATCATGCGTTCGGACAGGGCGACCAGCATCACGGTGTGGGTGAACTGCCGCCCGTCGTCCGATGTGGTCTCGACCGAGGATGCGAGGCGGGGAAACTGCGACAGGGTGCAGCCCATCGCCGCCTCGACATCCGCGCTCGACCGCCCGACTTCGGGATCGTCGGGCAGGGTGAGCACCGGGTCGTCCGACCAGCGCCACGGCCCGTGATCGGGAGGCATTTCCAGAAAGGTGAAGGGCGAGATCGGGTCGGGCAGACCATAAAGCGTGAAATAGCCCTGCACATAATAAAGCCGCGCGGGCAGGCGCTTGATCTCGGAAGCGTAAGTCGGCGACGCTTCGGTGCGGACCTTGAAGCGCGACACCGTGAGCGCCCAGCCGTCGCCCATGACCGCCTCGGGGTCGAGCGGTCCGGTGTCGCAGAGCGAGGTGTCGGGGCCGGGCAAAGCCTCCTGCGCGAAGGCGACAGGACTGATAAGACAGAGGGCGAGGGCGGCGGCTGCGAGACGCGACATAAGGGACTCCGGTCGAATGGGGCGAGCATAGGTCGCGAACGGGCGCTTCGCCAAGCCTCGGGAACAATCGGCTCTCGCGCCGACGGGGCCGATTGCCTATAAAGCGCGAGACCCAAGTGCACGGAAGCCGCCATGTCCTCGAACCTATCGCCCATCGACACCGCCAAGTTCGTGGCCGCCAAACGCGCGGTCGATTTCGTCGAGGACGGGATGCGCGTGGGGCTGGGAACGGGATCGACGGCCGCCTGGATGGTGCGCTGTCTGGGAGAACGGGTGCGCGAGGAGGGGCTCAAGGTCGCGGGCGTGCCGACCTCGACACGCACGGCGGAGCTGGCGCGGCAGGTTGGCATCCGCGTGATCTCATTGGACGAGGCGCGCTGGCTCGACGTCACGATCGACGGGGCGGACGAGTTCGACATGGACCTGAACCTGATCAAGGGCGGCGGCGGCGCGCATCTGCAGGAAAAGATCGTGGCGACGGCCTCGGACCAGATGATCGTCATCACCGACCCGTCGAAACAGGTCGAACATCTCGGGGCCTTTCCGCTGCCCGTCGAGGTGATCCCCTTCGGCTGGCAGACCTCCAAAGCGCTGATCGAGGAGACGCTCGCCTCGCTCGACGTGCTGGGGCAGGCAAGCGCGCTGCGGATGAACGGAGAGGCGCCCTTCGTGACCGACGAGGGCAACCATATCATAGACCTCTACCTGCAGCGGATCGGGAACCCCCGGCAATTGTCGATGGTGCTGAACCAGATCCCCGGCGTGGTCGAAAACGGGCTGTTCATCGACATCTGCGACAAGGTCGTAATCGGCCACCAGAGCGGCCGGGTCGAGGTGATCGATATCAACGAGGGCACCCATGACGAGGGGCTCATCGAACTTGCCGAACCCGAGAACCTGTTCTCCGACATCTGATTTCGAATTTCGCTGAAGCGAAATCCGACCAAGGCGAGAGGGCGCTGCCCTCTCGCGCTCTCCCGAAGTATTTTTGGAACAGTGAAGGGAAAGGCGCACGGCGTTCCTCTTCTCTGTTTCCCGAAACCTCAGGGGGTAAGGGCGCATTTGCCTGCAAATGCGACCAGGGGGACTGGTCCCCCTTATCGCGACGACCTGCCGAAGGCGGGGCGGCGCAAATGCTGTGCCGGCGTAAGCCGGCTCGATTGTGCAACCGTTCACACCGTGACGTGAGGCTGTGCTGCGTCGCGGCGGCTGGCATCCTTGGGATTTGTGTGGAATATCCGCAGCGAACGGATCGGAAGGGATGACCATGAGCACATTCGACTACGACCTCTTCGTCATCGGGGGCGGCTCCGGTGGGGTGCGCGCGGGGCGTGTGGCGGCGGAGAGCGGGGCAAAGGTGGCCTTGGCCGAGGAGTTCCGTATGGGCGGGACCTGCGTGATCCGGGGCTGCGTGCCGAAGAAGCTCATGGTGTTCGCGTCGAAATTCGGGCCTGCCGCCGCCGAGGCGCGCGACTGGGGTTGGGATATGGGGGACGGGACCTTTGATTGGTCCAAGTTCCGGCCGAACCTGCATGCCGAGCTCACCCGGCTTGAGAACATCTACCGCACCAACCTCGCGCGGCCCGGGACCGACATCTACGACGCGCGCGCCGTGGTGAAGGACGCGCATACGGTCGAACTGTCCAACGGGCAGAGCTACACCGCCAAGCACATTCTGGTGGCGACCGGCGGGCGGCCTTTCATTCCCGATCTGCCGGGGGCCGAGATGGGGATCACGTCGAACGAGATCTTCAACCTCGATCGGCTGCCGCAGAAGATCCTCATTCTGGGGGGTGGCTATATCGCCTGTGAATTCGCCTGCATTCTCAACGGGCTGGGCGTCGAAGTGACGCAATGGCATCGGGGGCCGCAGGTGCTGCGCGGGTTTGACGACGAGGTGCGCGGGCATATCGCAGAGCTTATGCTTGGGCAGGGCGTCGACCTGCGGGTGGGGGTGAGCCCCCGTGCGCTCGAGCGTTGCGACGACGGGCGCATTCGGGTGATCGGGTCGGACGAGCACAAGGCGGTGGTGGACGAGGTGCTTTGGGCCACGGGCCGGGTGCCGAATTCCGATGGGCTGGGGCTGGCCGAGCTGGGCGTCGAGATCGGCGCGCGGGGCGAGGTCGTGGTGGACGACTATTCCCAGACCGCCGTGCCGTCGATCTACGCCATCGGTGACGTGACCGACCGGATCAACCTGACCCCCGTCGCGATCCGCGAGGGCGCGGCGTTCGTCGAGACCGTGTTCAAGGGCAATCCGACCAAGCCGGATCACGCGTTGGTCGCCTCGGCCGTGTTCACCCAGCCGGAATACGGCACCGTGGGCATGACCGAAGAGGATGCGCGCGCGCAGGAGAAGGTGGACGTCTACACCGCCGCCTTCCGCCCGATGCAGAAGAGCTTTATCGACCGTCAGGAAAAGGCGCTTTTCAAGCTCGTCGTCAGCCAGGAGACGCAGCGCGTGCTCGGGTGTCATATCGTCGCGGACGGGGCGGGCGAGATGATCCAGCTGGCCGCCGTGGCGGTCAAGATGGGCGCGACCAAGGCCGACTTCGACGCTGCCGTGGCGGTGCATCCGACGATGGCCGAGGAAATCGTCTTGATGAAATCGCCCACGCGAAGCGATTGAACCACATAGAGAACCCGTGATCCGGGTTGAAAAACAAGTGCTCAGCCGCCAGTTATGGGCGGACAGTTTCTGGAGGACTCTACACATATGGCCAGCGATAGCGGCGGACCCTGGGGCGGCGGCGGTGGAAACCGCGGCGGCAGCAATGGCGGATCGAACGGCGGTGATGACCGCAATGGGCAAAACGGCGGAGGCCGCCGGCCCGGCCAGCAAGGCGGCAACATTCCCGAGATCGACGACCTCATGCGTCGCGGGCAGGAGCAGCTTCGCGTCCTGATGGGCGGCAAGGGCGGCGGCGACCGGCGCACCGGTGGCGGCGAAGGCCCCTCGGGCCCGCGTTTCACCCGTGGCACCGTCGCGATCGTGGTTCTGGCGGCGGTCGCGCTGTGGCTGTTTGCGAGCTTCTACCGCGTCGACACTTCGGAGCAGTCGGTCGAGCTTCTGTTCGGCGAACGTTATCAGGTCGGCACCGAAGGTCTGAACTTTGCGCCGTGGCCGGTCGTGACCAAGGAAATCTATCCCGTCACCCGTGAAAACACCGAAGACATCGGTGTGGGTCTGGACGAGGGTCTGATGCTGACCGGCGACGAGAACATCGTCGACATCGATTATCAGGTGGTCTGGAACATCGGCAACGTCGAGCAGTTCGTGTTCAACCTCGCCGATCCCGTGAACACCATCCGTGCCGTGTCGGAATCGGCCATGCGCGAGATCATCGGTCGGTCGTCGCTGGCGCCGATCCTCAACCGGGACCGGGGCGTGATCGCGCAGGAACTGGAAGAACTGATCCAGTCGACGCTCGACAGCTACAACTCGGGCGTGAACATCGTGCGGGTGAACTTCGACCGCGCCGACCCGCCGCGCGAGGTCATCGACAGCTTCCGCGAAGTGCAGGCGGCCGAGCAGACCCGCGACACGCTGCAATCGCAGGCCGACGCCTATGCCAACCGCGTGGTTGCCGAGGCTCGGGGTGAAGCGGCGCAGACGCTGGAACAGGCCGAAGCCTACCGCGCCCGTGTGATCAACGAAGCACAGGGTGAGGCCGCGCGCTTTATCGCCGTCTATGACGAATACGCCAAGGCCCCCGAGGTCACGCGTCGTCGTCTGTATATCGAAACGCTGGAGCGGGTTCTGGGTGATGTCGACAAGATCATCATGGACGATGCGGTCGGTGGCGAGCAGGGCGTCGTGCCCTATCTGCCGCTGAACGAATTGCGCCGGAACTCTACGACCAACACCACTACTGCGGGAGGGTCGAACTGATGCGTCGTTCCTATGTCATCCTCGGGCTTCTGGCCGTGCTCGTCTTTATCGGCCTGAATTCCTACTACATCGTCGACGAACGCGAAAAGGCGCTGCGCCTGTGGTTCGGTGAGGTTACTGCCGAGATCGGCGAGCCGGGTCTTTATTTCAAAGTGCCGGTCCTGCATGAGATCGCGAAATACGACGACCGTATCCTGCCGCTCGACACCGAGCCGCTCGAAGTCACCCCGGCGGACGATCGTCGTCTGGTGGTGGACGCGTTCGCGCGCTGGCGGATCGAAGACGCGACGCAGTTCCGTCGGGCCGTTGGCGCCTCGGGCATCGCCGGTGCGCGCAGCCGGATGGAGCGTATCCTGAACGCCGAGCTTCGTGCGGTTCTGGGTAGCGTGCCGTCGGATGCGGTGCTGTCGGTCGACCGTGTGGCGCTGATGAACCAGATCCGCGACCAGTCGCGTGACGAGGCCGCCGCGCTGGGTATTCGCGTCGTCGACGTGCGCATCAAGCGCGCCGACCTGCCGGATCAGAACCTTGAGGCCACCTTTGAACGGATGCGGGCCGAGCGTCAGCGCGAAGCGGCGGACGAGATCGCACGCGGTAACGAGGCGGCGCAGCGTTTGCGCGCTCAAGCCGACCGGACCGTGGTCGAGACCACGTCGGAAGCGCAGCGCGAAGCCGATATCATTCGCGGTGAGGCCGATGCCGAACGCAACGCGATCTACGCCGAAGCCTTTGGCCGCGATCCCGAGTTCTTCGCCTTCTACCGCTCGATGACCGCTTACGAGCGTTCGATCCGGGGTGGTAACTCCACGCTGGTCATTTCGCCTAACAGCGAGTTCTTCAACTACCTGAAGTCCGACACCTCGCCCCAGATCGCGCAGAGCGCGGGGCAGGCGGTGCCGACGGCGGTTGAAACGATGGACGGCGGCGACGAGGCCGAGACCATCGTGCCGGATACGCCGACCGAAGCGACCGGGGGCGAGACCACCGACGAAGAGCAGCCTGCCGCCGAATGAGCTGGCTGTTCCTTGGGCTGGGCCTGGCCCTCGTTTTCGAGGGTCTGGTCTTTGCCCTGCTTCCGGGACGACTGGAAAACATACTGGCCACCATCGCCACCATGAGCCGCGACAAGCGGCGCATCGTGGGGTTGGTGGCCATTGCTTTTGGTGTGGCCCTCGTCTGGGTCGCGCAGGCCTGAGGTCTGCGGGGCGGGCTGAGCGGGCACAGATGGGCCATGTCACGCCGCCGTGACGGTCTGTGGTGAAGATTGCGTTGCGCTCATCGCCTCCTAAATGGAAAGATGAAGCAAACGTCCGACAGGATTTTCCAAGGAGACCGCAGTGAAAGCGCAGGCGAGGGTCGAGACCCGACCGAACCCCAAACTGATCGCAACCCTGTTCGCCATCGTCGCGACGATGGTGCTGGCCGCCACGTCGCTGGCCCACGCGCAGACCCGGCCCGCGAGTTTCGCGGACCTCGCCGAGAACGTGAGCCCGGCCGTCGTGAACATCACTACCGCCACCGTCGTAAGCCAGGACACCGGCCCCACGCCGATGGTGCCCGAAGGCTCGCCGTTCGAGGATTTCTTCCGCGATTTCCTTGACCGTGACGGCGAAGGGCAGGCCCCGCGCACCCGTCGCTCGTCGGCGCTGGGGTCGGGGTTCGTGATTTCCGAGGACGGCTATATCGTCACCAACAACCACGTTATCGAAGGGGCGGACGAGATCGTCATCGAATTCTTCGGCAACCGGGGCGAGCTGGACGCGACCGTGATCGGCACCGACCCGAACACCGATATCGCGCTGCTCAAGGTCGAAACCGACGAACCGCTGCCTTACGTGGCCTTTGGCGACTCGGAAGCGATCCGGGTGGGCGACTGGGTCATGGCGATGGGCAACCCGCTGGGTCAGGGCTTTTCGATCAGCGCCGGGATCATCTCGGCGCGGGGGCGTGAGCTTCAGGGCACCTATGACGACTTTCTCCAGACCGATGCGGCGATCAACCGGGGCAACTCGGGCGGGCCGCTGTTCAACATGGACGGTCAGGTCATCGGCGTGAACACCGCGATCCTGTCGCCCAACGGTGGGTCGATCGGGATTGGCTTCGCGATGGCGTCGAACGTGGTGACCAAGGTCGTGGACCAGTTGCAGGAGTTCGGCGAGACCCGCCGCGGCTGGCTGGGCGTGCGCATTCAGGACGTGAGCCCGGATGTGGCCGAGGCGATGGGGCTCGACTCCACCGACGGCGCGCTCGTGACCGACGTGCCCGAAGGTCCGGCGATGGACGCCGGGATGCAGTCGGGCGACCTGATCTTGAGCTTTGCGGGCGAGGACGTGGCCAACACCCGTGAGCTTGTGCGCATCGTCGGCAACTCCGGCGTGGGCGAGACGGTGCGCGTGGTGGTCATGCGCGACGGTCAGACCCAGACGCTGCGTGTGACGCTGGGACGGCGCGAGGATGCGCTGGCCGACGACACGAGCGGGTCGACCAACCCCGATGCGCCTGCACCCGAGGTCGAGGAGCAGACCATTCTGGGTCTCACCCTGTCGGAGATGACCGAGGAACTGCGGCAGGAGCTTGGGCTCGACGCCGGTGCCGAGGGCCTCGTGGTCATCGCGGTGCAGGCTGAGAGCGAAGCTGCGGCCAAGGGCATCGTCGAAGGCGACGTCATCACCGAGGCCGGTCAGCAGCAGTTGAGCAGCATCGCGCAGTTCGAGGAGCGGATCGAAGCGGCCCGCGACGGGGGGCGGCAATCGCTGCTGCTTCTGGTGCGCCGTGGCGGTGATCCGCGCTTTGTGGCGCTGCCGGTCGAGCCGTAAGCGTGAAACGAGAAAGCCCCGCCGAAATAGGCGGGGCTTTTCCGAGCCGCCCTTCGGGGCGGCTTTTTCGTTCGCGTGAGTGTAGCGGATCAGCGCATGCGATAGACGTCGAGGCGGTTCACCCCGATGTCGGTCAGCTGCGCGTCCGTCAGGCCCGAGAGGATCGAGCGGGTCATGCGGCGGGCACGACGGCGTTCGATCTCGATGGCGAGATCGGAGAAGAACCGGACGACGCGCGAAACGTGACCGGCGAATTCGTAGGTGGCGACATTGACAGCCATTTCGGCGCTCCTTGCATAAGTTATGGGCGTTTTGAAAACTTCTACGCCCGGCCCGGTGCAAATAGGGAGATTTCCACGCCGGCACAAATGCAGATTTTGCATGGCTTGGCTGTCGAAAACGCATAGCTAAGAGGCCGTTTAAGGTATTGAAACAATTTGAGGAATCCGATCCGTCGAATTCGTCGGTTTCGATTTTGAGGATGTCGCTTTCCGCCTGCGAGGTCGCAAATCCGCACAAGGTCACAAAGGAATGACCTTGGCAGATGTTCGCGTTTCGTGCTAATTTTTCGTCAAAAGCAGAACAAAAGGGGCGGCAGTATGCGGGTATTGGGCATCGACCCGGGGCTGAGAAACCTCGGCTGGGGCGTGATCGACGTGTCGGGCAGCCGAATCTCTCACATCGCGAACGGGATCTGTCATGGCACGGGCGAAGCTTTGTCGGACCGGTTGCTCGCGCTTTACGATGCGCTGACGGACGTGGTGGCGCGGTTCACGCCGGATACGGCGGCGGTGGAGCAGACCTTCGTCAACAAGGACGGGGCGGGTACGCTGAAGCTGGGGCAGGCGCGGGGGATCGCGCTTCTGGTGCCCGCGCAGGCCGGGCTGACGGTCGGGGAATACGCGCCCAACACGATCAAGAAAACGGTGGTCGGCGTGGGCCATGCGGACAAGCGGCAGGTGGATCACATGGTGCGCCTGCAATTGCCGGGGATCGAGATCGCGGGGCCGGATGCGGCGGATGCGCTCGCCGTGGCGCTGTGTCATGCGCATCATTCGCGGTCGAGCGATCGGCTGGCCAAGGCGGTGGCGAAGGTGCGGGCATGATCGGGAAACTTTCGGGTCGGATCGACTATAAGGGCGACGATCACGTGCTGATCGACGTGCGCGGCGTGGGCTATATCGTCCATGTCTCGGACCGCACGCTCGCGGGCCTGCCGGGGCCGGGCGAGGCGGTGGCGCTTTATACCGACATGATCGTGCGCGAGGACCTGATGCAGCTGCACGGGTTTACGTCATTGGTCGAGAAGGAATGGTTCCGGCTTCTGATGACGGTGCAGGGGATCGGGGCCAAGGCGGCCACCGCCATTCTGGGCACGCTGGGCGCGGACGGGGTGAGCCGGGCGATTGCTCTGGGCGACTGGAACGCAGTGAAGGCGGCCAAGGGGCTGGGGCCGAAGACGGCGCAGCGCGTGGTGAACGAGTTGAAGGACAAGGCGCCGACGATCATGGCGATGGGCGCGGGGCAGGCTGCGGTCGCGCCAGACGATGTGCTGGTCGAAAGCGATACGGCGCCTGTGGCGGCGGCCAAGGCCCCCGCACCCCCCGCGAACATGGCGCAGCCGGAGGCCCTGTCGGCGCTTGGGAACCTTGGCTACGGGCCCGGTGAGGCGGCGAGCGCGGTGGCCACGGCTCTGGGCGATGACCCGGAGCTCGACACGGCGGGGCTGATCCGTGCGGCCTTGAAGCTGCTTGCGCCGAAGGGGTAGGGAGGATGCGTCGCTCATCCAGCCTTTGGCTGCTCGCGCGGCGAGACCGGGCCGAAGGGGCGCGAAAGGCATGACCGCTAGACATTGGCAAATCCTGATCGCGATCCCGTTCCTCGTGCTCGGGGGCTGGGCGCTGATCTCGCCCGGCACGGTGCAACTGGTGGCGTTCCGGCCAGAGGTGCAACTGGACGCGCGCATCCTGAACGTGGCACTCGGCGCGTTTGGCGCGCAGGCGCTTTTGTGCGCGCTTTTCATCCTGACGAGCCGGTTCACGCGCTGGAGCTTTCTGGGCTACGCCATCGCGCTCCTCCCGTTCTTCGTTTTCAACTACTGGTTTCTCTATGTCGAGCCGCTGTTCTCGGCCGGAATGCTGATCGATTTCGCAGCGAACCTCGCCATGCTGATTGCCTGCGGCTTCGGCTGGCGCGCGGCCAAGCGGGAAGGGTTGTGACGTGACCGAGCCTGATCCCACCCTGCGCCCCGAGCCGATGGCCGAGGATGTGGACCGCGCGTTGCGTCCGCAGTCCTTGAGCGATTTCATCGGGCAAGCCGAGGCGCGCGCGAACCTGAGCGTGTTCATCGAAAGCGCGCGGCGGCGGGGCGAGGCGATGGACCATGCGCTGTTTCACGGCCCGCCCGGTCTGGGCAAGACGACGCTCGCGCAGATCATGGCGCGTGAGCTTGGGGTGAATTTCCGCATGACGTCCGGCCCGGTGCTGGCCAAGGCGGGCGATCTGGCGGCGATCCTGACCAACCTCGAAGCGCGCGATGTGCTGTTCATCGACGAGATTCACCGGCTGAACCCGGTGGTCGAAGAGGTGCTTTACCCGGCGATGGAGGATTTCGAGCTGGACCTCGTGATCGGCGAGGGGCCAGCCGCGCGCACGGTGCGCATCGAATTGCAGCCCTTCACGTTGGTCGGCGCCACCACGCGGCTGGGGCTGCTGACCACGCCGCTGCGCGACCGCTTCGGCATTCCCACGCGGCTCCAGTTCTATACGGTCGACGAGTTGCACAGCATCGTGACCAAGAACGCGATCAAGCTGGGTGCGCCTGCCGAGGACGAGGGCGCGCTGGAGATCGCCAAGCGCGCCCGTGGTACGCCGCGCATCGCCGGGCGGCTGTTGCGCCGGGTGGTGGATTTCGCGGTGGTCGAGGGCGACGGACGGATCACGCGGGCGATTGCGGACAATGCGCTGACGCGGCTGGGCGTCGACCATCTGGGTCTGGATGGGGCCGACCGGCGGTATCTGACGCTGATGGCCGAGCATTATGGCGGCGGTCCGGTGGGGATCGAGACGCTGGCGGCGGCGCTGTCGGAAAGCCGGGACGCGCTGGAAGAGGTGATCGAGCCCTATCTGCTGCAGCAGGGGCTGATCCAGCGCACGCCGCGGGGCCGGATGCTGGGGCATCTGGCGTGGCGGCATCTGGGGCTGGATGCGCCGCGCACGCCGGGGCAGGGCTCGCTCTTCGAGGACTGAGGCCGCTTGACTGTCGGAAGGTCCGCGCACAGATTCGGTGCAAAGGAGACCCTCATGCCCATCAAGAACCGCTTCGCCGAATTGCACGGTGACATCACCGCGTGGCGACAGGATATCCACGCCAACCCCGAGCTTCTGTTCGACACCCACCGCACCGCGGCGCTGGTGGCCGAGAAGCTGCGCGCCTTTGGCTGCGACGAGGTGGTCGAGGGGATCGGGCGCACGGGGGTCGTGGGGGTCATCAAGGGCCGGTCGGACACGCGCGGGCGCGTGATCGGCCTGCGCGCCGATATGGACGCGCTGCCAATCAAGGAGGCGACCGGGCTTCCCTATGCCTCGGGCACGGAGGGCAAGATGCATGCCTGCGGGCATGACGGCCATACCTCGATGCTGCTGGGGGCCGCGCAGTATCTGGCCGAGACCCGGAATTTCGACGGGACCTGCGTGGTGATCTTTCAGCCCGCCGAAGAGGGCGGCGGCGGCGGGCGCGAGATGGTCGAGGACGGGATGATGGACCGTTGGGGCATCGACGAGGTCTACGGCATGCACAACTGGCCGGGCATTCCGACCGGCGAGTTCCAGATCCGCGCAGGCGGGTTCTTTGCCGCGACCGACCAGTTCGACCTGATGATCGAGGGCCGGGGCGGCCATGCCGCCAAGCCGCATGAGGGCGTGGACCCGACGGTGGTGGCGAGCCATGTGATCGTCGCGCTCCAGACCATCGCGAGCCGCAATGTGGACCCGGTGAAGCATGTGGTGGTCAGCGTCACGACGATGCAGACCGAGGGCGACAGTTACAACGTCATCCCGCAGCGCGTGCATATGAAGGGCACGATCCGCACCCATGACGCCGATGTGCGCGAGGCCGCACCTGAGCGGGTGAAGGCGCTGGCCGAAGGCATCGCCACGGGGTTCGGCGCGCGGGCCGATTTCACCTATCTGCCCGGCTATCCGGTCATGGTGAACTCGGACGAGCAGACGGCCTTTGCCGCCGAGGTGGCCCAAGCCGTCACCGGTCGCGAGACCGCCGAGGCTGACCCGATCATGGGTGGTGAGGATTTCGCCTATATGCTGGAAGCGCGGCCGGGGGCCTATATCCTCGTGGGCAATGGCGATACGGCGCCGGTGCATCACCCGGAATACAACTTCAACGACGAGGCGATCCCGGCGGGGTGCAGCTGGTGGGCGGAGATCGTGGAACGGCGGATGCCGGCGGCGTAAGGGCTGCCGGGTGTTGTTAGATTGAGTGCGGCTGACGCCGCACGCTTTATTCTGGAGTAGGGTGGCTCGGGCTCACCAAAGCGAAAGACAAGGTCGGGTGTGGGGTTCAGCCCCCGGTGTGGCTCATGTGGCGCGAGACCTGACCGTCCGGGCGTTGGCGGGAATAGTCGAAGTCGTGGCCTGCGGGCTTGCGCGTGATCGCTTCGCGGATCGAGGCGACGAGGGGTTCGTCGCTGTCCGGGTGGTCGCGCAGCGGGGTGCGCAGGTCGGCGCGATCTTCTTGCCCGAGGCACATGTAAAGCTCGCCGGTGCAGGTCATGCGCACGCGGTTGCAGCTTTCGCAGAAATTATGCGTAAGCGGCGTGATGAAGCCGATCTTCTGCCCGGTCTCTTCGAGCCGCACATAGCGCGCCGGGCCGCCGGAGCGTTCGGCCAGCGGGGTCACGGTGTAGCGCTCTTCGAGCCGGTCGCGCAGGTCGGTGAGGGGCCAGTACTGGTCGAGCCGGTCCTCGTTGCCGATGTCGCCCATCGGCATAACCTCGATCCACGTGAGGTCCATGTCGCGTTTGGCGCACCATTCGGTGAGGTCGAACATCTCGACATCGTTGAAATTCTTCAGCGCCACGGCGTTGATCTTGATGCGCAGCCCGGCCTCCTGTGCCGCGTCGATGCCGCGGATCACCTTGGACAGGTCGCCACGTCGCGTGATCTTGGCGAATTTGTCGGGGTCGAGGCTGTCCAACGAGATGTTCACGCGGCGCACGCCCGCGTCGGCCAGATCGCCCGCGAAGCGTTCGAGCTGCGAGCCGTTCGTCGTCAGCGTGAGTTCGTCGAGCGCGCCGGATTTCAGGTGGCGCGACATGCCGCGGAAGTAATCCATGATGTCGCGGCGCACGAGCGGCTCGCCGCCGGTGATGCGCAGCTTCTTGACGCCGAGGCCGATGAAGGCCGACGAGACGCGGTCGAGTTCTTCGAGCGTCAGCAGTTCTTTCTTCGGCAGGAACGTCATGTTCTCGGCCATGCAATAGGTGCAGCGGAAGTCGCAGCGGTCCGTGACCGAAAGCCTGAGATAGGTGATCGGGCGCATGAACGGGTCGATGAGAGGTGCGTTTGCCATGCTGGGAACGTATGCCTCGGCGGGCGGCGGGGCAAGGTGTAACGACGCTTGGCGTATGTGTGCCTAGGTCGTATGGTCTGTGCATGAAACGAGTGGTTCTTCTTACCTGTCTGGCGCTTGCGGGGTGTGCGAACGGCCCCGCTTTTCTGCAACCTGCCGCGAATGTGAAGCCTGTGGAGACGACCGTGACCGCGCCGCCGCCGCCGACTGGGGCACGCACGGAGGATGCGTTCGACACCACGACCGAGGAGGAGCGCGCGGCGGCCGTCGCGGCGCCCGAGCCTGCGGGCGAACGGTCGCTGGGCACCACGGTGGCCACCTTGGGTAGCCCGACAGATCCGGGGATCTGGATGGAGACGCCGCTGGTGTCGGCCGTCACCCAAGGGCGGGTCGAGGCAGAGAACGGCAAGTCGGTGAAGCTCGAACTGCGGCCCATCGACGGGCCAGCGACGGCCGGAAGCCGGATTTCGCTGCCTGCGCTGAGATTGCTCGAGGTTGGGCTTGCCGGGCTGCACACGCTGAGCGTTTACGCCAAATGAGGTCGCGCCGGGTCGTGGGCGATCCGGGGGACTGGGCGGCGCTCAGGCGCGAGTTCCGTTGGGATATTCCGGTGGATTTCAACATGGCAGCGGCCTGTTGCGACGACTGGGCGCGTGACGACCCGGGGCGCGTGGCGCTGACCCATGTGGGGGGGGAGACGCGGGACTGGACCTTTGGTGAGTTGAAGGATGCGTCGGACCGGCTTGCGGGTGTGTTCGCCGCGGCAGGCATCGGGCGCGGGGACCGGGTGGGTGTGCTTCTGGGGCAGTCGCCCGAGACGCTGATCGCGCATTTCGCCACATGGAAGCGGGGCGGGATTTCGATCCCGTTGTTCTCGCTCTTTGGGCCCGACGCGCTGGCCTATCGGCTGGGCGACAGCGGGACCAAGGCGGTCGTGACCGATGCGGCGGGGGCCGAAAAGATCGCTGAGATTCGCGGCGACCTGCCGGAGTTGCGTGAGGTCTTTGTGGTCGGCGGTGGCGCGGGCCGTGATCTGTGGGCGGAGATCGGCGGGGCTGCGCCGGTGGAGCCGGAGCCGGTCGGGGGCGAGGACCCGGCGATCATCATCTATACGTCAGGCACCACGGGGCCGCCCAAAGGGGCGCTTCATGCCCATCGGTTCCTGATCGGGCACCTTCCCTCGGTCGAGTTGCATCACGAGGGCTTTCCGCAGCCCGGCGACGTGGGCTGGACGCCTGCGGACTGGGCGTGGATCGGCGGGCTCATGGATATGGCGATGCCGTGCCTTTACCACGGGGTGCGGCTGGTTTCCTGCCGGATGCGCAAGTTCGATGCGGGCGAGGCCTATGCGCTCATCGCGGACCAGAAGGTGCGCAACCTGTTCCTGCCGCCGACTGCGCTCAAGCTCATGCGGCAGGCCGATGTGCCCGAGACGGTGAGCATACGTACCATCGGGTCTGGAGGAGAGGCTCTGGGGGCCGATCTGCTGGACTGGGCGCAGGGTGCGCTCGGGGTGACGATCAACGAGTTTTACGGGCAGACCGAATGCAATCTGGTGCTCGCCTCTTGCGCCGGGTCGATGGAAGTGAAACCCGGAAGCATGGGGCAGGCGGTGCCGGGCCATGAGGTCGCGGTGATCGACGCCGAGGGGCGCGAGGTCGCGCCGGGCACCACGGGGGAGATCGCGGTGAAGCGGCCAGATCCGGTGATGTTTCTGGGCTACTGGAACCTGCCGGAAAAGACCGCCGCCAAATTCACCGGCGACTGGATGCGCACCGGCGATCTGGGGGTGAGGGATGAGGACGGGTATTTCACCTATGTGAGCCGGGACGACGACGTCATCACCTCGGCCGGGTACAGGATTGGACCGACCGAGATCGAGACCTGTCTGACGGGGCACCCGGACGTGGTCATGGCCGCCTGCGTCGGCGTGCCAGATGCGACGCGGGGCGAGGTGGTGAAGGCCTTTGTCGTTCTGCGCGCGGGCGCGGAGGCGGAGGGCCTTGCGGAGAGGCTGATCCAGCGGGTGCGCGACAAGGTCTCACCCCATGTGGCGCCGCGGCAGGTGGCATTCGTGGACGACCTGCCGATGACGGCGACGGGGAAGATCATGCGGCGGTCGTTGCGGGATGCGGGTGGGGCATGAGGGGGCGCTGCCCCCTCAAACTCCCCCGAAGTATTTAGGGAACAGTGAAGATGGACCCGTGGAAGTGATTGAACCCTTTGTCGTTTTGGGGCGTTGACCCGTTTGACGCGCGCCGTGGCGGCGGGCAAATCAGGAGGCAGGACATGCGTTGGATGATGACTGGGCTGATGGCCCTGATGGCGGCGCCCGCCGTGGCGCTGGACACCCGGTTCGGGGAGGTCGATATCGCGCCCTTGGGCGAGATGGAGAAGGGGCTGATGTTTCAGGGCGAGGTGATCGAATTGCCGTCGAACCCCTATTACGCCTTTGTCGAGGCGGCGCTGCATGACTGGCTCTTGGTGTCGGTGTCGCAGGGCGGCAATGCCTGTGCGACTGAATATGTCTGGGCCAAGCTGTCGGAGGAGGGCGTAGGGTTTTCCGAGGTGTTCGGCACCTGTGCGGAAGGGTTCGAGATGACGGAGGTTCCGGCGGGCGCCAAGGTCACGATCCCGTCCGCCGAAGTGGGCGCGGGTCCGGTGTCGTTCATCTATGACGGCGAGACGATCAGCGAGGTGCAGGAGGGCCCGGAGCCGATCGGCTGGACCGTGGGCGAGCCGGGGGCGTTCTGGCTCGACCGCTATGCGTTCGATTTCTTCGGGGCCGGTGAGCTTCAGGGGCATCTGGCCAATATGATGCCGCCCGACATGATCGCGCTGGCCGAGAAAAATGCGGAACTGGGCGGGCCGTTCGAGATGCAGGGCGGTTGGGTCGTGGCGCGGGCCTGCGAGAAGCTGGCCTGCGAGACGAATTTCGTGGTGGTCGCGATTTCGGACGATGGGTCGCGGATGCTCGTGGGCGTCGACAACGAGGCGATGCAGCCTGTGGTCTATGGCGATACCGAGGGCGCGCTGCCCGCCGCGATCGAGGAGATCGGGGCCGAGTAGTTGGCATTCGCCGGTCGAGCGGCTATCCCGGCGACCGAGGAGGGTCGCCATGACGCCGGACGAGATCGAGAACCTGTTCACCCGACAAGGGGCCTATCGCTTCGCGCGCTGGGGTAGGCCCATCGCCCCCGTGGTCTTTGGGGTCGAGGATGCGACGCTGTCGGTGGTGAAGGGCGCGCTGGAGGCGGTGACGACCTTTGCGGGTCACGCGATGGCCGAGACCGACCCGGAACTGGGCGCGAACCTGATGATCTTTTTCTTCCGCGACTGGATGGAACTGGCGGAGGTGCCGAACCTCGACCGGATGATCCCCGATATCGGCAAGATCGCCGCCCGGCTCGCCAAGGCCGAGGCGGTGCAGTACCGCACCTTTCGGTTCGATGAGGCCGGGGGGATCAAGGCGGCGTTTGCCTTTATCCGTATGGGCGGTGGGATGGAGAAGCTGCCAGCGGAAACCGTGGCGATGATGCAGGCGGCGCAGATCATGCTGACCTGGGGCGACGGGGCGTTTGCCGAGGTGTCGCCACTGGCCAAGCATCCCGACAACGGGATGGTGATGCTCAGGCCCGAGATCGCGGGTCTGATCCGCGCGGCCTATGATCCGGTGATGCCGGTGGCGGCGAATGATGCCGCCCATGCGCTCAGGCTGTCGGCGCGGATGCAGGGCTGATGCGCGCCTTCGTCGCTCTGGACCTGCCTGAGGCGATCCGCCGACCGTTGACGCGGTTGCAGGCCGGGTTGTCGGTGGGGCGGCTGGTGGACGAGGACAACTTGCACCTGACGCTGGCGTTTCTGGGTGAGATCAACCCGGCTGAGGCGCAGGATCTGGCGGTGCGGCTGGCCGATCTGCCGGATGCGCCGATCGACCTCACGCTGACCGGCATCGACATCATGGGCGGCAAGAAGCCCAATCTCGTGGTCATGGATGCCGCCCCCACGCAGGCGCTGGTGACGTTGCAGGACCGGGTGCGCCGGATCGCGATGGAGGCAGGGCTGGAGATGGAGCGGCGGCGGTTTCGCCCGCATGTGACGCTTGCGCGGTTCGGCAAGGTGATGACCACCAAGGACGAGCGCGGGTTGGCGGCGTTTCTGTCGCTCAACGCGCCCTACAGTCTGCCGACCGAGGTGGCGGATACGGTGACGCTTTATCGCTCGCACCTGACGGGCGAGGGCGCGGATTACGCACCGCTGGCTGAATTTCTGTTGACCGGATAGGGCGTTAGGTAAAGAGGCTCATATGACCCATACATTTCCCGTGCATGTCTATTACGAAGACACCGACCTTGCTGGCATCGTCTATTATGCCAACTACCTGAAGTTCATCGAACGTGCCCGGACCGAGTGGATCCGGGGGATCGGGGTGGATCAGACCAAGGTGAAGGACGAGCAGGGGATCGTGTTCGCCGTGCGCCGGGTCGAGGCGGATTACCACAAGCCTGCCAAGTTCGACGACGATCTGACGGTCGAGACCAGCGTCGAGGCGATGACGGGGGTGCGGATCGTGCTGAAGCAGGACGTGAAACGGGCAGGCGAACTGTTGTTTTCCTCGACCGTGACCATCGTGGCGCTGACAGAAACGGGCGCGCCCGCGCGACTTCCGGCGAATATCCGCCAAAACCTGCACTGAAAAGCCAGTATTTCACTCCGAACACGCGGTTTTGTTGGCTATCGGGGTTCAATTCGGATAGCCTCCCGATCCATAGAGCCGTCCGACAGAGATGGCCGAACGTGGCAGGCATAGGCAGGTAACGGACCGATATGGAACAGGAAGCCCTCGCGCTGGCAGGGGAGATGGATTTCTCCTTCTGGGCGCTCTTCTTTCGCGCAACGCTGATCGTGAAGCTGGTGATGATACTGCTCGTCGCCATGTCGTTTTATTCGTGGGCGATCATCGTCACTAAATTCATGCAGTTCCGCCGGGCCAAGGCGGAGGCTGCGATGTTCGATCAGGCGTTCTGGTCGGGCGAGCCGCTCGATGAGCTTTACGAACAGGTCGGGGCGTCGCCCACGGGATCGTCGGAAAAGGTCTTTGCTGCCGGGATGCTGGAGTGGCGACGCTCGCACCGGGCGGACGGTGGGCTGATCGCGGGCGCGCAGAGCCGGATCGACCGGTCGATGGACGTGGCGATTGCGAAAGAGGCGGAGCACCTCAATGCGCGCCTCGGGTTCCTTGCGACCACGGCTTCGTCGGCGCCGTTCATCGGGCTTTTCGGCACGGTCTGGGGCATCATGCATGCGTTTACCGAGATCGCGCAGGCGCAGAACACGAACCTTGCTGTCGTGGCGCCGGGGATCGCCGAGGCGCTGCTGGCCACCGGGCTGGGGCTGCTCGCGGCTATTCCGGCGCTGATCTTCTACAACAAGCTCACTGCCGACAGCGACAATGTCGCCGCCGGGTGGGAGAGCTTTGCCGACGAGTTTTCGACCATTCTCAGCCGCCAGTTGGACAGCTGACATGGCCGGGTCCGTCGCAACCTCCGCCAAGCCGCGCGCCCGCCGGGGCCGTCGCCGGGGTCGCCATCGCGCGATGATGGCCGAGATCAACATTACGCCCTTCGTGGACGTGATGCTGGTGCTCCTCATCATCTTCATGGTGGCCGCCCCCCTGATGACCGTGGGCGTGCCGGTGCAGCTGCCCGAAACTGCCGCCACGCCGCTGCCCGCTGTCGAAGAAGAGCCGCTGACGGTGACGCTGACCGAAGAGGGCACGATCACGCTCATGACGACCGAGATCGCGCGTGACGATCTGATCCCGCGTCTGCGGGCGGTGGCGGCTGAACGGTCGGACAACAAGATTTTCCTGCGCGCGGACGGCCGCGTGCCTTATGCGCAGGTCGCGCAGATCATGGGCGCGCTCAACGCCGCCGGTTTCAACGATATCGGTCTGGTGACCGAGTCGGGTGGGCCGAGCATGGATGGGGCTTCGAGGTAGGGCACTGGTTTGAAGGCCGGCTACTATATCTCGGGGATCGGTCACGGACTTCTGATCCTCTGGCTCCTGTTCGGGGGCCTGTTCGAGTTCCGCTCGGAGGAGCCGCCTGTGCCGGTCTCTGACGTCTCGATCATTTCCGAGGAGGAGTTCGCGGCCCTGACTGCGCCGCCGGACGGGACACCCGAGCCGGAGGATGCCGCGCCGACCGAAGCGCCGAACCCGCCGGATCGTCCTGAGCCGCAGCCGGAGCCGGAACCCGTGCCGGAGCCTGAGCCTGAACCCGCGCCGGAACCCGAGCCTGCGCCGCAGCCAGAGCCGCCTGCGCCCGAGCCGTCGCTGCCGACCGAAGACATTCAGCCCGACGTCACCGACCCGACGCCGCCCGAGGCCGACCGTGTTGCGCCCGAGATCGCGCCCGAGCCTGAGCCGCAGGCCGAGATTGCGCCGGACGTGGCGCCCGAGGTCGTGCCGAGCGAAGAGGCGGTCGAGACGCCGCCCGAAGAAGAGCAGACCGCGACCCAGCCGGATGCCGCGACGACCGAGATCGTGACCGAGGCGGATACGCCGCAATCGGCGGCGCCGACCAGTTCGATCCGCCCGCAGGCGCGCCCGCAGCGCCCGGAGCCGCCGGTTCAGACCGCCGAGCCGGACCCGGCGCCCGAGCCTGAGCCTGAGCAAACGGCGGAGCCTGCGCCGGAGCGCGACCCGATTGCCGATGCGGTGAACGATGCCGTGAACGATGCGCTGGCCAATGACACGCCGGGTACGCCGTCGGAGCCTGCGCCGCTTGGACCGCCGCTCACCTCGGGCGAGCGTGAAGGCCTGCGGGTTGCCGTGGCGCAGTGCTGGAACCTCGGCTCGTCTTCGACGGATGCGTTGCAGACCACCGTTGTGGTGTTGGTGCAGATGCAGCCGAACGGTGTGCCGTCGGGGATCGAACTCGTGTCCTCGCAAGGGCCGAACCAGGCTGCGGTGCAAACCGCCTTTCAAGCCGCGCGGCGGGCGGTTATCCGTTGTGGCGCGAACGGCTATAATCTGCCGAGTGAAAAGTACGAACAGTGGCGTGAGATTGAAATGACCTTCAATCCGGAGAATATGGGGCTGCGATGACCAAACTGAACCTGCTTGTGGCGCTCGTCCTCATGACGCTCGCGCCTGTTTTCTCCGCCACGACGGCATCGGCCCAGCAAGGGCCGCTTCGGATCGAGATCACCGAGGGTGTGATCGAGCCGTTGCCGTTTGCCGTGCCCACGTTCCAGCCCGAGACCGGCAGCGCCGGGGCGATTGCCGAAGAGATCAGCCGCGTGATTGCGGCGGACCTGTCGGGCACGGGGCTTTTCCGTGAAATACCGTCCTCGGCATTTATCGCCAACGTGTCGAACTTTGCCGCGCCCATCCAGTTTGCCGACTGGAAAGCGGTGAACGCGCAGGCGCTTATCACCGGGGCCGTGTCCGAACAGGGCGGGCAGATCAACGTGAAATTCCGCGTCTACGACGTGTTCTCGGGGGCCGAACTGGGGCAGGGGCTTCAGTTTTCCGGCACCGTCGACGGCGTGCGCCGGATCGCGCACAAGGTGGCCGACACGGTCTATTCGCGGATCACCGGCGAGACCGGGTATTTCGACAGCCGCGTGGTGTTCGTGAGCGAGTCCGGGCCAAAGAACGCCCGGCGCAAGCAGCTGGCCGTGATGGATTACGACGGCGCGAACGTGAAGTATCTGACGGATTCGGAATCGCTCCTGCTCGCGCCGCGCTTTTCGAGAGCGGGCGACCGGGTGCTCTATACGTCCTATGAAACCGGGCAGCCGCAGATTTTCGTGCTCGAAGTCGGCTCGGCCCAGCGTCGCGCGCTGGGCACCGGGGGCGGCAACATGGCGTTCTCGCCGCGCTTTTCGCCCGATGGCAATGGGCTGATCTTCTCGCTCGAACAGGGCGGCAACTCCGAGATTTACCGGATGGACCTGACCGGGAACGGTCTGATGCCGCTGACGAATTCCCCCGCGATCGACACCGCGCCGAGTTTCTCGCCCGACGGGTCGCAGATCGTGTTCGAGAGCGACCGCTCCGGCACACAGCAGCTTTACATCATGCCGTCGAGCGGCGGTGAGCCGCAGCGCATCAGCTTTGGCCCCGGTCGTTACGGCACGCCGGTCTGGTCGCCGCGCGGCGATCTGATCGCCTTCACCAAGCAGAACGCGGGCCGCTTCCACATCGGGGTGATGCGCACGGATGGCTCGCAGGAGCGTCTGCTCACCGCATCGTTCCTTGACGAGGGGCCGACCTGGGCGCCCAACGGTCGCGTCATCATGTTCACCCGCGAAAGTCAGGGCGCGGATGGCGCGCCGGGGCTTTACTCGGTCGACATCTCGGGGCGCAACCTGCGCCGGGTGCCGACGCCGGATGCCGCTTCGGACCCGAGCTGGGGCCCTCTCCAGAACTGACAAAGACCTGTGCGGCGCGATCTGCTAGGATCGCCCGTATTCGAGCAACGAAAAACACGAAGGACAGGATTTCATGAGAAAGATCACCATCGTCGCCCTGATGATCGGCGCCGTCGCATTGTCGGCCTGTTCGCGCGACCGTTACAACGGTGCGAACGACGGGGCCAACGGGGCCAATGCCGGTATGGCGGGCAGCGTGAACGACCCGACCTCGACCGCCTATTTCAACCAGACCATCGGCGACCGCGTGCTGTTCGAGGTCGACCAGTCGACGCTGAACGCCCAGTCGCAGGCCATTCTGGACCAGCAGGCGCAGTGGCTGAATTCGAACACCGCCTATTCGGCGATCATCGAAGGTCACGCAGACGAGCAGGGCACGCGGGAATACAACGTCGCCCTCGGCGCGCGTCGCGCAAGCTCGGTTCAAAGTTA
The DNA here is from genome assembly GCA_036154315.1 of Pseudomonadota bacterium. Taxonomy (GTDB): domain Bacteria; phylum Pseudomonadota; class Alphaproteobacteria; order Rhodobacterales; family Rhodobacteraceae; genus Maritimibacter. The sequence continues at coordinate 69,405 of JAYZLL010000068.1, forward strand.
TCTGATCGAGCGTGGCGTTGCACCCGGACGGCTTCGGACCGTAAGCTACGGCAAAGAGCGGCCGCTTGCGATCTGTTCGGACGAAAGCTGCTACCAGCAAAACCGCCGGGCGGTGACGGTGCTGACCACTGGCGCCGGGACCTGACCGACCGGCCTGACAAGGTGACATGACGCCATGCGTTTGAAAACGAGTTTGATGGCCGTGGCCTGCGCGATGACGCTGGCCACGCCGGGCATTGCACAGGACCGGGCGCAGACGCTCGCGGATGTGCGGCAGGAACTGACCGTCCTGAACGTGGAGCTTGCGCGGTTGCGCACCGAACTCAACACCACCGGGGCGCCGAACCCGGTGGGGGCTGGTTCGACGCTGGACCGTGTGAACGCGATCGAAGCGGCGCTGACGCGGTTGACGAACAAGACGGAAGAGCTTGAATTCAAACTCAATTCCGTGGCGACCGACGGGGCCAACCGGATTGGCGATCTGTCGTTCCGGCTCTGCGAGCTGGAAAGCGATTGCGACATCATGAACGAGGGGCTGTCCAAGCCTCTGGGCGGGGTCGAGGCGGTGGCCGCTGCGCAGTCGCCGACCACGTCGCTGCCGCAGGGCAACACGTTCTCGGAGACCAACAGCACCCAGCTTGCCGTGGGCGAGCAGGCGGATTTCGACGCTGCGATGGCGGCGATGAATGCGGGCAACTTTGCCGATGCGGCGACGCGGTTTCAGACCTTCGTGGACAGTTATCCCGGCACGCCGATGACCGGGCAGGCGCTGTTTCTGCGGGGTGAGGCGCTCAACGCGCAGAACATGGTGGCCGATGCGGCGCGTGCGTACCTTGCGTCCTTCTCGGCCGATCCGACCGGGCAGTCGGCGCCGGATGCGCTGGTGCAGCTTGGCACCGCGCTGGGGCAACTCGGTCAGGTGAACGAAGCCTGCGCGACGCTGGGCGAGGTGCCCAACCGCTTCCCCGGATCGAATGCGGCGGCCGAGGCACAGGCGGAGCGTCAGCAGCTCGGCTGTCTGTGACACCGGAACAGGCGTTCGAGGCGGCGCTTGAGGCCGCGCAATCGCAACATACCGTGAACCGCTTGGTCGTCGCCGTCTCGGGCGGCGGCGACAGCATGGCGCTCTTGCATGTCGCGACCCTATGGGCGCGGGCGCAGGGCGTGTCCCTTTCCGCCATCACCGTCGATCATGGATTGCGCCCCGAGGCGGCTGGCGAGGCCGCGCGGGTGGCTGAGGTCTGTGCGGGCCTTAACGTGGCGCACCTGACGCTCGACTGGGGGGCCTGGGCCGGGCAGGGCAATCTGCAGGCCGCGGCCCGGTCGGCGCGCTACGATCTGATCGCCGAGGCCGCGCCCGAGGGGGCCACGATCCTGATCGGGCATACGATGGACGATGCCGCCGAGACGTTCCTGATGCGGATTGCGCGGGGGTCCGGGGTCGACGGGCTGTCGCAGATGCGCGCGGCGTGGGAGGACCGGGGGCATCTGTGGCTGCGGCCGTTTCTGACCCTGAGGCGGGCGGCATTGCGCGGCTGGCTCCATGATCGTGAGATCGGTTGGATCGACGATCCGTCGAATGATGACACGCAATATGACCGGGTGCGGATGCGGCAGGCGCTGGACCTGCTCGCCCCGCTTGGGGTGGATGCTGAGCGGCTGACCGCCACGTCGCAGGCGATGACCGAGGCGCGCGGGGCGCTGGAACATTGGGCGGCACAGGCGGCGCAGGGGGCGGCGTGGATCGAGGCGGGGGATGTGGTGTTCGACCGCGACAAGCTCGCGGTTCTGCCCACGGAAACGCACGATCGGTTGATCGCCCATGCGATCGGATGGGTCGCCAGCGCGGCATATCGTCCGCGACGGGCGGCTCTGGCACAGGCGGTGTGCGATGTGACGGCACGGGGGCGGGCCACGCTGGGCGGGTGTCTTTTTTCGGCCAAAGGTGCGCATCTCAGGGTCGGGCGGGAGCCTGCGGCGGTCGCGCGCCTCACCGCGCCGGTGGCCGAGGTCTGGGACAACCGCTGGCGTTTGCAGGCGCCGGGGGGTGTCGATGGGCAGGTTCTTGCCGTGGCTGCGCTGGGGGAACGGGGTCTTGCGGACTGTCCCGCGTGGCGGGACACGGGCCTGCCGCGCCCGACGCTTTTGGCCAGTCCGGGCGTGTTTCGAGGCGAGACGCTGGTGGCCGCACCGCTTGCCGGGAGGCCCGAGGGGTGGATTGCCGAGCTCGCCCCGGCGCGAGGCGATTTCTTTACATCGCTTTTATCGCATTGAACTAATGGTCACGTTGCCTATTTTAGAGTGAAACCTGCACAGCGCCGTGGCGCCGTGCCCGGGCATACCCGGACCCATAATCCGGCATCGTGAGGAGAATACCTTGGGTAACGCGCGAAATTTCGCTTTTTGGATCGTGCTCTTCCTGCTGATCCTGGCCCTCTTCAACTTGTTCTCCAACGGTCAGGGCTCGATCGCCTCGACCGCTGTGAGCTACTCAGAATTCATCGAAGACGTCGAAAACGGCGAGGTGACGCGGGCGACACTGGATGGCGAGAACGTCACCTATGTCGGCTCTGGCGGCACCGTCTATTCGACCGTCGTGCCCCGTGACACGGACGTGTCCGAGCGGCTGCTGGCCCAAGGCGTCAACGTCGAGGCCGAACGGCAGGAGCAATCGGGCTTCCTGTCGCTTCTGTCGCTGCTGCTTCCGGTCCTGATCCTGATCGGCTTCTGGTTCTTCATGATGAACCGGATGCAGGGCGGTGGCCGTGGCGGCGCGATGGGCTTTGGCAAGTCGAAAGCCAAGATGCTGACCGAGCGTGAGGGGCGTGTGACCTTTGACGACGTGGCGGGTATCGACGAGGCCAAGGAAGAGCTTCAGGAGATCGTCGAATTCCTGCGCAACCCGCAGAAGTTCAGCCGTCTGGGCGGTCAGATCCCCAAAGGGGCGCTGCTGGTGGGCCCTCCGGGCACCGGTAAGACGCTGCTTGCACGGTCGGTCGCGGGTGAGGCGGGTGTGCCGTTCTTCACCATCTCGGGCTCCGACTTCGTCGAAATGTTCGTGGGTGTCGGTGCGAGCCGTGTGCGCGACATGTTCGAGCAGGCCAAGAAGAACGCGCCATGTATCGTCTTTATCGACGAGATCGACGCCGTGGGTCGCCATCGTGGCGCAGGCTATGGCGGCGGCAATGACGAGCGCGAGCAGACGCTGAACCAGCTTCTGGTCGAGATGGACGGGTTCGAGTCGAACGAGGGTGTCATCATCATCGCCGCGACCAACCGTAAGGACGTTCTGGACCCGGCGCTCTTGCGCCCCGGCCGGTTCGACCGTCAGGTCACGGTGCCGAACCCGGACATCAAGGGCCGCGAAAAGATCCTCGGCGTTCATGCCCGCAAGGTGCCGCTCGGCCCCGATGTGGACATGCGCATCATCGCGCGCGGGACGCCCGGTTTCTCGGGCGCGGACCTTGCCAACCTCGTGAACGAGGCGGCGCTGATGGCTGCCCGTGTGGGCCGACGGTTCGTGGTGATGGAAGACTTCGAGAACGCCAAGGACAAGGTCATGATGGGCGCCGAGCGCCGGTCGATGGTCCTGACCGACGAGCAGAAGGAACACACCGCCTATCACGAAGCCGGTCACGCCGTCGTGGGTCTGGCGCTGCCGAAATGCGACCCGGTCTATAAGGCGACGATCATTCCGCGCGGTGGTGCGCTGGGGATGGTGGTCAGCCTGCCCGAGATCGACCGTCTGAACTGGCACAAGGAACAGTGTAAGCAACAGCTTGCCATGACGATGGCCGGTAAAGCCGCCGAGATCATCAAGTGGGGCGAAGACGAAGTGTCGAACGGTCCCGCAGGCGACATCATGCAGGCCAGCCAACTGGCCCGTGCGATGGTGATGCGCTGGGGCATGTCCGACAAGATCGGCAACATCGACTATGCCGAAGCCGCCGAAGGCTATCAGGGCAACACCGGGGGCTTTTCGGTCTCGGCTCACACCAAGGAGCTGATCGAAGAGGAAGTTCGCGGGTTCGTACAGGAAGCCTATGACCGCGCCCATGCGATCCTCATTGAGCAGAACGAGCAATGGGAACGTCTGGCGCAGGGGCTTTTGGAATACGAGACCCTCACCGGGGCCGAGATCAAGCGCGTGATGGCGGGCGAGCCGCCGCATGTGGACGAGGACCAAGACGGTGGTGCGGGCGAACAGGCCGACGAGAAACCCTCGGTCGCCGCGATCCCGAAAACCAAGCCGCGCAAGAAGCCCAAGGGCGACGGCGGGCTGGAGCCGGAACCCTCGGCATAAGCCATCGAGGATCATGAAAAGGCCGGGCACAGCGCCCGGCCTTTTTCGTTGTGGCTCGTCTCAATTGGGCCTCGTCAAAGGGATACGTTCCGCCTTCGGCCAATCCGTGCGACCCTATGCGGCGCGGATCGAAAGGATGCCGATGAAATACATGTCCCTTGCCCTTCTTTCCGGGGTCTTTGCCGCGGGCGTCACGGTGTTCGTGGTGCCGCTGTTTGCCAAAGACCTCCCCATTGCCGGGCAGTGCGAGTACCGGCGCATGTCTCAGGGCACCTATATCTCCACCGACCGCTATGTCTGGGAGGGCGAGGTGGGCCGCGTCGAGATGCTGGGCAAGACCCATGAGGCGCAGGTCGTGGGGCTTCGGCCCTATGATGAGCACTTCAAGCTTTCGCTGCGATACACGGATGAGATCGTCGGGGATGCGGAGCTTGTGATCTTTGCGCTCGAGCGCGACGGTCCGGTCGAATACCGGGTGGGCCGGGTCAGCTACGACACGCTCGACGACGGGACGCGCGTGGTTTCGACGATCAGGGCGAACGAGCCGCTGACCTGCGAAGTCCGGTACTGAGGGCGCCGGTCGCCGGTATCTTTCGCGCGCCACTCCGGGCTATGGTCGGGGGAGACCACGCGAAAGGAGGCGCGCCCCATGACCACCGCCGACTGGAACCCCGAGGCCTACCAGCGGTTTCGCGGGCTGCGTCTGCGCCCGGCGCTGGAGCTTCTGGCGCAGGTGCGCGATCTGCCGGAGGGGCCGGTGGTCGACATGGGCTGTGGCGCGGGCGCGGTGGCCGAGGCGCTGAGCACGCGTTACCCGGAGCGTGATCTTTACGGCGTCGACAGTTCCGCCACGATGCTGGCCGAAGCGGAGGCGACGGGATTTTACGACCGGCTCACCCGCGACGATGCGAACGACTGGACGCCGGGCTATGCCCCCGCGCTGATCTTTTCCAATGCGCTGGCCAACTGGCTGCCGGATCACGGCAGGCTCTTTGCGCGCTGGTTCGATGCGCTCGCGCCGGGTGGGGCGCTCGCCGTGCAGATGCCGCGCCAGTATGACGAGCCGTCGCACCGGCTGTTGCGCGATCTGGCCGAGGACATGTTCCCCGACCGGTTCGATTTCGCGGGCTGGGTGCCGCCGGTCGCGCCGCCGACGGTCTATGCCGACATGCTGGCCCGCTTGGGCGATGTGCGGGCGTGGGAGACGACTTATGTTCAGGATCTGGCCCCCGTGGCCGAGGGTCATCCGGTGCGCCATTTCACCCAAAGCACGGTGATGCGCCCCTTCGTGGCGGAGATGTCCGAGGTCGAGGCCGCGCGCTATGTGGCGGCCTATGAGACGCTGCTCGCGAAGCACTATCCGGCGCGCGAGGGCGGGCATGTGCATTTTCCGTTCAGACGCGTGTTCTTCGTGCTCACGCGGCGGGCCTGACCGGCCCTAATTCCAAAGAAAGCGTTGCCCCCGTTTCGGGGTTACCCGTTTCTCGTTAGGGTGGCTGAAACTCGGAAAGGAGCGACGCTGCATGCAAGGCAATCTGATCCTCGACGGGCTCGGCCTGTTTGGCGCCATTCTCTATCTCGGGTCTTATGCGGCGCTGCAATTCGGCCTGATCCGGGGCAGCTCGGTCACGTACACGATCCTCAACCTGATGGCGGCGTCGGCGGTGCTGACCTCGCTCTTTTCGCAGTGGAACCTGAGTTCGGCTATCATCCAGACCAGTTGGGTGGTGATCTCGATCGTGGGCCTCGCGCGTTTGTGGCTGATGCAGCGACGGTTGCAGTTCGAGGGCGGCGAGCAGGTGTTCTATGACACCCATCTGGGGGCGCTGCGCCATATCGATGCGCGCCGGTTCATGGATGCGGGGGACTGGGTCGATCTTGCGCCCGGTGAGGCTCTGACCACCGAGGGCACCCCCGTGACGGCGCTTTATTTCCTGTCGGATGGCGAAGCGCGGGTCGATGCGGGCGGGCAGGAGGTCGCGCGGCTGGACGAGGGGGCGCTGATCGGCGAATTCGGCGTGCTCACCCGTGCGCCTGCCAGCGCGACGGTCGAGGTCACGGCGCAGGCCCATGCGTTTCGGATCTCTGCCGAGGCGCTCGACATGCTGGGGGACCGCAACGGCGAACTGCTCCGCCAGCTCAGTTTCGTCTTTGCGCTGGCCGAGCAGGCGAAGCTCGCCCAGTCGAATGCGCGGGTTCTGACCCCATCGCTTGACGCCGCCCCGTGATTGGGTTGGATTGCGCCCAGCAACAGGCGGGGCCGTGACCATGAGCGAGTATTTCGACGAAGCACCCTATGAGGCTCGGATCACGTGGCTGGGCCATGTGGCCGACCGCAAGGCGGCACTGGCCTCAGAGGGGCAGGACACCGCGCGTCTGACCTTTGCCGGGATCGAGGGCGAGGATCATGGCGGCGTGACCCGGCCTGCCTGCAGCCGGGTGTCGATCCTGCACCCGAAAGGCACCGAGATCCGCAACACGCGTCAGTTGACGGTTCTGGCCGCCGAGCAGATCGACAAGATCGCGGAAAACATGGGGCTGGATCACTTTGACCCGGCGTGGATCGGCGTGTCGGTGGTGGTCGAGGGCATTCCCGATTTCAGCTACGTACCGTCCTCGTCGCGGCTGCAGATGCCCGATGGCGCGACCCTGACCGTTGATATGGTGAACCATCCCTGCACCCTGTCGGGCCGTTCGGTCGAGAATTTCGCACCGGGATACGGCCCCAAGTTCAAGCCCGCTGCCGTCGATCTGCGCGGCGTGACGGCGTGGGTGGAGCGGGAAGGCACGCTCAATGTGGGTGACAAAGTCCGGCTTTTCGTGCCGAAACAACGGCCCTGGCAGCCCTGACGCCCCCCATCGGGACGCAAGTTTCCTTTCATAGCCGCGCGGCGCCTGTCTTTGACGTGACCGACCCCGATTAGGTCGTGTTTCTGGTTGCGTCAGATGCGATGTATTCAAAAAAATCCGAGTTGCGCGCGTCACACCGCGAAATTTGGGAGGAATGAATACATGAGCTATAAATCGGACATTGAAATTGCACGCGAGGCCAAGAAACGGCCGATCCAGGAGATCGGGGACAAGCTGGGGATTCCGTCGGAACACCTGCTGCCCTACGGCCATGACAAGGCCAAGGTCGGTCAGGATTTCATCGACAGCGTGCAGGATCGTCCGGACGGCAAGCTCATTCTCGTGACCGCGATCAACCCGACGCCAGCGGGCGAGGGCAAGACGACGACCACCGTGGGGCTGGGCGACGGTCTGAACAGGATCGGCAAGAAGGCCGCGATCTGCATTCGCGAAGCCTCGCTCGGGCCGAACTTCGGGATGAAGGGCGGCGCGGCGGGCGGTGGCTATGCGCAGGTCGTACCGATGGAGGAGATGAACCTTCACTTCACCGGCGATTTCCACGCGATCACCAGCGCGCATAACCTGCTGTCGGCGATGATCGACAACCACATCTATTGGGGCAACGAGTTGTCGATCGACGAGCGCCGGGTGACGTGGCGGCGGGTCGTGGACCTCAATGACCGGGCGCTGCGTGACGTGGTGACGTCGCTGGGCGGCGTGGCGAACGGGTTTCCGCGCCAGACCGGGTTCGACATCACGGTGGCGTCCGAGGTCATGGCGATCCTGTGCCTTGCGCGTGACCTGGCCGATCTGCAATCGCGGCTCGGCGATATCATCGTGGCCTATACCCGCGCGCGCGATCCGATCACCTGCCGCGATATCGGGGCGGACGGGGCGATGACGGTGCTCCTCAAGGATGCGATGCAGCCCAACCTCGTCCAGACACTGGAAAACAACCCGGCCTTCGTGCATGGCGGGCCGTTTGCCAATATCGCGCATGGCTGCAACAGCCTGATCGCCACCAAGACCGCGCTCAAACTGGCCGACTATGTGGTGACCGAGGCGGGCTTCGGGGCCGATCTGGGCGCCGAGAAGTTCATGAACATCAAGTGCCGCAAGGGCGGGCTTGCGCCCTCGGCGGTGGTGCTGGTCGCCACCGTGCGCGCGATGAAGATGAATGGCGGGGTGGCGAAGGCCGATCTCGGGGCCGAGAATGTCGAGGCGGTGCGCGCAGGCTGCCCGAACCTTGGCCGCCATATCGAGAACCTCAAGTCCTTCGGCGTCCCGGTCGTGGTCGCGATCAACCATTTCGTGGGCGACACCGAAGCCGAGGTGCAGGCGGTGAAGGATTTCGTGGCCGATCACGGGTCCGAGGCGATCCTGTGCCAGCACTGGGCCAAGGGCGGTGAGGGGACCGTCGATCTGGCCACCCGCGTGGCCGAGATCGCGGATGCGGGCATGGCGAATTTCGCGCCGCTCTATGACGACGATCTGAGCCTTATTGAAAAGATCGAAACCGTGGCCAAGCGCATCTACCGCGCGGATGAGGTGCTAGCGGATCAGAAAATCCGCGATCAGCTCACGGCGTGGGAGGATGCGGGCTATGGCAACCTGCCGGTCTGCATGGCCAAGACGCAGTACAGTTTTTCGACCGATCCCACCCTGCGCGGCGCGCCCACGGGCCATTCCGTGCCGATCCGCGAGGTGCGGCTGTCGGCGGGGGCGGGGTTCGTCGTGGTGATCTGCGGGGAAATCATGACCATGCCCGGCCTGCCTTCGAAACCGGCGGCGCTGAGCATCGGGCTGGACGAGAACGGGGACGTGCAGGGGCTGTTCTGAGACCCTTAACGCCGGGGCGGTAGGCTCGCTCCGGTGCGTCTCGGGTCAGGGACGCGGCGCAACAAAGGAGAGCGACATGCCATCATCGACCGAGCAACGGGCCGCCCTGATCGACGGCAAATCCATTGCGGCCAAGCTGCGCGAAGAGGTGGCCGCCGAGGCGCGCGCGCTCACCGATCTGGGCTGGGCGCCCCGGCTGGTGTCGGTGACGGTGGGCGATGCGGCGGCGTCCGACATCTATGTGCGCAACCAGAAGAAAAACGCGGAAAGCGCAGGCGTGGAGTTCGAAGCGCGGGCCTATCCCGAGACCACGTCGCTCGAGCAGCTCATCGGCATCGTGCAGGGGCTGAACCATGACCCGCGCGTAAACGGCATCATCATCCAGCGCCCGCTGCCCGCGCATATCCCGGTGAAGGTCCTGCAAAAAGCGGTGCATCCGCTGAAGGACGTCGAGGGGATGCATCCGGCGTCGATCGGGAACATCGTCTATAACGACCTTGCGCTCGGCCCCTGTACCGCCGTTGCGGCGGTCGAGATCATCAAGACCCTGCCGCTGACCATCGAGGGGCTGACGGTCACCGTCATCGGCCATAGCGAGATCGTGGGCAAACCCATTGCGTTTCTGTTGATGGGGTTGGGGGCCACGGTCACGGTGTGCCACCACATGACCCGCTCGGTCGCGATGCACAGCCGCGCCTCGGACGCGGTGTTCGTGGCCGTGGGGCGGGCGGGGCTCGTCACCGGCGACATGATCAAGCCGGGGGCGGCGGTGATCGACATCGGGATCAACCGGGTCGACGGCAAGACGGTGGGCGACGTGGATTTCGACAGCGTCGCGCCGGTCGCGGGCTGGCTGACCCCGGTGCCGGGCGGTGTCGGCCCGGTCACGGTCGCCACGCTCATGAAGAACGCGACACTGGCCACGCGGATGCAGATGGAGCATTACCGCGATGCCTATGACAAGACGGATTTCTGAATGACTCGCCCCGACCCCAAAAGCCTGACGACCCTCGCCGAGGTGCGCGCCGGGATCGACGCCATCGACGACGATATCATGACGCTGCTTGCCGAGCGTATGGCCCATGTCGAGGCCGTGCTGCCGTTCAAACGGCGCGACGGCATCCCCGCAGCGGCACCGGACCGGGTGCAGGCGGTGTACGACAAGACCCGCGCGCGGGCCGAGGCGAACGGGGTGGACCCGGAGATGGCGCAGGCGATGTGGAAAGCGATGGTCGAGGCGATCATCGCCCATGAAGAACACGAACTTGGAACGACGGGAGACGACGCATGAGCGCGACAATCATCGACGGCAAGGCCTTTGCGGCCGAGGTGCGCGGCAAGGTGGCCGAGCATGTGGCGGAGCTGGCCAAGAAGGGCATCAAGCCCGGTCTGGCCGTGGTGCTGGTGGGCGAAGACCCGGCCAGTCAGGTCTATGTCCGCTCCAAGGGCAAGCAGACCGTCGAGGCCGGGATGGAAAGCTTTGAGCATAAGCTGGACGCCGCGACCTCGGAGGCCGATCTGCTGGCGTTGGTCGACAAGCTGAACAACGACCCGGCGGTGAACGGTATCCTCGTGCAACTGCCGCTGCCCGACCACATCGACGAGGACAAGGTCATCAACGCGATCGACCCGGCCAAGGACGTCGACGGGTTCCACATCTCGAACGTCGGGCTGCTGGCCACGGGGCAGAAGGCGATGGTGCCCTGCACGCCGCTGGGCTGTCTGATGCTGCTGCGCGACCATTTCGGCTCGCTCTCGGGCAAGTCGGCTGTGGTCGTGGGCCGGTCGAACATCGTGGGCAAGCCGATGGCGCAACTGTTGCTGCGTGACAGCTGCACGGTGACCATCGCCCACAGCCGCACCAAGGACATCGAAGACGTGGTGCGCGGGGCCGACATCGTGGTCGCCGCTGTTGGCCGGCCCGAGATGGTGACGGGGGACTGGCTCAAGAAAGGGGCCGTGGTCATCGACGTGGGCATCAACCGCCTGCCGCCCGCCGAGGAAGGCGGGAAGGGCAAGCTGGTGGGGGATGTCGATTTCGCCTCCGCCTCGGAGGTCGCGGGCGCGATCACTCCGGTGCCGGGCGGTGTCGGCCCGATGACCATCGCCTGCCTTTTGGCCAACACCCTGACGGCGACCTGCCGGGCCAACGGCCTGCCGGAGCCTGAGGGGCTGACGGCCTGAGCCGATTGCGCGCCCCGCGCCCTGTCCGGGGCGCGCAATCGCTTGATCTGAACGAATGTTCAGTTAATCTCACCCTATGGCGCGAAAATCAGGCTCCCACGCCGACATCACCGGCCCAAAGGTGCGCGAAGCGGCGTTGAAGCTGTTTGCGCGTGACGGCTATGCGGCGGTCTCGATGCGCAAAATCGCGGCCGAGGTCGGCGTGCAGGCGGGCGCGCTTTACCTTTACACCCCCGACAAGCAGTCGCTGCTTTATGACCTGATGAAGGTGCATATGGAGGAGCTGCTCGAGGCGTGGGCCGAGGCCGACACCGGGGGCAGCCCGCCGGAGCGGCTGGAGGCGTTCGCGCGGTTCCACATCCACTATCACCTCGACCGGCCCGACAATATCTTCATTGCTTACATGGAGTTGCGCAATCTCGAGGACGCGAATTTCGCCGAGATCGAGGTGCTGCGGCGGCGCTATGAACAGGGTTTGATCGACATTCTGGAGGCAGGCAACGCCAGTGGCGACTTCGCCGTGCCGGACCCGAAACTTGCCGCGATGGCGGCGATTTCCATGCTGAACGGCGTGACCACGTGGTTTCGGGATGGTGGGCGCCTGAGCCGGGAAACGGTCGAGACGATTTACTGGGACATGCTGCGCAAATCCGTGTCAGCAGGATGAATTTTTGAGAAGGGTATTGGATTGAAAGTCTTACTCTGGATTTTGGCGCTGTGCATCGCTGCTCTTATTGCAACGGCCGCGCAGCCTCAGCCGATGGGCTGCTATCACCGGACCTATAGCGAGGATCACATCGCGTCCCATCCGAAGCAGGTGGTGTCGGCCCTGTCGGTGGCGTTCGGGATCGACGAGTACGATCAATACGGCGCGTCGGTCTGGGTCAACACCACGAACGGCGGGCATGTGAAGGACACGGATCTTGCGCTCAGGACCTTCGAGCAGGGGCTGCTTTGTTATGACGAAGGGGGTCGGGTGATGTGCGCCGTGGAATGTGACGGCGGGTTCTTTGAGGTCACGCGCGACACTGGGGACAGCATCGACCTGACGCTCACATATCTGTGGGTCGGCGACACCGAGGGATGCGGCGGCGCGGTAGACATTGCCGAGGTGTCGGGCGAGCCGGTGGTCTATCGGCTGTACAAATCTCAGCCCGAGGCCTGCGTCGTGAATTGAGGCGGCGGCGGCGGAGGCTTATATAGGGATCATGTCGCTGCCCCCCGGATTCTTGGATGAACTTCGTACCCGCACCTCGCTCAGTCAGGTGGTCGGGCGCAAAGTCATGTGGGATCAGCGAAAATCCAATCAGGCCAAGGGCGATATGTGGGCGCCGTGCCCGTTCCATCAGGAAAAGAGCGCGAGCTTTCACGTCGATGACCGCAAGGGATTCTATTACTGCTTCGGGTGTCACGCGAAGGGCGATGCGCTGTCCTTCATCAAGGAAACCGAGAATGTAGGGTTCATGGAGGCGGTTGAAATCCTCGCCCTTGAGGCCGGGATGCAGATGCCCGCGCGTGATCCGAAGGCGCAGGAAAAGGCCGACCGGCGCACGCAACTGGCCGAGGTGATGGAGCAGGCGGTGCAGTTCTTCCGCCTGCAACTCAAGACCAACTCGGGCGTCGGCGCGCGGGAATACCTCGACCGTCGGGGCCTCAAGGAGGCCGCACAGGACCGCTGGGACATCGGCTTTGCGCCGGATGGCTGGCAGGGGCTGTGGGATCATCTGCGCGGCAAGGGCGTGGCCGAGGACCTGATCCTCGGGGCGGGGCTCGCCAAAGCCTCGACCAAGGGCAAGCAGCCCTATGACACGTTCCGCAACCGGATCATGTTCCCGATCCGCGACGCGCGGGGGCGCTGTATTGCGTTCGGGGGCCGGGCGATGGACCCGAACGACAACGCGAAGTATTTGAACAGCCCGGAGACGGAACTCTTCGACAAGGGCCGGTCGCTTTACAACCACGGGCCTGCGCGTGAGGCGGCGGGCAAGGGCGTGCCGCTGGTGGTGGCCGAGGGCTATATGGACGTGATCGCGCTCTCCGAGGCCGGGTTCGGGGCCACGGTGGCCCCGCTCGGCACCGCGATCACCGAGGACCAGCTGCGGCTGTTGTGGCGGATCGCGCCCGAGCCGATCATCGCGCTGGACGGTGACACGGCGGGGCTCAGGGCCGCGATGCGCACCATCGATACCGCGCTGCCGCTGCTCGAGGCCGGGCAGAGCCTGCGGTTCGCGATCATGCCCGAGGGGCTGGACCCTGACGACCTCATCAAGGCGCAGGGCGCGGGGGCGATGCAGAAGGTGCTGGACGCGGCGCGGCCGATGGTGAGCCTGCTCTGGCAGCGTGAGACCGAGGGGAAGGTGTTTGATAGCCCCGAGCGTCGCGCGGCTCTGGAAAACGATCTGCGCAACGCCGTTTCGCGGATTCAGAACCAGACGATCCAGAAACACTATGGCGAAGAGATCAAGCGCCAGCTTTACGAGCTGTTCAACCCGCGCCGCGCCAACGCGCCGCGTCAGGGCGGCTGGCAGGGGGGCGGCGGGCGCCGTGGCCCGTCGAAGCCCGCAGGCCCGGCGTTTCAGCCCGTCACAAAGGGGACGCTGCTTGCCGCGGCCTCGGGTCAGGTGGAGGAGGTGCTGCGCGAAGCGGTGATCCTCGCCACGCTCATCACCCATCCGCATATGATCGACGGGTTCGAAAGCGCCGTCGAACGCATCGACATGGCGACCGAGGAACATGCGGCCCTGCAACGGGCGATCCTGTCGTTCACGGGCGACACATCCGAGGAACTTTGCGCGAAAATCGACGCCGACGTTGGAACCCGTGCCCTTGAAAAACTGTTCGCCCTGAACCATGTGCAGATCGCACCCCCGATACGCCGCAAGGATGATCCGGAGCTCGCGGCGCTTTGTCTGGCCGAAGAGCTTGCCAAACTCGATGCGGCGCGCGGCGCGCGTCACGAGCTGGACGATGCGGTTGCCGAAATCGGCGCTTTGAGCGATGAGGGGCTGACATTCCGCCTGTCCGAGGCCGTGCGCTTGTTAGACGAGGCGCGGCGGGGGCAGGGCGACGACAAGGGCCTATTCGACCGCGCCGATAACGGCGTCATGGTCGCGCGGGAGGAAAAAGACGCTCTCGATGCGCTCTTGAAGCAGATCGAGGATCAACAGGGCGGACGTAAGAGACCCTGATTCCATCACATTTTGAGAAAACCGAAAGGTTTCAGGGCGACACGGGTTGGCGAATCAATGATTCGAGTCGAAAGTTCGGAAAGCGAATCAGCCGAATCAGTCTCGAATCGCCAGATCCGAACCTAATCGGACCCGAACCGAGACCGACCCGAGCAAAGGGAAAGCGAATGGCCGCGAAAGACGCAAACGACGACCAGACCAAAGACGAGCAGGACGACGGCTCCAACCCGATGGGGGATATGGATCAGGCCGCTGTCAAAAAGATGATCTCGGAGGCCCGTGAAAAGGGCTACATCACCTACGATCAGCTGAACAACGTACTGCCGCCCGATCAGGTCTCGTCGGAACAGATCGAAGACGTGATGTCGATGCTCTCGGAAATGGGCATCAACATCATCGAGGACGAAGAAGCCGAAGAAGACGGGGACGACTCCAAGGGGTCGACCGAGGTCGTCGCCAAGAACCAGGGCGGTGCCGTTGCGGTGTCGTCCGGTGATACCGAAAAGCTCGACCGCACCGACGACCCGGTGCGCATGTACCTGCGCGAGATGGGCTCGGTGGAGCTGTTGTCCCGCGAGGGCGAGATCGCCATCGCCAAGCGGATCGAGGCGGGCCGGAACACGATGATCGCAGGGCTTTGCGAAAGCCCGCTCACGTTTCAGGCCATCACGATCTGGCGCGACGAACTTCTGAGCGAAGACATTCTGTTGCGCGACGTCATCGACCTCGACGCCACGTTCGGCCGCCAGATGGGCGAAGATGGCGACGAGGATGTGGTCGAAGGGCTGGGGCAGGCGGCATCTTCGGGCGGCGAGAGCCAGAAGAAGGACGAAGGCCCCGAGCTTGACGCCGACGGCAACCCGCTGGCCAAGGACGACGACGAGGACGACGAGGACGATCAGGCCAACATGTCGCTGGCCGCGATGGAAGCCGCGCTGAAACCCCGCGTTCTCGAAACGCTGGAAATGATCGCGCGCGACTACACCAAGCTCAGCGAAATGCAGGATCTGCGGATGTCGGCCACGCTGAACGAGGACGGCTCGTTCTCGGACAAGGCCGAGGATGCGTATCAGAAGCTGCGGTCGGAAATCGTGCTGTTGGTGAACGAGCTGCACCTGCACAACAACCGGATCGAGGCGCTGGTCGACCAGCTTTACGGCGGTGAAGCTGGCGGACCAAGCCCGCATCAACCGCCGCGAATTCGTCGATGCCTATCGGGGCGAAGAGCTCGACCCGAACTGGCTGGAACGGATGGCCGAAAAGCCCGGTCGTGGCTGGCAGGCGTTCATCGAACGCTCGTCCGACAAGGTGGCCGAACTGCGTGGCGACATGGCGCAGGTCGGTCAGTACGTGGGCGTCGACATTTCCGAATTCCGCCGCATCGTGTCTCAGGTCCAGAAGGGCGAGAAAGAGGCGCGTCAGGCCAAGAAGGAAATGGTCGAGGCGAACCTGCGTCTGGTTATCTCGATCGCCAAGAAATACACGAACCGTGGCCTGCAATTCCTTGATCTTATTCAGGAAGGCAACATCGGCCTGATGAAGGCCGTGGACAAGTTCGAGTATCGCCGGGGCTACAAGTTCTCGACCTATGCGACGTGGTGGATCCGTCAGGCGATCACCCGGTCGAGTGCGGATCAGGCGCGGGCCCTCCGTATCCCGGTCCACATGATCGAGACGATCAACAAGCTGGTGCGCACGGGCCGTCAGATGCTTCACGAGATCGGCCGCGAGCCGACGCCGGAAGAACTGGCCGAAAAGCTGCAGATGCCGCTCGAGAAGGTCCGCAAGGTGATGAAGATCGCCAAGGAGCCGATCTCGCTCGAGACGCCGATTGGCGACGAGGAAGACAGCCAGCTTGGCGATTTCATCGAGGACAAGAACGCGGTCCTGCCGCTCGACTCGGCCATTCAGGAGAACCTGAAGGAAACCACGACGCGGGTTCTGGCCTCGCTCACCCCGCGTGAGGAACGGGTTCTGCGGATGCGTTTCGGCATCGGCATGAACACCGACCACACGCTGGAAGAGGTCGGCCAGCAGTTCAGCGTCACACGCGAACGGATCCGCCAGATCGAGGCAAAGGCGCTCAGAAAGCTGAAGCATCCGAGCCGGAGCCGGAAGCTCAGGAGCTTCCTGGATCAGTGAACGAGAGGGCGCCTGCGGGCGCCCTTTTCGTTTCTGGGTCTTGGTATGAGCGTGCGGCGCTTGAAATTATGTACGCAGACGCGTACATTCAACTTATGAAACACGCATCCTCGACCGACCTTCGCAAGAACCTGTCCGCCATGATGGACAAGGTGATCGACGACCATGAGCCGCTCATGGTGACGCGCACGGGCGGCAAGCCTGTCGTGATGATTTCGCTCGAGGACTACGAGGCGATGGACGAGACGACGTATCTGTTGTCGAGCCCTGAGAACGCGAGACGGCTTCGGGCCTCGATTGAGAGGATGAACCGTGGCCTTGGCCGAGAGCACGACCTGATCGAAGAATGAGGGTGAGCTGGGACGAGGAGGCATGGGACCACTACCTCTACTGGCAGGGCACTGATCGGAAAATGCTGGGCAAGCTGAATCGGCTAATCAAGGAATGCCAGCGGCACCCCTTCGATGGTACCGGCAAGCCCGAGCCCCTTCGCGGTGACCTGGCGGGATTCTGGTCCCGCCGGATAGACCGCGAACATCGACTGGTCTACCGGGTCGTGGGCCAGACGCTCGAAATCATTGCGTGCCGCTATCATTACTGAGCGTCAGCCTGTGCAAACCGGACTCACTCCCCTTGTTTTCAACGCCTTCCCGCATTTCCCGCTACGTGAAATGAACGAACCGGTGTAATCTGCTCTCGTGGGGCATGGTGCCCCAGCGCCCGGCAAGAAGGCGCGAAACCATTGAGGAAGCGATTATGGCGACCAAGGCGAAGAAAGAGAAACCGGTGCTGACGCCGGAAGAGATGGCGCGCAAGAAGGCAGTCAAGCTGATCGGGTATCACGGCTGGCTGACCGACTGGAAACGCGACAATCCCGAGGCTGACGTGGACGCGCGGCGTGCGGCGTGGGGCGAGGCCAAGGGGCAGCGGATGCGCGATGCGCGGCGGGTGCTGAAGCGGCTGGAAAAGGGCGGGCTGCAGCTCGTGCCCGCGCCGACGGCCATCGCCGCCGAATGATGTCTCAAGACTGAGTGACGGCAGCCGCCCGGACCGATCGGACCGGGCGGCGCCTGTGGTTTAGGCCGCTTCGGTGGCTTTCAGCGTCGCGCGGATCGTGTCGGCGATGGGCGCGGTCGGGCGCCCGATCAGCTTGGACAGGTCGTTCGACGAGGTGTCGAGCCAGCCGTCCCGCGCGTTGTGGTCGCTGTCGGCAAGGATGCCCGCGAAGCCTTCGGGCAGGCCTGCACCGACGAGCGCCTGCGTGAACGCCTCTTGCGGCATGTCGACGTAGGCCACGTCTTTCCCGGCGATTTCCGACAGGGTCACGGCGTAGTCGGTGAGCGTATAGGCGCTGTCGCCGCCAAGCTCATATGTCTTGCCGTCATGCTCCGGGCCGGTGAGGACGGTGGCGGCGGCGGCGGCGAAATCGGCGCGCGGGGCGGTGGCGAACTTGCCGTCACCGGCGGCTCCGAAGTGCTGACCGAGGGCCAGATCCTGCTCGGCGGACATCGCGATATTCTCGGAATACCAACCGTTGCGCAGGAGCGTGTGGGAGATGCCGGAGCCTGCGAGCAGGGCCTCGGTCGCGCGGTGCTCTTCGGCGAGGGCCAGCGGCGAGCGGTCGGCGGCGAGGATCGAGGTATAGGCGATGAAGCCCACGCCTGCGGCCTTGGCGGCGTCGATCACGTTGCCATGCTGGACGGCGCGCTGGCCAACCTCGGACGACGAAATCAGGAGCAGGCGCTCGATGCCAGTGAAGGCGGCTTTCAGCGCCTCGGCGTCGGTGTAGTCGGCCACGCGGACGTCATAGCCCGCCGCAGCGAAGCGTTCCCGGTCGGCGTCCTTGCGCACGAGCACGGCGGTGTCGGCTTTGGCTAGTTTGCTGTCCAGAGCGTCCAGCACGAGGGCGCCAAGTTGGCCGGAGGCGCCGGTGATGAGGTGTTTCGAGGTCATGTCTTTCCCTTTCATCTCGAAGTGTAGTCTCGAATCGCGTATAAGTCTCAATATGAGACCTTGTGGGGTCTTGAAAAGGAGGCAGTAATTTCTGCCCAGGTAACAGAAAGGGAACCTGCCATGCGTGACGTGCCTGCGAACCGGCGTCAGGAATGGGAAGCGATGGGGTTTTCGCCCGAGAACTGCCCGGTGCGGACCGTGCTGGGGCATGTGGCGGCCAAGTGGACGCTGCTGGTGCTGCTGGAATTGGCCGAAGGACCCAAGCGTTTCAATGGCTTGGGCCGTGCGCTGCCGGATATTTCCAAGCGGATGCTGACCCAGACTTTGCGTGAGTTGGAGCGGGACGGGCTGGTCACGCGGACCGTGCATGACACCAAGCCGCCTTCGGTCGATTACGCACTGACCGATATGGGCCGCTCGCTCATGGGTCCGCTCATGGGGCTGGTCGACTGGGCCGAGATGAACATGGGGCCGATCACCACCGCACAGGCAGCGTTCGACGCGGTTTGAGCGGTTGCGCCGGTGGCTGCGCCGCGCATAGTGGGGCCATGCATACCGAGTTCCAGGTCGAAACGCGCGGGCAGGGCACCTATGAGTTTACCCGCGAGGTGGCGCGCTGGGTGGCAAGGTGCGGCATGGACGAGGCGCTGTTGACGCTGATGGTGCGCCACACCTCGGCCTCGCTTCTCATTCAGGAAAACGCCGATCCCGAGGTGCAGGTGGATCTGCGCAACTATTTCGCCCGGCTCGTGCCGCCCACGACGGACCCGAGCATGTCCTACCTGACCCATACCTATGAGGGGCCGGACGACATGCCGGCCCATATCAATGCGGCGATGCTGCCGATCTCTTTGCAAATTCCGATCATAAACGGGTCATTGACCCTCGGAACCTGGCAGGGAATTTACCTTTTCGAACATCGCGACCGTCCGCACAGCCGAAAAGTCGTGGCTTTGCTGCGCTGATTGAGGCTTGGGGGCCACAAACCGGTGGCTCTATATCTGGACGCGGCGCTTTGATCCTACCCAAAATTTGCCCTCGACCCTATAGTGCCTGTGGATAAGTGGGCAAAGACCCACGATCAGAGGTGACAGGCAAAGAAAAGGAAGTGGGATGCGGTGCCCGTTCTGCGGAAATATTGACACTCAAGTGAAGGATTCACGCCCGGCCGAGGATCATGTCGCGATCCGGCGGCGGCGGTTCTGTCCGGCCTGCGGCGGGCGCTTCACCACCTATGAACGCGTGCAGCTGCGCGACCTCGTGGTCATCAAGTCGAACGGTCGGCGCGAGGATTTCGACCGTGAAAAGCTGGAGCGTTCGATCCGCATTTCGATGCAGAAACGGCCCGTAGAGCCGGAGCGGATCGACCAGATGATCTCGGGCATCGTGCGGCGGCTGGAGTCGATGGGCGAGACGGATATTCCGTCCAAGACCATCGGTGAGATCGTGATGGAAAGCTTGGCCCGGATCGACACGGTGGCCTATGTGCGCTTTGCGAGCGTCTATAAGAACTTCCAGGCTGCCGACGATTTCGAAAAATTCATGAGCGAACTTCGCCCGGATATCCCGCCCGAAGAGCAACCGTGACCGACGAAAGGGTCATGGAACTGGCCCTGTCGCTCGGGCGGCGGGGTCTTGGGTCTGTCTGGCCCAATCCGGCGGTGGGCTGCGTGATCGTGCAGGGCGACCGGATCGTCGGGCGCGGCTGGACCCAGCCGGGCGGGCGGCCCCATGCCGAGGTCGTGGCCTTGGCGCAGGCCGGTGAGGCCGCGCGGGGTGCAACGGCTTATGTCACGCTGGAGCCCTGTTCTCATCATGGCCAGACCCCGCCGTGTGCCGAGGCGCTGATTGCGGCCGGGGTTGCGCGGGTGGTCGTGGCCTTGGGCGACCCGGACCCACGGGTGAACGGGCGCGGGATCGCGATGCTGCGGGACGCCGGGATCGAGGTCGTGACGGGGCTGGGCGAGGCGCAGGCGCGGGCCGATCAGGTCGGGTTTCTGAGCCGGGTGGAGCGCGGGCGACCGATGGTGACGCTGAAACTCGCCGCCTCGCTGGACGGGCGCATCGCGACCGCGACAGGGGAAAGCCAGTGGATTACCGGGCCAGAAGCGCGGCGGCAGGTCCATGCACAGCGGATGACCCATGATGCGGTGATGGTGGGTGCGGGCACGGCGCGAGCGGACGATCCGTCGCTGACCGTGCGCGGTCTGGGCGCGCGGCATCAGCCGGTGCGCGTGGTGCTGTCGCGGCATCTGGATATCCCCTTGGACAGTACGCTTGCGCGGACGGCGCGGGTGGTTCCGGTCTGGCTGATCCACGGCGACCGGGCGCCGGACGGCGTGGTGTCGGCCTGGGAGGGTCTGGGCGCGCGCTGTATCGCGGTGCCGATTGTGCAGGGCCGGATCGACGTGGAGGCGGCGCTGGCGGCTATGGGTGAGGCGGGTCTGACGCGGGTGTTCTGCGAGGGCGGCGGCGGGCTGGCCGCATCGCTCTTGGCCGAGGGGTTGGTGGACGAATTCGTGGGCTTCACCGCCGGGATCGCCCTTGGCGCCGAAGGCTGGCCGTCGCTGGCTGCGATGGGCGTGGGCGCGCTGACCGATGCGCCGCGACTGGAGCTGGTCGACGTCTGCGAGATCGGCGGCGACGTCATGCACAGGTGGCGCGCGGTGTCCTGAAGGTGCGGGCTGACGCCCGCGCAGGATGTGCGCCGCCTTGCCTTTGGCAAGTCGACGCGAAGCGGGGCCAGCCCCGCACCCCGAGGTTTTTCGAAACAGAGAAGAGGGAGGCTAGCGCCAGAAGGTGGTGTAGGGCGCGAGCAAGCCTTGGAGTTTGGAGACGAGGCGTAGCGAGGGCGTGCCGGGGCCGGTCTGGTTCGTCTCGATCCGGTCGAGGATGACTTCGACCGGGCAGGGCGTGTTCGTCACGGGATCGTGGTAGCGCGGGTAGTCGATCAGGATCGCGTGGACGAGGCCCGCGAGGCTGGGCCGGGCGGTGCGCCTGTCGGGGATGGTGCCCAAATCGCGGGTGAGGCCCCAGCCCGCGTAGAACGGCGCGCCGAGGCAGGAGACGGTTTTGCCACGGATGAGGGCTTCGAACCCGAGGGTCGAGGTCATGGTCCAGACCTCGTCCACCGATTCGATCAGGGCGATGGCGTCGGTCTCGGTGGCGACCACGTCGGCGTAGCGGGCGGCCTCATCGAGCGGCATGTCT
The DNA here is from genome assembly GCA_036154315.1 of Pseudomonadota bacterium. Classification (GTDB taxonomy): domain Bacteria; phylum Pseudomonadota; class Alphaproteobacteria; order Rhodobacterales; family Rhodobacteraceae; genus Maritimibacter. The sequence goes on from JAYZLL010000068.1 coordinate 91,074, forward strand.
CCGTCGCGCAGGCCAGCCTCAACATCCGGGTGGGGTTTGTAGATGATGACGGCGTCGGGGTTGGCCGCGCGCACGCCGCGCAGGAGACCCCGGTTGTGGGTGACGTCGCGGGTGCCGAGCCGGATCGAGGCGTCGTCTTCGACCTGACCGGGGACGAGGATGCGGTGGCCTGCGGGCAGGTCCGTGGGTGCCGGGCGGTCCAAGTTGTATTTCGAGATCCCGGTGGCGGTGAGGCGCCTGATCAGGTCCTCGGCGCGGTGGAGCGGGCCGGGGGCGAGGCTCTCGGCCGCGGCAATGAGCCGTTCGAGGCGGCTTTCCGTGTTCGGGTCGTAGTAGATGCCGAGGTCGTCGCGCACCAGCGAGAGCGGCGGGGTGAGTTCGGCGCCCAGACCGCGCGAGCGGATGAAGCCGTCTTCGATGCGTATCGCGGGGGCGGTGAGCGTGCCCGCCTTACCCGCCCAGACCAGGAGCGGGCGGGCCGTCTTTTCGGCTTTAGCCTCGGCCTTGGCGGCGTCGGCGAAGATCACGCCTGCGCCGTTACCGTAGAAGCGTGACAGGGGTTTGCGTTTCCACAGGCGCATGCCTGCGGCGACGTAGCCTTTGGCGTCTTCCCGTGCGGCGCGGGCGCGGGCCTCGAGCGTGCCGATGACCTCTTCGATCTCGCACAGCTGATCGCGGTAGGGGTCGTACCATGTCGGGTATTCCAGCATGGCGGCGGCGAAAAGCTGGGCGCGGGTCAGCAGGCGTTCGCGGCGCGGGACCGGGTTTTCGTCCTTGGTGAGGCCCCAGCCCGCGTAGAACGGTTTGCCGAAGACGCGGGGTTTGTGGCCGGCGAAGATCGCCTCGAACCCCATGCCGGAGGAGACGGTGTAGACGCCCACTGCGCCCTCCATCAGCGCCCAGGGGCTGACGGGGTCGGTGAGGAGGGTGACCTTGCCGGTGGCATGTTCGGGGCCGTAATAGCCGGTGCGGTGGCCCGCCTGGGTTTCGGGGTGGGATTTGATGATGACGCGGATGCCGGGGTTTTCCTCCTGCGCCATGACCAGCATCTCGCGGAAGGTCTGGGGCGTGGCGCCGGAGGCCAGCACCGAGGCATCGTCGCGGGTCTGGTCGATGACCAGCACATAGGGCGCGCGGGGGAGGTCCGCCTTGGGGTCGTAGCTGTTGTATTTCGACAGATGTGCGTGGCGGATGCGATCGACCGCATCGCGGGCGCGGCTGAGGAGCGCGTAGTCGTCGAGGGGCGCGCGCGCGAGTATCTGTTCGAGGTCCGAAGGCACCGTGGGGTCGAAATGGACGCCGGAGCGGTCGAGGAGCAGGCCCAGCGGCGGTTCGCCGTCGCGGCCCAGCCCGACCGAGCGCAGAGGCGCGTCTTCGACCCGCATGAGCGTGGCCCCGCGGCGTTGGGCGATGCTTTCGCCACGGTGAGCGGTGGGCGAGACGCCCCAGACCGCGACCGTGTCGTCGGCGCTTGGCAGGCCGAGTTTGAGCTGCCATCCGGCCAGCGTCAGGATGCGGCGCACCCGGCGTTCGCGCAGGAAGCCGCCGGAGTAAACGTAGAGCCGCCGCGAGGAGGGGGGCTCCGTCGCGGCGGCTTTGAGTCTGTCGTAAGGGGTCACGCCCCGGCCCTTAGTTCGCGCCGACGAGGCCGAAGGTGCTGCCTGCCGTGGCGAGGCTTTCTGCCGCGCCGAGGGTGCCGGTGAGCGCGGTGATGACCTTGGTCCACTGCACATAGGGGGCTTCGGTGACATAGACCGTGTCGTCGTCGCGCACGACGAAGTCGCGGGCCATGAACATGCCGTTCGGCTCGGTGAGGTTCAGCACGTAGATCAGGCGCTGTGCGCCGACCAGATCGCCGCGACCGAGAACGACGTTGGCGATCTCGGCGGGTTCGTTGCGGAACACGAAGATGCCGGTCGGGTCGGCGAGCGTCGGGTTGAGACCGCCGACCTGCGCGATGGCTTCGAGCGCCGAGAGGTTCTTGGTCTGGAAGTTCACGCGGGTCTGGGTGCCGGTGGCGCCAAGCGCGGTGAAGGCGCGGGTGTCGGCCTCGACCAGAATGCGGTCGCCATTGCGCAGCGCGATGTCGAGGCGCGGATCCTCGAACAGGTCCTGATACCAGATCTGCCCGGTCTGACCGCCGCGGATGATGCGGACCACCGCGACCTCGGGGTTGACCGCGACACCGCCAGCGGCGGCGAGCATGTTGCCCAGCGTGCGGGTCGGGCGTTCGATCGGATAGACGCCCTGACCGTTCACAGCACCGGTGACCGACACGGTCGCGCCGTCGCCTGCGATCCGGGTCACGAGGACCTGCGGGTCGGGGGTCTGGGTGGCGAGTTGTTCGGTGATGATGCGGCGCACAGCTTCGGGCGAGTTGCCCGAGGCTTTGATGCGGCCTGCGTAGGGGATGAAGATGAAGCCGGAGCCGTCGACCTGCACCTCTTCCAGCGCGGCGGGGGCACCGGCGGAGGCGAGGATGCCCTGTTCGACGTTCTCCCAGATCGCCACGCCCAGCACGTCGCCGGGGCTGATCGTGTCGGACCCGACCTGACCGGCGGAGAGGAAGTTTTCGCCAAAGCCCAAGGCGGCCGTCACGGCGGTGGCGCGCGTGACATGGTCGTTGACGGCCACGACGAAGGCGTCGCCCTGTCGCTGGACCGATCCTGCGTAGATTTCCTGCTTGTTCGGGCCGCTCCGGGGCAGCACGTCACATGCGGCCACACTCGTCACAAGCGCGAAAAGGAGCGCGATGCGCGCCCACGAAATGCCCTGAATTTTCACTGCCCGGGCTCCTTTTTGGAGTTCTGCCTCAGTTTCTTTTTTTGTGAATCTAGCGGGTTGCGCCTGAAAAAGAAAGCCTTGCCTTTGTGGGGCGGTGTGATGAGCGGGATGTGTGTTGCGCCGAGGACTCGCCGAGTGAAGGCGGGCCGGGACCGGCCATGTGGGGCGCGGGGCTACTTGATGAGGCGAAGCTGCTGGCGCGGGGCGGCGGTGCCGTTGGCGAGCGCGTCATAGGGATCGTCGGCTTCGAGCATCATGTCGACGATCTGGCGCAGAAGCTGGCGACGGCCACGGGCGGAATAGAACCCGCCGGGGATCTGCGAGGTTTCCAGCAGGTAATGGCGGTAATCCGCATAGGCGCGGCTGTCGGGGCGCGAGGGATGGGCGAAGAACTCAGGCAAAGGCTGGGTCGAGACGAATTCCGGCTTGTCATAGACGGCGGCGCCGAAGACCTTGAGCGGCAGGCCGCGCCAGAGCACCTGTTGCGCGGCGGTGGAGTTCACCGTCACGGCGCTGCGGGCATGGTCGAGCAGGCGGGCGAGTTTGCCGCCGCGCACGTAATGCACCCGGTCGGCAACGCCGTGTTCGGCGGCCAGACGGCGGATTTCGCGGCGCAGCGGCACCCGGCCATCTTCGAGCGGATGCGCTTTGAACACGAGGTGATGGTGACGGGCCGCGCCCTCGGCAAAGCCGGAGATCACCACGTCGAGGAACTCGGGCATGCTGTCGAAGGGCGAATGTTCGAGAAAGCTCGAGTCATGGGCCAGTTGCAGGAGCGCAAGGTGATAGGGAAAGCCGCCATTGCGGATGCGCCGGGTGGCGAAGATGCGGCCCAGAGCCTGAAACGGCATCAGGAGGAGGCGGCGCAGGTAGAGCTTGAATTCCTTGCCCACGGTGAGCGCGCGGTGCGGGCGGAAACCCCGGTAGCGGCGGTTCGCGAACATGACGAACCAGTGGTACAGCGCGCCGTAGAAGATGTGATGGCGCATGTCGCCCCAATGGGCAGGCGGTTCGGGAATGTCGAGTTGTGCATTCGCGAGCACCCGCTGCATCTGGGGCACGCCCATCTGCATGAGGCGCGAGTGGCCGTTCGATCCGCCGCGTTCGTAGCTGACCCAATAGGGGCGCAGATAGCCCTCTTCGAAAACATGGACGGTGATGCCAGCCTCCTGCGCGGCGCGCACGGCCTCGGCATGGATGAACCGGGTGTCGCCGTAGAGGACGAGGTCGGTCACGCCCTTGTCGGCCAGTACCCGACGCACATAGGCGGGCCAGTCGTCCTGTGCGGCGGTGAAGGGGATGAAGGTGGCGGGGTCGTGCCAGAACACCTGATCGCCCATGTTGAAGCCGACGCGCCAGACCTGCGCGCCCGAGGTGGCGAGCATCCGGCCCAAGCGACGGAAATAGGGCCCGTGGGGGCCCTGCAGGAACAGGAATGTCCGGTCGGTTCCGTCGATGGCTTTCATGCGCCTGTTTTTACCCGTTTTTTCTGCCTCTGTCGCGAACTGATGCCGCGTTTCGGTAAGGAAAACCTTGCCATTGTCTCAAGGCAAGACACAAAACAGCGGAAGCGGGCGATTTTGTGACGTTCCGGCGAAATCGCCGTGTCGCTCCGGCTTGGCATCCCGCAGGATTGGGGCTAGCCATTGAGGCAAAGGAGACCGCCATGTTCACAGGGATCATCACCGATATCGGTTCTGTCGCCGAGGTCCACCGCACCGAGGACCTGCGCGCCCGGATCACCACCGGTTACGACACCACGGGCATCGACCTTGGCGCGTCGATTGCGTCGGATGGGGTCTGCCTGACCGTGACCAAGCTGGGGCCGGACTGGTACGAGGTGTTCATCTCGGGCGAGACGCTGGACAAGACCAACCTGGGCGATTGGGAGGTCGGCAAGCGCCTGAACCTCGAACGTGCGCTCAAGGTGGGGGACGAATTGGGCGGGCATATCGTGTCGGGCCATGTGGACGGCATGGCCGAGGTGACGGATGTGCATGACGACGGCCATTCCACGCGCATCTCGTTCAAGGTGCCGGGGGCGCTGGCGCGGTTCATCGCGCCCAAGGGGTCGGTCGCGCTGAACGGCACCTCGCTGACGGTGAACGAGGTCGAGGGCGACACCTTCGGCGTGAACCTCATCACCCACACGAAAGAGGTGACGACCTGGGGCGACGTGAAGGTCGGCGACCGGGTGAACCTCGAGATCGACACGCTCGCGCGGTACGTGGCGCGGCTGGGCGAGTATGCGGCGTGAGTCTGATCGGGCATAACGGCGGGCCGGGGATCGGCAACTCTGGCTGGCACGGCTTTGCCTGGCGCAAGGCGCGGGCCGATCTGGTGCCGACCCTGCCGCTCGAAGTGGTGCGGATGCGGGTGCGCCGGGCCAAGGAGCTTGGCATCGACTACAAAAGCTATGCTTCGATCCGGGCGGCCACGGGACGCGATGTGATCGCGCTGCTGTTTTCGTCGAACGCGCTGAAATGTGGGCCCAAGCTGGTAGCTGTGCCCGAGGCCGAGGCGGCCAAGCTGCGCGATGTGGCACGGGCAGAGCGCCTTGCCGCCGTGCATCGGCCGTTGAAAGCGCCCGCGTTCCACGGTGCGAATGCGGCGCTGATCGAGGCGGCGATGCAGGCCCCGACGCTGGCGGATGGCTGGTCGGCCACGCGCGAGAAGCTGGCGGAGCTGACCTCGGCCCGCGGGCTGCCCACTGACGCGGTGGTGGTGGTCGGCGAGACCATGCTGGAGGCCGAATGGTCGGTCGCGGGCCGGATGGCCGGATACCTGCCTGCCGAACGGTATTTCGCGACACTTTAATTTATTCGTAAATGTGCATATGATTCCCTGACCGATCAGGGAGGAATCGATGCCGCTATTGCGCCCCACACGCCGCGAGATGCTTGCGCTTGCCGCTGCCATGCCCGCCTTTGCCATGCCCGCCGCGCTGCGTGCCGAGCTTGGCCCGCCGGAGGGGGAGAACCCCGCCCATTTCCGCTTCACGCTGGGGGATATGAAGATCACCATCGTCTCGGACGGCTGGTTCGCGCAGCCGCTGTCCTCGCTCGGGGTCAATGCGGGCGAGGCCGAGCGCATGGCGCTGCTGGAGGCGCATTTCCTGCCGACGAACGAATTGGTCGGGCACACGAACCACGTGCTGATCGAGACCGGAGGGGAGACCATCCTGATCGACGTCGGCTCCGGCAATCGGTTCTTCGACACTGCCGGGCGGCTGATGACCAACTTGGAGAGTGCCGGGATCGACCCCTATGGGGTGAGCAAGGTGGTTCTGACCCATGCGCATCCGGACCACATCTGGGGCATTCGCGACGATTTCGACGAGGCGATCATCCCGGAGGCCGAATACATCATCGGCGAAACCGAGCACGGCTATTGGACCGAGGACGGTCTGGTCGACCGCGTCGCCCCTGAAGAGCAGCAATTCGTTCTGGGGGCGGTCAATTCGATCAACGTGGACGGGGCGGAGTGGACGCTGGCGAATGACGGCCACGAGGTCGCGCCGGGCGTGCATCTGATCGCCACCCACGGCCATACGCCGGGGCATATGTCGATCCTGCTGGAAAGCGGCGACGATCAGCTTCTGGTGCTGGGCGATGCGATCACCCATGCCTATGGGCATTTCGCGCATCCCGACTGGTATGGCTCGCTCGACACCGACCCGGAGGCGACCGTGGCGTCGCGGCGCCGGTTGCTCGACATGGCCGCCGCGGACCGGATCCCGGTCGTGGGCTATCACTTCCCGTTCCCTGGTGTGGGGCATGTGAGGGCGGAGGGTGAAGCTTACAGTTTCGTCCCGGCGCTCTGGCGGTTCTGAGGGGTTGCGCCCGGGCTGACGCCCGGTCGACCCGCTGGAGGGAGGCGCGGCCTCCCCCCAGACCCCCCTCCGAAGTATTTTCGGAACAGTGAAGGAGGGAGGGCCGTCGCGCAGGGTGGGTGTGCGATTTTCACAGCGTCTGCGCGTGACGTTCCTCTGGTATCGGAGGGCCGGGCGCGGTATCTCGCGGGGGAAATTGAAGGGGAGCCCGTGATGTCGGACGCCAAGACCTATGATGAACCCGGCCCGGTCGAGCGCGAATGGGGCGATGTGATCTCGTCCATCGAGGAGATCATCGAGGATGCGCGCAACGGGCGCATGTTCATCCTCGTCGACCATGAGGACCGCGAGAACGAGGGCGACCTTGTGATCCCGGCGCAGATGGCGACCCCGGAAGCGATCAACTTCATGGCCACCCACGGGCGCGGTCTGATCTGTCTGTCGATGACCGGCGATCGGGTCGATGCGCTGGGGCTGTCGCTGATGGCGAGCCAGAACTCGTCGCGCCACGAGACCGCGTTCACGATCTCGATCGAGGCGCGCGAAGGCGTGACCACGGGGATCTCGGCCCATGACCGGGCGCGCACCGTGTCGGTGGCGATCGATCCCACCAAGGGGGCGACGGATATCGCGACCCCCGGCCATGTGTTTCCGCTGCGGGCCAAGGACGGCGGCGTGCTGGTGCGGGCGGGCCATACCGAGGCGGCGGTGGATATTTCGCGGCTTGCGGGGCTGAACCCGGCGGGCGTGATCTGCGAGATCATGAACGAAGACGGCACGATGGCGCGGCTGCCCGATCTGGTGGCCTTTGCACAGAAGCATGGTCTGAAGATCGGCACGATCAGCGACCTGATCGCCTATCGCCATCGTCACGACAACCTCGTGAACGAGAGCGCGGTGAAGAGCGTGACCTCGGCCTATGGCGGCGACTGGATGCTGCGCATCTTCACCGACGAGACGCAGGGTGCCGAGCATATCGTGCTCACCAAGGGCGATCTGACCACCGAAGAACCGGTGTTGGTGCGGATGCATGCGATGAACCCGCTTGAGGATGCGCTGGGGCTGGGGCCGAACCCGCATGACGAATTGCCGCGCGCGATGGAGATCATCGCCGAAAAGGGGCGCGGCGCGGTCGTGCTTTTGCGTGATCCGTCGATGAAGCTTGCCACCGCCGAAGGCGAGGTCAGTCCACAGGTGCTGCGTCAGTACGGACTTGGCGCGCAGATCCTGTCGGCGCTGGGCATTCACCGGCTGCAGCTTTTGACCGATAGCCCGTTGCCGAAGGTGGTCGGGCTCGAAGCCTATGACCTCAAGATCGAGGGCACCCATCCGATCCGGGGAGACAAGTGATGGCCGGAACCGAGACGCATTACACCCTGCCGCGCCCTGAATTCGACGTGGCGCCGAAGCTGCTGATCGTGGTCGCGCCTTACTACAAGGACATCGCCGACGATCTGGTGGCCGGGGCCAAGGCCGAGATCGAGGCCTGTGGCGGCACGTGGGAGCTGATCGAGGTGCCGGGCGCGTTGGAAGTGCCGACCGCGATCCGCATCGCCGACCGCACCGCCGATTTCGACGGCTACGTGGCGCTGGGCTGCGTGATCCGGGGCGAGACCACGCATTACGAGACGGTCTGCAACGACAGTTCGCGCGCGATCTCGACGCTGGGGCTGGCGGGGCTGTGCATCGGCAACGGCATCCTGACGGTCGAGAACCGCAAGCAGGCCGAAGTGCGCGCCGCCGTGGATCAGCAGAACAAGGGTGGCGGGGCTGCCGCGGCCGCGCTTCACCTGATCGCGCTGGGCCGTAAGTGGAAGGGCACCGAGAAGCCGGTCGGGTTCCGCCCGGTCGGTGCGTGAGCGAATTTTCACCCTGCAGGTGGAAAACGGTTTCCCTTGGCCGCGCCTTGATCTAGAGACGCGGCCTGTGTTTGACCGAGACCCGACATGACCGACGAGACCCCGCAAGAGACCGAAACGCCCAAGCGCAAGATGACGCCTGAGCTGAAGCGCCGGATGAAATCCGCGTCGCGGCTCTATGCCGTGCAGGCGCTGTTCCAGATGGAAGCGGCCGGGCAGGGGTATGAGAAGGTGCGTCAGGAGTTCGAGGACCACCGCTTTGGGGCCGAATACGAGGAAGGCGAATACGAAGAGGGCAATGTCGACCTCTTCCGCGCCATCCTTGGCGAAGCTGTCGACCGTCAGGCCAAGATCGACCAGATGACCGACCGCGCGCTGGTGGCCAAGTGGCCGATCGCGCGGATCGACCCGACGCTGCGCGCCCTGTTCCGGGCCGCAGGGGCCGAGCTGGTGCTGGGCGAGACGCCGCCCAAGGTGGTGATCGTCGAGTTCGTGGAGGTCGCCAAGGCGTTCTTCCCGGAAGGCCAAGAACCCAAGTTCACCAATGCCGTGCTCGACCACATGGCGCGTGAGGCGCGGCCCGAGGCGTTCTGAGGCCCGACGCGGACCTGCCCGCGCCCCTGCGACATTGCGGGCCTTGGAAAGTCATATTCTTCCACTAATATATGTCGTGGAGGTGCTGACATGCCCAAGCTCGTATCGCTCTATATCCGTCACGTTCTGATCGGTTTCGGCCTTGCCGCCGTGTTCGTTGCGGCGCTCTTGTGGATGAACGTGGGGAACCTGTGGCACCTCGTGTCGACGTCGGACGTCGGGATCATGGCGGTGATCATGCTGTTCTTCGGCAACGGGATCGTGTTTTCGGGCGTGCAGTTCGCCATCACCGTGATGCGGATGGGCGACGACGATGATGCGCCGCGCGGGGGCACGCGCATTCCGGTCGCGACCAATATTCCGATCCGGGTCGAAGCGACGGCGAACGCGCCGCGCAAGCGTCAGTAGACCTTCAGGATTTCGTCCAGCGGCTTTTTGATCTTTGCGACGGCGGGGACGGTCGCGTCCTGCGCCGCGTGGCCGACCGCGAGGATCATGACCGGCTTTTCCGAGGCCGGGCGGTCCAGCGCGCCGGTGAGGAATTTCATCGGGTTCGGCGTGTGGGTGAGGCAGGTGAGACCCGCCTGATGCAATGCCGCGATGAGAAAGCCGGTCGCGATGCCCACGCTTTCCGGTACGTAGTAATTCTTGAACCGGTCGCCGTCGTCGAATTCGCCCCAGCGCTGGGCGAAGATGACGATGAGCCACGGCGCGATCTCGAGATGGGGTTTGGAGGCGTCTGTGCCGATGGGCTCCAGCGCCTTCAGCCATTCGTCGCCCGCGCCGCCCTCGTAGAACTTTTCCTCCTCCGCCTCGGCCTCGGCCCGGATGCGCGCCTTGAGCGCGGGGGACTGCACGGCGGCGAAGAACCACGGCTGGTGATTGGCGCCCGAGGGCGCACGGCCTGCGGTGGCGACGGCGGCCTCGATGATGTCCTGCGGCACCGGGCGGGACGCGAAGTCGCGCACGGTATGACGGCGCGACATGAGGTCGAAAAAGCCGGTCACGCGGGCGCGCGCCTCGTCATCCGTCCAGTCGAACCGGTCGGGCAGGGGCAGCGGGTCGTGGGGCAGGTTGGACTTGGAAAACATAAGGCTCCTCCCGGTGTTGCCGGAAGGAGCCTATGAAGTGGCGGGACCACCTGCAACCGTCAGGGAAGCGCATTCCCGAGGACCTGTATATACAGGTGGGCGCCGGGTAACTCGGCCACGGCCGCGACAGAGCCAGCTCCCTCGGATTTGCTTAAGGCCACCGGAATGTTCCCGTGTAGACGAGAAGGGCAGACCGCCAAGACCCGAGATAGGCGCGGGGGCGGGGGCGTGCAAGGGGGCGTGTGTGCGGGTTTGGCTTTCGCCGCAGGCTGCGCGTGCGGCGACCCGCTGGAGGGGCCAGCCCCTCCAGACCTCCCCGAAGTATTTATC
>JAYZLL010000069.1:0-38510 GCA_036154315.1 Pseudomonadota bacterium
AGGTCGTATTCTCATCGCGCGCCGCGCAGGCCTGTGCCGCCCATGGCGTGCCTTGCATTCTGGTGCGCGGGGAAACCACGCCCGAGGATTTTCGGGGCATGCTTGCCGCCGAGGCCGTGCTGACCGAGCGGGGCGGGATCACGTCCCATGCCGCCGTGATCGCGCGCGGTCTGGGTCTCCCTTGCGTCGTCGGCGCGTCGGACATGAAGCTCGACAGCAAGAAACGCGAACTCGTCGCCGCCGATGGCCGGGTGATCCGTGAGGGCGACATCGTCACCATCGACGGGTCGGCGGGCGAGGCGCTCTTGGGCACCGCGCAGATGCTCGAGCCGGAACTGGGCGATGCGTTTCAGACCCTCCTTGCGTGGGCCGACAATGCCCGCGACATCGGTGTGCGCGCCAATGCCGACACGCCCGCGGATGCCGCCAAGGCCCGGATGTTCGAGGCCGAGGGGATCGGTCTGGCCCGGACCGAGCACATGTTCTTTGAACACGATCGCCTGCTCGCCATGCGCGAGATGATCTTTGCCAACAACTCCGAGGATCGGCGCACCGCGCTGGAACGGATTGAGCCGATGCAGCGCGCCGACTTCCGCGAGCTGTTCAAGATCATGTCCGGCCTTCCGGTCACGATCCGCCTGTTCGACCCGCCGCTGCACGAATTCCTGCCGCAGGGCCGCGAGGGCGTGCGCGAACTGGCCGATGCGCTCGATATCCCGGTGTCCGACGTGACCCGCCGGGTCGAGGCGTTGAGCGAATTCAACCCGATGCTCGGCATGCGCGGCGTGCGTTTGGGGATCACCGTGCCCGAAATCTACGAGATGCAGGCGCGCGCGATTTTTGAGGCGACGATCGAGGCCACGGACGAAGGCGGCGCGCCGGTCGTGCCCGAGATCATGATCCCGCTGGTCTCCGCCAAGCGCGAGGTCGAACTGGTTAAAACCCGCGTCGATGCGGTGGCGGCAGCCGTGCGTGTCGAGCGTGGCGTGGATTTCACCTACCGCCTCGGCGTCATGGTCGAAACCCCACGCGCGGCGCTCCGGGCGAGCGAGATCGCCCAGCACGCGGCGTTCCTGTCCTTCGGCACCAACGACCTCACGCAGATGACCTATGGCCTGTCGCGCGATGATGCGGGGCGGTTCATGGGGCGCTACGTGCAGCAGCAGGTCTATCCCGAGGACCCGTTCCACACGCTCGACGTGGAAGGGGTGGGGGAGCTCTTGCAGATGGGCGCCGACCGGGGCCGGTCCGGCAACCCCGAGGTGACGCTCGCGATCTGCGGCGAACACGGGGGCAACCCGGAATCCATCGCGTTCTGCCGCAAGGCGGGGTTCAACTACGTGTCCTGCTCGCCGTTCCGGGTGCCCGTCGCCCGGCTCGCCGCCGCACATCTGGCCATCGTCGATCGGGGCATCGGCCGCGCCCGCGTGACCCGCTGAAATCACACCCGTTTTCGGACCTGTCCACAGCTTGGGGATAATTTCTATGCCGCGCCAATATCTTGCGTGGCAGAGTGAATGTGCCCGAAAGCTGGACCGCTCGGCCAAAGTCGCGTAAGACGTCCCTCGATAATGAGCGGTGGCAAACTCCGCCAAGCGGGATTTTGGGGGACGATGGATGAAAAAGACTTGGGCTTTGGCCGTCGCGGCCACGCTCGGCCTGACCTCGTTCGCGAAGGGCGAGGCGAGCTTTGATGCCGCCAATGCGCTGAATGCCCTGGTCGGGCAGGAACGCGCGAGTTTCGAGACGCTGTCGCCCGACCGGCTTGAGCAAATCACGCGTCTGGCCCCCCAGCGGTCCCTGTTTCCCCGCCGTAAGCCCGCCCCGCCGCCCTCGCAGCCCGACGAGGTCTGGCTGTCCAAACAGCCCGCCGCGACCGGGGGCGAACAGTGGCGCTGCTTCACCGAGGCGCTTTACTTCGAGGCGCGTGGCGAGACCCACAAGGGCCTGTTCGCGGTTGCCGAGGTGATCCTGAACCGCGTGGAAAGCCCCGCTTTCCCTAACTCGCTCTGCGGTGTGATCCGGCAAGGCACCGGTCGCCGCCACGCCTGCCAGTTCTCGTTCACCTGCGACGGCGAACCGGAAACCGTGCACAACCGCGCGGCGTGGGAACGTGTGGGCAAGGTCGCCCGCGTCATGATGGACGGTGCGCCGCGCACCCTTACGAGCGGCGCGACCTTTTATCATACGACCCACGTCCAGCCCGGTTGGGCGCGCCGTCTGGCGCATACGGCACAGATCGGCGTTCACCGGTTCTACCGCTAGGCGGATTTTCCGCCGAACGTGCCCCCCAATCAGCGGAAAAATGTCAGGTCCGGGCCGTGTGCCGGGGCTCACATAGACTCGTGGTGTCATCCTTTTTAGGCGGGTCCAGATGCAAATCCCGGTCGATTCGGTCGGGGCAATCTGGGGCAAATACATGAGGACGACGATTTTCACCGCCTGCGCGGTGATCTGTGCTGCGACCACGGCAAATGCTGAACTCGAAACCCAATCCCTGTCTGCGCTGAATGCGACCGCGTCGAACGGGCGTCTGGCGCTCTATGCGCTCGAACCCGGTCTGACCGCCGATCAGTCGCTGCTGGCGCCATTGCACTCGCCTCGGCCGCAGGATCGGCCTGCCGAGCTGAAGGAACTCGACGTGATCTTCTCCTCCAAAGGCGGCGCGCCGGAAGAGGACGATCCCGAGTGGACCTGCCTGACCGAGGCGATCTACTTCGAGGCGCGGGGCGAAGGTTTTCAGGGCCAGGTCGGGGTGGCCGAGGTCATCCTGAATCGCGTCGACGACGACCGTTGGCCCGACACCATCTGTGGTGTCGTCAATCAGGGCACGGGCGAAAAGTATCGCTGCCAGTTCTCTTACACCTGCGACGGTCTGCCTGACACGGTGGATGACCAGCTGTCGTGGGACCGGGCCGGGCGCTACGCCGCGGCGATGATGGAGGACGGGCCGCGGATTTTCACCGGTGGCGCGACCTTCTATCACGCAGACTACGTCGACCCGTATTGGGCCAAGGAATTCGTGCGAACTGCGAACATCGGGGTGCACCGGTTTTACCGCTGAGATTAGACTTTCCATCCGGGCCCCCTTGGGGCAGTGTCCGCCGCCAAGGAGACCCGCATGAGTTCTGAGACCCGTCTTGCCTTCGAGCATCCCGAAGCCCGCTCCGAGGCGGATGGTCAGCCGGCGTCCCCGCCCGACCGCATTTCGCTGCGCGACCATGTGGTCGAGGCCGAGATCGGCGCATTCCAGCAGGAACGTGGGACGACGCAACGCCTGCGGTTCAACATCGTTGTCGAAGTGTCGCCGCCCGAGGGGCCGGTGGCCGACGACGTGGACAAGATCCTGTCCTACGACACGATCTCTGAAGCCATCGCTTATGAACTGGCGGCCGAACGCCTGAACCTGCTCGAAACACTGGCCGAGCGTGTGGCCGACCGCGTGCTTGCCGCGCCGCAGGCCCTGCGCGTCTTCGTGCGGATCGAAAAGCTCGACCGGGGCCCCGGCGCGCTTGGGGTCGAGATCGTGCGCACGCGCGGGCAGGGGGCGCCCATCGCCGCCTCCGGGTCGGATATGCCGCACCCTGTCGTCCTTCATCTGTCGAATGCGGCGATTGCGGCGCCGGAGTTGATCGCGCTTCTGGACACGCTCGACGCGTGGAAAGCGCCTGCGATCCTGACGGTCGGATATGCCGACCAGCCGGTGCCGCAAGCCAACCGCGAGTTGCCGCAACGGCGCATCGACTTGCTGGCGCTTGAGATGAACGCGTGGCTTCTGGCCGCGCGGGATCGGCGCTGTGTTGTCGTGGGCACGCGCACCGAACTCGATTGGGCGATGAAGCATGGGCAGATCTGCGTCTGGGCCCCGTCCAAGATCGTGCTGGATGCGGTCGATGGCAACGATGCCGACGTGACCGACCCGCTGGCGCTGACGGCATGGTTTGCCGATCAGATGCAGGCGCAGGAAATCCTCTCGGTCGGGGGTGAGGTGCCGCAGACCGACATTCCTGCCCGCGCGCTTGCCATCGGCGAGGCGCCGTGAGCCGGTCGGAGCCGATTGCCCGCACCGGTCTGCGCCCCGCGGGCGCGCTGCCGCTGGCCGGGATGCGCGGGCCGTGGTTCGACGCGGTTCGCGGCCCGGACGATCTCACCGTCCGCGCCCGCCTGTCCGCGCCGCGCCCCGATCTGTGCGGCCTGACGCTGGATCGTCCGCGCGTCATGGGCATCCTCAACGTGACGCCCGACAGCTTTTCCGACGGCGGCGACCATGCGGCGTTCGAGGCCGGGGTCGCGCGCGGGGTCGCGATGGCGGCGGAGGCTGACATCATCGACATCGGCGGCGAGTCGACGCGCCCCGGTGCCGAAGAGGTGGCCGTGGACGAGGAAATCCGCCGCACGGCCCCGGTGATCGAAGCTTTGCGCGCCGCCGGTGTGACCACGCCGATTTCCATCGACACGCGTAAAGCGCGCGTGGCCGAGGCGGCGCTCGACGCGGGCGCGAACATCGTCAATGACGTCTCGGCCTTCGAGTTCGACCCCGAGCTTGCCGACCTCACCGCTGAACGTGACGTTCCGGTCTGCCTGATGCACGCCAAGGGCCTGCCCGACACGATGCAGGACAACCCGACCTATGAGGACGTGGTGGGCGAGGTGATGGCCCACCTCGACGCGCGTATCGCCTTTGCGATGGGGCGCGGGGTCAAGCGCGAGCGCATCATCACCGATCCGGGCATCGGTTTCGGTAAGACGCTCGAGCACAACCTCGAACTTCTGCGCCATCTCACGCTGCTCCATGATTTCGGCCTGCCGGTTCTGCTCGGCGCGTCGCGCAAGCGGTTCATCGGCGCCATCGCCAATGCGCCCGAGGCCAAGGATCGGCTGGGCGGCTCGCTCGCCATCGCGCTCCACGGTGCGGCGCAGGGCATGCATATCATTCGTGTCCATGACACACGCGAAACGACACAGGCGCTGGCCCTCATGGCAGCGCTCGATAAAGAGGTCTGAGCATGGCTGAGAAACTATTCGGCACCGATGGCGTGCGGGGGCTGGCAAACAGTCACCCGATGACCGCCGAAATGGCCCTGAAACTGGGCGCCGCGGCAGGGCGTTATTTCCGGTCTGACGGCAAGAACGATCACCGCGTGGTCATCGGCAAGGACACGCGCCAGTCGGGCTATATGCTTGAGAACGCGCTGACCGCGGGCCTCACCTCGACCGGCATGAACGTGCTGCTCCTGGGGCCGGTGCCGACGCCTGCCGTGGGGCACCTGACCCATTCGATGCGCGCCGATCTGGGCATCATGATTTCGGCCAGTCACAACCCCTTCACCGACAACGGCATCAAGTTCTTTGGCCCTGACGGGTTCAAACTGTCCGACGAGGCCGAGGGCGAGATCGAGCGCATGGTCGACGAAGGGGTCGAACTGGCGCAGGCCGAAAACATCGGCCGCGCCCGCCGGATTGACGAGGGCCGTCATCGCTACGTGGAATTCATCAAAACCACGTTCCCCTCGGACCACCGCCTCGACGGGCTGAAAGTCGTGATCGATTGCGCGAACGGCGCGGCCTACCGCGCGGCGCCCGAGGCGTTGTGGGAGCTTGGGGCCGAGGTGGTCGAGGTCGGGGTCAAACCCAACGGCACGAACATCAACCGCGAATGCGGATCGACCGATACCCGCGCCGCGGCCAAGGCGGTGCTGGACGAGGGGGCGGACGTGGGCATCTGCCTCGACGGTGACGCAGACCGCGTGATGATTATTGACGAGACGGGCCGGGTCGCGGACGGCGATCAGATCATGGCGCTCATGGCCGGGCGTTTTGCCGAGAAAGGCGTGCTCCGGGGCGGGGCACTGGTGGCGACTGTCATGTCGAATCTCGGGCTCGAACGCTATCTCGACGGCAAGGGCCTCAAACTCGAGCGCACCAAGGTCGGCGACCGGTACGTGGTCGAGCGGATGCGCGAGGGCGGTTTCAATCTGGGCGGCGAACAGTCCGGGCATATCGTGATGACGGACTATGCGACCACAGGCGACGGTCTCCTCGCCGGGCTTCAGTTTCTGGCCGCGATGGTCGAGACCGGGCAACGCGCGTCGAACCTGACCCAGAGCTTCGACACTGTGCCCCAATTGTTGAAAAATGTGCGCTATCAGGCCGGGCAGACACCGCTGGACGACGAGAATGTTCGCAAAGTGATCGCGGCGAGCGAGACGGACCTGACCGGCAAAGGCCGCCTTTTGATCCGCAAATCGGGCACCGAGCCGCTGATCCGGGTCATGGCCGAATGCGAGGACGAGACGTTCCTCAATGAGGTCGTCGACCGCATCGTGGCCGAAGTCGAACGCGCGACCGCCTAGGCGAACCCGCGAAACGAAAAGACCCCGGCATAGGGCCGGGGTCAGATCGTTCAACCGATAGGCGCTGCGGCGTGTGCCGCCGCAGGTGCCGGATCAGTTCTTTTCTTTGTCGACCATCTTGCCGGCCGAGATCCACGGCATCATGCCGCGCAGCTTGGCGCCGGTTTCTTCGATCTGGTGCTCGTCGTTCAGACGACGGGTGCCTTTGAAGAACGGCTGGCCGACCGCGTTTTCCTGCATGAAGTCACGCACGAATTTGCCGGTCTGAATGTCGGTCAGGATCTCTTTCATGGCCTTCTTGGTCTGCTCGTAGGGCAGAACGCGCGGGCCCGACACGTACTCGCCGTACTCGGCGGTGTTCGAGATCGAGTAGTTCATGTTCGCGATGCCGCCTTCGTAGATCAGGTCCACGATCAGCTTCACTTCGTGCAGACACTCGAAATAGGCCATCTCCGGCGCGTAACCGGCTTCGGTCAGGGTCTCGAAACCCATGCGGATCAGTTCGACGAGACCGCCGCAAAGCACGGCCTGTTCGCCGAAGAGGTCGGTTTCGCACTCTTCACGGAAATTGGTTTCGATGATGCCCGAGCGGCCGCCACCGATGGCGGAGCAATAGGACAGGCCGATTTCCAGCGCTTTGCCGGTCGCGTCCTGATGGACGGCGACGAGGCAGGGCACGCCGCCGCCTTTGACGTATTCGCCGCGCACGGTGTGGCCCGGACCTTTGGGCGCCATCATGATGACGTCGACGCCCGGCTTGGGCTCGATCAGGCCGAAGTGCACGTTCAGACCGTGAGCAAAGGCGATCGCGGCGCCTTCTTTCAGGTTGTCGTGGACGTATTTCTTGTAGGTCTCGGCCTGCAGTTCGTCGGGCATGGTGAACATGATGACGTCGCACCAAGCAGCGGCTTCCGCGATGCCCATGACCTTGAGCCCTTCGCCTTCGGCTTTCTTGGCCGAGGGGGAGCCTTCGCGCAGCGCCACGACGACGTTCTTGGCGCCGGAGTCGCGCAGGTTCAGCGCGTGGGCGTGGCCCTGCGAGCCGTAGCCGAGGATCGCGACCTTTTTGTCTTTGATGATGTTCACGTCGCAATCGCGATCGTAATAAACGCGCAGGCTCATGGCTTGCTCCTTCTTCTGTCGTTCGGCGGGCATACTAGAAGGAGACGCGCGTTTGTTCGTGCGAAATGGTGATGATTTATGCACAGGACCATAAAATCATGCGCCATTAGCCAAATTGATGAAATATCTATGCGTCGCGCTTTGGCCTCAAGCCGCTTTTCGACTGCGCCGACTCGCCTGCTGATCGGCGCGCGCGAGATTCAAAAGCGCGCGCGCTTCGCGGACCGATAGGGCGGGGCGGTTCAGCTTCATGGCCGCCAAAGCCTCAGGGCCCACCAGTGCGCACAGCTCGGCCTGCGACGCGGCGCTGAAGGCTTCCAGCGCCATCGTGCCGGTGAACAGGCTCTCGCTCGCCAGACCTTCGGCAAAGAGCATTTCATGACGGGCGAACAGCAGGTGGACGTAATGTGCCGTCTCAGCCGGAACGCTACGGACCTTGCGCCCGTCGACCAGCGCTTTCGCGGGCATGAGCACATCGGTGTCGCCATAGTAGAATTCCGCGGCTGCCGAACGGATCAGGATGCGGTGATTTGGCGAGACGTTGAGCGCGCGTCGATTGCCCAACACGCCTGCCTGCACACGGATCGGTGCGAGCGGCCCTTGGGCGGGCACGGTGCTATGGCCGACCCAGCGCAGCGGTTGCAGCCCGTTGTCGAGCGTATGCACCAGATCGCCGGGGCGCAGCGCCTCGACCCGCTTGGTCCCCGAAGCCACGTCGATCAGGGTGCCCGCGAGAAAGCACGGGGCGGCGATATCTTCGATTTCGACGGGGTCTGACCCGCCGGACGCATCGAAACTCGACTCGCCGCGCAGGTAGTGGAGCGTCGTGCCCGGGGGCGGGGCGCTCCCGATAAAGGACACGCCGATGACCGTCGAGGAATAGCCCTCGGTGATCGTCACGCCGATCATGTTGTAGGTGTTTCCGGCATCGTCGAAGAGCGAGACCTGAAATTCGTTCTCGACGTTCACCGCGCCCTGCCAGCGCACCGCCGATACCGAGGGGGTATAGGTCGTGCCGCCGATGGTCACCGGCTCGGTCAGCAACTGGTCGGTGACGGTCGAGCCGGAGTAGGGATCGTCCTCGAGCACGCCGTCCGCATCTTCGAACGTGACCGCGACCGGCGTGCCGGAGAAGGTGAAGGAGAGGTCGTTGGGGTTCTCCCAACTGAACGAGTTGCCGTATTGCGCCGCGTTGATGAGGTCGTCGTTGCGCGTGGGGCTGCCATCCGCATGGGTGATGGTCACGTCCGCAGTCGCGTAGACGTATATCGTCTGTTCCGCCATGATCTGCCTGCAATTTACGCGGTCGTTTCGCCGCTTTCTGCTCAATTAACCAAATCGGTAACAGATTTTCAGCCGTGAGGCTACCCTTGGATGAGTTGTGCGCCGTCTGCGGGCCGTTGGCCATCAGAGTTGACCGCAAACGCGCCCTCTGCGATGGGGTCATGCGTGAAACCTGCGTAAACCGGAAAAATCATGCGCATCGACGACACCGACCGCCGCCTGCTGCGCCGTCTGCTGGCCGATCCCGAGCTGAGCACCGGCGCGCTCGCCGATCTGGCGGGGGTGACGCCTGCGACCGCGTCCCGGCGGATCGACAAGATGACGCGCGCAGGCGTCATCCGGGGGCAATCCGCCGTGATCGACTGGACTGCGCTTGGATATGCGGTGCAGGTCTCGCTCCGCTTCACCATCGACAAGACCAACCCGCGCGCCTTCGACGAATTTCTTGCCGCCGCCCGCGAGGTGCCGGAGGTGATCGAGATTCAGACCTTCCTCGGCAAGGTCGACATACGGCTCCACGTGATCGCGCGTGACATGGGGCATTATCAGCAGATTTACCGCGATCGCATCCTGATGCTGCCGCATATCTCGGAGATCGAGGCGCTGATGCAGGTCGCGACCATCGCCGAGCGGGGGGCCTTGCCGCTGTGATCGACCTTGACGATATCGACCGGGGCATCCTGCGCGCCCTGACCGAAGACGCAACGCTCTCGGCCGGTGAGCTTGGGCGACGGTTTGGTCTAAGCCAGCCCGCCGCATGGCGTCGGGTCAAGCGTCTGAGCGATGCGGGCGTCCTTGCCGGGCGGCGCATTGACGTGGACCGCGAGGCGCTGGGGTTCGGTGTCACCGTATTCCTTGGCGTGAAACTCGCCACCAAAGGGCGGGTCAGTCTTGAGGATTTCGAGCGTGCGGTGGCCGCCATTCCCGAGGTGCAACTGGTCCACCACGTGCTGGGCCTTTACGACTACCGGCTGCGCATCGTCGCGCGCGATCTCTCGGATTTCGAACGCATCCTGCGCCGCCGCGTCATGACACTCCCCGGCGTGGGCGAGGTCGAAGCGAACGTCCTGCTGTCCGAAGAACGCAGGCCGGGGCCGATCTGAGACCGCCTCAGGGCAGGCGGATCACCGGCGCGGCGCCCAAGGGGATGGGGCCGAGAAAGGCACGCCCGTTTTCGAACCGGAGCGTGACGTCCAGCGTCTCAGGGTCGCCCGACATCCGCGACAGCATTTCGCCCGCGCGGGTCACGGTCGCGACCAGCATGTCGTGGATCGCCCCGGTCGAGGCCGCGATGGCCACCATGTCGCGCCAGTTTTCGGCTTTCACGTCCACCGTGCCCTCGGCCACGCCGCTTTGCCCGACGACGAGCGTGCCGGTCGCGTCCAGCATCAGCCCGCCCCAATCGAGCGCCACCTCGGTCAACTCGATCTCGCGCGGCTGCGGGCGGGCGCGTTCCAGTGCGAAGCGGTCCCAGGCACTGTCGAAGCGGATCGTGGCACGCACATGGGCCCGCTCAATGACCTCGGCGATCGCGCCCGCGTTCGGCACCGATGCGGTCAGGGCAGGGTCAGGCCGGATGTCGGTCGCGTTGAGGTCGAAGTCATAGACATGCCCCTGCCGCCCCGGCGTCTCGCGCATCGCGAATTGGGCATGGCCGATCCCGGTGGTCGTACCGTCCGACGAGGCGATGGTCGCCCCGTCGATCTCGACCACGCTTTGCGCCACGGGCAATTCCACTGTGGGTCGCAGGGTCAGCGAGGCGCGAAAATCGTCCGAAGTGATCCGGTGCTGGAGATCGCGAGAGCCAAAGACCTGTTCGCCCGGCAGAACCGCGATCACATCGGTCGGGCGATAGCTGAGCGACAGGGCCTGAAATAAGGGTGCGGACCATGCGAGCCCGGTGTCGGGATCGACGAGCGTCAGCCCCGTGACGGTGGTGTCGAACCGGCTGGGAAAGCCCGCCGTGTTGAGGCTGTCGTACTCAGCCGTCCACCCCTCGGCGCGGCGATCCTCGACCCAGGCCGCAAGCACCCGCTCGGTCGCCTGCGCGCCAATGAACCAATACCCGCCCCAGCCGACAAAGATCAGCACGATCAAAGCGATGATGATTTGGGGAGCCTTGCGCATCGCGACCTCTCTGATACCGTCCCCCCTTCTAGCCAGCACGCGGGATAAGGGAAAGCAGGATGGAGCGTGATCTCTGGGTCTTCGGCTATGGTTCGCTTCTTTGGAATCAGGGGTTTCCCCATGTCGAGCAATCGCTTGCGACGTTGCAGGGCTATCACCGGTCGTTCTGCATGCGCTCGATCCATCATCGCGGCACGGACGAGGCGCCGGGGCTGGTGCTGGCGCTGGATGCGGCCGAGGGGGCAAGTTGCCGGGGCGTGGCCTACCGTGTCGATCCCGACCACCACGCGCCGACGATGGACTATCTGCGCGAACGCGAACTCATTTCTTCGGCCTATCTCGAACGGGTCCTGCCGCTCGATCTGGCCGACGGGCGGCGCGTCGACGCCGTGGCCTATGTCATCGACGCGGACCATGTGCAGTACTGCCACCTCGACCTAGACGAACAGGCGCGCATCATCTCGCAGGCCGTCGGGGGCAGGGGGCCGAACACCGAATATCTCTACAACACCGCCAGCCATCTGACCGAAGCCGGGATCGAAGACCCGGACCTGACGTGGCTCGCCCGCGAAGTGCGTCGTCTCACGGCCTGATCCGCCATTCGTTCCTTGGCATGAGGCCCAGCAAAGACTAACCTTTCCGCAAAACAACACATCCGGAAGGAGCTTGTCCGCATGGACCAGCCGGATCACGGGGCCGAGCCGAAGTTTACCCGTCCGTTGCGTCAGATCCTCACGATGCTCATCGTGCTGGGTCTTGTCGGTGTCGGCGTCTTCTTCGCCCTCCCGCAGGTGTTGCCGGTCTTTCTGGCGAACCTCTATCTGAACGCCTTTATTGCGCTGGTCTTTGTCATCGGCCTCGTCGCCTGTTTCTGGCAGGTGCTGCAGATCGCCAATTCGGTGGGCTGGATCAAACGCTTTGCGGCAGGCGAACAGGACGGCAAGGGCGCGCCCCGGTTGCTCGCCCCGCTGGCCGCACTCCTGCGCACGCGGCGCGACCGGATGCAGATCGGGGCGTCGTCTGCGCGGTCCATCCTCGACTCGGTCGCGACCCGGATCGACGAAGAGCGTGACATCACGCGTTACATTACCAACCTTTTGATCTTCCTCGGGCTTCTCGGGACGTTCTTTGGCCTCGCCACCACCGTGCCTGCCGTCGTGGAAACCATCCGCTCGCTCGCGCCCGCCGAAGGTGAGGCGGGGGTCGAGGTGTTCGACCGCCTCATGACCGGGCTGGAAGCACAGCTTGGCGGCATGGGCACGGCGTTCTCGTCGTCGCTTCTGGGTCTCGCCGGATCGCTGGTCGTGGGCCTGCTGGAACTGTTTGCAAGCCACGGGCAGAACCGTTTCTACCGCGAACTCGAAGAGTGGATGTCGTCGATCACCAAGGTCGGTTTCAGCCCGAACGAAGAGGGGCAGGGCGAGACGGGCATGGCCGCCTACCTCACCTATATGGCCGAGCAGATCGAGGCGCTGCGCCAAGCTGTCGCCACCGCCGAAGACGGGCGCGCGACCACCGATGCGCGTCTCTGGCAGCTTGTCGACGGGGTGGACCGGTTGGCGAGCAGTATGAGCGACCAGCCAAATCTGGGGCCCTATTTCGAACGCATGGCCGAAGGGCAGGACCGGATCGTCGACGCGCTCGAAACCCAGAGCATGGCTTCACCCACGCAATCTGCCGAAAGCGAAGACGCGGAAGCGCGGATGCGTCTGCGGTCGATCGACGTGCAGCTTTTGCGCATTCTCGAAGAAATGTCGGCGGGCCGTCAGGAAACGATGGCCGAGCTGCGCGCCGACATTAACGCACTCACCAAGGCGATCCGCGCGTTAGGAGAGTAGTAAATGGCCCTCGCCCGACGTTCCGTCCGCAATGTTTCCGGCACGATCTGGCCGGGGTTCGTCGACGCGATGACGGCGCTGTTGCTGGTGCTCATGTTCGTACTGACGATCTTCATGGTCGTGCAGTTCGTGTTGCGCGAACAGATTTCGGGGCAGGCGACGGAGCTCGATGAGCTGTCCAGTCAGGTCGCGGGGCTGGCCGATGCGCTGGGGCTGGAGCGTCAGCGCACCGCGCAGCTTGGCGAACAGGTCGGGGGCCTTACCGCCACGCTGGGCGACATGCGGACCGAGAACGCGGCGCAGCAAGCGATGATCAACGACCTGAGCACGCAGACGCGGGAACAGGCCGAACGCATCGCGGGCTATCAGAGCCAGATCGCGAGTTTCGAGGATCAGGTCGCCTCGCTCCTCGCACAACGCGACACGGCGCTGGCGCGGGGGGAGGAACTGACGGCTTCGGTCGAGGATTTGCAGGCCGCGCAGGAGCAGCTGATTTCCGAGCGTGAGGCGCTGCAACTGGCCCTCGCGCAGGCCCGTGACGAGGTCGACGCGGAAGCGGAAGCCGCGCGGCTGGCCGCAGCCCGGCGCGAAGCGGTCGAGGCGATGCTGGCCGACATCCGAGCGCAGGCGGCCGAAACCGATGCGGCCCTGTCCACGGCACAGGCGACCATCGACCAGCAGCAGGCCGATCTGGACGCCGCGCAGACCGCAGCCCAGCAGGCGCAGGCGGCGTTGTCGGACGAAGAGGCCGCGCGCCTTGCCGATGCCGCAGCGCTCGAAGCATTGCGCGCCCGGCTGGCCGATGCGGATGACGAAATCAACGCGATGACGCTGGCGCTCGAAGAACAGCGCCGCCGGGCCGAGGAAACTCTGACGCTTCTCGCCGCCGCCCGCACTTCGCAGGACGAGATCGAGGCGGCGCGCGATCAGGCGCTCACCGATGCCGACCGTCAGGCCGCGCTTCTGGCGACCGCGCAGGCCGCTTTGGAAACGGAAGAGGCGGCGAGTGCCGATGCCCAGCGGCGTGTGGCGTTGCTTAATGAACAGATGGCCGCCCTGCGCCAGCAGCTTGGAAATCTCGAGGCCGTTCTGAACGAAGCCGAAGCGCGTGAGGAAGAGGCGCAGGTGCAGGTCGAAGCGCTGGGATCGCGGCTGAATACCGCGCTGGCGCAGGTCGCCGCCGAACAGCGGGCGTTGGCGCAAAGCGAGGCCGCGCTCGCCGAAGAAGAACGCGCGCGCGCCGAGTTGGAACGCGCCGAGGCCGAACGCCTGCGGGCCGAGGCAGCCGATCTGGAAAATTATCGCTCCGAGTTTTTCGGGCGTCTGCGTCAGGTGCTGGGCGACCGCGACGGCATCCGCATCGAAGGCGACCGTTTCGTGTTCTCGTCCGAGGTTCTGTTTCCCGTGGGCGGCGCCGACCTGTCCGCCGCAGGGCGTCAGCAGATCGCACGGGTCGCGGGTACGCTGCGCGACGTGGCCTCGGACATTCCGTCCGAGATCAACTGGATCCTGCGGGTCGATGGCCATACCGACGCGACGCCCTTCCGTGGCAACGCGCGCTACGCCGACAACTGGGAACTCAGTCAGGCGCGGGCGCTGTCGGTCGTGCGCTACATGCAGGATCAACTGGGCTTCCCGCCGGATCGTCTGGTCGCGGCCGGGTTCGGGGAATATCAGCCGATTGCCGAGGGCGACAGCGACGAAGCCTTGGCCGCCAACCGGCGGATCGAGTTGAAACTGACCGAGAAATAGGGCCTAGCGTCCGACCCAGACCTCGGTGTCCATGCTGTCCAGCGTCTCGCCACCGCGTTCCAATCGGACCGTTACCTTATACGCGCCCTCGGGCCAGCCGCCCTCCGGTAGGCGTTTGCCTGCGGCGCGGAAATAGAGCACCTGTTTTTCTTCGATCTCGGCGCGGGAGTTCACCAATTCCGACCCGTCCGGCCGCGTGATCGTGATCTCCATGACGTCCGACGTGTGGCCACCGTAGGCAAAGCCCCACGCGACAAGGGCGGGGGCCGTGTTCGGGAACTGGTTGCCACCTGCCGATCCGGTCTTGATGGCGTCGTATTCCGGCACCTCGGCGCTGACCCCGACCGAGATCAGACCGCCGCCGGTGTAGGGGGGGCTCGTCGACCAGAGATCGTCCTCATCCCCGTCGTCCTGCCCGCAGGCGGTGATTTCGTCGGTGTTGAACGGGTCGACGACGCGGCCATCCTCGCGCACGCTGATGTGGACATGCGGGTATTGCGTCCGGCCCGAATAGCCGACCTGACCCACCACGGTTCCCATGCCGACGCGCTGCCCGGATTGCACCGTGACGGAGCCCTCTTTCAGGTGGCAGACCTGCGTTTCCCACCCGCCGCCGTGGTCGATGACAAGCCCGTTGCCGCAGTCTCGGCCTTCGAGAACATCAGCGGGCGTATCGTTGAACCCGGTGTCGGGCATGCCGTCGCGCACCCCACGCACCACGCCGGGGGCGGGGGCGAGCACGTTCACGCCTGCCTCCATCGCGTCGAAGGAATAAAGCGCGAAATCGGTGCCCTTGTGCCCGTCATAGGCCATCGGCCCGCAGGTGTAATCCGCAGCACCCGGGCCGGGGTCGGCGTCGGTGTATTGCAGAATGAAGCAGTCTTCGCCCAGCGTGCAGTCGATGGGCAGGTTCAGGATCGGCTCGCGGGCCAGCGCGGGGCTGGCGGCGAGGAACAGGGCGGGGATCGTCAATCGCATGGGGCGAGAATACCTTGCAGGGGCGGGGGTTCAAGGCGGGGGCTGGGACCTCCGCTCAACGAAAAAGGCCGACCCGAAGGCCGGCCCTTTCCAATGCTTTCGCGTCTCTTACTCGGCGGTCAGAAGCGGCGGCTTCTTGCGCGAGGTGAGGCGCGGCGAGCCGGGCTCTTCGATCCGAAGGTCGATTTCGCCGTCCTTCACACCGACCTGCACGACGCCGCCTTTGGCGAGCTTGCCGAAGAGCAGTTCTTCCGCCAGCGGCTTCTTGATGTACTCCTGAATCACGCGGCCCAACGGGCGGGCGCCCATCTTGTCGTCGTACCCCTTGTCGGCCAGCCATTCGGCCGCTGCCGGGGTCAGTTCGATGGCCACGTTGCGATCCATGAGCTGCGCTTCGAGTTGCAGCACGAACTTTTCGACCACCTGCGTGATGACCTCTTTGCCCAGCGGGGCAAAGCTGATCACGGCGTCCAGACGGTTGCGGAATTCCGGCGTGAACGTGCGTTCGATCGCCGCCGTATCTTCGCCCTCGCGGCGGGCACGTCCGAAGCCGATGGCTTCCTTGGCCTGTTCGGACGCACCGGCGTTCGAGGTCATGATGAGCACCACGTTGCGGAAGTTCACCGTGCGACCGTTGTGGTCGGTGAGCTGCCCATGGTCCATCACCTGAAGCAGGATGTTGTAGACATCCGGGTGCGCCTTTTCCATCTCGTCGAGCAGCAGCACGCAATGCGGATGCTGGTCCACGCCATCGGTGAGCAGGCCGCCCTGATCGAAGCCGACATAGCCCGGAGGCGCACCGATCAGGCGCGACACCGCGTGTTTCTCCATGTATTCCGACATGTCGAAGCGCAGGAGTTCGACGCCAAGCTGGCTGGCCAACTGGCGCGCCACCTCGGTTTTGCCCACGCCGGTCGGACCTGCGAACAGGTAGTTGCCGATCGGCTTTTCGGGGTCACGCAGACCGGCCCGGCTGAGTTTGATCGCCGACGATAGCGCCGTGATCGCATCGTCCTGACCAAAGACCACACGCTTGAGCGAGCCTTCCAGATCGCGCAGCACCTCTTGGTCGTCCTTTGAGACGGACTTCGGAGGGATGCGGGCGATCTTGGCGATGATCGCCTCGATCTCTTTCGTGCCGATGGACTTGCGGCGCTTCGATGCTGCGACGAGGTGCTGGGCCGCGCCCGCTTCGTCGATCACGTCGATGGCTTTGTCCGGCAGTTTGCGGTCGTTGATGTAACGGTCCGACAGTTCCACGGCGGTCTTGATCGCGTCGTTGGTGTATTTGATCGCGTGATGCTCCTCAAAATAGGGTTTGAGGCCCTTGAGGATTTTCACGGTGTCATCAACCGTCGGCTCGTTCACGTCGATCTTCTGGAACCGGCGGCTGAGCGCGCGGTCCTTTTCAAAGTGCTGACGGAACTCCTTATACGTGGTCGACCCCATGCAGCGCAGCTTGCCGCCCTGAAGCGCGGGCTTCAGGAGGTTCGAGGCGTCCATCGCACCGCCCGACGTTGCACCCGCACCGATCACGGTGTGGATTTCGTCGATGAACAGCACCGCGTCCGGGTGGTTTTCCAGCTCGGTCACGACCGCTTTCAGGCGCTCTTCGAAGTCACCGCGATAGCGGGTGCCGGCGAGCAGCGCGCCCATGTCGAGCGAGAAGATCGTGGTTTCCGAAAGCACTTCGGGCACTTCGTTCGCCTCGATCTTTTTGGCGAGGCCCTCGGCGATGGCGGTCTTGCCCACGCCGGGATCGCCCACCAGAAGCGGGTTGTTCTTGCGGCGGCGGCAGAGGACCTGAATGCAGCGCTCGACCTCATGCTCGCGCCCGATCAGCGGGTCGATGTCGCCCTGACGCGCCTTGGCGTTCAGATCGACACAGTATTTCCCCAGCGCCGAATCCTTGGCTTCTTCTTCCGGGGCCTCGTTCGTCGCCTCTTCGAAGTCGGGGGTACCCGAAACGGGGCGGGTTTCGCCGTAGGAAGGGTCTTTCGCCACACCATGCGCGATGTAGTTGACCGCGTCGTAACGCGTCATGTCCTGCTCCTGCAGGAAATAGGCAGCGTTCGACTCGCGCTCGGCAAAGATCGCGACGAGCACGTTTGCCCCGGTCACCTCGGTCCGGCCCGAGGACTGGACGTGGATCGCGGCGCGTTGGATCACGCGTTGGAATGCAGCGGTCGGAACGGCTTCGGACCCTTCGATATTGGTTTCGAAGGCGGACAGTTCCTCGTCGATGTACTTGAGCAGCGTGCCCCGAAGGTCTTCCAGATCCACGCTGCAGGCTTTCATCACACGGGCCGCGTCGGGCTCGTCGATCAATGCCAGGAGCAGGTGTTCCAGCGTGGCCAGCTCATGCTGTCGTTCATTGGCATGAGCGAGCGCGGCATGGATGGCCTGTTCAAGCGTGTTGGAAAAGGATGGCAAGTGGTTCACTCCTCGTTTCCGGGGTCGCTGGACGGAGTGTGGCCCGTCCATATCGACCGTGGCCTCATAGTATTAAGGATCGGTTTTCCCGGCGGTTCTTCAAGTGTTTTCTGGCAGGAAAACGCTCACACCCGGGTGATCGTTGCATCAAGGCCTAGAAATTGTCCTTGGCCCTGCGAATTGCGGCGAAAACCTCGGCATCGCCGTCACGCTCCATGTCGACGGCTTTCTTCATCTCCGGCAGGCCCGCGCGCAAAAACGGGTTCGTCGCTTTTTCGAGCGACAAAAGCGACGGAACGGTAAAGGTGCCGTTCTCGCGCATCTTGGTCGTCTGTTCGGCGCGGTGAATCAGGTCCGCGTTCTGCGGCTCGACCGTCAGCGCGAACTTGGCGTTGGCGGCGGTGTATTCGTGACCCGAACAGATCAGCGTGTCATCGGGCAGTGCCATGAACCGCGTGAGCGTGTCCCACATCTGGTCCGGCGTGCCCTCGAACAGGCGACCGCAGCCAAGCGCCATCAGGCTGTCGCCGGTGAACGCGGCTTTGGCGTCGGGCATGTAGAATGCGATGTGACCGATCGTGTGCCCGTCGGCGGCAAAGACCTGAACCTCGTGACCCGAAAAGCTCAGGTCGTCGCCCGGCTCGACCGCAAGGTCCAGCGCGGGCAGGCGGGCTGCGTCATGCTTGGCCCCGACCACGCGACAGCCATAGGCCGCACGCAGATCGTCGACCCCATCGATGTGATCAGGGTGGTGATGGGTGATGAACAGATCGGTCAGTGTCCAGCCGCGCGCGTCGAGCTCGGCCTTGATCGGCGCGGTCTCGGGGGCGTCGAACAGAATGGTTTCACCCGTCGCGTCGTCGTGGACGAGAAACGCGTAATTGTCGGAGCGGCACGGGATGGTGATGAGTTCGAGCGTCATGTTGAAACGAATATGGGATGCGCCGCGCGGTTGCTCAAGGGGCGTTTTGCCCCCTGTTCACGACGCGAGGATCGTCTAACGTGCCTGGCATGCATCTGGACGCTCAGGATCTTCGCGCCTTCTACTACCGCTCGGCCCTTGGCCGCGTGGCGCAGAAGAACATTCGGGACGAGGTCTGTCGTCTCTGGTCCGGTTCCGCCAAGGGGCAGACGGTGCTGGGCTATGGCTTCGCGGCGCCGCTGCTGCGTCCGTTCCTCGCAGATGCCCGCCGTGTGATCGCGCTCATGCCTGCACCGCAGGGTGTGATGGCGTGGCCAGCCGGGATGCCCAACGTCTCGGTCCTGTGCGAAGAACTGCTCTGGCCGATCGACACCGGCGTGGCCGACAAACTCATATTGATGCACGGGCTCGAAACCTCGACCAATGCTGCGGCGCTCTTGGACGAGGCGTACCGGGTGCTCGGCCCCGGCGGGCGGGCCCTTTTCATCGTGCCCAACCGTGCGGGGCTGTGGTCGCGGTCGGACAACACGCCCTTCGGCTACGGCAGGCCCTATTCAACGGGGCAGCTCGAACATCAGCTGCGCGACCACGGCTTTGCCGTCGAACGCCATTCCGCCGCGCTCTATCAGCCGCCCACGCACCGTCGCTTCTGGCTCAAAACCGGCCCGATGTGGGAGCGGATCGGGGCAGGGGCCCCGCGTATGGCGGGGGGTGTTCTGCTAGTCGAAGCCTCGAAACAGGTGAAGGCCCAGAACCGCCCCGGTCTGCCCGAGGCCGTCACGCGCCCGCTCTGTGTGCTCGTGGGTCTTGGCGCGCCCGAGCCGGGGCGTCAGGCAGGGCGACGCGCCGAGGGATTCGGCAGCTGACCTGACCCAGCGACCGCGCCGCCCGTGCAAACCGGACAATGGCGGGCCAGATGCCCGTTTTTGCACAGCCAAACGCCAACTTGCCTTATGTTGGCGCAAAACCCCGTCATGCGTATTGCGGGC
This sequence comes from Pseudomonadota bacterium, assembly GCA_036154315.1. Classification (GTDB taxonomy): domain Bacteria; phylum Pseudomonadota; class Alphaproteobacteria; order Rhodobacterales; family Rhodobacteraceae; genus Maritimibacter. The sequence goes on from JAYZLL010000069.1 coordinate 19,799, forward strand.
TAGGGATTGCTCTGCTAGACCCCCGCTGAATTTCAGATCGCTCGCAAAAACTGCGGCATCAAGTGGCCGCCCCTGACTGCGCTCGCAGCCAAAGGATGGGGCTAAAGACATCGGAAGGGTGGACGTGTCCGAACCAGCTTCGATCACATCTGGGATTGCCCAGCGTTATGCGACGGCCGTTTTTGAACTGGCCAAAGAAGAAAACTCCCTCACTGCCGTGGAAAGCGATCTCGATCAGCTTGCTGCCGCACTGAACGACAGCGCCGACTTCGCGCGCCTGATCAACTCGCCGGTCTATGGCCGCGACGCGCAGGCCGGGGCGATCAAGGCGCTGGCGGACAAGATGGGGCTCTCCAAACAGATGACCGGCGTGCTGAGCGTCATGGCCCAGAAGCGCCGCCTGTTCATCCTGCCGCAACTCATCGCCAAACTTCGCGAGATGATCTCGGAAGACAAAGGCGAAGTGGTTGCCGACGTGACCGCCGCCAAAGCGCTCACCAAGACGCAGCAGGACAAACTTGCCAAGGCGCTCAAGGCGTCGGTCGGCAAGGACGTGAAAATCAACATGGCCGTGGATGAAAGCCTCATCGGCGGTCTCATCGTCAAAGTCGGGTCCAAGATGATCGATAGCTCGATCGCTTCGCGCCTGAACGCACTCCAGAATTCCATGAAAGAGGTCGGGTAAGAGAATGGGTATCCAAGCTTCCGAGATTTCTGCGATCCTCAAGGACCAGATCAAGAACTTTGGCCAGGAGGCCGAGGTGGCCGAAGTCGGCCACGTGCTCTCCGTCGGCGACGGCATTGCCCGCGTCTATGGCCTCGACAATGTGCAGGCCGGTGAAATGGTCGAATTCCCCGGTGGTATCCGGGGTATGGCGCTGAACCTCGAAGCCGACAACGTCGGTGTCGTTATCTTCGGTTCGGACCGTGACATTAAAGAAGGCGACACCGTCAAGCGCACCAACTCGATCGTGGACGTTCCGGTCGGTGACGGCCTGCTCGGCCGCGTGGTCGACGGTCTCGGCAATCCGATCGACGGCAAGGGTCCTATCGCCTCGTCGCAGCGTGCCATCGCCGACGTCAAAGCCCCGGGCATCATCCCGCGTAAATCGGTTCACGAACCGATGGCGACCGGCCTCAAGTCGGTGGACGCGATGATCCCGATTGGCCGTGGCCAGCGTGAACTCATCATTGGCGACCGTCAGACCGGCAAGACCGCCGTGGCGCTCGACTCGATCCTGAACCAGAAGTCGTACAACGACGCCGCCGGCGACGACGAGAGCAAAAAGCTCTACTGCGTCTACGTCGCCATCGGCCAGAAGCGTTCGACCGTTGCCCAGCTCGTCAAGAAGCTGGAAGAAACCGGCGCCATCGAATACTCGATCGTCGTCGCTGCGACCGCGTCGGACCCGGCGCCGATGCAATACCTCGCCCCCTACACCGCGACCGCGATGGGCGAATTCTTCCGCGACAACGGCCGTCACGCCCTGATGATCTACGACGATCTCTCGAAACAGGCCGTCGCTTACCGTCAGATGTCGCTGCTTCTGCGTCGTCCGCCGGGGCGTGAAGCCTATCCGGGTGACGTGTTCTACCTCCACTCCCGCCTGCTGGAGCGTTCGGCCAAGCTGAACGAAGACTTCGGTGCTGGCTCGCTCACCGCGCTGCCGATCATCGAAACCCAAGGCGGCGACGTGTCGGCGTTTATTCCGACCAACGTGATCTCGATCACCGACGGTCAGATCTTCCTTGAAACCGAACTGTTCTACCAAGGCATCCGCCCGGCCGTGAACACCGGTCTGTCGGTGTCGCGCGTGGGGTCGTCGGCGCAGACGAAAGCCATGTCCTCGGTCGCCGGTCCGGTCAAACTGTCGCTCGCTCAGTACCGCGAGATGGCCGCCTTCGCTCAGTTCGGCTCCGACCTCGACGCCTCCACCCAGCAGCTGCTGGCCCGTGGCGCCCGTCTGACCGAGCTCATGAAGCAGCCGCAGTACTCGCCGCTGACCAACGCCGAAATCGTCTGCGTCATCTACGCGGGCACCAACGGCTTCCTCGACAAGCTGCCGGTTTCGGCCGTGGCGAAGTTCGAAAGCGGTCTCCTGAACCACCTGCGTTCCAAGCATGCCGACCTGCTGGCCGACATCACGAACAACGACCGCAAGGTGAAGGACGAGCTGGCCGACAAGATCAAGGCAGCTATCGAAGAATTCGCAGCGGGCTTCACGGCCTGATCCCGGTTAACTTCCTGAGGAGGCAGTCATGCCAAGTCTTAAGGACCTGAAAAACCGGATCGACACCGTCAAGTCGACGCGGAAGATCACCAAGGCCATGCAGATGGTCGCGGCGGCCAAGCTCCGCCGCGCCCAGGAAGCGGCCGAGGCGTCGCGCCCGTACACGGAACGGTTCAACGCCGTTCTGGGTGGGCTCGCCAAGGCGTCGGCTGGGTCCGACGCCGCGCCGATCCTTCTGCGTGGCACGGGGTCCGATCAGGTACAGCTTCTCGTCGTCATGACCGCAGAACGCGGTCTGTGCGGCGGCTTCAACTCGTCGATCGTGAAACTTGCCAAGCAGCGGGCCGAAAAGCTCAAAGGCGAAGGCAAGACGGTCAAGATCCTGACGGTCGGCAAGAAAGGCCGCGAACAGCTCAAGCGTGACTACAGCGATCTGCTGATCGGTCACGTCGATCTGTCCGAGGTCAAGAATGTCGGCTACGCGAACGCGCAAGAGATCGCCGCCGATGTGCTGGCTCGTTTCGACGCGGGTGAATTCGACGTCGCGACGATCTTCTACAACACGTTCGAAAACGTGGTGTCGCAGATCCCGACCGCCGTTCAGGTGATCCCGGCCGAGTTCGACACCGTCGAAACCGAAAGCGCATCCACCGGCTACGTCTACGACTACGAGCCGTCGGAAGAAGAAGTACTCGCAACGCTACTGCCCAAGGGCGTGGCCACCGCGATCTTCGCCGCGCTGCTGGAGAATGGCGCGTCCGAGCAGGGCGCACGCATGTCGGCCATGGACAACGCTACGCGCAACGCGGGCGAGATGATCGACAAGCTGACGATCGAGTACAACCGCTCGCGTCAGGCCGTCATCACCAACGAGCTGATTGAAATCATTTCGGGCGCCGAGGCGCTCTAAGGGAACCGGAGAAACACAAGATGGCAAACGCAAAAGGCAAAGTGACCCAGGTCATCGGCGCCGTCGTCGACGTGCAGTTCGAGGATCACCTTCCGGCGATCCTTAACGCGCTCGAAACCGACAACCACGGCAACCGTCTCGTCCTCGAAGTGGCGCAGCACCTCGGTGAGAACACCGTGCGCACCATCGCGATGGACGCGACCGAAGGTCTCGTGCGCGGTCACGAAGTGGCCGACACCGGCAAACCGATCTCGGTTCCGGTCGGTACCGCCACGCTCGGCCGCATCCTGAACGTCACCGGCGACCCGGTCGACGAAAAGGGCCCGATCGAAGCCGACGAATACCGCCCGATCCACGCGGAAGCGCCGAACTTTGACGAGCAGGCCACCGAGGCCGAAATCCTCGTCACCGGTATCAAGGTCATCGACCTGCTGGCCCCGTACTCCAAGGGCGGTAAGATCGGCCTGTTCGGCGGCGCCGGCGTGGGCAAGACCGTTCTCATTCAGGAACTCATCAACAACATCGCAAAGGTGCACTCGGGTCTGTCCGTGTTCGCCGGTGTGGGTGAGCGTACCCGTGAGGGCAACGACCTTTACCACGAGATGATCGAATCCGGCGTTCTGACCCCGGACAACCTGACCGACTCGAAAATTGCACTGGTCTACGGCCAGATGAACGAACCGCCGGGTGCCCGTGCGCGTATCGCTCTGACCGGCCTGACGCTGGCGGAACAGTTCCGCGACGCAACCGGGACCGACGTTCTGTTCTTCGTCGACAACATCTTCCGCTTCACGCAGGCGGGTTCCGAGATGTCGGCACTTCTGGGTCGTATCCCCTCCGCTGTGGGCTACCAGCCGACGCTGGCCACCGACATGGGCGCGATGCAGGAACGCATCACCTCGACCAAGAACGGCTCGATCACCTCGATCCAGGCCGTGTACGTTCCCGCGGACGACCTTACCGACCCGGCACCGGCCACGACCTTTGCTCACCTCGACGCGACGACCGTGCTTAACCGCGCGATCTCGGAACTCGGCATCTACCCCGCCGTGGACCCGCTCGACTCCACCTCGCGTCTCATGGACCCGCTGGTGATCGGCGAGGAGCACTACAAAGTCGCCCGTGACGTTCAGGGTATCCTTCAGCGCTACAAGTCGCTGCAGGACATCATCGCCATTCTCGGCATGGACGAACTCTCGGAAGAAGACAAACTCACCGTTGCCCGCGCCCGTAAGATCCAGCGTTTCCTCTCGCAGCCGTTCGACGTTGCGAAAGTGTTCACCGGTTCGGACGGCGTTCAGGTTCCGCTCGAGGACACGATCAAGTCGTTCCGTGCGGTTGTCGACGGCGAATACGACCACCTGCCCGAAGGCGCCTTCTACATGGTCGGCGGCATCGACGAGGTGATCGCCAAAGCCGAGAAGATGGCCGCGGACGCAGCGTAATCAGTCCTCCCCCGGCCCGCGCCGGGGGGCGGCTCCTATCAGGAGACATACATGGCTGACATGATGCAATTCGACCTGGTGTCGCCGGAGCGCCGCCTGACCTCGACCGAGGCCAGCGCCGTGCAGATCCCCGGCGCCGATGGCGACTTCACCGCGATGGCGCAACACGCGCCGACGATCGCGACCCTGCGTCCGGGCATCGTCACGGTGCAAGGCGCTGGTGGTGAAGAGAAATACGTCGTGACCGGCGGCTTCGCCGAAGTCACGCCGGACGGCACCACGGTTCTGGCCGAACGTGCCATGCCGGCAGGCGAAGTGACGCAGGACGTCATCGACGACTTCGTCGCCTCCGCCGTTGCCGCGCGTGACAACGCGACGCCGGAAATGCTGGACCAGCTGTCCAAGCAGGTCGGTGACATCGCCCTCGTGGCGTCGGAACTGGGCCTGCAAAGTAAGGCATAAGACCAACCCGAACGACCGGGGGACAGTAAAGGCCCTGCATCTTTCGGATGCGGGGCCTTTTCTTTTCCTACATATTTCAATATGTCATGAAATATGGAAAAGACGGCTGCCATCGACGTTCTGAGCGCCCTTGCGCATGACCACCGCCTCGACGTTCTGCGCCATCTCGTGCGCGCCGGGCCCGGTGGCGCGCCCGCAGGCGCCATTTCGACCGCGCTCGACATCCGGCCCAACACATTGTCGAACAATCTCACCGTCCTGTCCGCCGCGGGCCTCGTCCGGTCCGAAAGGGAAGGGCGCTCGATCCGCTACTTCGCGCGGTTCGAAACCCTCGAAAGCCTCATCACTTATCTGTTGGAGGATTGTTGCGGTGGCCAGCTCGGGCTGTGCCTGCCGATCCTTCAACCCCAAAGCGGGACCTGCCATGACTGACACGCCCAATATCGCCGATGCGGCTTTCGACCCGATCGACCCAATGGCGCTGTTCCCCGCGTCCCGCAGCACCCACGCGCCACGCATCCTGATCCTCTACGGCTCGCTCCGCGACCGCAGCTTTTCCCGCCTCGCCGGGGAAGAAGCGAAACGCATCCTCGAACGCTTCGGCGCCGAAGTGCGTATGTTCGACCCGCGCGGCCTGCCGCTGCCCGACAGCACCGACGCAGATCACCCCAAGGTGGCCGAACTGCGTGATCTGGTGACCTGGTGCGAGGGAATGGTTTGGTCCTCGCCCGAGCGTCACGGCGCGATGACCGGGATCATGAAGGCGCAGATTGACTGGATTCCGCTGTCGCTGGGCGGGGTGCGCCCGACACAGGGTAAGACGCTCGCCATCATGCAGGTGAACGGCGGCAGCCAAAGCTTCAATACCGTGAATCAGCTGCGCATTCTGGGGCGCTGGATGAGGCTTTTGACGATCCCCAATCAGTCTTCAGTCGCCCGCGCATGGGATGAATTCGACGCCGAGGGCCGGATGAAACCCTCGCCGTTCTACAACCGGATCGTCGACGTGATGGAAGAGCTGGTGAAGTTCACGTGGCTATCGCGCGACATCAAGGACCACCTTGTCGACCGCTATTCCGAGCGGATCGAAAGCAGTGCCGAGCTGTCCAAACGGGTCAATCTGGCCAAGGCGACCTGATCGCCTTAGTGGCTCTGCCCCATCATCCGCTCATGTACCGCGATCATGCCGCGTTCGGCCATGTCCGAGACCTCGGCCGCATGGGTGTGCAGCGCCGCCACCAGTTCGGGGTCGTCCGAGGTCTGGGTCACGACGATGCCCGCGTCGGTCACGTCGATCTCGGTCTCGATCCCCTCGGCGCGCTCGAAAAAGAGGTCGAGCGTCGGGCTCTGGATGATGATGCGCGGGTCGTCCTTGGCCTCGACCCGCCCGATCATGCCCACCACATGGCTCACCAGCACCTCCATCACCTCAGGGTCGGAGGAACTTGTGACGGTGCGGATGCCGTTGGGCAGGTTCTCGACCTCGCGCGACAGGGTCTGAAAGTTGCGAAACAGGGTGCCGATCTCGGCGCTTTCCTCGGGCGAGGCATTCTCGCCGTAAAGCCCCGGCATGTTCACCTCGTCGTGCCCGGTCCCGTCGGCCCCGTGCAAATGCGACATGCCTCCCATATCGCTCTGGGCAAAAATTGGGGTAGCGAGGCAGAGGGCGAGGGCGGTCAGAATACGAATGGTCATGGGCGCTCCGATGGCTGTCGGATCACATATATGCCAATTCGCGAATGTGGGGAATGGGGTTTGCGCTATCCGCCGAACGGCCCGCGCGGCACGCCCACATAGCTGAACGCCCCCAACTCGCGCAGCAGCTTGCGCTCCATCGCCTCGGCATAGTCGTCATAGCTGTCGGCGGGTTGGACGAAAGCCCCCGGACCCTGAATGACCGTGTCGGTGAAGTAGCCCAGAATTTTCGGATCGCCACCGGTGATGGCCAGTCCGTTCACGGTAATCAGCGACATGTCATGGGCGACATAGGCGCTCGCGGGCGGGAAGCCGTCATTGTTCACCCCATCCCCCGACACGTCGATCACCTGTCGGGCGCAGCGGGCTGGCGCGGCCTTGAGCAGGTTCAGCGCATGGCCGAGCGCATAGCCCAGCGAAGTCGGAAATTCCCCCACCCGGCGCGATGCGGCGCGGATTTCGCCTGCGACCCCGGCAAGCTCCGCGCGCCCAGCCGCAAAGGTCCAGGGCAGCTGTTCATACTGATGCCGCGCACCGCTCCACTCGAACACCGTAATCCAGATGCCGCCCTGCGCCTCGACCGCCTGCACCACTTTCCGGTCCATGAGCGCTCGCGCCAACCCCTCCTGCTGCAGCGTATATTCCTGTTCGTCGATCGAGGCCGACACATCCAGCGCCAGCACGAGCGACAGGTTGCAGGCCGACGCCGTCCCGCTCGCAACCATCAGGGCGAGCGCGGCAGGCAGGCATACAAGGCGTGATCGCAGGCGCATGCGCCCAGCCTAGCACGGGATCGCTGTGTCGCAAAAAACCGCCGTCAAATCCACGCGAGCGCCATCAAATGGCCCGTATCGACCGCCAGATTTTGCAGCGTAGTTAAGCAATCGGAGCTTAAGGATGCGGCTGATCCCCCTTTCTCTCACGCTCGCCTGCGCGCTTTCCAGCGCGGCGCAGGCGCAACCCTATTCGACATCGATGGCCCAATGCGCCGGGATCTATGAGGCGATGACGCGGCTCATGACCAGCATCGACAAGCAGGAAACGCTCGCGCGTGCCGCCTCCGCCTATCTGCAATCCGCCCGCGCGCAGGCCGTGGAAGAGGGGCGGGGGGATGGCGACAAGGCGGTCGAAGCCACCTTCACCTCGACCCGTGACGAGTGGGAGGCCAAAGGGGCCCGCGCCGTGTTTTCGCAGGGTTTCCGCGACTGGACGGCCTATTGCAGGTCTTTCGCCGACGACCGCGGGATCGATCTCGGCCTGTCCTGAGCTGCTGCCGCGTGGCGAACCCGTGCAAAATCGTTGATCGGTGCGGGGCTTGGCCCTAGCTAAAGCCATGCGTTCCGACCGGGCCCTCATCTTCATCCTCGTAACCATCCTGATCGACGCGATCGGGGTGGGCCTGATCTTTCCGCTCATGCCAGACCTCATGGACCGCGTTGGGGCCGGGGGCGCGTCCAACGGCGCGGTACTGGGCGGTCTCCTCATGGCGGCCTATGCCGCGACTCAATTCCTCTTCGCCCCGGGGGTGGGGAGCCTGTCTGACGCCATCGGCCGCAAGCCCGTCTTGCTGGTCGCCTTGGCCACGCTCGCCGTCGATTACGTCATCATGGCACTGGCGACGAGCTTCTGGCTCCTCCTCGTCGGACGCCTGCTGGCCGGTGTCGCCGGGGCCACCTACATCACCGCGACCGCCTATCTCGCCGATATCTCACCGCCCGAAAAGCGCGCCGCGAATTTCGGCCTGATCGGGGCGACCTTCGGCATCGGCTTCGTCCTCGGCCCGGCGCTCGGCGGCCTGCTCGCCGGTATCCACGTCACCGCCCCGTTCTGGGTCGCCGCAGGGCTTTCGGCCGCCAACGTGATCTTTGGCCTGATCGCACTCCCCGAAAGCCTGCCGCCCGACAAGCGCCGCACGTTCACTTTGCGCGATCTCAACCCATTCTCCGCCATCGCAGGCGCCTTCCGCATCCCCGCGCTGGCGCTCCCGCTCGCCTGCCTCTTCGCCTTCGAGTTCGCCAATATGGTCTACCCGACCCTCTGGGCCTTCTGGGGGCGCGAAGCCTTCGGCTGGTCGGCCACGATGATCGGCGGCACGCTGGCCCTCTACGGTGTGGGCGTGGCGCTCACCCAAGGGGTGATCCTTCCCGCCCTCCTCAAACGGATGAGCGAATACGGCGTCCTCACCCTCGCGCTCCTGACCGGCACGGGCGCGGCCTTTGCCTTCGGCCTGACCTCGGCGCCGTGGCTCGTGGCGATCATCCTGCCCATCGCCTGCCTCTCCGACATGGCGCCCCCCACGATGACCGCGATCATGGCCAACGTGACCGACGAAGACCGCCAGGGCGTGCTACAGGGCGTCATCGCCTCGCTCGGCTCACTGGCGGCGATCTTTGCACCACTCCTGATGACCCCGCTCTTTCGCCACTACACCGGCCCCGACGCCCCGGTACACCTGCCGGGCGCGCCTTTCCTCTTCGCGGGCTTCCTGATGCTCCTCATCTTTCCCGTGGTGAACAGGATACGCCTGCGCACGGAGACAGCCCGAGGGGCTTGAAACAAATCGGCTTTCCGGGGCAGGCTTTCGCCGGGCGGGCGATAATAACAAGCAGGTTTCGCACATGTGGCGTATCAGAACCCATCGTATGGGCATCGACAGCGGGTCGAAAGTTCTCTTCTCCGACTTCGTGACCGACGGGGCGATGTGGACGGGCGAGGGCGACCGTGAAATCCGAATGCTGATCCCGTTCTCGGAAAAATTCGTCACCGCCCCGGCTGTCATGGTCGGTATGTCGATGTGGGACATCGACGCCGAAACCAATTCGCGCATCGACATTTCCTCGGACAATGTCACACCCGAGAACTTCGAGATCGTCTTTCACACATGGGGTGATACGAAAGTTGCCCGCATCCGCGCCGACTGGATCGCCTTTGGCGAGGTCGGCGACGAAGACGATTGGGACGTGCCCTAAGTCTTCTCTGTTTCACGAAACCTCGGGGGTGGGCCTCATTTGCCAGCAAATGAGGCCAAGGGGGCTGGCCCCCTTGCCGCGCTGACCCGCCAGAGGCGGGGCAGGGCACATCCTGCGCACGGCGCCTTGGCGCCGTGCTCCGCTTGGACGCGGCTCAGTTGTAGAGCGTCTCGTACAGCGGCTGGAGCGTTTCGTGCTCGAACAGCGACGACACCGAGGTGCCGCCCCAGATGTTCAGGATCGCCTGCGCAAAGATCGGGGCGAGCGGCACGATGCGGATGTTGGGCGCGGCGGCCACGTCCGGCGTCGGCGCGATGGAATCCGTCAGCACGAGGCTTTTCAGCTTGGACGCCGTCACCCGCTCGACGGCGGGGCCGGACATGACGCCGTGAGTGATATAGGCGTGGACCTCTTCCGCCCCGCTTTCCATCAGCACATCGGCCGCCTTGCACAACGTTCCGGCAGTGTCACAGATGTCGTCCACGATGATGCAGCGCTTGCCGGTCACGTCGCCGATCACGGTCATCTCGGCCACTTCGCCCGCTTTCTCGCGGCGCTTGTCTACGATGGCGAGCGGCGCCCCGATCCGTTTGGCAAGCTCGCGGGCACGGGCCACGCCGCCGACGTCGGGCGAAATCACCATGACGTCGTCGAGACAATCCTTGAAGTGGTGGCGCACATCCAGCGCAAAAACCGGGCTGGCATAAAGGTTGTCCACCGGAATGTCGAAAAAGCCCTGAATCTGCGTGGCGTGCAGGTCCATCGTCAGAACCCGCTCGATCCCGGCTTGCGTGATCATGTTCGCGACCAGCTTGGCGCTGATCGGCGTGCGCGCCTTGGTGCGACGGTCCTGACGGGCATAGCCGAAATACGGGATCACGGCGGTGATACGCCCCGCCGACGAGCGGCGTAGCGTGTCCGAAATGATGAGCAGTTCCATCAGGTTGTCGTTCGCAGGCCGCGAGGTCGACTGGATGATGACCATATCCTCGCCGCGCACATTCTCATGCACTTCGACGAAGATCTCCGCATCGTTGAACCGTTCGACGCGCGCGTCGACCAGTTTGACTGACGATCCACGGTGGATCGACATGCGTCGCGCGACCGCCTCCGCCAGTTTCAGGTTTGCATTGCCCGAAATGAGCTTGGGTTCGGTGAGTGCTGGCATGGCGGAATCCCCGGCTGTCCATGTAACAGAATCGCGACCGCTCGCGTTGACTTCGCTTAACACCGGGCTAGGGTCATGGCCACAGTGGGCACGGGTGAGGGGGCGATATGCCGACGATAGACTACTATTTCAGCACGATTTCTCCGTACACCTACCTCGCCGGGCCGCGTCTGCGCGCGATTGCCGAGGCGCATGGGGCCGATGTCGTGGTCAAACCCTTCGATATCGTCGGGATGTTTCCACGCACGGGCGGCAAGCCTCTGGCCGAGCGGCACCCGTCGCGGCAGGAGTATCGGCTGGTCGATCTGGCCCGGCAGGGCAAGAAGGCGGGGCTGCCGATCAATACCCAGCCCGCGCATTTCCCGACCAATGCCGCGCCCAGTTCCTACGCGATCATCGCGGCGCAAAAGGCGGGGGGCGGCGATGTGCTCTCGCTCGTCCAGCGCATCCTGTCGGCCTGTTGGGCCGAGGAAAAGAACATCGCCGAGGATGATGTCATCAAGGCCTGCCTCGCGGACGCGGGCTTTGACCCATCCCTCGCCGACACCGGGCTTTTCACCGGGGCCGAGGTCTATGGCCGCAATCTGGAAGAGGCCATCAATGCAGGCGTCTTCGGTGCTCCCTTCTTTATCGTCGACGGCACGGAAAAGTTCTGGGGACAGGACCGGTTGGAGGATTTGGACCTGTTCCTCAAAGGTGAGCTTTGATGGAAGGCGCGCCCCCGCTGGCGACACTTGCGGGTCATCCCACTCATGTGGTGCGGATGGGGCGGGGCGTCAGACGCGCGCTGTTCATCCACTGCTCGCTGGCCCATGCCGGGATCTGGACGGGGGTGCAGGCGGGGCTTCTGGATAAACTCCAGATGACCGCCTTCGACCGCCCCGGCCACGGGCTGTCGGCCCCTTGGACCGGTGGCGACGACGGCGCCAAGCTGCATGCGCTCGTCACCGATATCGCCGGGCAGTTGATCGACCGCCGCGCCGACGTGATCGGCCACAGCTACGGGGCGACCGTGGCGCTCAGGCTGGCGATGGACTGGCCCGAGCATGTGCGCAGCCTCGTCATGATCGAACCGGTGCTCTTCGCTGCGATCCGGGGCACAGACCTGTTCGATCAGGCGAGCGGAATGATCGACCAGCTTCGCGCCTTCCTCGCGAGCGGTGACCGGATGGCCGCGGCCCGTACCTTCAACGATCTGACCAACCCGGAATTGCCCTTCGACAGCCTGCCGGCCGAGCGGCAGAAACGCCTCGCCTCGCGCATCGACATCGTGGTCGAGGAAAGTTCGGCCACGTTCGACGACACGACCGGGCTGCTCGCGCCCGGGCGGTTGGAAAAGATCAAGCAGCCCGTGCTCCTGCTCGAAAGCGCGAACCCGCCGGTGGGCATACGCGCGATACATGAGGCGCTTTGCGCGCGTATCCCGCAGGCTCAGCGGGTCATCATCGCGGGGGCAGGACATATGGCACCCCTCACCCACCCGGAAAACGTGGCGGGCGAGATTGGGGCGTTTCTGAAAATCTAGCCGCGCAGGACTGACAGGAATTGGTCCACCGCGTCGTCACGCATCGACCAGTCGCAGACCAGCCGCGCGGTCAGCCGGTCATCGTCCGCCGCGCCCTCCAGCTCGCCGTCCCACATATAATAGTAGGCGCCCGCGTCGATCAGTCGGCGGTGGTCGGCGGCGCGCAAGGTCGGGAACATCATGTTGCCCGCGGGCTCATAGGCGAACGAGACGCCGTTCATCCCCTCCAGCCCCGCCTGCAAACGCTGGCGCGAGGCATTGGACGCACGGGCGAGGTCGAGCCAGCGACCGCCCTCCAGATAGGGCAGGAACTGCGCCGACAGGTAACGGTGTTTCGAGAACAGATGCCCGCCCCGTTTGCGCCGAAGCTCGAACTCCCACGCTTTCGCGGGGTCGAAGAACACGACCGCCTCGGCGCCCATGAGGCCGTTTTTGGTGCCGCCGAAGCTCACCACGTCGACACCGGCCTTCCACGTCATCTCGGCGGGCGTGCAGCCCAGCTCGACCAGTGCATTGGCGAACCGCGCGCCATCCAGATGCACCGGCAGGCCGAAATCCTTGGCCACCGCGCAAAGCGCGCGCAGGTCGTCGAGAGTGTAGAGCGTGCCGCGCTCGGTGATCTGCGTGATCGACACCGGGCCACGCTGCGGGCCATGAACGCCCCGCGACTCTTCGCCCGCAATCACCCGGCGCAGATCCTTGGCGCTCATCCGGCCATCGGTCGTCGGCACCAGCGTCAGCTTTGCGCCGCCTGTGTAGAACTCCGGCGCGTTGCACTCGTCCTCATGGATATGCGCGGTGTCCGAGCAGAACACGGTGTGGAACGGCTGGGCATAGGTGGCGAGGGCCAGCGAATTGGCCGCGGTCCCGGTCGCCACGAAATAGACCGCCGCTTCGGGCGCCTCGAACACGTCGCGCACGGCCGCCACGGCCTGCGCGGTCATGTCGTCGGCGCCATAACCGCTGGTGTAACCCTCGTTCGCGTTCGTCAGAGCCTCGATCACGCTCGGATGCACGGGGCCGCCGTTGTCGGATGCGAAAAACATCAAAGCTCCTCTTCGATCACGTAATCTTCCCAGTCCTCTTCCGCGACCTCAAACTCCGGCACGGTCCAGCCGCGCACGGATTGCCCGGCGGCATGCGTGCTCTCAGCCGAACCGGTGAGCAGAGGGTGCCAATCGGGCAGGGGCTTGCCTTCGTGCCGCAGTCGATAGGCGCAGGTCCGGGGCATGAAATAGCCGACATTGTCCATGTTGTCGGGCTTCAACACGATGCATTCCGGCACGAATTGCAGCCGAATGTCATACTGCGCACACCGGCAGGTGTCGTTGTCGAGCAGGCGGCAGGCCACGCTGGTGAACACGACCTCACCGGTGTCCTCGTCCTCCAGCTTGTTCAGGCAGCACTTGCCGCATCCGTCGCACAGCGCCTCCCATTCGTCGGGGTTCAGGCTGTCCAGAGGCAGGGTCCAGAAGTTCTTGCGCAGGCGAGTCGTCATTCGGGGACACTCGCTCAGGCCTGCGGGAATGGAAAGGGGGCCGGGCCCGCGCGGCGGCTTAAGTTATTTTGAACAAACGGGATTAACAACTATAGGTGGTAGAAATTCCTTGATAGATACCGGGAGTTGCATATGCTTTCTGAGATTGCAGGGAGGCATGACGTGATCCTCAATCACATGCGAAATGCCGAGGTCGCGGATGGGGTCCGCGCCCAGATGGATCTTCACCTCGACCGGTTGCGCCGCACCTCAGGTTTCGACCTCGTCTTCGTGGCGCGGGTGGCCGGCGGCGAACGCCGGATCGAGGCGATGTCGGCCCGTTTGGGGCATGACGCCGATCAATCGGTCGGCGATGTGCGTGCGCTTCGCGACTGCCCCGTGGTGATGGCCGCCGCCGTGTCGGCGCCTCAGGCCTTTGCCGGGCAGTTGCCGCCCGGCGTCCTCCCCACGCAGACCGCGCCCGGCGTCACGGCGGTGACGCTGACCTGTTCGAGCGGATGCTTCTTCGGCGTGCTCGGTGGCGTGGCCTCGGGCGAGGTCGAGCTGGGGACGCTGTCGGCCGCCGCCTCGGCCTTGACCGTCGGGCTCGATCTGCTCCACGACCATGCGACGGCGGCTCAACGGGTTCGGGGGCTCTTGGGTGAAGTCATACGTGAGCGGCAATTTCACCCGGTCTTTCAGCCGGTCCGCGACCTTGTCACTGGCGGCGTGGTCTACCGTGAGGGTCTGACCCGGCTCGATTCGGCCGACTGCACGACGGTGCCCCAGATGCTGGAGGCCGCGCATTCCGTCGGGCTTGGCCCGGCGCTCGAACTGGCCTTTGCCCGCGCGATCATCGCGGCGGACAAGGGGGCGCACGACAACTCCGGCATCGCCATCAATCTGTCCGAGGCAACGCTGCATTCACAGGAATTCGCCAAGTTCCTCGAAACCGTCGAGCCGGGCCTGACCGTCGAACTGACCGAATACGAACCGGTGCGCGACTATGTTGCGCTCGCAAAGGTCGTTGCCCGGATGCGCGCGGCGGGGCTGAGCCTTGCCATCGACGATGCTGGCGCGGGCTATACCTCGCTTCGCCATATCCTCGACCTCAAACCGGACGTGCTCAAGATGGATGCGGGCATGTCCGCCCGCGTCGACACCGACCCCGAGGCGCTTGCGCTATTCCACGCGCTGCAGGCCTATTGCGACGAGACCGGGACGCTTCTGGTGATCGAAGGGGTGGAGCGGCCCGAGCAACTCGAGGCGCTCAGATCCATCGGCGTGCGCTATGTTCAGGGCTACCATCTGGGTGCGCCCGCCCGACGGATGAGTGCCGATGCGGGCTGAGCGCAGCGTGCTTTCTGGCGCCAGAAAAGTTATTGTCGAACTTAGTTAATTTGCCTGATTTTTGGGCAAACATTCACCGGGACGAATGCTTAATCCTTGAGCCATTCGTCCCGGTGGAACCTCACATGCCGTGACGACCGAAGATCGTTCTAAAGGTCATGCCGATAATCCGCATTTCCATCCCGAAACCGGCGTTTCGGATGTAGTTGAGGTCACGCATGGTCTTGGCACGTGTCGCGTCGATGCCGACGGCGTAGCCAAGCGTCACCTGAGCCAAGCCGCTGATGCCAGGGCGGACCGAATGACGCTCGGAATAGCGCGGGATTTCGACCGCGAATTCACAGGCATGATCGAACGTGTCGGGCCGCGGTCCGATGACGCTCATCTCGCCCCGAAGCACGTTCAGCGCCTGCGGAAGTTCATCGGTCCGGGTCTTGCGCAGGATGTGCCCGAGCTTGGTGATCCGGTTGATTTCGAGCGGGTCCTTGGCGCTACGGGTCGAGGACGTCGCTTTGGTCATCGTCCTGAATTTCAACACTTTAAACGGCTTGCAGTCCTGTCCCATCCGTTCCTGTCGGAAGAACAGGGGGCCGGGGTTCAGGAGCGGGTTGAAGATCAGAAGGAGCACCGCGACAACGAGCGCGACGCTGAGCAAAAACAGACTAAAGAAAATATCGAAAGCACGCTTAGCCGCCCAGAACAGGGGCGATCCACCGCGCGTGCCATGGCGTCCAGAAGACGTTTGTACTTGGTCGCCAAATGGCTCGAAACGAAACCCGACGTTCGGATCCGCAGACATAGTATCCCCCAATGCTCTTTCGGCTTAAAAAATCAATTATTCGGTTTCAGGCCGCCCACGATGGCAACTTACTGCACTGCGGCATTTTGTATAGGGCCTATTAACGATTAATCCGAAAACCGCTTGCGGGGCGTTCGGATTGGCGGAATCTCGCACAGGATTTGGGCGGCGTCGCCTCGGAAAAGCGCTCAAAAAACAAGCGACGCGTCTGTCGATAATACTTCTGGAGAGTTAGGTGAGTCGCGGTCCGCGTCAGTCAGGTTGACCGAGCGTCTCCAGCAAGGCGTCGAGTTCACGGATAAGCGCCTGAGTCCGCTCGTATCCGAACTGCGTGCTGATCTCGGCATAGACATCGGCGCTGTCATCGGCGGCATTCACCACGAGCGCATCGCCCGCGTCCGTTAGGGATGCAAGACTGCGGCGGCGGTCGTCGCGATCCTGGCGCACATCGACAAGGCCTGTTTCCCGTAGTGTCTTCAGAATACGGGTCAGCGAGGGCCCTAGGATCGCGGCGCGCTCGGCCAGCGTCGATACGTCGATCTCACCCGATTCCTTCAGCACCCGCAGCACCCGCCACTGCTGTTCGGTCACCCCGATCTCCCGCAGCATCGGGCGGTAACGGGCCATCACCGCCTCACGCGCACGCAGGAGCATGATGGGCAGGGATTGCCGCGTCGGGCTGAACCTGTGGCTGTCGGGCGTGTCGGGCATCGTGTTTCCTCGGTCGGTCCGGCTCACTTTAAGGAACGGGGTGGGGGAGGAAAAGCACGCACTTGTCCGCATAAACTTAACGTGTTAAATAATCCCGCAGGAGAGGAGAATCACGCCATGCCGCATCTGATCGTCGAGTATTCGCCGGGGCTCGAAGCCATCGTCGACATGCCCGCCGTGCTGGCGTCGCTGCATGAAACACTCCTTTCTCTCGACCCGTTCCCGACCGCCGGCATCCGCGTGCGCGCTTACCGCGCCGACCATGCCATCGTGGCGGACGGGCACCCCGACAACCACTTCTGCGCCCTGACGATGAATGTCGGCCACGGGCGCGAGACCGAGGTGCTCAAGGCGGCGGGCGACACCGTCTTTGCCGCCGCACAAGCCGCCTTCGCCGGGCCCCTCGGCAAACCGCATTTCGCCCTTTCTCTGGAAATCCGGGTCATCGACCCCGTCCTCACGTGGAAAGACACGCCGATCCACGGCCGTCTTTCGAAAAAATAGCAGGAGCCGACATGAGCGTTCTCGACGACAACATCGCAAAGGCACAGGGCTTCATGGCGCGGTTCCGTGCCGAAGGCGTGATGAACCACATCGGCGGCGAAAACATCGCGGCCGTCTCGGGTGAGACCTTCACCACGATCTCGCCGGTCGACCTGACCGAACTGGCCCCGGTCGCGCGCGGTGGTGCGGTCGACATCGACAACGCGGTCGCGGCGGCCAAAGCGGCGTTCCCGGCATGGTCCAAGACGCCGGGGGCCGAGCGGCGCAAGATCCTCATCAAAGTGGCCGAAGCCATCGAAGCGCGGGCCGAGGAAATCGCCTTCACCGAATGCATGGACACCGGGCAGGCGCTGCGGTTTATGTCCAAGGCCGCCATTCGGGGTGCCGCCAACTTCCGCTTTTTCGCCGATCAGGCCCCGACTGCCGAAGACGGGCAGGCGCTGCGCAATCCGACCCAGATGAACGTGACCTCGCGCCGCGCCATCGGCCCGGTCGGCGTCATTACCCCGTGGAACACGCCTTTCATGCTGTCGACGTGGAAGATCGCCCCGGCGCTCGCCGCGGGCTGCACGGTCGTCCACAAACCGGCCGAGTTCTCGCCGATGACCGCCAAGCTGCTGGTCGAAATCGCCGAAGAGGCGGGGCTGCCCAAGGGCGTGCTGAACGTGGTGAACGGGTTCGGCGAGGATGCGGGCAAGCGCCTGACCGAGCACCCGGATATCAAGGCCATCGCTTTCGTCGGCGAAAGCCGCACCGGGTCGATGATCATGGCGCAGGGTGCTGCGACCCTGAAGCGCGTGCACTTCGAGCTGGGCGGCAAGAACCCGGTCATCATCTTCGACGATGCCGACATCGACCGCGCCGTCGATGCCGCCGTCTTCATGATCTACTCGCTGAACGGCGAGCGCTGCACCTCGTCCTCGCGGCTTTTGGTGCAGGATACGATCTATGACGAGGTGACGCGCCGCGTGGCCGAGGCTGCGGGCCGGATCAAGGTGGGCCATCCGCTCGATCCCGAAACCGTGGTCGGCCCGGTGATCCACCCGGAGCACGAGGAAAAGGTCATGTCCTACTTCGCCAAGGCGACCGAAGAAGGCGCGACCATCGCCGTGGGCGGGGCTAAGGTGGGCGAGCAGGGCTGCTACATCGCGCCCACGCTCTTCACCCAAGCCACAAACGATATGGCCATCGCACAGGAAGAGATTTTCGGCCCGGTCCTGACCGCCATCCCGTTCAAAGACGATGACGAGGCGCTCGAGATTGCGAACGGCGTGCAATACGGTCTCGCGGCCTATTTGTGGACCAAAGACCTCGACCGGGCGATGCGCATGACCGACAACCTCGATGCAGGTATGATGTGGGTGAACTCGGAAAACATCCGTCACCTGCCGTCGCCCTTCGGCGGTGTCAAAGCCTCCGGCATCGGGCGGGACGGCGGCGACTGGTCGTTCGATTTCTATATGGAG
>JAYZLL010000070.1:0-34474 GCA_036154315.1 Pseudomonadota bacterium
CAGGTCGGCGGGGGGGGGGGGTGGCCCCCCGCCTTGGTCGGATGACGCAAAAGCGTCATTCGAACTCAGAGATAATCCGCCCGCTGCAACCCGTATTTCGCCATCTTCTCATTCAGCGTCCGGCGCGGCAGCGACAGCTCTTCCATCACCCCCACGATCGAGCCCTTGTGGCGGCGCATCGTGTTGTCGATGAGCATCCGCTCGAACGCCTCGACATACTCTTTCAGCGGCTTGCCTTCCGTCGTCACCACCGGCTGCACGTCGTCATGGTCGTTCATCAGAAGCGACGCGATGGTCCCGGTGCCGCGACGGCTTTGCAGCACGGCGCGCTCGGCGATGTTGATGAGCTGACGGATGTTGCCCGGCCACGGTGCCTGCAAAAGCTGCGCGGCCTCCTGCGCGGTGACGCTGGGGGCTGCACAGCCGTATTCCTCGGCGAACTGGTCGGCGAAGCGCGTGAACAGCATCAGGATGTCCTCACCGCGCTGGCGCAACGGCGGCAGCGTAATCGTCATCGTGGCGAGACGATAGAACAGATCGGGGCGCAGCGCGTCTTCGCAGGTCTTGCCCGCTTCCTGCAGGTTCGACACCGCGATCACGCGGGTTTCTGGCGGCGTGCCCTGATCGTTGATCCAGCCCAGGAGCTTGGCCTGCAGCCCATCGGGCAGCGCTTCGATATCCTCGAGCACCAGCGTCCCGCCGCGCGCCTCTTCGACGGCCGGAAGTCGACCGCCCTCTTCCATCGGCCCGAAGATCTTGCGGCTGAGCTCGTCCTCGTCGTGACCTGCGCAGCGCATCACCACGAACTTGCGACCCGCCTTGGCGCCGACGGCATGGAGCGCATGGGCAACCAGCGTCTTGCCGGTCCCGGTCTCACCGTCGATCAGCACATGGCCATCGGATTGGCCGAGGTCGAGAATGTCCTCGCGCAGGCGCTCCATCAGAGGCGAGGCCCCCACGAGCTTTTTCATGATGGTCGAGCCATCGCCCAGTTCACGGCGCAGGATGCGGCTGTCCAGCGTCACCCGGCGCGACTGCGTGGCCTTTTTGGCCAGTTCGGTCATCCGGTCCGGGTTGAACGGCTTTTCGAGGAAGTCATAGGCCCCGACCCGCATCGCTTCGACCGCCATCGGCACGTCACCGTGGCCGGTGATCATGATGACGGGAAGCGCCGAGTCGACGCTCATGAGTTTTTTCAGGAACTGCATCCCGTCCATGCCGGGCATGCGGATGTCCGAGATGACCACACCGGGGTAGTCGGTCCCGACGTTCTTCAACGCCTCTTCGGCCGAGGGGAAGGTTTCGGTGTCGAACCCGGACAGCGCGAGCCATTGGCTGATCGACTGGCGCATATCCTGTTCGTCATCGACGATCGCGATTTTCATTGCCTGTGCCATTCTTGTTTTACCCTCTGGCCCCCCTTTCGGGCCCATTTCCTACCGGACCTATCCCGTCCGATCGGGTGCGGGCCGCTATTCTGCGGCTTCCACGCCCGTTGCTTTGTTTTTGGTCGCTTCCTTGTAGATAGGAAGTTCTACCTCGAATACAGCCCCTCCGGCGGTTCCGTTGCGCGCGGTCAGGCGCCCGCCGAAGTCGCCGACGATCCCCGAAGAGATCGCGAGGCCGAGGCCAACGCCGTCTCCGGGGGCCTTGGTGGTGTAGAATGGCTCGAACAACTGATCGAGGTCTTCGACACCCGGCCCGTTATCACGCACGGAGATGACAACTTGTTCCCCCCCGGTGAGCAGAATGTCGACTTGCGGATCGTCCACCGACTTGGTCGCGTCGATCGCATTGCGCAGGAGGTTGATGAGAACCTGCTCCAGCCGCACGTTGTCGCCCATGATCATCACCGGCTCGCGCGGGACGTTGCGCGTGATGCGCACCTGACGGCGTTTGAGCTGCGGCTCCATCATCGACAGCGCCATCGACACCGACTGGCGCACGTCCATCGGCTGAAACGCGTCGCCCCCCTTGCGGGCATAGGATTTGAGCTGCTTCGTGATCAGCCCCATCCGCTCGATCAGATCGTCGATGCGTTGGAACGACGACAGCGCCTCTTCGGGTCGTTTGCGTTGCAGGAGCAGTTTGGCGCCCGCGAGATACGTCTTCATCGCGGCGAGCGGCTGGTTGAGCTCATGGCTCACCGCCGCCGACATTTCGCCCAGAGCGGCCAGTTTCGAAGATTGCGCCAGGGTCTGTTCGGCGACCTGCAGGTTTTTCTCGGCCTTCTGGCGCTCGGCCACCTCGCGGCTCAGCGCGTCGTTCAACTGGCGCAGTTGCGCGCTTTCACGTTGGAAGAACCGGCTCGCGGTCGTGGCGCGGCGGCTCACGACGTAAAAGCCCAGCGTCAGGAGGATCGCAAAGCCCATGATTTCGAGCGCGAGCACCCCGTTCACCCGCTCGCGCACCGAGGCGTAGGTGGTGAAGCTGGTCATCTGCCAGCCCTGAAACGGCACGCGGCTCGTCTGCCGGATCACGTCGTCACCCGCAAAGAATGCCTCGGACGGCAGAGCGGCCCATTGCGCCGTGCGCTCCAACGCGCGTTCGATGGCCGTGGCGGGCGGCAGCGTGCCCATCGCCTCGGCCTCGGGCATCCCCCGCCAACGCGGCTCGGTCGTGAGGATCACCCGGCCCTCGCTGTCGGTGACATAGACCGCGTCGGAAATCCGGCCCCAGCTTTGCTCGAACTTGGCCAGATCGACGACGACAACGATCACCCCGATCAGCTCGCCGCCGTTCAGGATCTTGCGCGCATAGGTGAAATCATAGCCCCCGGCCTCGGTCTGCGAGGTGGTAAAAACCGTGTCAGACGACCGAAGCGCATTCACGAAATAGGGCTGTGCGCGGTGGTTCGACCCCAGCCGTTCGCGGTCGGTCGAGGCGCCCGCGCGCCCGGTCTGGTCGAGGAGCAAGAGCGACTGGGCCCCGATCTCGTCCCGAAACGAGATCAGACGTTGCGACGAGTTAACGTAATCCTCAGAGTTCAGCGCCGAAATGAACGCCGGGTCGCGCGACAGCAGAAGCGGCACGACCGAGTTGCGCTGAAGCTCGGAAATCAGGTTGCCGGTGTAGAGCGCCATCCGCAGTTCGGCCCGCGACCGCGTGCTTTCGGTATAGCGTTGGGTGAGCCACTGGTTGGAGATCCAGACGACCGCGATGGCGGCCGCGACGAACAGCACGAGCACCACCCGGCCCACAAGGCCGAATGCTGGGGATCGCGGGGGGCGGTGCCCCTCGCCATGCGTGTCATTCTCCGTCATGGATCGATTTTACGCCCCGTGCGGCGTGCGCTCAAGTCAGGCGGTCTCGAGCGAGGCCACGAGCGAGCGGAACATTGCCACCCCATCGGTGCCACCGTGGTTCTCGTCCACCGCGCGTTCCGGGTGCGGCATCATGCCGAGCACACGGCGGTTTTCCGACAGAACGCCCGCGATATCGGCGGTCGAACCGTTCGGGTTCATGTCATAAGTGAAGGCGATCCGGTCTTCGGCGCGCAGTTTCGCCAGCGTTTCGTCATCGACGGTGTAATTGCCGTCGTGATGCGCCACGGGGATACGGATCATATCGCCCGCGTTGTAGCCGCTGGTGAAATCCGACTGCGAGGTTTCGACCCTGAGGTCGAGCGCACGGCAGACGAACTTGAGCCCCGCGTTGCGCATCAGCGCACCGGGCAGCAGCCCCGTCTCGGTCAGCACCTGAAAGCCGTTGCAGACCCCCAGAACGAACCCACCACGCTCGGCATGGGCTTTGAGCGACGCGGTGATCGGCGAACGTGCCGCGATTGCGCCACAGCGCAGGTAGTCGCCAAAGGAAAAACCGCCCGGAACCCCCACGATATCGACGTCGCCGGGCAGCGCCGTGTCCTTGTGCCAGACCATCGTGACATCGGCCCCGGCCCTTTCAAAGGCCACCGCCATATCGCGGTCGCAGTTGGATCCGGGGAAGACGAGAACGGCAGCTTTCATGGCGGAAAATCCCTCTGGCGCGGTTGATCCCGCTCTTAGTCCCAGCCCCCTCTAGGGTCAAGCACGGGCGAAAGATGGCCGGAGTCTCATTTGGCAATTGCGCCGCTCGCGCCCTGACCCTAACGTGGCGCGACACTCAGTATTTGGACGATCACTCCCACCATGACAGACACGGCCCCACTTCCGCCGATTCCGGCAGAGAATGAGGAAAGATTGGCCGCGCTCACCGCGCTCGGTCTGCTCGACACCCCGCCCGAGGCGGGGTTCGACAGCGTGACCGCTTTCATCTGTCAGGCGCTCGACGTGCCGACCTCGCTCGTGTCGCTCGTTGACCGCGACCGCCAGTGGTTCAAATCCGCGAACGGATTCGATCAGCCCGAAACCGGGCTGGAAAGTTCGGTCTGCGCCTATGTGGTGCTCGAGGACGATCTGGTCGAGATCGAGGATCTGACCGCCGACCCCCGCACCGCCCAGAACCCGCTGGTCACGCAGGAGGGCGGCATCCGGTTCTACGCCGGAGCCCCGCTGCGCCTGTCCGACGGTCAGGTGATGGGCGCGCTCTGCGCCATCGACACCAAGCCCCGGCACCTGACCGACCTGCAACGCCAGACGCTGCGCGTCCTTGCCGATCAGGTCGTGACCCAGATGGAGTTGAAGCAGGCGCTTGCCGATGCCGAAACCCTGCGTAAAGAGATCGACCACCGGGTAAAGAACTCGCTCCAGTCGATTTCGGCCCTCACCCGGATTCAGGCCCGCAAGGCCGAGGAACCGGCGGTGCGCGATGCGCTGAAACAGGTGCAGGCGCGGGTCGAGATGGTCGCGGCGCTTCATGAACAACTCTACCGATCCTCGGCCACGCATTCCGTCGATCTTGCGGATTTCGCAGGCAAGGTCGGCTCGATCCTGAACGGCACCAGCCCGCCCGAGATCGAAGTGCAGGTGACCTTTGCGCGCGTCGAGGTCGAGCCCGAGCAGGCATCGGCGATCGGCGTCATCCTGAACGAGTTCGCGTCGAACTCGATCAAACATGCCTTTCCCGAAGGTCGCCCCGGCGTCGTCCGTTTCGAAGGCGCGCTGCGTGACGGTTCGCTGGTCATCGACCTGATGGACGACGGCATCGGCATGGGCCCGATCTCGCACACATCCGGCATCGGGCTCGCGGTGATCGAAGCCTCGGTCGCCCAGCTTGGTGGGGCGTGGGAGCCGATCATCGACCGCACAGGTACCGCGGCCCGGCTGACCATTCCCCTTTAGGATCGCAGGGCAAACCCCTGCCGCAAAACGAAAAAAGCCGCCCCAACGGGCGGCTTTTTCACAGTCGGCGCAACCGGGCCTCAGCCCATATGCACCTGATAGCTCTCGATCACGGTGTTCGCGAGCAGCTTCTCGCACATGTCCTTGATCGTGGCCTCGCTGGTGCCCTCGGCCACGTCGAGCTCGATCACCTTGCCCTGACGCACACCTTCGACACCCTCGAACCCGAGATTGCCGAGCGCGTGGCGCACCGCCTCGCCCTGCGGGTCCAGAACACCGTTCTTCAGCATCACGTCGACGCGCACTTTCATCTGGGCGGTCCCTTTCAGTTAATCAGCGTAGGCTTGGTGGCATGGGTCACGTTCGAGGGCAGCACCCCCAGACGCTTGGCCACCTCGGTATAGGCGTCGGACAGGCTGCCCAGATCCTGGCGGAACACGTCCTTGTCCAACTTGCGGCCGGTTTCGATGTCCCACAGGCGGCAGCTGTCGGGGCTGATCTCGTCGGCCACGATGAGTCGCATGAAATCGTTGTCCCAGACCCGGCCGATCTCGATCTTGAAATCGATCAGCTTGATGCCGACGCCGTGCATGACGCCCGACATGAAGTCGTTCACCCGCAGAGCCAGCGCCACGATATCGTCGAGGTCCTGCTGCGAGGCCCAGCCGAAAGCGATGATGTACTCTTCCGGCACCAGCGGATCGCCGAGCGCGTCGTCCTTGTACGAGAACTCGACGATCGGACGCGGCAGCGGCGTGCCCTCTTCCAGACCCAGACGCTTGGCCATCGACCCTGCGGCAAAGTTGCGCACGATCACTTCGAGCGGCACGATCTCGACCTGACGGATCAGTTGCTCACGCATGTTGAGCCGCTTGATGAAGTGGTTGGGCACCCCGATCGCGGTCAGTCCGTTCATGAAGAACTCGGACAGGCGGTTGTTCAACACGCCCTTGCCTTCGATCACGTCCTTTTTCTGGGCGTTGAACGCGGTCGCGTCGTCCTTGAAATACTGGACGAGTGTCCCCGGCTCGGGGCCTTCGTACAGAATCTTTGCCTTGCCCTCGTAGAGCTTCTTGCGTCGTGCCATGGATATGGGCCTTTCCCGGCGGCGGGCCACCTGCCCGCCATTTCCCGCGCTATAGTCCATTGGCCCCTGTCCCGCAAGGATGCGCAAAGCCCCTGCCCGCGCGGCGTCCCTCCGCCGCCCACGCGACGCGCACGGGGCATGCACAGGGGTTGCGAGACGCGCAGTGAGCGGGCATATGAAGAAAAACAGGCCACATTTGGGACCATGCACACATGAGCACTTTCGACGACCGCGAAAACGCCTTTGAGAACAAGTACGCCCACGACGAAGAGATGAAGTTCAAGGCGGAAGCCCGCGCGAACAAGCTCCTCGCGATCTGGGCTGCGGGCCTGATGGGCAAAACCGGCGACGACCTCGACGCCTACATCGCCGCTGTCATCAAAGCCGATTTCGAAGAAGCCGGTCATGAGGACGTGGTGCGCAAAGTCGCGGGTGATCTGGGCGACAAAAGCTCGGCCGACGAAGTGCGCGCCCAACGCGTCGTGATGCTGGCCGAAGCCAAAGCGCAGCTGATGGGCGACGCCTAAGCGTCTGCGAACACATAAAGAATTTTCGAAAGGCACTCCGATCTGGGGTGCCTTTTTTGCATCATGTGACGCTGCGAAGGTTTGCTTTTTGGAAACCTGAGGCCGGTAATTGCGTTGTCACTCCAACTGAAGAATGGAGAATGACAATGCATATGGCTGGCCAGACAGTGAATGTCGGCGGCGCGGCCCTGCACGTCCAGACGATGGGCGATGCTGACGCCCGACCGCTTATCTTTTTGCACGGTGGTGCAGGCAACCTTGCTGATTTCGAGGGGATTTTCCCCGATCTCGACGAATTCAACTGCGTGTTTATCGACACGCGCGGACACGGGCGCTCGACCCTCGGGCGCGAGACGATGTCCTATCCGCGCCTCGCGGATGACGTTCAGGCGGTGATCGAGCAGCTCGATCTGAACCAGCCTGTTGTCTTCGGTCACGCCGATGGTGGCACCGTCGCGCTCGAACTCGCGGCGCGTGGGCACGGCGATCTTGCCGGGATCATCACGCTTGGCGCCCATGCATGGCGTCCGTCCGACAGTGTGTTCGAGACCTATCTGGGTCGCATCACGCCGGAGCTGTGGCGCCGGAAGTACCCCGGCGCGGCCGAGGAATATGAAGCTGCCAACCCCGACGGCGACTTCAACCGTTTTTTCACCCAGCTTTCGGGCATGTGGCGCAACGTGGCGGACGGCAACTACCCCGGAGACAAGATCCGACAGATCCGCTGCCCCGCGCTGATTCTCGGTGGCGAGCACGATCACTTCGTGTCGGTCGACGAAACCATCGAGATTTACCGCGCGATCCCCACCGCGCATCTGGGCATTATCCCCTATGCGAGCCATATGGTGCATGCCGAACAGCCCGATCACATCAGCCCGTTCATCTGTGATTTCATGCTGTTTCTGGATGACCGCGAGACGCCGCAGGGCGCGGCCCTGATCCCCCAGACGCGTTAACCAACCCGCGCGAAACAAGGGCTTTCGCCCCAATTGCGCACGATTTGAATTGTTAACCGGCCCTTATGGGGTCGGGACCTAGTCTCCCCCGTAATTGCGAGAGGGGCGAGGCATGATGGGCAACCAATTCGATCCGGCGAACAGGTCCGTTGCGGTGGCGGCGGACCTGCCGCGCCTTGGTCTGCGGCGCATTCTCGCGCGCCAGCTCATGCCGCTCGGGGTTTTCGCGCTGCTTGCGCTGCTCTTGCGGCATAAGATCGCCGAACTCGACATCGCCCATATCCGCTTGGCGCTCGGCACCGTCGGCCCCGGTCAATGGGCGCTTGGTATCCTCCTGACGGGTATCAGTTTCTGGGCGCTCGGGCGCTATGATGTGGTCGTTCACCGCCTGATCGGGCGCGACACCGACCCTGCGCGGGCCGCGCGCACCGGGATGACCGCGATCGCGGTGGGCCAGACGGTCGGCATGGGCGCGCTCACCGGCACTTTCGTGCGCTGGCGCATGCTGCCGGGTCTGGGGCTGCTCGACGCCACCCGCATCTCGGCCATCGTCACGGTGTCGTTCTTCGCGGCCTGGGCAGTCGTGACCGCCACCGCGATCCTCCTCTTCGGGACCGAGATTGCCCATGCGGGCCTCATGGCCGCGCTCGTCCTCGTCGCGGCCTATGCGCTCACCCTCCTCAGTGTGTGGCGCCCCGGGCGCCTTGCGCGTTGGCCTCTGCCGCCGCTCAAGGCGATGGGGCTGATCCTCGGGTTCACCGCCATCGACACCATCGCAGCAGGCGGCGTCCTGTGGCTCATGCTGCCGGAGGGTGTGCAGATCGCCCCCGGCCCGCTGATCACCGCCTATCTTCTGGCCCTCGGCGCCGGGCTGGTCCTTACTACACCCGGTGGTGTCGGCCCGTTCGAGGTGGCGCTCCTGACGCTTTTGCCTGCGATCCCAGACGAGCCGTTGCTGGCCGCCGTCCTTGCCTATCGCGCCGCCTATTATGCCGTGCCCGCCGTGATCGGTGCGGTCGTGCTGATGCGCCCGGCCTCGCGCAGGGCAGACACGCGCCCGGCCCGCGCCGCGCTGGAACCTGTCGACCCCGACCACCTGCCCTTGGTGGTCGAAGCCGCGCTCGACACCGCCCCGCGCGCAGAGGCCGCGCTCTTGCGTCACGGGCGGTTCCACCTCCTGTCCAACACGCGGCTCTGGCCCACCGCGCTTGTCGCGCGATCCGGTCAATCCCTCATCATGCTGGGCGACCCGCTCACCCCCGACCAAGCCACGCGTGAGGTGTTCTCGGGCCTCACCGACCGCGCCCGCGCCACGCTCACGAGCCCGGTGATCTACAAATGCGGCGCACGCCTAGCGGTTCTGGCCCGCCACGCCGATTGGGCGCTCCTCCCCGTCGCGCGCGAGGCCTGGCTCGACCCCGCCACCTTTTCCCCCGACGGCGCCACCCGCCGCCAGTTGCGCCGCAAATTGCGCAAGGCCGAGGGGGCGGGGCTCACCATCACCGCCATCGCACCGGGCGACCCGGTCCCGATCCCCTTCGACGAGATGGGCGCGCTGGCCCAAAGCTGGGCCGCGGCGCGCGGCGGACAGCGCGGGTTTTCGATGGGCATCTGGGACCCCGCCACCCTGCGCCATGCAGCGATCTACATCGCGCGCGACGGTGCGGGCGCGATGCAGGGCTTCATCACGGTCCACGCCAACCGCAACGAGCACACGCTGGACCTGATGCGGCAGAGCGACGATGCGGCGGACGGGCTGATGTATCTGCTCGTGACCCGCGCCATCGAAGCCGCAGCGGCGCAGGACATACCCCGCTTTTCGCTCGCCGCCGTCCCAACCGGCGACATTCCCGGTGAGCCCCGCCTCTTCGCCCACCTGCGCGACCTGCTCGACCGGGCGACCGGCGCGGGCGGCTTGCGCCAGTTCAAGGCCGCGTTCGGCCCACGGTGGGAAACGCTCTACCTCGCCGCCCCGAACCGCACCGCGCTCATCCTCGGCGCGCTCGACATCATGCGGGAAATCCTGCGCGACGCGTCACCCGACCGGGGCTGACCCCTTGGCACGGGTCCGGGTTTCGTGCCAAACCACGGCAAATCCACTCCGACAAAGGCCCCGATCATGCCGCAGGACGCCCTTTCCAAACTGCTTTCCGAACGGGATTGGCTCATGGCCGACGGGGCCACGGGCACGACGCTGTTCAACATGGGCCTCACCTCAGGCGACGCGCCAGAGATGTGGAATGTCGAGCATCCCGACCGGATCAAGGCGCTCTACCAAGGCCCGGTCGACGCAGGCTCGGACATTTTCCTGACCAACAGCTTCGGCGGAACCGCCTCGCGCCTGAAACTCCATGACGCGCAGAACCGGGTCGGCGAACTCAACCGGATCGCCGCCGAACTGGGCCGTGACGTCGCCGACACCGCCGGGCGCCCGGTCGTCGTCGCAGGCTCGATGGGCCCAACCGGCGAGATCATGGAGCCGATGGGACCGCTTTCGTTCGAGGCCGCCGTCGAGATGTTTCACGAACAGGCCGAAGCGCTGAAAGAGGGCGGCGCCGACGTGCTCTGGGTCGAGACGATCTCGGCCCCCGAGGAATACAAGGCCGCCGCCCGCGCCGCCGAACTGGCGGACATGCCGTGGTGCGGCACGATGAGCTTTGACACCGCCGGGCGCACCATGATGGGGCTGACCTCGGCCGCGATGGTCAAACTGGTCGAGAGCCTTCCGAACCCGCCCATCGGCTTTGGCGCGAATTGCGGTGTCGGGGCCTCGGACCTGTTGCGCACGGTGCTGGGCTTCAAGCAGACTGGGACCGAACGGGTGCGCATCGCCAAGGGTAACGCAGGCATCCCGAAATACGTCCACGGCCACATTCATTACGACGGCACACCGGACCTGATGGCCGACTATGCCGTTATGGCCCGCGACTGCGGCGCGACGATCATCGGCGGCTGCTGCGGCACCACGCCCGAACACCTCGTCGCCATGCGCGAGGCGCTGGAAACCCGCCCCCGCAGCGAAGAAGCCCCGGCGCTCGAACAGATCGCCGAGGCTCTGGGCGGCTTCTCTTCTGCTTCAGACGGCACCGACGACAAAGGCCCGGCCCCGCGCGAACGCCGTGGACGTCGCCGGGGCTGACGTCGGGCTAAGCTTCAGGCGAACAGGTCGAGTTGATCGCCCGGTTTAGGCGGCACCCGGAACAGATCGGTGCGCAGCGCAGGCAGGCTTTTCGCCAGACCCAGCCGTTTGAGTGCCACGCGGAACCGCATCTCCAGCATCTCGGCATAGGGCCCCTCGCCCCGCATCCGTCGCCCCCAATCCGCGACATAGAGCTTGCCGTCATGCATATCGCGCAGATGGCCGAAAATCCGGTTTGCGCGGTCCGGGTAATGCTCGTTGACCCAGTCCTGAAACAGCTCCGCCACCTCGCGCGGCAGGCGGAGCATGATCCAGCTCGCCGCCTGTGCGCCTGCATCGGCGCCCGCCTCCATGATCCGCTCCATCTCGCTGTCAGACAGCCCGGGCACCACCGGACCCAGCATGACGCGCACCGGAATGCCCGCATCGGACAGCGCCCGGATCGTCGCGAGCCGCCGCGCAGGTGCGGGCACCCGCGGCTCCATCCGCCGGGCAAGCACCGGGTCGAGCGTGGTGACGGAGACGCCGACATGCGCCAGACCGTCGCCAGCCATCTCGGAAAGAATGTCGATGTCGCGCTCGATCAGCGTGCCCTTGGTCACGATCCCGACGGGGTGGCGGAAATCGCGCAGGACCTCGAGCACCTCGCGCATCACGCGATACTGCCCCTCGATCGGCTGATAGGGGTCGGTGTTGGTCCCGATCGCGAGCGTCGCCGGGCGGTAGGACTTGCGCGACAACTCCCGCGCCAGCACCGCACCTATCCCGGGCCGCGCCACCAGCTGCGTCTCGAAATCCAACCCTGCCGACAGCCCGAGCCAGGCGTGACTGGGCCGCGCGAAACAGTAGATGCAGCCATGTTCGCAGCCCCGATACGGGTTGATCGACCGATCGAAAGGCACATCGGGCGAGGTGTTGCGCGTGATCGCCGAGCGCGGCGCCTCCAGCCGGACATCGGTGCGGATCGTCCGCTCCGGCTCCTGCCACCAGCCGTCGTCGATGCCCACGCGCGCGTGCCGCTCATAGCGCCCCGAGGCATTCGTGGAGGCCGCGCGCCCCCGCCGCCGATCCTTGTGAATATGGCGAAATTCCTCGGACATGAGAACATTAGTAGAACATTAATCAGGCCATGCAAAGGTCGTTTCGATATTTCGACATGTCGCAAATGGTCTGCATTGCGCGGCGATTTTGTCGCATGAAGATGGTAAATCTGCGCGAACCGCCTGAAAGGAAAGGCCAATGGCCGAGGAAGACGACGACATCATCCTGTCCGAACTCGACGACGAGGAACTCGTCGCTCAGATGATGGACGACCTCTATGACGGTCTCGCGGAAGAGATCACCGAGGCGACGAACATCCTCCTCGAACGTGGCTGGCAGCCCTATGACGTGCTGACTAAGGCGCTGGTCGCGGGCATGACCATCGTCGGCCACGACTTCCGCGACGGGATCCTCTTCGTGCCCGAGGTGCTTCTCGCCGCCAACGCGATGAAGGCGGGCATGGCGATCCTCAAGCCGCTTCTGGCCGAAACCGGCGCGCCGACGATCGGGCGCATGGTCATCGGCACCGTGAAGGGCGACATCCACGACATCGGCAAAAACCTCGTCTCGATGATGATGGAAGGTGCCGGGTTCGAAGTGGTCGATCTGGGCATCAACTGCGAGGCCGAGAAATACCTCAAGGCGCTCGAGGCCGAGAAAGCCGACATCCTCGGGATGTCCGCGCTCCTGACCACGACCATGCCCTACATGAAGGTCGTCATCGACGAGATGGTCGCAAAGGGCATGCGCGAGGATTACATCATCCTCGTCGGTGGCGCCCCGCTGAACGAGGAATTCGGCAAGGCCATCGGGGCCGACGCCTATTGCCGCGACGCCGCCGTGGCGGTGGAAACCGCGAAACAGATGATGGCGCGCAAGCACAACCAGCCCAACGCAGGCTGAGTTTGGCCGACGCCACGCGAAAGCCCCTGTCGCCGGGTCTGGCAACCCGGCGCGGGCACGCTTAGGTTCAGGGTCTTCAAGGAGTGTCCTTCATGACCCCACGCCGCATCTTTCTGGCCCTGATGGCCCTCGCGACCGCTGGCCTCGCGCTCTACGTCCTCGTCGAAGCGATCATCACCGATCACCTGACGCAACAGGTGTTCTACGCGATCTTACCGCTCGTCCTTCTGTTCTCGGTCGCCTGGAACGGGCTGTCCAAGAACCGGGACTGACCATGTACAGCCTCGCGCTCACCCAGATCCATGCCGAGGCTTTTTCCGACACCTTCCGGCCTGCCTTCGACTGGCTGGCCGACCAGATCCACGCAGGCCCGGCCCCACCACGGCTGTTCGATCTGGGCTGCGGCGATGGCACATGGCTCGACTATGCACGCTACCGTGGCATCCCGGGCGCGGGTCTCGACGTCTCCGAGGCCTTCGTGCGCCTCGCCGCCGCGCGCAAACTGGCCGTCACAATCGGCGACGCCGCGCACCCGCTGATCCCACCCGCGACCACGGCCGTCACGGCGCTCGGCGAGGTGCTCGCCTACACGCCCGCCGCCCTCACCGGCGCCACCGAGGCTGCCGCGCGCGCCCTCCCGCCCGACGGGCTCTTTCTGTTCGACCTGCTGGGGCCAGACACGCCTGAGGGCGAAACCGCGCGTACCGGCAATGGCTGGGCCCTCAACTCCCACACGCGAATCGCGCAGGATCGACTGACCCGCACCATCACGATCACCACCGCGCATGGCACCGAGACCGAGGCCCACGAACAGCAGATTTTCGATCCGGACGATGTGGTCCGGCGCGTCGAAACTGCGGGCTTCGACGGCGCGATCCTCGACCACTTCGGCCCCTGCCCGCTTATGCCCGGCCGCTTCGCCATCCTCGCCCGGAAACTTGCGTGACCGGCCCCGCGCGCCCATCTTGACGGGAAAGGAGATACACATGCCCTTCGACCGTTTCGCCCTCGTCCTCGTCGTCGTCATCGCCGCCGCAGGCCTGACCGTCTGGATCGGCACGACGATCGCGGCCTCGGCGGCCATCCCCGCGGGCTGGCTGTCTGTGATCCCGCTGGTGCTCGGCGGCACCCTGCTCTGGCGGGGGCTGGCGAACCGGAGCAACACCCCGGACGGCCCACCCAACGACCGGACCAAGACGTGACCCTGCGCACCACAAAATCCGGCCCCGCAGCGGCACCGACCTCGTGACCCTCGCCGACCGCGACCTCACCGAATCCGGCCTCGCCGCCTCCGGCACTGGCCGCGTGCTCATCATCGGCTGCGGGGCGCTCGCGCGCGAAATCCTCGCGATCCTCCGCCAAGGCAACATGGATCACGTCGACCTGACCTGCCTGCCCGCAATCCTGCACAACCGCCCCGACTGTATCGGCCCGGCGTTGGAGGCCACCATCGCAGCCCACCGCGCCGACTACGAGACGATCTTCGTAGCCTATGCCGACTGCGGCACCGGCGGCGCCCTCGCCGACATCTGCGCCCGCGAAGGCGTCGATATGATCGCGGGGCCCCATTGCTACAGCTTCTTCGAGGGCAACGCGGCCTTCGCCGAGCGTGGCGAAGTCACCGCCTTCTACCTGACCGATTTCCTCGCCCGCCAGTTCGACACCTTCGTGACCAAACCCCTGGGCCTCGACCGCCACCCCGAGTTGCGCGACGCCTACTTCGGGAATTACGAACGCCTCGTCTACCTCGCCCAGACCGACGACCCCGACCTCGACACCCGCGCCCAGACCGCCGCGACAAGTCTCGGCCTCGCCTACGAACGCCGTTTCACAGGCTACGGCGTTCTGGCCACGGCCCTTGCCCCGCTCTGATCTTCATCGTTCTCAAAATACTTCAGGAGGTCTGGAGGACTGGTCCTCCAGAGGCGGCCCCCGGCCGCCTGCCACCGCGACGACCCGCCAATGGCGGGGCGGCGCAAACCCTGCGCGGGCGCAAGCCCGCACAATGCAACACCAGGGTCAGGCGGCTTCGACCGCCAGCTTGTTGATCCGCTGGATCATGGCCTTGAGCCCGTTCGACCGTTGCGCCGACAGATGCTCTTCGAGAGACAAGCGGCCCAGTTCGGCCTTGGCGTCGATCCCGGTGACCTCGGCCACCGGCACGCCGTTATAGAGTGCGGCCAGAACGGCGATGATCCCGCGCACGATCAGAGCGTCGGAATCGCCCCGGAACCGGAACGTGCCGTCCTCGATCTCGGGCATGAGCCAGACCTGCGAGGCGCAGCCCTCGACCTTGGTGGCGGGCACCTTGAGCGCGTCTTCCAGCGGGGGCATCGCCTTGCCCATGTCGATCACATGGGCATAGCGATCTTCCCAGTCGTCCAGAAACTCGAAATCTTCCACGATCTCTTCGAATGCGTCCGTCGCCATGAGCCTCTCCTTTGCCTCTCACCTAGGCGCGCAGGCCACAAAGGTCCAGCCCCGGCAAGGCCGTGTCACGATCCGGGTTTTCAAAGCTCGCGGATTAAGCTAGTCCAAGGCAAGCACAGGGGGACGCACATGAT
Organism: Pseudomonadota bacterium; assembly: GCA_036154315.1. GTDB lineage: Bacteria > Pseudomonadota > Alphaproteobacteria > Rhodobacterales > Rhodobacteraceae > Maritimibacter. The sequence goes on from JAYZLL010000070.1 coordinate 15,440, forward strand.
TTTCCGCATCATCGGCGCATGTCTACTAGGGGTGGTTCTGACGGGGTGTTCTTCTGTCAGCCTGAACCCGCTCGACTGGTTCGGGCCCAAGGACGATGTGGAACTGGTCACGCTCGAACCCTCCGAGGGCTGGGACGGCGGCTTCGACGACTATCGCGGCCCCATCGCGCAGGTCACGCAGCTCACCATCGAGCGTGCCTCCGGCGGCTATCTCATCCGCGCGGCCGGCAACCCGCCCCGTCTGGGGTATTGGGAGGCCGAGCTCGTTCCCGAGAATGACGAGAACCCGGTCGATGGCGGTCTGACCGACAACTTCATGGTCGCGCCCCCGCCCTGGGCCACGGCGACGTCGCAGCCGCAGGCCCGCCAGATCCATGTCGCGCATTACATCTCGGACGTGAAACTCGGCGGCACGCGTACGATCCGCGTCGTCGGCGCGAACAACCAGATCAGCGCCCGTCCCTGACGGTGTCAGATCGAGCGGGCTGACGCCCGCACAGGTTTTGCGCCGCCCCGCCTTGGGCGGGCCGGCGCGGTGAGGGAGGCCAGCCTCCCTCGACGGATTTGCGGGCAAATCCGTCTCACCCTCCGAGGTTTTCTGAAACAGAGAAGAGATCAGGTTTCGATGACCTGAACCGACTGGCCCTTGACGCCGAGGGCAAGCTCGCCGTCGCACAGGCGCAGCGCGTCCTTGCCGAAGACTTCGGCGCGCCAGCCCTTGAGCGCAGGGACCGAGCGTTTGCCGGCTGCGAGCAGGTCGAGGTCGGCCGCTGAGGCGATCAGTTTCTGGGCCACGCCGGTTTCTTCGCAGCGCGCTTTCAGGAGCACGCGCAGGAGGTCGGCCAGTGCCGGATTCACCTGCAGCTTATCGCGCCCGTCCTTTTCGACCTTGGGCAGGTCTTCCTGCGGGCAGTCGAGGCCAGCCTGCACCGCCGCCAGAATACCGTCGGCGACTTCGCCCTTGCGCGCCTCGCGCAGGAGCAGGCGCGAGCGTCCGAGCTCGCCCATGTCCTTGGGCTTGGTCGAGGCCAGTTCCATCAACGCATCGTCCTTGTAGACGCGGCTGCGGGGGATGTTGCGTTCCTGCGCATAAGCTTCGCGGAAGCGGGCGAGTTCGCGCACGATGGCCAGAAACCGGGCCGAGTTGGTGCGGGTCTTGACCCGTTTCCACGCCTCGTCCGGGTCGACGGTGTAGGTTTCGGGATCGGTGAGGACCGAAAGCTCTTCCTTCACCCATTTGGCGCGGCCCGATTTCTCGAGCTCGGCCTTGAGGTATTCGTAGATCATCCGCAGATGCGTCACGTCTCCGATCGCGTATTTCTTCTGCGCATCGGTCAGCGGGCGGCGCGACCAGTCGGTGAAGCGCGAGGATTTGTCGAGGTTCGCCTTGGCGATCTTGCGCACCAGCGTCTCATAGCCCGCCTGATCCCCGAAGCCGCAGACCATCGCGGCGACCTGCGTGTCGAAGAGCGGCGACGGGATCACGCCCGCGTCGACATAGAAGATTTCGAGATCCTGACGCGCCGCGTGGAACACTTTGACCACGCCCTCGTCGCGGAAAAGCGCATATAGCGGTTCGAGCGACAGACCTTCGGCCAGCGGATCGACCAGCACGGCGTCCACCCCTTCGTCGTCCCCCATGACCGCAAGCTGCACGAGGCAGAGCTTGGAGTAATAGGTCCGCTCCCGCAGGAATTCGGTATCGACGGTGACGTAGGGATAGCTGGCGGCGCGTTGGCAGTATTCGGCTAGCGCCTCGGTGGTCGTGATGGTTTTCATTCTTCAGTGCTTTTGTGCTCTTCCCTTCCCGTCTAACGGGAAAAATACCTGAGCGGAAGGGGTCAGCGCAGGTCCAGCAGGTCGCGTTCGCCGGTGATGAAACGGCGCAGCACTGCCGGGTAGAGCCGATGTTCCATCGGCAGGACCCGTGCGGCGAGCGCGCCCGGCGTGTCGCCGGGCAGGATCGGGACCCGCGCCTGCCCGAGGATCGGCCCGCCGTCGAGTTCCGCCGTCACCTCATGCACCGAACACCCGGCCTCGTCATCGCCCGCCGCGATGGCGCGCGCATGGGTGTCGAGGCCTTTGTATTTGGGCAGGAGCGAGGGGTGGATGTTCAGCATCCGCCCGGCGTAGTGGGTGATGAAGGTCGGCGTCAGGATGCGCATGAAGCCGGCAAGACAGATGACGTCGGGTGCGGCCGCGTCGAGCCGGTCGATGAGCGCGGCCTCGAAGGCTTCGCGATCCTTTCCGAAGGGTCGGTGTTCGACCACCGCCGTTTCGATCCCCATCGCGCGGGCTTTGGCCAGCCCGCCTGCCCCCGGCACGTTCGACAGGACCAGCACGGGCCGCGCCGCGTGATCCCCCGTCATGCTGCCCGCGAGCGCCACCATGTTCGAGCCGGAGCCGGAAATCAGGATGGCGACACGGGTCACACGATGGATCCCAGAAACTGAACGCCCTCGTCCCCCAGACCCATGCGGCCGATCTGGATGACCTCTTCACCCTCGCCCTTGAGCGCCGCCGTGACCTCGGCCACCTTGGCCGCATCGACGACGAGGATCATGCCGATACCGCAGTTGAAGGTCTTGAGGATTTCCGACTGGCTCATCCCGCCGGTCTCGGCCAACCATTTAAACACGGGCGGCAGGTCCCACGCGTCGAGGTCCACCATCGCCTGCCCGCCGGTGGGCAGAACGCGCGGCAGGTTCTCGGTCAGACCGCCCCCGGTGATATGGGCGAGCGCGTGGACGCCGCCTGCCCGGATCGCGGCCAGCGCCGGTTTGACGTAAAGCTTGGTGGGCGCCAGCAGCGCCTCGCCCAGCGTGCCCGTCCCCCAAGGACAATCGGCATCCCAGCCAAGGCCCGAGACCTCGACCAGCTTGCGCACGAGGCTGTAGCCGTTGGAATGCACGCCCGAAGAGGTCAGGCCCAAGAGCACGTCGCCCTCAGCCACGCCTTTGGGGAGATCGCAATAACGTTCCATCGCGCCCACGGCGAAGCCTGCGAGGTCGAAGTCCCCATCGGCATACATGCCCGGCATCTCGGCGGTTTCGCCGCCAATCAGTGCGGCCCCGGATTGCAGGCAGCCCTCGGCGATCCCTTCGACGATACGCGCGGCATCATCGACGGCGAGCTTGCCGGTCGCGAAATAGTCGAGGAAAAACAGAGGCTCGGCCCCCTGGCAGACCAGATCGTTCACACACATGGCGACCAGATCGATCCCGATGGTGTCCACGTTGCCGGTGTCGATCGCGATGCGCAGCTTGGTGCCCACGCCGTCGGTTGCGGCGACGAGGATCGGGTCGGTGTAGCCCGCACCCTTGAGGTCGAAGAGCGCCCCGAAACCGCCGAGCCCGGCCATCACGCCCGGACGATTGGTCCGTTTCGCCGCCGGTTTGATCCGTTCGACAAGCTCGTTGCCCGCGTCGATATCGACGCCCGCATCCGCATAGGTGATCCCGTTCTTACCGTCAGTCATGGCAGTCCCCGTCTGGTTGCCCCGCGCCTAGCGCAGGCGGGCGGGAAAGGCAACGGCGCTTGAGCCGTTGCCCGGTGCGTTTACGGCGAAATCCGCGCCGTCTCGACCGCTTCGATCAGGGCGGGGATGTCATGGGACAACGACCCCGGATCACAGTCCATCGACGCGATCACGTCGTTGCCGTTGTAGACGTTCAGCCCGCCCGAAACCTCGTCGCCCGCCGCGCGGTCGCCGGAATACCAGACCTGATAGGCATGGACGCCATCTTCGGCGAAAAACTTGACGGTTTCCCAGATCGTGCCGCCCATACCGCTCCACGGCTCGACATAAAGGCTCGCCATATCGACCTCAATCGACATTTCCGGCGCGGCTCCCGGCCTGAAAAAGCCGTAGCTTGCGCGCGCCTCATCCGCCTCGATCATATCGCAGACCTCGACCGCCTTGGCCCCACCGTCGAAGGTGCAGGCAAACCGGACGCCACCGTCCATAACACAGAATTCACCGGCCATCGCGGCGGGGGCCATCACCCCGCCCACGAGGGCGAGCGCCAAACGTCTTATCATTTCAATCCTTTCGGGTGCAGGACCCCAATACAAACCCGGGGTCAAAGCCCCGGGGTTTAGCCGATTCCTGCGTCGCTGCCAGCCCTGACTGCCGCCGCCCGCTTGACGACCTGCCCCGCCCCGACTACTCAAATCGCCACGGTGGGCCTGTAGCTCAATTGGTTAGAGCAGAGCGCTCATAACGCTTTGGTTGCGGGTTCAAGTCCTGCCGGGCCTACCACGTCCCCTTCCACCGCATATGTCTCATAGCTGTCGCGGAACCACGCGATGCGCTCCTCGGTTGCGGCGATCGGGCCGTCCTGCAGGCGTCCGGCATTGCGTTGCAGGTTCTCGCAGGCCTCGAAATCTTCTTCGTGGATCTTGCGCATCTGCACCGGCGTCCCGATCCAGACCCCGATCTCGACGAGTTTCTGCAGCATGGTTTTCGGAGGGTTCGTCAGCGTGTAGCGCGTGGTCGCGCGGGTCTGATCATGCGCCAGCGCCTCCATGCTCTGGATCAGGTGCACGCCGTAGTCGTGGCCGACCAGATTGATGCCGTGCAACTGGGTGAACAGCATGTTCGGAAAGACCTGAAAAATCCGGTATCCCCGGTTGGACAGCGCGAGAAAGTCGCGCACGGGCGACAGTTCGATACCTTTGCGGCCCGAATGGGACAGCACGTAGCTGGAGTGCGCTCCGTGCTGGCGATACTCGACGCGATCCTTGTCGAGATACCCGTTCACGCCGAAGGTTGTCGGATGCACCGCGACCACGTGGTAGTCGTCGAGCGAAATTTCCATATTCAGGAACCAGTGACTCGCCGTGTCCCGCTGGTACGGCTTGGGGGCGTAGTCGAACACCGCGGATTCTTCGAGAATCGGCCAGATTTCCCCAAGCCACTCGCGCAGATCCGGCCCGGGGTCCTCCGACACGAAGCGACCGAACAGGAACTGCCCGCAAATGCCGATCTCGACCGGTTCGAGCCGTTTGTTCAATTCTTTCGGGCGCTTGCCGAAATAGGATTCGCAGTTGGGAATGCCATAGGCGAAGCCGGTCTTGTCATAGCGCCAATGGTGAAAGCCGCACAGAATCGGGCCGTTCCCGCTTTCTTCGTTTCGGATCGGATAGCCCCGGTGCGCGCAGCGGTTCTCGAACCCGCGAATGTCTTCGCCGGTGTTCTGAACGAAGATCTCGCGCCCGCCGAGATGCAGACGCTTCCAATCGTTCTTTTCGGGAATATCGGTCGTCAGCGCGAGGAAATGCCACACATAGGCCAGCTGCCGCTGTTCGGCGGCGAAACCTTCGGGCGTCGACATCGCAGCCATGCGCGCTTGTGAACTCATACCTGACCTTTCCATAGCGTTAACGGCACTCTAGCCACTCGCGCTGCATGTGCAAAGCAGCGAGGGCTTGCTTTGGCGTGCGGCTCGGGCTTCCTTGCCCGCATGACAGAGTTTCACGATATGGCCGCCCACGGGGTCATGGAGACGATGGAGCCCGGCCTGCGCCGGATCATCGCCCCCAACCCCTCGCCCATGACCTACTGGGGTACCAACACCTTCGTCCTCGGTGCGGGCGACGTTACAGTGGTCGACCCCGGCCCCGATCACGCGGGGCATCTGGAGGCCGTGCTGGGCGGGCTCGAGCCGGGCGAACGGGTGGCGCAGATTCTCGTCACCCACAGCCATATGGACCACTCCCCCCTCGCGCGCGGGCTGTCCCGCGCCACGGGGGCCCCGATCTATGCGTTCGGCGGCGCGACCGCTGGCCGCTCGCAGGTGATGGCCGACCTCGTGGCTGGCGGCATGACCTCGGGCGGCGAAGGGATCGATGTGGGATTCGCCCCGGATCACGAGATGAAGGACGGCGACCGGCTCGACATCGGCAACGGGCTGACGGTCGAAGCGATCTGGACCCCGGGCCACCACTCCAACCACCTGAGTTTCGCGATGGGCGACATGGTGCTGGTCGGCGACCACGTCATGGCCTGGGCGTCGTCTCTGGTGTCGCCCCCGGATGGCGACCTGACCGCATTCATGGCGTCCTGCGAGCGGCTCATCGCCCGCGACGACCGCATCCATTACCCAGCGCACGGACCGGCGATCGAAGACCCCAAAGCGCGCCTGCGCTGGCTGATCGACCACCGTAAGGGGCGTGAAGCGGGCATCCTCGATCACCTCGCCGCGGGCCCGGCCACGCCGGCCGCGCTGACGCAGGCGATCTACACCGACACGCCCGCAGCGCTCCTCCCCGCCGCCGAGCGCAACGTCTTCGCCCATCTGATCGACCTGTGGAGCTGCGAAAAAGTCACGGCGGACCCGTCTCTGTCGCCCACCGCCACGTTCGCGCTCACATAAGACGAAAATTTTGTGACGATTTCCTCTGGACGCCCCAAATCACCGTTGCTATATGCCGCCCCGTGTTCCGGCGTAGCTCAGCGGTAGAGCAGTTGACTGTTAATCAATTGGTCGTAGGTTCGATCCCTACCGCCGGAGCCAAAAATCCCTGATAAGTCAGCGTTTTGGCACCTTTTCCTAAGGTCCTCCTCCGCCCGTATGGGCAACTTTCCGACGTCTCACCTCGTCCGCCCGCGTTCACAATTGCGACCTTGCCCGAAGGGCAACTTTCATTCCCCTCGAAAACCCGTCAGGGTGTCCGCATGTCTGCCACGCCACACCCTGAGTCTCAGTTCGAGGAGTTCGACAGCCTTCTGGCCTGTCCGTCCTGCGACATGCTGCTCAACGACCGGAACGTGGCCCCGAACGAGATTGCGGCCTGCCCGCGCTGCCACACGGTGATCGAAGCGCCCCGGCCGCTGGCGATGACGCGGATCATCATGTTGTCTTTCGCGGCGCTGATCCTGCTGTTCGCGGCGCTGTTCTTTCCGTTTCTCGAACTGCACGCGGTGGGCATGATGCGCCACACCACCCTGCTCGACACCATCGCGGCGTTTTCCGGCGGGCTCACCGCGCCGCTCACGCTTTTCATGGGCGCGCTGATCGTATTTCTGCCCCTCATCCGCTTCGTCGCGGTCGTCTATGTGCTGGCGCCGATGGCCTTTGGCTGGGAGCCGCTGAAATACGCGATCCCGGTCTTCCGGATTGCCGAGGCGATCCGGCCCTGGGCAATGGTCGAAATCTTCATGGTCGGGGTGGCCGTGGCCTTGGTAAAGGTCGCGGGCCTCGCACAGGTCACCATCGGACCGGCGTTCTGGGCGTTCGTCGCGCTCGTAATCGTCACGGTCTTCAAAGACAACTTCATGAGTAGGGTCACGGTGTGGAAGACACTCGAAGCCAGACGCCCGTCCTGACCGCCCACGAGGCGGGGCTGGTCGGCTGCACCAGCTGCGGCAAAGTCCATCCGGGCGGGACCGCGCGCTGCGTGCGTTGCGGCGCGGCACTCGAGGCGCCCGACGGCAAGAGCCTGCAAAAGGTCTGGGCGTGGCTGATCGCCGGGCTCGTGGTCTACGTGCCCGCCAACGTCTATCCGATGTTGCGCACGACGACGCTGGGCCAGACCACCGACAACACCATCGTGGGTGGCGCGCTCGACCTTGCGCGTCACGGCGATTATGGCGTGGCCTTCGTGGTCTTCTTCGCCTCCATCGTGATCCCGATCGGCAAGTTCGCCGCCATCGCCTATCTGGCGCTGGCTGTGTCACGCCGGGTCCGGATGGGTCCGCATGCGCGCCATATCACCTTTGTCATCGTCGAATTCATCGGCCGCTGGTCGATGATCGACGTCTTCGTCGTCGCGATCCTGTCGTCGCTCATAACGCTCGACTTTGCGGCGACGATCCGACCCGGCATTGCGGCGATCAGTTTCGCCTTGTCGGTTGCATTCACCATGATTTCAGCGTTGAGTTTCGACCCAAGGCTGATTTGGGACACCAAATATAGATAATGTTCGAAAGTAGACCCCAATATGAGTGACCGCGGCCCCTCCGACCTCGAGATCGAGACGCGGACCCGTTCGGCGTGGCGTAACCTGTCGTGGGTCTGGCTCGTGCCGCTGGCCGCGCTGGCCGTGACGCTTGGCGTGGCGTGGAAAACATGGGCCGAACGCGGCCGCGAGGTCGAAATCGTGTTCAAGAACGCGAGCGGCGTGATCGCTGACGAGACCACCGTGCGGTATCGCGACGTGGTCATCGGATCGGTCGCAGACGTGGGTTTCGTCGCCGATCTCAGCTCCATCGTCGTGACCGTGCGGATCGACCGGGCCATCGCCGATTCGCTGCCCGAGGACGCGCAGTTCTGGGTCGTGCGCCCCGAGGTGTCCACGCAGGGGGTCACCGGCCTGACCACGGTGCTGTCGGGCGTCTATATCGAGACCGCGTTCGAACCCTCGCCGGGCGCGCAAGCCAACCGGTTCGAAGGCCTGCAACAGGCGCCCTTGGTGGCACCGGGGACGCAAGGCACGACGATCACGCTCAGAACGGACGATGCCGCGCAGCTGACCGCCGGCGCGCCGATCTTTCACAAGGGGATCGAAGTCGGGCGGATCGAAGAGCCGGAGCTTCTGTTCACCCGCGACGGGGTCGTGTTCGACGCCTTTATCGAAGAGCCCTATGACGAGCTCCTGAATTCGGCGACGCGGTTCTGGCTCACCTCCGGCTTTTCGCTGAGCCTCGGGACCGGCGGGCTCGACCTGTCGGTCGGCTCGCTCGCCAACCTCGTGCGCGGCGGCATGTCCTTCGACACGGTGTTTTCCGGCGGTGCTCCGGTCAGCGAAGGTCAGGTGTTCGAGCTTTACGAAAGCGAAGATGCTGCGCGGTCCTCGGCCTTCTCGGACCCGTTCGAGAACGCGGTCGAGCTGGTGGTCGAATTCAAGGATTCGGTCAGTGGTCTGTCCGCCGGGTCGCCCGTGAACCTGCGCGGTGTGCGCATCGGCTCGGTCGGCGCGATCAACGCCATCGTGCGTGAGGGCGAGAACGGGCGCGAAGTACGCCTGCGCGCGACCCTGTCCATTGACCCCAGCCGACTTGGGCTTGGGGATGACAATGTCGACGAGGACACGGTCGTGGATTTCCTCTCGGAAGCTGTGCGTGAAGGTCTGCGCGCGCGTCTCGGGTTCCAGAGCCTGTTCAGTCAGGCGCTGGTGGTGGAACTGGTCCGGGTGCCCGAGGCCGAACCTGCCGCGCTGGTGCTGTTGCCCGACACCCCACCACTCCTGCCCTCGGTCGACTCGGAGCTGCCGAACCTCGGCGCGACGGCCGAGGGGCTGCTTGCCCGGATCGACAACCTGCCGGTCGAAGAGGTCCTGGATCAGGCCATCGCGACGATGGCGGCGATCGAGACCTTTGCGGCGGACGAAGGCCTGCGCGACGCACCCGATGCGCTCGTGTCGCTCTTGGACGATGCCCGCGGGCTGGTCGGCAGCGAGGATATTCAATCCCTCCCCGCCGAGATCAACGCCGCCGTATCGGACCTGCGCAGCGTGATCGCCACGATGGAACAGGCGGGCGCCGTCGAGCAGATCCTGTCGGCCTTCAACTCGGTCGACAGCGCGGCCAACTCGGTGACGGATTTTGCAGGCGACATCAGTGGTGCTGCCGCCGAGGTCGAGGAACTCATCCGTCGCCTTCAGGCGCTGACCGACAAGGCCAACGAGCTTGAACTCAACGAATTCGTCAACTCGGCACGCCAACTCGTGGAAAGCGCGGATCGTCTGATCGACAGCGACGACACCCGCGCCCTGCCCGCGAGCCTGAGCGCGGCGCTGGACGAGGCGCGGCTTGCGCTCGAAGAACTGCGCGAAGGCGGCGCGGTCGAAAACCTGAACTCCACGCTCGCCTCCGCCGACGATGCCGCACAGGCAATCGAGGATGCCGCCGGGCTGTTGCCGGACATCGCGAACCGGATCGACATTCTGGTGAACGAGACCCGGTCGGTCATCGCGAGCTACGGCACGACCTCGACCTTCAACCGCGAGACGCTCAATTCGCTGCGCGAGATCCAGAACGCGGCGGAATCGCTGTCGAAGCTCGCCCGCGCGCTTGAGCGCAACCCCAACTCAATCCTCTTCGGACGGTAGGTATATGTATCGGCTTCTCCCCCTCGTTCTCGTGCTTCTGGCGGCCTGCGGCAGCAACGGCCCCCGGTATCTCTTGGATACCGGCCCGACCGCCGAGGTGACCAAGGCCCGCGTCACGGTCGGCACGCTCGAGGTGATGGACGTGTCGCTCCCCACCTATGCCGAGGATGCCGACATCATGGTGGACGATGGGAACGGGGCGCTCACCCCGGTCAAGAACGCGCTCTGGGCCGATGATCCGGGCCGGGCCGTGACCCAGCTTCTGGTCGATGAGATCGGGCGCACCTCGACCGCGACCACCGCCGCAGAACCCTGGCCGCTGGAAAGCCCGGCGCAGGCCGCCGTGCATGTGCGTGTGTCCGAGATGGTTGCGAGCGAAGCGGGGCGCTTCGATCTGCGCGGCCAGTTCGCGATTTCGTCCTACGGCTACGTTGTGCGCGAGCGGATCGAGCCGTTCTCGGTCTCGGTCCCGCTGGCCGACACCAAGCCCGCGACCATCGCAGCCGCGTCGAGTGCGGCGCTGCGCGAATTGTCGGCCCAGATCGTCCGGTCGCTCGCCCGCTGAGGCTGCTTGTCGCCTCTGGCGGCGGGCGTTAGGTTCGCGGCACAAGAGGAGGAGACGGGTATGGACGGCGCAAACCTGCGGTTCGACATCAACGAGATCGACCGGGATTTCATCCGCGACCCCTACCCCACGCTCGCCCGTCTGCGCCGCGAAAGCCCGGTGCATGAAAACGCCGATGGCTCGGTCTTTCTGACGCGCTACGCCGATGTGCAGAAGGTCTATCAAAGCCGCGACATGCTGTCAGACAAGACGGTCGAGTTCGGCAAGAAGTTCGGGAAATGCCCGCTTCACACCCATCACACCACGTCGCTCGTGTTCAACGATCCCCCCAAGCATACGGTGGTGCGCAAGCTGTTGGCCGGTGCCTTCACCCCGCGCAAGCTGGCCGAGTTCGACCCGTTGATCGACGGGATCGTGGATCGGCTTCTGGACCGGGTCGAGGATATGGGGTCCTTCGACATGATCGACGATTTCGCCAAGGTTCTGCCGACCGAGATCATCTCGTTCATGCTGGGCGTGCCAGAGGATATCAGGCCTCAACTTCGCGGCTATTCGCTTGCCATTCTGGGCGCGTTGGACCCGGTGGTGCCGCAGGAGCGGCTGGACGCGGGCAATGCCGCCGTGACCGAGTTTTCCGCCGTGCTGGGCGACTTGATCGACCATCGCCGCGCCAACCCGGACGGGGCGGCACAGGGCGAGGTGCTGGAGGCACTGATCTTTGGCGAGCATGACGGAGTGCAATTGAGCCAAGAGGAGTTGGTGCAGAACTGCATTTTCCTTTTGAACGCAGGGCACGAGACGACCACCTCGCTGGTCGGGAACGCGGTCGGCACGCTTCTGGACAACCCGGACGAACACCGCAGGTTGCTGGCCGACCCAGACCTCATCACCACGGCGGTGGAGGAGTTTCTGCGGGTGGAAAGCCCGCTCCAGATCGGGAACCGGCTCGCGGGCGAAGAGATCGCGTTGGAGGATCGCGTGCTGCCCAAGGGCACCTATATCCACACCTCGATTGCGGCGGCGAACCGTGATCCGGCGCAGTTTGCCGACCCGGATCGGGTGGACCTTGGCCGCAAGCCCAATCGTCAGATCGCGTTTATCACCGGCATTCACGTCTGCCTCGGCGCGACGCTCGCCCGGATCGAGGGGCGCATCGCCATCGGCAAGCTGGTCGAGCGGTTTCCCAAGCTGGCCGCCGATGGCGAGCGCGAGCGTCTGCCGCTTGCGCGGTTCCGCGGCTTCACCCGCCTGCCCGTCACCGTCCGATAAGCGCCAAACCGCTCTTGCTGCGGCCTTTTCGCGCGCCCGCTTCCGGCAGGTCGGGAATCGGCGCAATGTCCCGACCGGGACATTCGGAGACGATCATGCACAGATACACGCGCCGCGCGGCCCTTGGGATCGGCCTCATGGCCCTGACCGGCTGTGCGCAGGTGGGTCTTACCGCCGGGTCGATGTCGCGGGGCAACCGCAAGGGATACAACCCGCCGCTCTATCCGAACGAGACGCCGGAGTTGCGCGCGCTCATCAACAAATGGGCGGATCACTACGAGATTCCGCGCGAACTCATCCATCGGCAGGCGATCCGTGAGAGCACGCACAATCCCGCCGCGCGCAATGGGCCATACTACGGTCTCCTGCAAATCCATCCGCGCACGGCCATGACGATGGGGCATCGCGGCCCCGCGTCCGAACTGCTGAACCCCGATGTAAACCTGCGGTATGCGGGCAAATACCTGCGCGGCGCCTACCTTGTCTCCGGTGGCGACATGGACAAGGCGATGGGCTGGTATGCGCGCGGGTATTATTATGAGGCCAAGCGCCTCGGCCTGCTTCAGGAAACCGGGTTGCGCAGCTGAGCGCGGCTCAGACCAGTTCCGCCATCGCCTCTTCGATAAGCCGCGCATCCGCATTGGCGCGGTGGGCATTCTCCGACAGCACACGCCGCCAGTGACGCGCGCCGGGACGGCCTGCGAACAGGCCCAGCATGTGGCGCGTCACCTGCGAAAGCTTACCGCCCGAGGCCAGATGCCGCTCGATATGCGGGATCATCGCCCGCGCGATCTCGCCCGGCTCTGTCATCGGGTCGGCCGCGCCGTAAAGCCGGCTGTCGGCGGTCAACAGGATGTCGGCGGGCTGCTGATAGGCCGCGCGCCCGATCATCACCCCGTCCATCCCCGCCGCCAGATGTTCCTCGGCCTGATCGAGCGAGGTGATGCCGCCGTTGATCGACAGATGCAGGTCGGGCCGCTCGGCCTTCATCCGGTGGACGAGCGGGTAGTCGAGCGGGGGAATGTCGCGGTTTTCCTTGGGGCTGAGGCCCTGAAGCCACGCCTTGCGGGCGTGGATCGTGAACCGGCGCACTCCGGCGTCCGAGACGCGGGTCAGGAAATCGGGAAGCACCTGTTCCGGGTCCTGATCGTCCACGCCGATCCGGCATTTCACCGTGACCTCTACATCGCCCGCCGCACGGATCATCGCCTCGCAGCAGCGCACGACGAGGTCCGGGTCTTTCATCAGCACCGCGCCAAAGGTGCCCGACTGCACCCGGTCCGACGGGCAGCCGACGTTGAGGTTCACCTCGTCATAGCCGCGATCCACGGCCATGCGGGTCGCCTCCGCCAACTCCTGAGGGTCGGAGCCGCCGAGTTGCAGCGACACGGGATGCTCGGACAGGTCGAAGTCGAGCAGATGCGTCGCCCCACCCCGGACCAGCGCCGGGGCGGTGACCATTTCGGTGTAAAGCAGCGTCTCGCGGCTCATCAGCCGGTGGAACACGCGGCAATGGCTGTCGGTCCAGTCCATCATCGGGGCGACGGACAGGCGGGCGGCGCGGGTGAGGTCGGGCGTGTGGCGGGTCATGTGAGCGTTCCGGGTCTGAGCGCGTCCCTTAACAGGCAAGTCCCCGCTGGGCAAACGCCAGCGTGAGGCGCGCAAGGGAACGAAACCGGCCATTCGGTCGTTTCTGGGGGGAATCGACCAAGGACAGACGCACATGTTTCGCCCCACGATCCCGGCTCCGACCGATCCGGGCACACAGCCGATCACGACCGTCGACCCGGATCAGCCGGTGTCGCGGATCATTCCTGTGTCCGGCACCCGGACACAGCCGCATCTGGATAGCGGTCGCCCGCAGCGCCCGAGCCGTATTCGTCGGCGCAAGCGTCGCAGGCTCGAAGGGCCCGAGGCAATGCCGGTGCTCGTCGACCGACTGATTTCGCTGACCGAGGGGCGCGAGTGCATTTCGATGGACCTGCTCGCGCGCACCATCGGGGCGCAGGGTCATGCGCCGCTGCTGCTCGTGGCCGCGATCTTCATGGTCCTGCCCACAGGGCTGATCCCCGGCATCGGTGGCGCGCTCGGCCTGCTGGTCGCCATCATCGGTCTTCAGATGATCACCAAGCGCGAGGGCGTGTTCCTGCCCAAATTCATCGGCAAGCGCGAGTTGCCCGCCGACAAGGTGCGCGCGCTGGTTGAACGGGTGCGCCCCGGCGCGGAATGGATGCGTCACCGTCTGCGTATCCGCTGGGAGCTTCTGTCGCGCGGCCGCATTTCGATCATCGCGATTTCGATCATCATGATGGTGTCGGGGGCGTCGCTGCTCGTCATCGGTGCCGTGCCGATTGCCACGCCGCTCATGGGTATCCCCATCGCGCTCTTCGCCTTCGGGCTTCTGGCGCGCGACGGGGTCATGGTCCTGTTCGGCTATGCGACGGTGATCGCGGTTACGGCGGCGTTTTACTACATCCGCACTCAGGCGGGCTGATCAGCCTTTGGCCTTGGCCGCCTCGAGCGCCTGCCCCAGCGCCTCGCGATCCCCGATGTGGTTCGCGAGGATCAGGATCAGGCGGGCGTTCAGCGCATCGCTGTCCTCTTTGCTCAGGCCCTCATGCACCGCGAGCAGATCGGCGTAAAAATCGTCGCCGCCCGGAATGTTCGGGGTCAGGATCAAATCGGCCATCTTACACCTCCTGCCCGCTGGCGCGTGCGAGCGCCGCGACGACGGCAGTTTCATCGAAACGGTCCCAGCGGGCCGCGACATGCTGGTCGGGGCGGATCAGGTAGACGGCGCTTTCGCCCTCGCCCACGAACCGCGTTTTCAGCGCACCCGTGGCATCGTCGGCATCGCTCAGCGCCACGCGCTTGGCCGTCACCGCGCCAGCCGTGACCGTGTCGGGCGCATCCGTCCCGAAGGTAACGAGCATGAACTGCCCGCCGAGTTTCGGCAGGAGAAAACCGTTGCCCAAGGGTGCATCGGGACACGGCGCACCGGGGCGCGTGCGGGCCGGACCACCGGGCAGCGCATCGGGCGTGCTGAGCGGCGAGCCATCATGGACGCAAGGCACCGACAGGCGACCGGAGTTCACCAGCGGGCGCGCGAATTCGTAGTGTTCCGACAGGTCGAGCACGGCGTTGCGGAAAATCCGGCTGGTCTCGGACTTGGGCGTGATGAAATCGGTGGAACGCGACGAGTTCAGGATGTTCTCGTCCGCGCCCTGCACCCGCTCCACATCGTAGCTGTCGAGGAAGCTTTCGGGCGCGGTGCCGTCGATCACCAGCTTGAGTTTCCAGCCGAGGTTGTCGACATCCTGCACCCCGGAGTTCGCACCACGCGCACCGAAGGGCGACACCTGATGCGCGCTGTCCCCGGCAAAGAGCACGCGGCCATGCCGGAACTGCTCCATCCGGCGGCACTGGAACGTGTAGATCGACACCCATTCGAGCTCGAATTCCACGTCATCGCCCAGCATCGCCTTGAGCCGCGGGATCACGTTTTCAGGCTTTTTCTCTTCGTCCTTGTCGATGTTCCAGCCCAGTTGCAGGTCGATGCGCCACACCCCATCGGGCTGCTTGTGCAAAAGCGCGGACTGGCCACGGTTGAAGGGCGGATCGAACCAGAACCAGCGTTCGGTCGGGAAATCGGCCTCCATCCGCACGTCGGCGATCAGGAAGTTGTCCTCGAACACCCGGCCCACGAAGTCGAGCCCCATCATCGAGCGGACGGGCGATCCGGCGCCATCACAGGCGATCATCCAGTCGGCTTCAAGCTGGTACGGCCCCTCGGGCGTCTCGACGGTCAGCGCGACATGGTCGCCCTTGTCCTCGACCGACGACACAAGGCTGCTACCGCGCAACTCGATAGGCGCGCCCTCAGCCTCGACCTCGCGCAGACGATCCACAAGGAAGCGCTCGAAATAGTACTGCTGGAGGTTGATGAAGGCCGGATACTGGTGGCCCTCTTCCGGCAGGAGGTTGAAGTCATAGACCTTGCGCTCGTCGAAAAAGACCTTGCCCAGATTCCAGACCACGCCCTTGTCGACCATCGGTTTGCCCGCGCCGAGACGGTCGAGGATTTCCAGCGGGCGCTTGGCGAAACAGATCGCGCGCGACCCGAAGGACACCTTGTCGTTGTCGTCGAGGATGACCGCTTCGACGCCCTGCAACGCCAGATCGAGCGCCATCGCAAGCCCCACGGGGCCAGCGCCCACGATCACCACCTTGCGCCGCGCAGGCGGCTGGGCATCCTGATCTGCATGGCGCGTATAGGGATAGAGCGGCGTTTCGAAAATCGCGTTCATGGTCACCTCCTCCGTGGTCCTCTGGACCTTAATCTCAACTCATTGCACTTGCAACGATATTGACGGCGCACCCGTCACCCGTGATAAGCCTTGGCCAGTTCGGCCCGGTCATAGTCGAGAAAAAACTCGTACAGTTGTGGCGGTGCGATCCCCGCATGAGACAGTTGCACATGCGCCTGCCCCCGGTGATGCACTTGATGCTGCACCAGATGCGGCAGGATCGCCCTCACCGCCTCCAGCCGCGCGCCCTCGGGCCGGTGCGTCGTCACCTCCCGCGTAAGCGCGGCCTCGTCGAGTTTCGAACAGAAACTCGCGAACCGCATGTCGGCCTCGGCCTGAAGCCCGCCGAGGGTCGCCACGTCCTCCACCGGATCGCGGTCAAAGACGGTCAGGCCCAGCCCGCCCTCTTCGAGCGCGTCGAGGTAGTAAAGATCCACTTCGTAGATATGGTTCATCGTCTCTGCGAGGCTCGCGAAGAACCCCGGACGCGGCGCGGTGAAAGCGTCGCCTTCGAGTTCGCCGAGTGCCCCGAAGAGCACCCGGTTCGCATAGGCGTTGTTCAGCGCAAAGCCGATCCAGGGGTTCGCGAAAGCCATCAGTCGCCCTGCAGGTCGTTCCACATCTGCTGATCGCGCTCGGCGGTCCAGATGCGGGGCGTGTCGATGCCGCGCGCCTCGTCATAGGCGCGACCCACGTTGAACGGCAGGCAATGCTCATAGATCGCGTAATCGGCGAATTTCGGGTCGCATTCGGCCCGGATCGCATCCCACGTCTCTTTCAGCGTGCCACCGCGCGCGGCCACTTTCAGCGCGGGCTTGAAGGTCGAGGTCACGAAATCGGCGGTGTTGTCGAGCGCGGCATTCACCATCTCGCGACCCACGAGCGCATCGCCCCGCCCCGGCGCGATAGCATCGAGGTCATAGGCGCGGATCGCATCGAGCGTCGCGGGCCAATCGGCCAAATGCCCGTCGCCGCAGTAGCACGCGGAGTGATATTCCACGATGTCACCGGTGAACATGACGTTCTGATCCGGCACATAGATCACCGCGTCGCCCGCCGTATGGGCGCGGCCCAGATGCATGATCTCGACCTTCCGATTGCCCAGATAGACGGTCATCTTGTCGTTGAAGGTGGTGGTGGGCCAGGTCAGCCCCGGAATTTCCTCATGCCCTTGGAAAAGACGCGGGAACCTGCCGAATTCGCTGTCCCAATCCTCTTGGCCCCGCTCGACGACCTGTGCCCGCGTGGTGTCGGTCATGATGATCTCGCGCGCCCCATAGGCCGAGGCACCCAGCACGCGCACCGCGTGGTAATGCGTCAGCACCAGATGGCTGATCGGCTTGTCGGTCACCGAGCGCACACAGTCTATCACCTTGCGCGCCAGACGCGGCGTGGCCTGCGCCTCGACGATCATAACGCTCTCGTCGCCGATGATGACACCGGTGTTCGGATCACCCTCGGCGGTGAAGGCGTAAAGCCCCTCGCCCACTTCAGTGAAGCTGATTTTCTTTTCTTCCATGTCGCCTTGCGACGCGACTGCCTTTGCCATGCCTGTTACTCCTTAGCCCAGTCGGGAATGTCGCCTGCGGGCAGAACCTTGCCCACGCAATCGCCAAACCCGATCGTGTATCCTTCGCCCCGCGCATTGGCGCGCAGGGTCAGCGTGTCTCCGTCTTCGAGGAAGCTGCGCTCCTCGCCCGTCTCCAGCTTCACCGGCTCCTGCCCGCTCCACCCAAGCTCCAGAAGCGATCCGCGACTGTCCTTGGTCGGCCCCGAAATCGTGCCGGAGCCAAGCAGGTCGCCCACGTTCATCGGGCACCCGCTGGTGGTGTGGTGGCAGAGCTGCTGCGCGGCGGAATAGTAAAGCTGGTCGTAATTGGTCCGGCTGATCGTGGTCGCGTCCTTGCCTTCGGGCGCCAGCGCGACCTCCAGCTCGATATCATAGGACATCGGACCGGGTTCGCGCAGATACGGCAGCAACTCGCGCTCGCGTTCCGGCGTCGAGGTGCGGAACGGCTCCAGCGCCGCCTTGGTCACGATCCAAGGGGAAATCGTCGTCGCGGTCGCCTTGGCCTGAAACGGCCCGAGCGGCTGGTATTCCCAAGCCTGAATGTCGCGGGCCGACCAGTCGTTCAGGATCACGTAGCCAAAGATCGCATCGTCGGCCTGTTGCACCGAGATCATGTCGTCCGACGCCCGGCCCACGATGGCGCCGAACTCAAGCTCCAGATCGAAGCGCTGCGAGGCACCGAAACGCGGCAGATCGTCGTTCGGACCTTTCAACTGCCCCAGCGGACGGCGCACGTCGGTGCCGGACACGACGACCGAGGACGCGCGGCCATTGTAACCGATAGGAATCGACAGCCAGTTCGGCGGCAGCGCGTTCTCCGGCCCCCGAAACAGGCTCCCCACATTGAACGCATGGTTCTTGCCCGCGTAGAAATCGGTGTATTCCATCACCTCGATCGGCAGATGCATGGTCACATCCGCCTGCGCCACGAGGTAGTCGGAAAAGGTCACGGCCTTTTCGGACCCTTCGCCGAGGCATTGGGTCAGCCAGACCCGGAACTCGGCCCAGACCTCGGCCCCCAACTCCATGAAGTCGTTCCAGCTTTCGCAGTCGAACACCGCATGCTCGCCGAGCGTGATATGCCCGTCTTCTTCGAGCCGCGTCAGATCGAGGATCATCTCCCCGATCGCCACGCCACACCGCCCCTCGTCGCTCTCCCCCACCGAGAACACCCCATACGGCAGGTTGTTCAGGGGAAACGGACAGTCGGCAGAGTTCGCGCTCTCCCCCCAGCTTTTCATCAATGCCAAAAGGCACCTCCCATCGGGGCC
>JAYZLL010000071.1:0-81868 GCA_036154315.1 Pseudomonadota bacterium
CGTAGCGCCGATGGTACTGCGTCTTAAGACGTGGGAGAGTAGGTCACCGCCACACCTAGTAAGAGACACTATTCTCTCAATACGATAACAATACAAAACGCCGCCCAAAATCAGGGCGGCGTTTTTGCGTCTAGGGGGGCTCGTTTCGGTCACGCGGACCGGGGCAGGGGACACACCCTCACGGCACCGACACGATCTGGTTCGCCGTCACCGCCAGCCATGCGGAAGACGTCCCGTCAGGGCGGATGACGCGCAGCTCGGCACGCTCCTCGTCGCCAAGCCCGAAATGCTCGAACCCGGCCTGTCCCCCGGCATGTCCGCCCCCCACGGTAATCTCGCGGGTCTGGACCCGGTCGCCCATGCGCAACTCGATGAAGCTCCCGACCGCGCGCGTGTTCGTCCCCACGCCCGCAACGTCGACCAGCAGCCAATTGCCACCCTCGGTGACATTGCGAAACACCTCCATCGGTCCGCGCCGGTTCACCACCGCAAGATCGAGCCGCCCGTCATTGTCGAAATCCGCCAGCGCCGCGCCCCGCGACCGCGCCATCGACGCGATCCCGGCCTCCACCGACCGTTCCACGAAATCGCCGCGCTCGGTCTGCAACAGAAGGGTGTTGGGATCTTCCATCGCCGCGTCAGGCATCTGTTCGACATTGCCCTTGGCCACGAAAATATCGTCGCGCCCGTCGTTGTTCACATCGCCAAAGGCCGAGTGCCAGCCGGTCGACGGGCGGCCGTCGCTGCCCATATGGGGCCGGTGCGCCGTGGTGCCCCGCTCATAGGTCGCATCGCGCCAGGTCGGGCCACCCGCATCGGGGTCGAAAACCTGAAACTTCTGGTCGCCCATCGAGGTCAGGTAAACATCGGGGAAACCATCCCCTGTCACATCCCGCGACGCGATCCCCATGCCCCAGAGCGCATAGGGCCGCCAGCCCTCATCCTCTGTGTAAAGCCGGGGCGTCTCGCCCATCTGCCACAACTGTTCCTGCCCGCCGCGCACGTAATAATGCCGGTCATTCGACATCCTGAGATCGGCAGAACCGCTGCGATTCCAGTCGGAAAACAGCATCGACAGGGCGCAGAACCCGGGCTCCAGCCGCTCCGCTGGGCCATATCGCGCGCCCTCGGGGCGATAGAGCAGCGTGGCGTCGCAAGCCCCGAACGGTCCCTCGGGATCGGCGCGGTCGACATAGGTGCCGAAGGCGAGGGTGGGCAGGGCTTCTCCCGCTTCCCACGTCGCCGAGAACGCCGTCGTCCAATGGTCGTCCGAGGTGAACCCCAGATCGTCGCCGAATGTCGTGAAAGTGCAATCGCCCAAACCCTTGAGCAACCGATCCTCGCCCACCCTCAGCACCGCAAGGTCCATCAGCCCGTCCCCGTCGATGTCGAGCGGATAAGCCCCGGTCACGCCAGTGATCGCCAGCGCCTCGGGCGTGTCGGCGACGAAACGCACCGCACCGTCCGAACGGTTGCGGAACAGCGTCGCCGGGTTCACGCCGCCCGCCGCGTAAAGCTCCGGCAGGGCGTCACCGTCGCAGTCAAAGGCTGCGACACCGCCGCCCACGAAATGCTCCCACCCGCCGTCATAGACATGCGGGGTGATCTCGACTGGCTCGAACACGGGCTGCACGGGCTCTGCCAGCGCGGCCCCCGGAACGCTTAAGATGACCAGTGTCTTACGCAGCATCGGCGGCTCCCTGTTCCCGGATTCTCAGGATCGAGACCATCTCGATCCCATGCGCCGCCGCCCCCTTGGCCCACATCGACTCGTCCAGATTTCGCACCGTGATCTCGGGCAGGGGCGCATCCACCTGCACCGTGTTGCGCCTGAGCGCATCGAGCATCACCTCCGGGTAGGGGTGATCGAAGGGCGGGCGCGACCGGGCCAGCACGATATGCTCGGGGTCGAACAGGTTCACGAGGTTCGCGAGCGCCACACCAAGGATCTGCGAGGCCCGTTCCAGCACCTGCCGCGACAGCGGATCGCCCTGCCGCGCGGCTTCGAGGATTTCCGGGATCGAGCTCGGCCCTTCGCCCTGCCGCCCGGTGGCCGCGTCGCGCACCATCGCATAATCGCCCACATAGGCCTCAAGACACCCGCGCTGCCCGCACTGACAGACCGCACCGTCGATCTGCACTTTCGTATGTCCGAACTCGGCGCCGCAGCCCCGTTCGCCCCGATACAACTCGCCGTCCAGCACGATCCCCATGCCGACGCCATGTTCGACCGTGACGACAAGGAAATCGCGCAGCCCCCGGCCCGCGCCGAACAGATGCTCGGCCTTGGCGACGAGGTTCGCGTCATTGTCGATGAAGGTGGGGCAGGGCAGATGCTCGCGAAACAGCGGCGTGAAATCCACGTTGCGTTCGACCACCGAGGACGACCAGTGCATGAACCCGGTGATCCCGTTCAGAAACCCCGGCATGCCCAGCACCATCCCGGCAATCTGCCCGATCGACAGCCCGCAATCGGCGCAGGCGGCATCCAGCGCCTTGCGCACCTCGGCCACCAGATCAGCGGCCTTCATCCGTGACGCGGCGAGGGGGGATGCATAGGTGCCGAATTCCTCGCCCTTGGAATCCACGATCATCACGAGGATCGCGTGGCGCGCGATCTTGAGCCCGGCGACAAAGAACGCGCCCGCGTTCACCTGCAACATGACACGGGGGCGGCCGCGCTGCACGGTGTCCGACGGCGCGCGCTCGACCTCGCAGATCAGTCCCGCGTCCAGAAGCGCCCCGCAGGCGGCGGTCACGGTCGCCGGACTGCTGTCGAGGGCGCGCGCGATGTCGGTGCGCGAAATCTCACCCGCCGCCCGGATGCATTTCAGCACCCTCAACCGCGTCGCGTCACGCGCGTCCAATCCACTCAGGCTCGCCCAGTCCGTCACGATGAATCACCTGTCCAATGCGTCCGTGGGCAGTGTTAGCATTAATTCAGCCAGTGAAGAAAAAATAAATTTTCCCGCTGAAATAATTGTGCAAGATGGTCCCGTCAGCGCCGATTCGAGGAGAACATCGGCCGCACCGACGAAAGACACACAGGGAGGAACTCAATGAAACTCTTCGCAACCACCGCGATTGCTATGGTGCTGGGCACCGGCGCTTTCGCCCAGACGGTCGGCGTCAGCTGGTCCAACTTCCAGGAAGAGCGCTGGAAAACCGACGAAGCCGCCATCGTGGCAGCCCTCGAAGCCGCCGGTGCCGAATACATCTCGGCCGACGCGCAATCGTCGTCGTCCAAGCAGCTGTCGGACGTGGAAAGCCTGATGGCACAGGGCGTCGACGCGCTCATCATCCTCGCGCAGGACACGCAGGCCATCATCCCCGCCGTGGAAGCCGCCGCGAACGAGGGCGTGCCGGTCATCGCCTATGACCGCCTGATCGAAGATCCGCGCGCCTTCTACCTCACCTTCGACAACGTCGAAGTGGGCCGGATGCAGGCGCGCGCCGTGCTCGAAGCGCAGCCGACCGGCAACTACGTGATGATCAAGGGCTCGCCCACCGACCCGAACGCGGATTTCCTGCGTGGCGGTCAGCAGGAAGTCCTGCAGGCAGCCATCGACGCTGGTGACATCACCATCGTGGGCGAGGCCTATACCGACGGCTGGCTCCCGGCCAACGCACAGCGCAACATGGAGCAGATCCTGACCGCCGAAGACAACAACGTCGACGCGGTCGTGGCCTCGAACGACGGCACCGCCGGTGGCGCGGTGGCCGCGCTCACGGCTCAGGGCATGGACGGTATCCCGGTCTCGGGTCAGGACGGCGACCATGCGGCCCTGAACCGCATCGCGCGCGGCACCCAGACCGTGTCGGTCTGGAAAGACGCCCGCGAGCTTGGCAAACGCGCCGGTGAGATCGCGGTCGAGCTGGCCGGCGGCGCCGAGATGGGCGCGGTCGAAGGCGCGGCCGAATGGACCTCGCCCTCGGGCACCACGCTGACCGCTCAGTTCCTCGAGCCGGTTCCGGTGACCGCCGACAACCTCACGGTCGTCGTCGATGCCGGCTGGATCGAGCAGGATGCGCTGTGTCAGGGCGTCACCGACGGCCCGGCGCCCTGCAACTGATCTGCAGATGATCTCCGCGCCTCCCGCCTGACCGGGCGGGGGGCGCCCCACACCTTTCAGATTCCGAGGTCACCATGACAGAGGCCACCGCCTCCGGCGCGTCGACCGGACGAAAGAACATTTTCAAGACGCTCGAATTCGACACCCGCCTTCTGGGCATGGTGGGCGCGTTCGTGCTGGTCTGCATCGTGTTCAACGTCCTCACCGACGGCCGTTTCCTCACCCCGCGCAACGTCTTCAACCTGACGATCCAGACCGTCTCCGTGGCGATCATGGCCACCGGCATGGTGTTCGTCATCGTCACCCGCCACATCGACCTCAGCGTCGGCGCGCTGCTCGCCACCTGTTCGGCAATGATGGCGATCACACAGACGCAGTTCCTGCCGAGCCTGGGCATCGAATACGGCAGCCCGCTCATGGCGCCCGTCGCGATCCTTGCGGGGCTCGTCACCGGCGGCGTGATCGGCGCGTTTCACGGCTGGCTCGTCGGCTATCTCACCATCCCGGCCTTCATCGTCACGCTCGGCGGGCTTCTCGTCTGGCGCAACGTGGCGTGGTATCTCACAAACGGGCAGACCATCGGCCCGCTCGACGACACCTTCCAGATGATGGGCGGGATCGGCGGCACGATGGGCGAAACCGCAAGCTGGATCTTCGGCCTGATCGGCGTGCTCGCCGCCTGCGTCGCGATCTGGAACGCCCGCCGCGCCCGCATCCGCCACGAATTCCCGGTGAAACCCATCTGGGCCGAAGCCGTCCTGATGGCGATTTCAGCGATCCTCGTTCTGGGTTTCGTGGCGCTGCTCAACGCCTATGACGTGCCCACCCGCGTGTTGGAGCGCAGCTTCACCGACCGGGGCGCGGTCATGCCCGAGGGCTATACTCAGGGCTACGGCATCCCGTATTCCGTCCTGCTCCTGATCGCGGTCGCCGTCGTGATGACGCTGGTCGCCAAACGCACCCGACTGGGCCGCTACATCTTTGCGACAGGCGGCAACCCGGACGCCGCCGAACTCTCGGGCATCAACACCCGGCTTTTGACGGTCAAAGTCTTCGCGATCATGGGCGTGCTCTGCGGGCTCGCCGGTCTCGTGGCCTCGGCCCGCCTGTCGTTCCACTCCAACGACATCGGCACATTGGACGAGCTGCGCGTCATCGCCGCCGCCGTCATCGGGGGCACCGCGCTCGCCGGGGGCATCGGCACGATCTACGGCGCCATCCTCGGTGCGCTCATCATGCAGTCGCTCCAATCCGGCATGGCGATGGTCGGCGTGGATGCACCCTTCCAAAACATCGTCGTAGGCGCGGTCCTAGTGCTCGCGGTGCTCATCGACATCATCTACCGCAAACGGACGGGAGACGCGTGATGGCTGACAGAACCGGAACTCCGCTTGTCGAAATGCGCGACGTGTCGGTCTCGTTCGGCGGGATCAAGGCGGTCGACCATGTCTCGGTCGACCTCTACCCCGGCGAGGTCGTGGGCCTTTTGGGTCACAACGGCGCGGGCAAGTCCACGCTCATCAAGTGCCTGTCGGGTGCTTACAAGATGGACGCGGGCGAGATCCTGATCGACGGCGAAAAGGTCGACATCCAGAACCCCCGCGACGCGCGCAAGCACAACATCGAGACGATCTACCAGACCCTCGCGCTGGCCGATAACCTCGATGCCGCCTCGAACCTGTTTCTGGGCCGCGAACTCGTCACCCCGATGGGCTTCGTGGACGACGCGCAGATGGAGGCCGAGACGCGCAAGATCATGGGGCGTCTCAACTCGAACTTCAAAAAGTTCAAAGACCCGGTCAAGGCGCTCTCGGGCGGTCAGCGTCAGTCGGTCGCCATCGCCCGCGCGGTCTATTTCAACGCGCGCATCCTGATCATGGACGAGCCCACCGCCGCGCTCGGCCCGCAGGAAACCCAGATGGTCGCCGAGCTCATCAACCAGCTCAAGGCACAGGGCATCGGCATCTTCCTCATCGAACACGACGTCCACTCGGTCATGAACCTGTGCGACCGCGCCTCGGTGATGAAGAACGGCCAACTCGTCGGCACGGTCGATGTCGACAAGGTGACCGACGAAGACATTCTCGGGATGATCATCCTGGGCAAAAAACCGGGGGAGCAGGGCTAAGGCCCGCCCCCCACACCCAACACGACAAAGCCAAAAGAGAGGCGGACATGACGGACTTTTTCTCCGGCATTCAGAAACTGCGTTACGAGGGACCGGACAGCACCAATCCGCTGGCCTTCCGCCACTACGACCCGGACGAGATGGTCATGGGCAAGCGGATGGAGGATCACCTGCGTTTCGCCGTCGCCTATTGGCATTCCTTCGCATGGGAAGGGGGCGATCCCTTCGGCGGTCAGACCTTCGTGCGTCCGTGGCACCCGCAGGACAATATGGGCCGCGCCAAGATGAAGGCCGACGTGGCGTTCGAGATGTTCGACATTCTGGGCGCGCCGTACTTCTGCTGGCACGATGCCGACATCCGGCCCGAACAGAGCAGCTTTGCCGAGAACCTCGCGACCCTGAACGAGATCACCGACTACATCGGCGAAAAGATGGAAAGCTCGGCGACCAAGCTGCTCTGGGGCACCGCCAATATGTTCGGCCACCGCCGCTGGATGTCCGGTGCCGCCACCAACCCCGACCCCGACGTCTTCGCCTTCGCCGCCGCCACCGTCAAAGGCTGCATGGATGCGACCCACAAACTGGGCGGCGCGAACTATGTGCTGTGGGGCGGGCGCGAAGGGTATGAGACGCTCCTGAACACTGACTTGCGTCAGGAACTCGACCACATGGGCCGCTTCCTCAGCATGGTCGTGGA
This sequence comes from Pseudomonadota bacterium, assembly GCA_036154315.1. GTDB lineage: Bacteria > Pseudomonadota > Alphaproteobacteria > Rhodobacterales > Rhodobacteraceae > Maritimibacter. Next base: position 6,899 of record JAYZLL010000071.1, read on the forward strand.
CTACAAGCACAAGATCGGCTTCGAGGGCCAGATCCTCGTCGAACCCAAACCGCAGGAACCGACCAAGCACCAGTACGACTTCGACGTCGCCACCTGCATCGGCTTCCTGCGCAAATACGGGCTGGAGAACGAGGTGAAGCTGAACATCGAACAGGGCCACGCGATCCTCGCCGGGCACTCGTTCGAACATGAGCTGGCGCTCGCGGCCTCCGAGGGCATGCTCGGCTCCATCGACATGAACCGCAACGACTACCAGTCGGGCTGGGACACCGACCAGTTCCCCAACAACACGCCCGAGGTCGCGCTCGCCTATTACCACGTGTTGAAGTACGGCGGCTTCACCACCGGCGGCACCAACTTCGACGCCAAGCTGCGCCGCCAGTCGCTCGACGCCGAGGATCTGATCGCGGCGCACGTGGGCGGCATGGACATCTGCGCCCGTGGCCTCAAAGCCGCCGCCGCGATGATCGAGGATGGTGGGCTCGAACAGGCGCTCACCGACCGTTACGCGGGCTGGACGACGGCCGAGGCCAAGGCCATGCTGAACAGCGACCTCGCGACCATTTCCCAGCGCGTGCTCGACGAGGGGATCAACCCGGAACCGCGCTCGGGCCGGCAGGAGATCCTCGAAAACTACGTCAACCGCTTCGTCTGACGACCAAAGGAACGACCATGTATCTCGGACTGGACCTCGGAACCTCGGGGCTGAGGGCTATTCTCACCGACGACACCGGCGCGGTGCGGGCCGAGGCGGACGCCGCCTTTGCCCCCGTGCATCCGCACCCCGGCTGGTCGGAACAGAACCCGGCGGACTGGATCGCAGCCTGCGAGGCTACGGTGGCCGCGATCCGCGCCAAAGCGCCCGACGCCTTTGCCGCGCTCAAGGGCATCGGCCTCTCGGGCCACATGCACGGCGCGACCCTGATCGACGCGGATGACAAGGTTCTGCGCCCCTGCATCCTGTGGAACGACACCCGTTCGATCGACGAGGCCGCGACCCTCGACGCCACACCGGGGATGCACGAGATTACGGGCAACATCGTCTTTCCCGGCTTCACCGCGCCCAAGCTTCTCTGGACCCAGAAACACGAACCAGAGGTGTGGGAAAAGGTCGCCAAGGTCCTCCTGCCCAAGGATTACCTGCGGCACTGGCTGACCGGCGAGCACATCTCGGACATGTCCGACAGCGCGGGCACCGCATGGCTCGACGTCGGCAAACGCGACTGGTCCGCGCAGGCGCTCGAGGCAGGCCACATGCGCCGCGACCAGATGCCCGCCCTCGTCGAAGGCGCAGCCCCCGGCGGCATGCTGCGCGGCGCGCTCCTGTCCGACTGGGGCCTCTCCGGCCCCGTGGTCGTCGCAGGCGGCGCGGGCGACAACGCCGCCGCCGCCTGTGGCATCGGTGCCTTGGGCGAGGGGGTGGGGTTCGCCTCCTTGGGCACCTCCGGCGTCCTCATGACGGGCCGCGACCGCTACGCCCCCGATCCGGCCTCGGCGGTCCACAGCTTCTGCCACGCGGTCCCCGATCGCTGGTATCAGATGGGCGTCATCCTCGCCGCGACCGACAGCCTCAACTGGCTCTCGCGCAATCTGGGCGAAAGCCCCGCCGACCTTGCAGGCGGGCTGCCCGACACCGCAACCGGCCCATCGTCCACCCTGTTCCTCCCCTATCTCTCGGGCGAGCGCACGCCGCATAACGACAGCCGCATCCGGGGCGCCTTCATCGGCCTCGACGTGGCCACCGACCGCACGGACCTCACCCGTGCAGTGATGGAGGGGGTGAGCTACGCGCTCCGCGACAGCCTCACCGCGCTCCAAGGCACCGGGGCCCGCTTCGACACGCTCTTCGCGGTCGGCGGCGGCGCGCGCTCGCGCTTCTGGCTCACCACGCTCGCCAGCACCCTGAACCTGCCGCTCTCTCTGCCTTCTGGCAGCGAGCTTGGCGCCGCCCTCGGGGCCGCCCGCCTCGCCATCTGCGCCCACACGGGGGCTTCGCCGGCCGAGGTCATGACCCCGCCCGCCACCGCCGAAGTGATCGAACCGGACGCCAGCCTCGCCGCCGCCTATGATGCAGGCTATGCCCGCTACCGCGCGCTCTATCCGGCCCTCAAGCAGTTGGAATGACGCATGAAACGGGTCGTCCTCCAGAACGGTGACATGCGCGTGGCCCTCCTGTCCTACGGCGCGATCACCCAAGGGTGGTGGCACCGCGGCACGCCCTTGATCCTCGGCTACGACGACCCCCAAACCTACCGCAGCGACCCGAATTTCATGGGGGCCATCGTCGGGCGTCTCGCCAACCGCGTCTCGAACGCCGCGTTCGAGATGGACGGCATCCGCTACCACCTCGACGCGAACGAAGGCCCCAACCACCTGCACGGCGGCCCCGGCGGCTTCTGGTCCCGCGACTGGCACCTCGAACAACTCTCGGCCACCGAGGCGCGCCTGACCTACCATTCCCCGGACGGCGAGGGCGGCTATCCCGGCGCGGTGGACGTGGCCGTGACCGTCACCCTTGGGCCCGACAGCCTGACCTATGAAATGGAGGCGCGGCCCGACCGCCCCACGCCGCTCACACTGGCCCAGCACAACTATTACAGCCTCGGCACCACCGACGGCGCGCTCACGCTCCACGTCCCCGCCACCCACGCCCTCGACCTCACCGAGGCGCGCCTCCCGACCGGAACGCTCACCCCAGTCGCGGGCACGCCGCTCGACCTCACCCGGCCCACGGCCCTCGGCCGCAGCGGGCCGGAAATCGACCACTTCTACGTCCTCGACCCCGCCAGCGACCCTGCAGCCCCCATCGCGACGCTCACAGCGGCCTCGGGCCTCACGCTCACCGTCCACTCCGACCAACCCGGCGCGCAGGTCTACACGGGGCAGGGGGTCGCCCCACCGTTCACGCCGTTCGCAGGCATCTGCCTTGAACCCTCGGGTTACCCCAACGCTGTCAACCGCGCCGACTTCCCCTCGGTCATCGCCACGCCCGACACCCCCAGCCGCCAGACCCTGCGGCTCACCCTCACAGAGGCCGCACCATGACCCGTCTCGCCCCCTTGATCCTCGCCGCGACCCTCGCAAGCCCCGCGTTTGCCCAAGACCTCGGCCCGCGCCCGGTCTTTCCCGATCCCGACATGGCCCGCATCGAACTGGGTCAGCTTCTGTTCTACGATCCCATCCTGTCGGGCAACCGCGAGGTCAGCTGCGCCACCTGTCATCACCCCGACCTCGGCACCGGCGACGGCGTGTCACTCGCCTTGGGCGACGGCGGCATCGGCCTTGGCCCCAAGCGCAAGATCGGGCCCGCCAACACGCCGGAGCAACGCATCCCCCGCAACGCCCCCGGCCTGTGGAACCTCGGCGCGGCGGAGTTCACCCGCTTCTTCCATGATGGCCGGCTCGAGCTTGACCCGACCCAACCCAACGGCATCCGCACCCCGCTGGGGGCCGACATGACCCAAGGGTTCGACAGCCCGCTTGCCGCCCAAGCCATGTTCCCGGTGCTCTCGGGTGACGAGATGGCCGGGCATTATTCCGAGAACGAGATCAGCCAATCCGTGCGCCAAGGCATGCTCGCCCAGCCCGGCGGCGCGTGGGACCGGATCGCGGCCCGCGTCGCGGAAATCCCCGAATATCGCGACCGCTTCGACACGGCGCTCCCCGATGAACCGATCAGCTTCACCGCCATCGCCAATGTCATCGCCGATTTCATCGCTTTCGAATGGCGCGCGGACAACGCCCCCTTTGACATCGCAATGGCAGGCGGCGCGCCGCTTTCCCCCGAGGCGCAGGCCGGGCAGGCGCTGTTCTACGGCGCGGCAGGCTGCGCCACCTGCCACGCAGGCTGGCTCCAGACCGACCACGATTTTCACGCCATCGCCATGCCGCAGTTCGGGCCGGGCAAGGCCGCGCGCTTTGAAAACCATTCCCGCGACGAGGGCCGCTTCCGCGTGACCGGGGTGGAGGCTGACCGCTTCGCCTTTCGCACGCCGTCTTTGCGCAATGTGACCCTCACCGCGCCCTATGGCCACAACGGCGCCTATGCCACGCTCGATGCGGTCATCCGCCACCACGCCGACCCGGTCGCCGCCCTGCGCGCCTATGACTTCACCCAAGCCATCCTGCCGGACCTGCCGCAGGTCACCGACGACCGCGTATTGTCCTCGCCCGAGGAAACCGACGCCATCGCGCGCGCGAACACGCTTGCGCCCAGCCCGCTGTCCGACACCGAGATCGACCAACTCACCGCCTTTCTCCACGCGCTCGAAGACCCGGCCGAGCGGCTTGGAGTGCCGGACAGCGTGCCCAGCGGCTTGCCCGTGACAGGGAAGTAGCCCGATCAACTTGAGCGAACCTCATAATCCTTAGTAGATTTATGAATTTGAAGGTGGGTCGCCGCGCCCGTATCTGTGCTTGTGAGAAAGCAGGATACCGATGCTCACATTCAATCTTCCGCCCACGGACACCGAGGCGGCCCTGAAAAGGGCGGCCCGCGACCGCATTCTGATCCTCGATGGCGCGATGGGAACGCAGATTCAGGCCCTCGGTCTGGACGAAGACGCCTTTCGCGGCCACGGCGGCCACACATGCGCGATCCACTCCGACCACCCGCAGAAGGGCAACAACGACCTTCTGATCCTGACCCAGCCCGACGCGGTCGAAGAAATCCACTACGATTTTGCGATGGCCGGTGCAGATATCGTCGAGACCAACACCTTTTCCTCCACCGTGATCGCGCAAGCCGACTACGCGATGGAGGAGGCGGTCCATGACCTCAACGCCCAAGGCGCGCAGATCGCCCGCCGCGCGGTGGATCGCGCCACGGCCCAAGACGGCAAGCCGCGCTGGGTCGCGGGCGCGGTCGGGCCGACCAACCGGACCGCGTCGATCAGCCCGGACGTGAACGACCCCGGCTACCGCGCCGTGACCTTCGACGACCTGCGCCGCGCCTATGGCCAGCAGATCCGGGGCCTGATCGCGGGCGGCTCGGACCTGATCCTGATCGAAACGATCTTCGACACGCTCAACGCCAAGGCCGCGCTGTTCGCGTGTTTCGAGGCATTTGCCGCGCACGGAAAACGCCTGCCGATCATGATCTCGGGCACCATCACCGATGCCTCGGGCCGCACCCTGTCGGGCCAGACGCCCACCGCGTTCTGGCATTCGGTGCGCCACGCGCGCCCCTTTACCGTGGGCCTCAACTGCGCGCTCGGCGCCAACGCCATGCGCCCGCACCTCAAGGAACTGTCGGACGTGGCCGACGCGCTCATCTGTGCCTACCCGAACGCAGGGCTCCCGAATGCCTTCGGCGCCTATGACGAGGGGCCGGAGGACACCGCGCCGCAGGTCGAAGCATTTGCGCGCGAAGGTCTGGTGAACGTGGTCGGCGGCTGCTGCGGCACCACCCCAGACCACATCCGCGCCATCGCCGCGGCGGTCGCGCCCTATGCGCCGCGCAAGGTGGGAGACTACGAAGATGCCTAAACCGCTCCTGCGCCTCTCCGGTCTGGAACCCTTCGTCCTGACCGACGACATCCCCTTCGTGAACGTGGGCGAACGCACGAACGTCACGGGCTCCGCCAAGTTCCGCAAGCTGATCACCAACCGCGACTACGCCACCGCGCTCGACGTCGCGCGCGATCAGGTCGAGAATGGCGCGCAGATCATCGACGTGAACATGGACGAGGGGCTGATCGACTCGAAGCAGGCGATGATCGAGTTCCTGAACCTCATCGCCGCCGAGCCCGACATCGCCCGCGTTCCGATCATGATCGACAGCTCGAAATGGGAGGTGATCGAGGCCGGCCTGCAATGCGTGCAGGGCAAGCCGGTGGTGAACTCCATCTCGCTCAAAGAGGGCGAAGAGGCGTTCATCCACCACGCGAGCCTCTGCCTCGCTTACGGTGCCGCCGTCGTGGTCATGGCGTTTGACGAGGACGGGCAGGCCGACACCTTCGCGCGCAAGACCGAGATCTGCGCGCGCGCCTACAAGGTGCTGACCGAAACCGTGGGCTTCCCGCCCGAAGACATCATCTTCGACCCCAACATTTTCGCCGTGGCGACGGGCATCGAAGAGCACGACAACTACGGCGTCGACTTCATCGAAGCCGCGCGCTGGATCAGGCAGAACCTGCCGCATTGCCACGTGTCGGGCGGCGTCTCGAACCTCTCGTTCAGCTTCCGTGGCAACGAACCGGTGCGCGAGGCGATGCATGCCGTGTTCCTCTACCACGCGATCCACGCGGGCATGGACATGGGCATCGTCAACGCGGGCCAGCTTGCCGTCTATGACCAGATCGACCCCGACCTGCGCGAGGCCTGCGAGGACGTGGTCCTGAACCGCACGCCCGCGAACGGCGGCACCCCGACCGAGAACCTGTTGGACCTCGCCGAGCGCTTCAAGGGTGACAAGCGCGAAGTGACAAAGCGCGACCTCCGGTGGCGCGACTGGCCGGTCGAAAAGCGGCTGGAGCACGCGCTGGTCAACGGCATCACCGAGTTTGTGGACGAAGACACCGAGGCCGCGCGCCGCGCCGCCGACAAGCCGCTCGACGTGATCGAAGGGCCGCTGATGGCGGGCATGAACTTGGTCGGCGACCTCTTTGGGGCGGGTAAGATGTTCCTGCCGCAGGTGGTGAAATCCGCCCGCGTCATGAAACAGGCCGTCGCCGTCCTGCTGCCTTACATGGAGGCCGAGAAAGAGGGGGGGCGCGACACCGCGGGCACCATCCTCATGGCCACCGTCAAGGGCGACGTCCACGACATCGGCAAGAACATCGTCGGCGTCGTGCTGGCCTGCAACAACTACGAAATCATCGACCTTGGCGTCATGGTCCCGCCGCAGAAAATCCTCGAGGTCGCGCGCGAGCGAAACGTCGACGTCATCGGCCTCTCCGGCCTCATCACCCCCTCGCTCGACGAGATGGTTCATCTCGCGGCCGAGCTGGAGCGTGAGGGCTTCGACCTGCCGCTCCTCATCGGCGGGGCGACCACCTCCAAGATCCACACGGCGGTCAAGATCGCGCCGGGCTATGCCCGCTCGCAGGCGATCCACGTCACCGATGCCAGCCGCGCCGTGGGTGTGGTCTCGCAGCTTCTGTCCAAGACCCACAAGCAGCCCTACATCGACCAGATCCGCGCCGAATATGTCGAGGTGTCCGAGCGTCACGAACGCGCCGAGCGCGCCAAGGAACGCCTCCCGCTCGCCAAGGCCCGCGCCAATGCGATGCAGATCGACTGGTCGGGCTACGACCCGGTCGCCCCCGCTTTCACCGGCACCAAGGTGATCGAAGACTGGGACTTGGCCGAAATTACCCGCTACATCGACTGGACGCCGTTTTTCCGCACGTGGGAGCTCAAGGGCGTTTACCCCCGCATCCTCGACGACGCCACCTATGGCGAAGCGGCGCGAAATCTCTTTGCCGACGCACAGGACATGCTGGGCAAGATCATCGCGGAGAACTGGTTCACCCCCCGCGCCGTCATCGGCTTCTGGCCCGCCAATGCCCAAGGCGACGACATCCGGCTCTTCACCGACAACGACCGCGAAACGCCGCTCGCCACGCTCCACACCCTGCGCCAGCAGCATGCCAAACGGAAAGACAGCCCGAACCTCGCGCTTGCCGATTTCGTGGCGCCGGGCGGCACCCCGGATCATGTCGGCGGCTTCGTCGTGACCGCTGGGCCTGAGGAAATCGGCATCGCCGAGCGGTTCGAGAAAGCAGGCGACGACTACGCCTCGATCATGGTCAAGGCGCTGGCCGACCGCTTTGCCGAGGCGATGGCCGAAATGCTGCACGAACGTGTACGCAAGGAGCATTGGGGGTATGCGGCGGGCGAAGCCTTCGCCCCCCAAGACCTCATCGCCGAACCCTATGACGGCATCCGCCCGGCCCCCGGCTACCCGGCCCAGCCCGACCACACCGAGAAACTGACACTGTTCTCGCTTCTGGATGCGACCACCGCCACCGGCGTCGAACTGACCGAGAGCATGGCGATGTGGCCCGGCTCGTCGGTGTCGGGCCTCTATATCGGCCACCCGGACGCCTATTATTTCGGGGTCGCCAAGATCGAGCGCGATCAGGCGGCGGACTATGCCGAACGCAAAGGGATGACACTCGCCGAGGTCGAGCGCTGGCTTGCCCCGATCCTCAACTACCGCCCGACCACGGCGGCCGAGATGGCGGCGGAATGACCTGACCGATCACTTGGGGTAAAGGATATCCTCACGCCGCGCCCGCTCGGCCTGCGCGTAAAGCTCGAACACCTGCAACTGGTCCTCGTTGAACCCGTGGCTGTCGATGTCGAGCGCGGTCAGCGCCTCGGCCAGACGCCCCCGTATGCCGGTCACGTCCGACGCATGGATGCAATGCATCTTGAGGAACCAGAACAGGAACCGGTCGCGGAAATCCGGGTCGATCTGCGCGGCATCGTCCACCGCCCGCTCCAGATCGTCGAGCCGCCGCACCGACCGCGTGGCGATCTCGAAATCCGACCCGCCAAAGGTGACGACCGGCTTGCCGTGAATGAGCGCCTCGAACAGTACGCCGGAGTTGCAGCCCACGACCGCGCGCGCCCCGGCGATCAGCGTATGGACCGAGGCGGTCGAGATCACGACATTCGGCAGATCGCGCGCAAGCTCCTCCAGCCGGTCCGCGACCGCCTGCGATTTGCACAGCGGATGACGCTTGAGCACCACCGACATGTCGCGCGTGCGGGCGCCCACAGCCAGTTTTGCCGCCACGTCCAACTGATCCAGATAGGCAAGCTCGGCCACCGGGTCTTCGACCGTCTGAAGCGGCAGGAAATAGTAATCCTCCGGCAGGGCCTCGGCCTTCTGGGCGGGCTGCGCGTATTTCGACAGGTTGCGCTCCACCGCATCCTTGCGCAGTTCGGCGACAAAGGCGCGGGCCTGTCGGCGCGGGATGGTCTGCACCGCATCCTCGACACGGTCCAATTGGTGCGCGGCGGCGGCGTATCCCGAAAACCCCATCGGATCGGCGGAATAATACGGCGGCCAATAGGCGTCCTTCAGCCTCAGCACGTTGCCCTCGGCCCCATGCGAATGAAAGCTGATCACCAGTTGTCCGCGCTTCGTCGCACGCGGCGCGGCGTCGGCGGCGTAAGGCAGGCGGATCGGGCGCACGGTGACGCACAGATCGGCCAGCGCCACGAGGATCGAGGCATAGAGCCGCTGATGGCGCAGGCAGTCCAGCGGGTTGTCGAACCACGCCGCCGGAACCTCCAAAACCACATCCGCGTCCTGCATCCCGCCCCCTAGCGCAATTCGCCGCGCGGAAAGACCAGCCGCGACAACAGACGGCCCGCCTTGGACGGGCTCGCCCGCATCAACACGATCGGATCGCGTTCGAGTTGCGGGATCAGCTGGTGTTGCCCGGTCAATTTCAGCGCCAGCCGGATGATCGGGACATAGACCTTGAACCAGCCGAGCGCGGGCGTGTTCGGATACATCAGCCCGACGCGGAACGGCGTGTGCTGCGCCCAGTTCTCGCGCACGAATTCAGCAGGCTCGCGCCGGAACGCGGGCACCAGATCGGGCATCGCCTTCTTAACGTAGAGGTTTTCGAGGATCGGCGACAACAGCCACAGCCGCCAGCCGAAATGGCCGTAGTTCACCACACGCAGACCGCTCGTGCGCGCTCTCAGCCGCTCGGGCGTCAGGGCCTCGACCCCCTCGGGCAGCGCGGGTTTGGCCGCGTCGTAAGCATCGGCGACCAGCGTGAATTCCTCGGCGAAAAGCGCGCCATCCTCGGTAGGGGCAGGGGCCACGTCGCCCTCGAACAGCACCCCGTCCTTACGCCCGAAATAATCCCGCGCGACGGCCGCGTTACCGGCGCGGGCGTTGCGCATGAGCGTGGCCGACAACTCCGGCGTCAGGAACCACGGCCGCGCCATTTTCAGCCCGCGTTTGTTGCGGAAGTCCTGAAACCCGGTCGTGACCGTCTCGATAAAGGTGAAATAGGCGTCCCGATTGCGGAACTCGCGCGCATTGTACATCCGCACCAGTTCCACATGCGCCGTGGACAGACGCGCCGAATTGGCCTGCAACGCATCCGGTTGCGGCAGATCGAGCAGCACCGGCAGATCGGTCGCCGCCGCGAAATCGGTGAGCAGATCGCCCCCCTTGAACGCCGCCTTGTCAAAGAGCCGCGCGGTGATCTTGTCGCGCCCGATTGCGTCGGCCCAGCGGTCGAGGTTCGCCTGATAATCGAGCCGCCCGATCGTTACCGGGTCGGCCAGCCATTCGGCGAAAGTGCCATCGACCCGGCCCACCGCGCCGCCGGCCACGAACTCGGCATATTGCGCATTGGCCCATTCGTCCTGCCGCCTCAGATAGACGACCATCTCGACCTCGTAATCGGCGAAATAGCTCGCGATCCGGCTGGCATGCTCCTGCAGGAAAAACGCCTCGCTCGACAGAACGATGGTGTGAACTCGGTCGCCCATCAGCGCGAGCCCGCGCTCGATGTGATCGCGCAGGCCCGTCTCGCCACGCACGGCAGACCGCGTGAACTCGGAATGGCCCGCCTGTTTATGCGGCCGCACGCGCTGCCAGAACAGACCGACCTCGGGATACCAGACCCCCTCGCGCATCAGCGCCGGGCGGTTGGTCTCCATCAGATGCTGCAGATAGGTCGACCCGGTCTTGGTCGCGCCGATATGCACGATCACGCGCGGCTTCTTGCCTGCCCGCGCGCGCCCACCCTTGGCGGGCGTCACCAGCTCGTTGCGCGCATAGCGGTTCAGCGCGGCCTGAAGATCGGCCTCGTCCGGCGTCTCGGGCGACGTGAGGAACACCTCGTAAAGCTTGTCCTGCCGGATCGGCAGCAGTCGGATCGCGGCCTCCAGAAAATCGCGCCGCCCCGACCGGATCGCGGCGATGGTCAGGGGGAAGGCCCCGGCACGGTTGTGCTGCACCCGCCGCGCGGTCGCCTCGGGGTCATAGTCCGAGGCGCGGAAATCGTAGGTCTCAAGGTTCTTGCGCACCCGGTCCAGAAACCCGGTGAACACCGCGTCGCTCTCGTCCACGTAATGCGCATAGGGCGCCGTCATCATCATGTGGTCGATATATTGCGACATGTGGAAATTGAGATGCGGCCGCAGGGGCGAGGCACGGTCGGCAGCGCCACGCGCCGCAAGCGCGGCCATCGTCGCCTCGAAGTTCGTGAACATCCGCTCGAAATCCTTAGGCCCCCGCTTGCGCCGCGCGGTCGAGGCGGGGCGGATGCGATAGGTCGTCGTGGGGCAGGTGGTCAGGCTCAGAACCCGCGCATGGGACAGGGCTTTCACAAGGAACGCCCGTTCCTCCCACTGCGTGGTGACGAACCGCCCCTCGATCTGGTCGAGCCAGTCGCGCCGATAGAGCCAGGTCCAGAAATGCCGGTTGCGCAGAATATCCGGGCTTTCGGCATAGGTGGTGCGGGGCACGTCTTCGCCGAAATGCGCCTCGGTCACGTCGGGACGGTCATAGAGGTGGTCGTCGTCCTCGGAAAAGATCGCCTCGGCGGCCTTCTTGCCGCGCACCATGTCCGACCCGTTGGCCTCGGCCACCGCGACCAGCGTTTCCAGCGCCTCGGGGTTCGACATCCAGTCGTCGCCGTCGATGAACCAGACGTATTCGCCGCGCGCCTGATCCAGCGCGATATTGCGCGCGAACCCCTGACCTACGTTCTTTTCCAGCACGATCGGCCTGATCCGCGCGTCCGTCTTGGCCAGCCGGTCGATGATCTGCTGCGCCCCGTCCGGCGACACGTCGTTCACCGGCAGGATCTCGATCTCGCGCAGGGTCTGCGCCTGAACCGAGGCGATGCAGGCCTCGATATAGGGCTCGACCCCATGCACCGGAATGATGACCGACACCTTGGGCGGCGTGTCCAGTTCCTCTTTCGTCGGCGGCAGCGGATAGGGGCGATGCGCCTCGATGAAATCCAAAGCGTCCTCGACCTGCGAGGGCACGTCCGCCCCCGGCACCTGATAGATCGTGTACCAGATGTAAAAGGCGTGAAAGATGTCCTCGAGCGTCCGGGTCCGGCCCCGATGCGCGATCCCCTGCCGGTCGTCGGTCAGCCCCCATCCCGCATAGAACGGCGCGCCGAAGGTCACGACTTTCTTGCCCGCGAACAGCGCCTCCAGCCCCATCTGGCTGGTGCCCACATAGACCGTGTCGACAAGGTCGAAGATCGTGTAGGGGTTCACCGGATCGGTCAGGATCACGACGCGTTCGGTGCTCTCCAGATGGGTGTAATACCCCATCCGCTTGGTCTTCTCCCAGCTCGAATCCGGGTGCGTCTTGACGATGATCTGCGCGTCCGGGTTCTCGTTGATCGCGGCCATCAACATGGCCTCGAACGACGCCTCGTCGACCTTGCCATAAGCGGTCGAAGCATCGGCAAACGCCTGATCGCAGACCAGCACCCGGCGGGCATAGTCACCGGGCAGGTGCGGCGCCTCCATCGGCTGGGCGTTGTATTTCGAAATCCGGCGGCTCACCAGACGGTCGATCAGCCCACGCGCCCGCGCGCGTTCTTCGTCCGTCAGTTCCAGATCGCTGTTCAGCCGCTGGTTCAGACGGTTCGGGTAATCGGCCATGAAGTAATAGGCCATGTCGTCATAGACATAGCCCAGACATGCCATGTTCGGATCGTTCTCTTTGAACGCATGCGCCCAGCTATGGGACGTCGCGACGAAGGTCGGTTCAAAGAACACGATATCCGCCGTCGCCGGGATCGTGTTGAGAAACCGGACCCCGCCCAGATGGGTGTGCTCGGGATCGCGAAAGATCGTGCCGGTCAGCAGGAAATGCTCGGCGGTCTCGACGCCCGCGTCATCCAGCGCCCTGATCTGCGGAAAGAGCTTCGGAAGGTTCGCGCCGAACTTGCGGTCGATGTTGGCGCGGACATAGCCGCAGCCCACGGGGCGCTTGCGAAACCCCAGCACATACTCGCGAATATCCCGGTCCGGGTCGAAATCCGCCTGCCGGGTGTCGAGCAACTCTGCAAAGCGTTGAAAGGCCTTCTGGTTGGCGGACATGGATCAGTATTTCCCCGCTTTCGGCGTTTCGACGTGAAGCGGCCCGTGAACCGTCTCCCACAACCGGACCGCCCGGATTTCGGCCTGCGTCGGCTTCGCGCGCGCCTCGTCCATCGCGGCGGCTTCCAGAAAGACGCGTTCCCACCCGTCCTCGACCACCGCATTGGCGTAACGTTCCAGAAACAGCTCACGCGCCCGCGCGCCCATCTTCTGGCGCAGCGCATCGTCCGCCATCAGGGTGCGCATGTCCGCCGCGAGGGTGCCAAGGTCTTCGCCGCCCCGCGACAGAAGCCCGTTTTCACCCGGCACGATCTGCTCGTTGATCCCGTTGCAGGCGGCATAGCCGATGCCGGGCACGCCATGCGCATTGGCCTCGCACAATGTCAGCCCGAAGCCTTCGAATAAGGATGGGGTCACGAACAGGTCGGCGCGCTGATATTCGGGGTAGGGGTCCGACATCTCGCCCACAAAGGTCACGCGCCGCCCAACGCCCAGCGTCTTGGCGAGTTTGGCAAGCGGCGGACGCGCCGCGCCGTCACCGACGATCCGCAAGGTCCAGTCGGGAAACTCCCGCGCCACCTGCGCAAAGGCCTCGATCAGCCGGTCCACGTTCTTGCGCGGCACCAGCCGCGACACGGTCAGGATCGTGCGCTCTGTCTTGTCGGCGGCCAGATCGGCCAGCTCCACCGGCTCGCGGATCGTGTTCGGCACGACGCGCACCTTGTCGCGAAAATCCTCGTGGAACGTGTCGCGAAACGCCTCGACCAGAATGTGGATAAGCGTCGCCCCCGAGAACGTCGCCTGCCGCTCATCCGCCGGAAAGGCACCGATCCAGTCGGGAAAGCGCGGGTCGATATGCTCGGACAGCACGATCGGCAGCCCGGTCTTCCACGCACAGCGCACGTAGCGGGTGAAGGTCGCGTTCATATGCAGCCCGACCAGCAGGTCAAGGTTGCGCGCCGCCACCTCCAGCGCCATCTGCCCGTCCGCAGGCTCGTCAGCCGCTTCGCTCAGATGAACGAGTTCGATCTCATCGGACAGCGGCCAGAGCGAAGCGCCCTTGGCGTCGTCGAAGGTAAAGATCACCGCCTGATGCCCGCGCGCCTGCATCGCGTTGGCCATCATCTGGCCCACGTTCTCGGTCCCGCCCCGTCCCTTGGTGATCCACGGTATGAAAAAGCCGATCCGCAGGCGTCGAGTGTCTAGCGTGCCGGTCTTTGCCATCGGGTCCCTCACATCGATGCCGCAGTGCGGCGGGTTTCAGTGGTCTACTGAAACAATTCCCGCGTCAACGCATCATAGCGCACGAGCGAAGTCAGCACACCCGCAAGCTCGCTGGTCGGGATCATGTTGGGACCGTCCGAGGGCGCATTGTCCGGGTCTTCGTGGGTCTCGAGGAACACCGCCGACACGCCGACCGCACAGGCCGCCCGCGCAAGGATCGGCGCAAACTCGCGCTGCCCGCCCGAGGTCGTGCCTTGCCCGCCCGGCTGCTGCACCGAATGCGTCGCATCGAACACCACCGGGTATCCGGTCTGGGCCATGATCGGCAGGCCCCGGAAATCGGTGACGAGCGTGTTGTAGCCGAAGGACGTCCCCCGGTCGCACAGCATGATCTTTTCATTGCCGGTCGAGGCGATCTTGTCGGCCACATTCCCCATGTCCCAAGGGGCCAGAAACTGACCCTTCTTGACGTTGATCGCGCGGCCCGTCTCGCCAGCGGCCAGCAGCAGGTCGGTCTGACGGCACAGGAACGCGGGGATTTGCAGCACGTCGACGGCTTCGCCCACCGGCCCGCACTGATGCGCGTCATGCACGTCGGTCAGAACCGGCACACCGAACTCGTCGCGGATCTTGGACAGGATCGTCAGACCCTCATCCATCCCCAGTCCGCGCTTCGTGCTGATCGACGACCGGTTCGCCTTGTCGTAGCTCGACTTGAAGATGAACTTGGCGCCCGCGCTTTCACAGGCCGCCGCGATAGTCTCGGCCATCATCCGGGCATGGTCGAGGCTCTCCAACTGGCAGGGGCCGAGGATGAAGGCGACGGGGTTTTCCCCGCCCACGGTCAGGTCGAGGATATCGACGGTCTTGGTCATTGTGCGATGGCCTCCAGTGCCTGTTCGATCCGGGCGGTGTCATGCGGGTTGTTCAATTCCCAGAACACCCGGCCGCGCCCGTCCACTTCGACGCAGCGCACCGGCGCGCCATTGGCGAGAAACCGAAGCTGCTCCAGCCCTTCGAGCTGTTCCAACTCGCACTCGCCCCACCCGGCATAGTCGAGCAGGGTCTGGCGACGGTACGCATACACACCGACATGGTGAAAAACCGGGATCGGGTCCATGTCCGCGACCTTTTTCGGGTCGAGCCACGGGATCACCTCTTTCGAGAAATACAGCGCGTTGCCTGCGTTGTCGCGCACGGCGGTCGTGCCGCCGACCATGCCGTTCTTGCGGTCCTCGACGAAATTGCCATAGGTCTCGCGGTCGCAGCGGATGATCGGCGTCGCCATCACGGCCTCCGGATCGCGCTTCATCTCGTCGATGAGTGCCTCCACGAACCACGGCGGGGTGAGCGGCGCATCGCCTTGCAGGTTCACGATCAGGTCCGCATCCAGCCCCCCGTTCGTCACCGCATCGGCACAACGCGCCGTGCCGTTCTCGCAGTCGCGCGAGGTCATTATGACCTCGGCCCCGAACCGCTTGGCCGCATCCTCGATCCGCGCGTCATCGGTCGCGACATAGACCGCATCCACGCCGGGCACCGAACAGGCGGCCTCCCAGCTCATCTGGATCAGGGACTTGTGGCTCCCGTCCGGCTGACGGACCGTGACCAGCGGCTTGCCGGGATAACGGGTCGAGGCATAGCGGGCAGGGATCAGAATGACGGTCTTCATTGGACACCCAAACGCAAAAGGTCATGCAGGTGGACGATCCCGATGGGCTTGCCATCCGCATCCACCACGAACAGGGCCGACACCGCGTGTTCCTCGATCTTCGACAGCGCCTGACTGACCGGCACGTCGGTCTTGGTGGTGATCGGCGTCTTGGTCATGATGTCGCGCGCGGTCTTGTCGAACAGCCCGTCGATATTGCGGCGCACATCGCCGTCGGTGATGATGCCGACCAGCTTGTCGCCCTCCATGATCCCGGCGGTGCCAAACCCTTTTTCCGAGATCGTGAGCACGGCTTCCTTCATCGGCGTGTCCGGCGTCAGGATCGGCAGGCGGTCGCCGTCATGCATCACCTGACCCACGCGCATCAGCTGCACGCCCAGCTTGCCGCCGGGGTGGAACACGCCGAAATCGGTGGGGGAAAAGCCGCGCTTCTGCATCAGCCCGGCCGCGAGCGCATCCCCCAGCGCAAGCGTCATGGTGGTCGAGGTCATGGGGGCCAGCCGGATCGGGCAGGCCTCGGTCACCTTGGGCAGCAAGAGCTGGCATTGCGACGCGAGCATCAGGGTCGAGCCGGGCACCGAGGAAATCCCGATGATCGGGATGTCGAACCGCTGGCAGAACTCGATCATCACCAGAAGCTCGCTGGTCTCACCGGAGTTGGAAATCAGAAGCGCCGTATCATGCTCTTCAATCATCCCCAGATCGCCATGCGCGGCCTCGGTCGGATGGATAAAGAACGCAGGCGACCCGGTCGACGACAGCGTCGCCGCGATCTTGCGCCCGATATGGCCCGACTTGCCGACCCCGCCGACGACGACCTTGCCGTTGCGGTCGAGGATCAGTTGCGCGGCGGCTTCGAAATCGGCGGGCAGGTTGCCGGCGAGCGTGGTCAGCGCCGCGGCTTCCGACATAAGCACATCGCGGGCGGTATCGATCACGGTGGTGGGCATGTTTTCCAAAGTCTTAAAGGGCCGCCCCCGCGGTGGCCCTATCGCGCGGAACACCTGTCACAATCGCCCCGGCGCGTCAACTTGGCGCCACCCCCCGAACCGGGTGTCGGCTCAGCTGCGCCGTCCCTCAAGCGCGGCGCGGATCGCCTGCGAAAGATCTGCGGGAGATGAGGGTTTTTGCAGCACCGGGGCCACCACAGCGCCCATCTGATCGTCCGACACGGCGGTGTAACCCGACATGTAGATCACCGGCACCTTGGGCAACATCGTGCGCACGGTGGCGGCAAGCTCGAACCCGCTCATCCCGGGCATTACCACATCGGTCAGCAGCAGATCGCAACGCCCTGCACTCGACAGCCGCTCCAGCGCCTCGGCCCCCGAACGCGCTGCCGTCACCCTGTAGCCGAACCCTTCGAGCATGTCGCGCGTGATGGCGAGCAGGTCGGGCTGGTCGTCCACCACGAGGATATGCTCGCCCCCGGCGCTGGGCACGACCTGGGCCTCGACGGCCTTGTCGGTCCGCGTCCCGGCCGCACCGCGCGGCAGGATCAGGCGCACCGTGGTGCCGCGCCCGACCTCGGAATAGATTTTCAGCACGCCGCCCGACTGCTCGACAAAGCCGTAGACCACCGACAGACCCAGCCCGGTCCCGTCATGCAGGCCCTTGGTGGTAAAGAACGGATCGGTCGCCCGCCTGCGCACCTCGGCGCTCATGCCGGGGCCATCATCGCTCACCGAGAACTCGACGAAATCGGCAGGCGTGCTGTCCGACCCGGCGGTGCCCAACTGACGTCGCGACATCCCGTCGAGCGCGCGCACCCCGATGGTGATCGTGCTCCCCCGCCCACTGTCGCGGATCGCGTCGCGACTATTCAGGACGAGGTTCAGCATCGCCGTTTCGAACTGCCCCTCGTCGCACAGCACCCACAGCCCCGGCTCCGGCGCAGGGATCGCCAGCGTGATCGACGCATCGAGCGCCGGGCGCGACAGGTCCTCGACCCCCGCCAGCAGCCCCTCGACCTCATGCGACCCGATCTCGCCGGGCTGGCGACGCGCGAACGTGAGCAGACGCCGCGTCAGATCGGCCCCGCGCCGCACCGCATTGCGCGCGGTGTCGAGATAGCGGTTGTCCGGCTCCGGCATGTCGTCGCGGGCAAGCTCCACCGCATATTCGATGGTGCCCAGCAGGTTGTTGAAATCATGGGCGATCCCGCCGGTAAGCTGCCCCAGCGCGTCCAGCCGCGCGGTCCGCTCCACCTGCTGGCGGTTGCGCTCGAGCTCGGTCACATCGTCAATCAGGATCACCGACCGCACGTCATCCGCAGGCCCGGTCGAAATCCGCGCGCTCGACAGTTTGAGGTATCGCGGCGCCTCGCCGTCCCCCAGAATGACCAGCGCATCGCGGATCGTCTCGCCCTCGGCTGCGCGCCGGAACGGGTTCGCGGTGCCGGGCAGGGCCTCCATCCCCTCGACGCCGCGCACGGGCACGCGGTCGGGCCAGTCCGACCCCGCCTCGAACGCCTCCGGTGGCAACAACGCCCGCGCGCCGGGGTTCGACGCCACGATGGCCCCCTCGGCACTGAGCCCCAGAATACCGCTCTGCGCGGTTTCGAGGATCGCGTTCAGCCGCGCGTTCAGCGCCGCGATCCGCTCGGCGTCGCGCGCCTTGGCCCGCTGCCCGGCGATCACCGTCCCCGCGATCAGCACATTGCCCAGCACGAAAGCCCCGATGAGCGACAGGACCAGCAGCGTGATCCGCGCGCGGTTGCGGTCGAGTTCCGCCCGCAGCGCTGCTTCCAACGCCTGCTGCGCGACCACCAGATTGTCCACCGCCTCTTCATCCGGCACACGCACCGCCGCGTCAATCTCGGCGATCGTCGCCCCGGCGGCGTGAAGCCGGTCGATCTCGTCCAGCATCTCGACATAGACGGCAAGGGTCGCGCGCAGGTCGGCGATGCCCATCTCGACACCCGCCCGCGCGGCGATCTGTTCAAGCTCGTCGAGATAGCCAAGCGCGGTCGCGTAATCCTCGCGCGCTGCCACGCCATACCGACCCTCGCCGGTGCGCAGCACATGGTTCTTGAAGTTGTGGATGAACCCGCCATAGCCGATGGCCCGTTCCAGCCCGCCCACGACCCGTGGCACGTCGCTGGTGATCACCTCCATCTCGCGTTCCGAGGCGAGCACAGTGCGATACAGCGCCACCGACCCGAGGACGAGCACCACCAGAACCACGATCGCGACCGCCCCCAGCCAGAGCCGCCGCCCCGCCCGGACCATCGTGCTCGCCGCCCCGCCGCGCGTCACGGCGATGCCTCCGACCCATCGCGTGCCAGAAGCCGCGCGATCATCCTGTTCATCTGTTCGGGGTGGAACGGCTTGGTCAGCACCTCGTCGGCCCCCAGACTCGCGGCGATCCTGAGCAGGTGGTCTTGACCCATCTGACCCGTGGCCCCCGACACCGCGATGATCGGCAGGTCGGGCTTCGCCTGAACCTTGGATTCCGGGGCAGGCCTGCGCACCCGATTGATCAGCAACAGGCCCCCGTCCGCGATGGGGCGTCCCATATCCCTGACGTAAATGTCGGTGATCAGCAGATCCACCACCTCACGTTCGAGGATCTCCAGCGCCGCCTTGCCGCGCGCCACGACCGACACGCGATAGCCGAGCTTCATCAGACTCGCTTCGAGCAGGAACCCGAAATCGGGGTCGTCATCCATGATCAGGATGTGCGGTGTGAACGGGTCGATGGCCATCGGATGTCGCGCTTCGGATTGCAACCGGGGCGAGGTCCGCCGGTCCGTCGCGCAACTGTGGCATGAACTCCGGCACGAGAAAAGGGGCGCCGATCCTGCGACGCCCCTTAAAAACAAGTGCCTTTTCGCTTACTTGGCGTGGCCGCCCAGCGTCTCGGCGAACCAGTCCGCGATCAGCGACCGACCATAGGACATGTTGTCGGCCCCCACATGCTCGATCCCGCCCTCGTAGGGGGTAAAGATCTTCAATTCGCGCTTGGGCGAATTGGTCAGCTGGTCATAGGCCTGATGCGCGTACTCCAGCCCGATCTGGCGGTCCTTCTCGCCGTGGGTGACGAGGAAGGGGACCTTGATCTTCTCCATCTGGCCATTGAGGTTCATCCCCTTGGCCTTCTCCATAAAGTCGTCCTGATCCTCGGCGCCGAACACCCACCAGACGTGCTTCCAGTAATGCGGCACCGGGTTCTCGCCTTCGCGCCGCATCCGCTTTTCCTGCACCTCGGCCCAGTTGTGGTTTGCCCCCCACACGGCGCCCGAAGCATAGCGCGGCTCGTTCGCGACCACGCGCGGCACATAATAGCCGCCCAGCGAAATGCCAGAGCAGCCGACGCGCTCGGCATCCACATCCGGGCGCGCGGCCACGTATTCGTAAACCGGCGTGCCCCACTTTTCGCTGTCGTAATGGGCGTGCAGCCCCTGCAGGCGGATGGCCTCGCCGGTGCCCGGCTGGTCAAGGCACAGGGTCGAGATGCCGCGCTTGGCCAGCTCATGCGGCAGCCAGGTCCAGTAGAGCAGCTCCTTGTTCGAATCGAGCCCGTTCAGGAACACGACGCAGGGCGCTTCGCCCTCGACGCCCTCGGCGCGGGTGAAATAGGCGGGCAGCACCTTGTCGCCATAAGGCACCTCGACCCGCTCGCAGTTCTCTTTGCGGTAGGTCGCGTATTTGTCGAAACATTCCAGCGCCTTGGCGAATGTCTCGGCCCGACCCGGATGGCCGTGACCCTGCATCCGCTCGGCGGTCAGCAGATACAGACAGGCGCGCCGCAGCTTGTCTCCCGCCGAGAACAGCCGATCCCTAGCCTCGTCCTCCGCCGCCTGCGCAATCAGGTCTTCGGCCTTCTTCAGCCATTCTTGTAGGAACTCCGCCGTGCCCGCATCCTCGCCCGCTTCGGCCTTTTCCAGCAGCGGTTTGGACATGTCGATAATCTCGCCCATCTCGCCGCCGGACTGGATCGCGATCGACAGCGACAGGTTCCAGACGTAGTTGGGGAAGTATTCGAATAGGGCCATGCGATCTCTCCTGCAATTTCGCGCGGACGCTACGGGCGGATGCGCACGAAGTGAAATTGAATTGCCGACCCCTAGCTATCGGTTTCGCCGATACTCGCGATGAGCAGAAACAATTTCCGCAATACAATGGCCGGCCCTACGGTCCCCCGACGTGCCGCGCATTATGAATGAGGAGCCTGCCATGCCCCGCCGTATCGTCGATCTCTCCGTCTCGCTGAAGCAGGGCATCCCCTCGGACCCGCCGCCGCTTTTGCCCAAGATCACCTACCGCGACCATGCCTTCGGAGCCGACGAATTCGCGCCGATGGCCGGGCTCAAGCCCGAGGATATGCTGGACGGGGCAGGGCCCGCGTCCGAGGAACTGCACGTCACCACCCACGCAGGCACCCACATGGATGCGCCGTGGCATTACCACCCGACCATGAACAACGGCGAACGCGCGATCACCATCGACGAGGTGCCGCTCGAATGGTGCATGGGGCCGGGGGTCAAACTCGACTTCCGCGATCTGCCCGACGGTCATGTCGTCACGGCGGACGAGGTCGAGGCGGAACTCGCCCGCATCGGTCACGATCTGCAACCGGGCGACATCGTGCTCGTCAACACCGCCGCCGGGGCGCGCTATGGCGAAGACGACTACCTCGCACGGGGCATCGGCATGGGGCGTGAGGCGACGCTTTACCTCACCTCGCGCGGCATGAAGGTCTGCGGCATCGACGCCTGGGGCTGGGACGCGCCGCTGCCCTACCAGAAAAAGGCCATCGAAGAGACCGGGAACAAGGCGCTTTTCTGGGAGGGGCACAAGGCCGGGGCCGAAGCGGTCTATTGCCACATGGAAAAGCTTCACAACCTCGAAAGCCTGCCCGCCACCGGCTACACCGTCGCGGCCTTTCCGGTGAAGGTCGAGGGCGGCTCGGCGGGCTGGACCCGCTGCGTGGCGATCTTCGACGACTGATCCCGCTCAACTGCCATCGTGGATCAGCGTCCCGCCATCCACCACGATGGTCTGCCCGGTGACGAACGCGCCGCCGGGCGCGGCGAGCCAGAGCGCCGTTGCCGCCACTTCGCCCGGCTGACCGACCCGGCGCAAGGGCGTGGCCTGCATCCGGCGCGCCATGAACCCCTCGTCCGCCATCAGCCCGCGCGCGAACGGCGTCTCGATCAGCCCCGGCGCGATGGCGTTGGCGCGGATGTTGTCCGGCCCATGCGCCACCGCGATATTCCGCGCCAATTGCGCAAGCGCCGCCTTGCTCATCGCATAACTCGCAATCGCCTTGTTGCCGCGCATCGCCGCCAGCGACGCCATCAGAATGATCGACCCGCCGCCCGCCGCCGCCATGTCAGGGATCAGCGCCGCCGACAGCCAAGTGGCGGCATGCACATTCACGTCGAACACCGCGCCATAATCGGCCTCGTCCAGACCCGTGATCCCCGTCACCGGCCCCTCGATCCCCGCGTTCGACACCAGAATATCGACCGGCCCACCCAGCGCCGCCTTGGCCTCCGCCGCCAGCGCCTCCGACGCGGCGCGGGTGCCCAGCACCGCCGTCAACCCGGTCGCGCCCATCGCTTCGGCGGCCTCGGCCACCTCGTCGCCCCGATCCCCGGCAATCGCCACCGTTGCGCCTGCCGCGACGAAAGCCTCGGCGATGGCCCGCCCGATGCCCGTAGCACCCCCCGTCACAAGCGCGCGTTTGCCGTGCAGGCCGAACAGGGTCTCTAGGCTCATCTCAATCCTCCGCGCCAAGATCGGCTCGCCGCACTCTGGCAGCACGTCATCCATTTACAAAACCGCTAACCCGGATATTTTCCATCTGTTTCACGGATAGGATGACCATGCGTTTCAAAGGTCTCGACCTCAACCTCCTCGTCGCGCTCGACGTACTCCTGCGCGAAAAGAACGTCAGCCGGGCGGCCGAGCATCTTTGTCTCAGCCAATCCGCCACGTCCGGCGCGCTCGCGCGGCTCAGGGAGTATTTCGGCGACGACCTGCTGGTACAGGTCGGGCGGCAGATGGTCCTCACCCCCCGCGCCACGGCCCTGTCGGGCAAGGTGCGCACCGCGCTCGTCCAGATCGACGGCACCATCATCCAGTCGCCGGAATTCGACCCGACCACCGCCGTGCGCACGGTCCACATCCTGTCCTCCGATTTCATCACCATCTCGGTCCTGCGTGACGCGGTGCGCGAGATGGGGCGCACCGCGCCGGGGCTGACCTTCGACATCCAACTCCCGGTCAAGAAACCGCATGAGAAAATCGCGCGCGGCGAGGTCGACCTGATCCTGATGCCGCAGCTCTACATCTCCCCCGATCACCCGTCCGAGGAGTTCTTTACGGATGACTACGTGGTGATCGCGTGGGAGGGGAACAGCCGCTTCGGCGACACGATCACCGCCGATGAATTCTACGACGCGCGCCACGCGACCGTGATGTTCGAGACCCACACGCCCTCCTACGAGACGTGGTTCATCCAGAACAAGGCCGGGCGCGAGCGCAATATCGCTGTGGTCGTCGGCAGCTTCGCCGCGCTGCCCTTCGTGATCGAGGGCACCGATCACCTCGCCCTCATGCACCGCTCGCTGGCCAATATCTTTGCCCGCCAGATGCCGCTGAAAATCCTGCCCTGTCCCATCGACATCCCGCCGCTGGTCGAGAGCATCCAGTGGCACACCTATTCCGAAGCCGACGAATGCCTGATCTGGGTGCGCGACCGTATCCGCGCCCATGCCGCCGCCCTGACGCAACCCGCGCGCGCGACGGGCTAGGGGGTCAGCGCCGCGAGATCCCGGCGCAGAACAGTTCGACCATCCGCTTGACCTGAACCATTCGCCGCTCCGGGTCACCGGGCCGCAGCCCCAGACCCAGCGTGTCGATCAACAGCGTGATGTCGTCGCGTTGAAAATCGCTGCGCAACTCCTGTGCTTCGATCCCCGCCAGACGGAACCGGTCGAGCACATTCACCACCCGGTCGAGCAATTCGCTCAGGTCATCCTCGGACTGGGTCAGGGCGAGCGCCTGACCCAGCGCCGCATGGGCGGCAATGTCCTCGCCCAAGGCGTCGAGCATGAACCGAAAGCCGCGTGGCGTGGTTGGGACCCTTTCGGCCAATTGTTCGAAACGTGCTACATTCTGCTCGAATACGGCCATGCCGAGCACGGAACGGTTCGAAAAGTTCCGGTAGAGCGTGGCCCGACCGACCCCGGCCTCGACCGCGATCTTGTCCAGAGCAATCACGAAACCTTCGCGCGCGAACACGTCGGCCGCCGCCTTCAGGATGGCTTCGCGATTACGCTGGCCATCAGCACGCATTTTCTTCTGTCCCATACCTTTGATTATCGGGGCTTGACCTTAACGGCAAGTACGTCCTTCCCGACCCATTCCGCAAAGCGTTGAACGGGGAAATTCCCCCGCCCAGAGATGCATCTGCGCTACACATTTGGCACCGGAACCGTCTCGCCCGCCATATGGCTCGCGGCCACGAAACCAAAGGTCAGCGCCGGTCCCAATGTCGCGCCGGGGCCGGGGTAGGTGCGGCCCATCACGCTCGCCGTATTGTTGCCGGTCGCATACAGCCCGTCGATCACTTTGCCGTCCGAGGTCAGCACCCGCGCGAACTCATCCGTCACCAGACCGCCCTTGGTGCCCAGATCGCCGGGATAGATCTTGGTCGCCCAGAACGGCGCCTCTTCGATCCGCCCAAGGTTCGGGTTCGGCTTCACCCGCGGGTCGCCGTAATAGTTGTCGTATGCCGTGCGCCCGCGCTGAAAATCCGCGTCCACACCGCTGTCGGCAAAGCCGTTGAACCGCGCGATGGTGGCCTTCAGCCCTTCCGCATCCACGCCCGTCTTGGCCGCCAGATCGTCGATGCTGTCGGCCTTGATGAAGAACCCGCTCTCCAGCCAGTCCTGCGGCGTGCGCCCGCCCGGCGCGGTGCCGAACATATACCGCTTGCGGTGACGGCTATCGAGGATCAGCCACGCCGGGATCGCCGCGGCCTGTTCGTTGCGGTCAAGCTGCGCGCGCCCCGCATCGACATAGCTTTCGCTCTCGTTACAGAACCGCGCCCCGGTCTGATCGACCATGATCGAATGCGGCAGCGAGCGTTCCCAGACCGGGAACCCCATTGTCCCATCCGGGGCGAGCGTCGACGGCCCCCACCACGCCTCGTCCATCAGCGCGAGGCCCACGTCCATCTCATCCATCGTCAGCCGGATGCCGTCGCCCGTGTCCTTGGGGCTGGCGAGCGACCATTGCCCGTCCACCGGCTGATGCTTGGACCGGAACTCCGGGTTATGGGCAAAGCCCCCGGCGGCCAGCAGCACGCCCTTCTTGGCCTCGATCCGTTTGGTGGTGCCGTTCTCGTCCACGACCAGCCCGCTCACGCGGCCCCCCTCCTGCACAAAGCCTGCCAGCGCCGTGTTCAGCCGGATCTCGGCCTTGGTCTTGGTGGTGAAGATATGCATGAGCTGCCCGGTGAGCGTTTGCCCGATGGTCAGCGGCATCCGCCCCGTGATCCGCCACGCCGCCGTGGTCAGCAAAATCTTCGCAAGCCTGAGCGCCGCCTTCATCGTCCGCGTGGCCAGCGGCAGGAGGTAGACGTCATCGGTCGCAAAGGCCATCGCAGGCGCGTCCTGCTCGCCCTTGCGCTGGCTCGCCTTCCAGTCGCCCAGCTTGTTCGCATCGAACGTGGCCCCCTCGATGATCCGCCCGATCTTGCCGCCGGGCCGATCCGGGTAATAGTCGGGATAATTCGGCGCGCGCTGCCAGCGAAACCCCATCGTCTCGGCATACGCGGCCATGCGCGGGGCGTTGGCGATGTAGGACAGCTTGCGCTGGCGCGACGAACAGGGCCCGACCTCTTCGATCACCTCCTCCATATAGGTCAGCGCCTCCTGCGGTGAATCCGCCGCGCCATCGGCCTTCATCAGGTGATTGTTCGGGACCCAGACCCCACCGCCCGACAGGGCCGAGGTGCCGCCCCAGCGGTCCGTCTTTTCGATCAGCAGAACCTTCTGCCCCGCATCCGCCGCCTTGATCGCCGCAAGCAGCCCTCCGGCGCCCGAGCCGACCACGATCACGTCGACGCTTTCATCCCAAGTCTCGGCCATACCAGCCCTCCCATCCGCGTTGTGGGCATAACTGTCCACTTATCCCGCTATCTGGTCAAGTCTGTCCACTTGCGCGCCGGGCACAAAAAAAGGGCGGCCCCGCAGGACCGCCCGGATAGCTGGCGAGAGGGGAGGGCCTCAGGCCTTCACCACCGTCTGGTCGATGGCCCCGAACACGGACAGGCCCTCCGCGTCAAAGACCTCCATCTTCACCGTGTCGCCGAAACGCATGAAGCCGGTCTTGGCCTCGCCCTCGTCGATCATCTCGATCCCCCGGCGCTCGGCGATGCAGGACGACCCGACCTCGCGGTACGTCTCGTTCGACACCGTGCCCGACCCGATGACGGTGCCCGCCACCAGATCGCGCGAATAGGCGGCATGGGCGATCAACTCATCGAAGCCGGACGACATAGCATAGCCATTCGCGGCCCCGAATTTTTCGCCGTTCCACCAGACGTTCAGCGCCAGATCGACCCGCGCATCGCGCCACGCATCCCCCAGCTCGTCCGGCGTCACCGCGACCGGCGCCATCGCGCAGGGCGGTTTCGCCAGCACCCAGCCGAACCCGGCCTTCATCTCGAGCGGCGCGAGACGGCGCAGCGACCAGTCGTTGATCTGCACGATCAGCCGGATGTGCTTGCGTGCCTCTTCCGGCGTGACCCCCAGCGGCACCTCATCGGTGATGATCCCGAACTCGCCCTCGAAGTCGATGAAATCGTCCTCGGTCGCGAATTTCACATCCTGCGTCGGCCCGTAGAACTTCGACGAAACCCCCTGATACATATAGGGAAACGGCGGCTTGAACTTGCCTTCCATGCCGAAGACCTTGTCCATCAGGTCGCCGTGGCTGTCAAAGGCCGAGCCGTCCAGCCATTGCCACGCGCGCGGCAGGGGCGCGAGCGCGGCAGCCGGTTCATACCCGCCGCCAAGGCCGTTGTTCACCGCCTCGTATTCCATCTCAAGCTGGATCTCGACCTCGTCCCAGCGCTCCATCAGCTCCTGCATCGTATGCGCGCCCTTTGCGGGCTCGATCCGCGTCATGTCGCGGCTGACGATAAACAGGCGGCCGTCCTTGGTGCCGTCCGGCATGGTGGTGAATTTCATGGGGTCCTCCGAATGGGATCTTGGTGTTCGGTGTCAGATCAGCGCGGCATCGACAAGGGCTTTGGCGTCCGCATCGCGGGCAAAGCCCAGCCGATCGGCGGTCTCGGTCTCGAGCCGGGGATAGGCGCCGAACAGCGCGACCGTGTCGGGATCGGGCGCAAAGCTGATGCGCGAGGGGCTGTCCGGGAACCGTGCCTTCAGCGCCGCGACCAACTCGCCAAACGTCAGCGCGAGGGCGGGCAGGGTGAACGCCGTCACCGGCCCGACCTGGTCCAGCTTGGCGGCCTGCACGAAATTCGCCGCCACATTACCGACCGACGCCATCCACGACCGGCTGTCCTCGGCCACCGGCAGGGTGATGTCCTCGCCCCGCTTCACGCACCAGAACAGCCGCGACATGAAGGCCGACTTCAGCGCCGCATCCGCCCCGTCACGCGCCATCACGCCCGAGGGGCGCAGCGACACACCGTCGAGCCAGCCGCGCGCGGTGAAATGCGACAGCGCGACTTCCATCATCAGCTTCTGTGCGCCATAGATCATCGTCGGCGCAAAGGGCGTCGCATCCGTCACAACCTCGGGAAACGGCGTGCCATAGACCGCGATGGTCGAGGCAAAGACCACCCGCACGCCGGGCCGCCGGTCGCGCAGATACTCGAACAGATCGAGCGTCGCATCCACGTTCACGGCCCGCGCCAGCGCGTAATCCGCCTCCGCCGCACCGCCCAGAATGGACGCGAGAACAATCACCGCATCCGCCCCGTCGAGTGCTGCCTCGCGCAGCCCCGCATCGGCGAAGTCGCCCACATAGGTGGTCACACCGTCGCCGCCCGGCATCGCCACCCGGTCGACAAGCGCCAGCGACGTGATATCCGCATCCGCCGCCAGCCGGGCCGCCACGCGCTGCCCGACGAACCCTCCGGCCCCGATCACCGCTACTTTCATCTGCGACTTCGCCTTGCAAATTGAACGATCGACCAAGTAGTAAATCCCCGACCGGACCGGGGCAAGGACAGCCGCGCCTCTCGTCCATTGCTTTTGCCGGGGCGAGCTATCGGTCCGGTCCATAGTCCGCGCCACCCGGCGTCGCAGCGAAGGAAGACACATGAAAAACCCGCTCATCGGTTTCCAGATCGACCCGGCCGACCTTGCCTATATCGGCCACGACCTCGAACGGCCCGAGTGCATCCTCGCCGAAAAGGACGGCACGTTGTGGAGCGCGGACGGGCGCGGCGGCGTCATGCGCATCGACCCGGACGGCACGCAGGAACTGATCCTGCAGAAAGGGCAGGCGGCCAACACCGCGTCCTCCTTCGAGGATCGACTGGTCAACACCACCGGCAGCCTGCCCAACGGGCTCACCTTCGACGCGAACGGCGACCTCCTGATCGCGAATTTCGGCACCGACCGGGTCGAACGGATGACGCGGGAGGGCGACACCAGCGTCATCATCGACAATCTCGACGGTAAGCCCTTCGGCAAGGCGAACTTCGTCACGCGCGATACGAAAGGGCGGCTCTGGCTCACCGTCACGACCACGATGAACCCGTGGACCGACCATGTGAAAACCAACTCCCGCGACGGCTACATCGCCCTCATCGACGAACGCGGCGCACGGGTCGTGGCCGATAATCTCTGCGGCACCAACGAGTTGCGCTTCGACGCGACCGAAGACTTCCTCTACGTCGCCGAAACCACCAGCCGCAACATCACCCGCTTCCGCGTCGACGGCGACACCCTCACGGATCGCGAGGTCTACGGCCCCTCAGTCCTCCCCGGCTTCTGCGACGGCATCGCGCTCGACGCCTACGGCAACGTCTGGACCACGCTCATCATGGCCGACCAGCTTGTCGCGATCACGCCCGAGGGCGACGTGCTGACCATCCTCGACGCAGGCGGCGACCCGGCAGCCCTCGCAGCGCTCGATCAGGCATGGCACGACGGCAACGTGACCCCCGACCTCATGCAGGCGGCAGGGGGCGAACCCTGCCGTTGGATGGCCTCGCTCGCCTTCGGCGGCCCTGACCTCCACACCGTCTACATCGGCAGCCTTCAGGGCACCCGCATCCCCTATTTCCGCGCCCCCGTGGCCGGTCTGCCGCTGATCTACTGGAACGAATGACGCTGGCCCACGACCGGACCTCGCGGTAGGGGACAGGCATGGAAACGATCCTTCCCGCCAGCCTCGCCCTTCTGGCCGCCGTCCTCTGGGGCCTGAGCAACCACATCCAGCGTCAGGCGCTCGACGACACCGACCCGATGACCGGCGCGTTTCTGTCGGTCGCCGTGATCGCGCTCGTCTGCTGGCTCGCCGCCCCGTTCTTCGTGCAGGCGGAGTGGTGGACGGCGCGCGGAACCCTGCTCTTCGCGATCATGGGCATCTTCTTCCCGGCCCTCGGCCAGCGCTTCCAGATCGCGGGCGTCGCGCTTGTCGGCCCCGCTCTCACCGCCTCGCTCGCGGCCTTCACCCCAGTCGTCGCGGTGGCGCTGGGCGTGGTGGTCTTTGGCGAAGTGCCCGGCGGGCAGGCGCTCGCAGGCCTCGCCCTCGTGATCGCGGGTCTCATCCTCGCCTCATGGTCGCCGCGCGGCATCAAACGCGGCTGGCCGCTCTGGGCCATCCTCGTTCCGCTCGGCGCTTCGGTCGTGCGCGGGATCAGCCAGCCGGGCCTCAAACTGGGGATGGAGGACGTGCCGAGCCCGCTGTTCGCGCTCCTCGTCACCTCCACCGTTTCGACCCTCGTGCTGGGCGTTATGCTCCTCAGCCACCACCGAAAGGGGCGCACGCAGTTCGGACAGGGTGTCGGATGGTTCGCCCTCAACGGGCTGGTGAACGGCAGCGCCATCCTGCTTCTGAACGTCGCGCTGACCTTGGGCACGCTCACGCTGGTCTCGCCACTCGCCGGCACCGTGCCGCTCTGGGCGCTGACCCTCGGGCTGTTGGTGTTCAAACGCGAAACGCTCAAGCCCAAGCATTTCGTCATCGCGCTCCTGATCGTTGTCGGCGGCGCGCTGATCGTGACACGATAAGCGCATGAGCCCACCGGACAGGCCGCAACGACCCACACGCCAGAACGGCGACCAGACCCGCGAGAAGATCCTCGACGCGGCCGAGGCCCTGTTCGGCGCGCAGGGTTTCGCCGCCGTATCTCTGCGCGACATCACCAAAGAGGCCGGGGTGACACTCGCGCTCGCCTCCTACCACTTCGGCACCAAGACCAACCTGTTCGAGGCCGTCGTCGCCCGCCGCGCCGCCGTCCTCTGCGCCGAACGTCAGGCCCGCTTGGCCGCGCTAGACGCCCCCGACACCCGCGCCATCCTCGACACCTTCTTCGCCCCGCTCTTCGACAAGGCGCGTTCCGGCGAGCCGGGGTGGCCGCACTACTTCCGCGTGCTTGCGAGACTGGGCGAAGGCGACGAGGGTGCGCTCCTCCTCGCCACCCACTTCGATCCGACCGCGCAGGCCTTTATCCTTGCCCTGCGCGCCGCGATCCCGGACGCCGACCCCGACGGTCTGGCCCGCGGCTTCGCAATGGCGCTGCACGCGATGCTTGCCGCCGTGTCGCGCCACGCGCGGGTCACGGCCCTGTCCGGCGGATCGGTCTCGGCGGATGATCTGGATGCGGCCGAGCGGGCGCTTTTGTCCTTCGCTACGGCGGGGGTCGAGAGTGCCGCCCGCCCACGCTGACCACGCGGGTCCCTGTCGCATGGGCATCCGCTGCACGGTGGGCTAGACCTTTGACGAAAGGAGGTGCCATGCAGCCCCAGATCCCGCTCACCCGCGACCTCGTCCTGATCGGCGGCGGCCATGCCCATGCCCTCGCGCTGCGCATGTGGGGGATGAAACCGCTGCCCGGCGCGCGCCTCACGCTCATCAACCCCGGCCCGACCGCGCCCTATTCCGGCATGCTGCCCGGCCATATCGCAGGGCACTACAGCCGCGACGACCTCGACATCGACCTCGTGCGGCTCGCGCGCTTTGCCGGTGCCCGCCTGATCCTCGGCGCGGCCGATTACATCGACCCGACCGCCAAGCGCATCCGCCTGACCGGCGGGCGCGAAGTGGCCTATGACGTCGCCTCCATCGACGTGGGCATCCACGCCGAAATGCCGGGCATCCCCGGTTTCGCCGCGCACGGGCAGGGGGCCAAACCGCTCGACGACTACGCCACACGCTGGGCTGATTTCGTGACCCGCGCCAAGGCGGGCGAGGTCGCGCCAGAGGTCGCCGTCATCGGTGGCGGCACGGCAGGTTGCGAGCTGGCGATGGCCATGTCCCACCGCCTGACCGCCGCGGGCCGCACCCCCCGGATGACGCTCATCGAAGCGGGCGCGGAACTCACCGGCTTCAGCCCCCGTGGCCTCGCCGCCGTCAAACGCGGGCTCGCTGCAAACCATGTCACCATCCTCACCGGCGTCTCGGTGGCCGACGTCGCCGCCCAGACCGTCCACCTCTCAGACGGCCGCACCATCCCCGCCGCCCTCACCGTGGGCGCCGCTGGCGCCTTTGCGCATGGCTGGCTCGCCACAAGCCCGCTCCCGACCACCGACCAAGGCTTCGTCACCACCCGACCCACCCTTCAGGTCGAGGGCCACGACGACCTCTTCGCCGTCGGCGACTGCGCCCACCTGATCGAAACCCCGCGCCCCAAGGCGGGAGTCTATGCTGTGCGCGCCGCCCCCGTGCTGGCCGCCAACCTACGGGCCGCACTCACCGGCGGTCAGATGCAAACCTTCCGCCCGCAGAAAGACTTTCTCAAACTCGTCTCGCTCGGCGGCAAATCTGCGGTCGCCACCAAATGGTCCCTCGCGCTCTCCGGCCCGCTCCTGTGGCGCTGGAAGGACCGGATCGACCAGCGGTTCATGGATCGCTTCCGCCACCTGCCCAAGATGGCCGCCGAGCCGCTCCCTGTGCAGATCGCGCAAGGGGTTCGCGACGAACTCGGCACCGAAGCGCAGATGCTCTGCGCCGGATGCGGCTCCAAGGTCGGCCCCGGCGTGCTCTCTGCCGCGCTGGGCCGTCTCTCCACCGCCACGCGCCGCCCCGACGTGCTCACCGGCCCCGGCGACGATGCCGCGATCCTCAAGATCGGCGACACGAAACAAGTGCTCACCACCGACCACCTGCGCGCCTTCACCGACGACCCCGCGCTCTTCTCACGTATCGCCGCGATCCATGCGCTGGGCGACATCTGGGCGATGGGCGCCGACCCGCAGGCCGCCCTCGTCTCGCTCACCCTCCCGCGCCAGTCCGAGTCGCTTCAGGCCCGCGTGATCGAGGACATCATGGGCGCAGCGGAAGAGGTGTTCAGCCAAGCCGGAGCCGAAATCGTGGGTGGCCACAGCACGATGGGGGCCGAGACCGTACTGGGCTTCACCCTCACGGGCCTCGCCTCGCGCGATCCCATCACGGTCGCAGGCGCACGCCCCGGCGACACGCTGATCCTCACCCGCCCCATCGGCACCGGTACGATCCTTGCTGGCGAAATGCAGGGGCTGGCGCAGGGCCGCGACGTGGCCCACATGCTCGCCCGCATGGCCCGCGCCCAAGGCGACACCGCCCGCGCGCTCGCCCCGGCCCATGCCATGACCGATGTGACCGGCTTCGGCCTCGCCGGACACCTCGCCGCGATCTGCCGCGCCTCGGGCACGGGGGCCGAGATCGACCTCGCGACAATCCCGACCTATCCCGGCGCCCGCGCACTCGCCGCGCAGGGCGTGCGCTCCACGATCTATGCCGCCAACGCCGCCGCCGCCCCGGTCGCGGGCTTTGGCGACGGCGACCTCATCGCGCTCCTCCACGACCCCCAGACCGCAGGCGGCTTCCTCGCCGCCGTCGCGCCCGAAGACGTGGACACTTGCCTGAAAGCCATCGCCGCGACGGGCGAAACCGGCGTGGTCATCGGCCAGATCACCGCCGCCAGCGTCCTCACCCTCGCGTCCTCACATTGAGTTGAGGCGACACCCGCCCGATCCGTGTCAGGATGACTGACATGTCCATGATCCGCCTCGCCGCCGCGCTCGTCCTCACCGCCACGCCCGCTCTGTCGCAAGAGCGGATCGAGTCGCATTGTCACGCGCTGGCACAGGACATGGGCGTGCCCTTCCTGCACAAGGCCAACTACATCGACGAGGTTCCGGCGGATAACGTGCGCATTTCCTACATCGGGCATGCGTCCTTTCTGATCCAGACCCCCGGCGGGCTGAACTTCATCACCGATTACACCGGCGATCAGGGCGGTGCGCGGCTGGTCCCGGACGTGGTCACGATGAACAACGCCCACATCAGCCACTACACAACCGCGCCCGACCCCGACATTCCGAACGTGCTGCAAGGCTGGGCCGATGCCGACGGCCCCAAAGCGCACGAACTCGATCTGGGCGAGGCGCTCATCCGCAACGTCCACACCGACATCCGCTCCTATGACGGGGCGGTGCAGGACGGAAACTCGATTTTCGTGTTCGAAACGGCGGGGCTCTGCATCGGCCACCTTGGCCACCTGCACCACGAACCCGACGCGGGCCAGTATGCCGAGGTCGGGCGTCTCGACGTGGTCATGGCCGCCGTCGACGGTGGCGTCTCGCTCGACACCGAAAGCATGATCGACGTGATGGAGCGCTTCCGCGCCCGCGTCATCATCCCGATGCACTGGTTCGGGCGCTATACGCTCGACCGTTTCATCACCGGCATGCGCGACGATGGGTTCGACGTGGTCGACGCCGGGATCGGCGCGATCACCCTGTCGATGGACTCGCTCCCGCGCACCCCCACGGTCATGGTGCTGGAACCGGGCCGCTTGACCGAGTGACTTGCCCCGCGCCGCGCGCGGTGCCATCCATCTGACATGACGACACTGAACCCTGCCGATGCGGCCTTTGCCGACCGCCTGCGCGCGATCCTGCCCGAAGCGGCGTTCCGCGATCTGACCCCCGCCTATCTCGAAGAGCCGCGGGGCCTGTTCAAGGGCCGCGACGGCCTGCTCGTCGCGCCGGGCTCCACCGAAGAGGTGGCCGCACTGGTCCGCGCCTGCGCCGAGGCCCGCGTCGGCATCCTGCCCTATGGCGGCGGCACCGGCCTCGTCGGCGGCCAGATCATGGAGGAGGGGCCCGCCCCCCTGATCCTCTCGCTCGAACGCATGACCCGTGTGCGCGGCGTCTATCCCACTGAAAACGTGGCCATTGTCGAGGCGGGCGTGATCCTCGCCGATCTGCAATCCACAGCCCTCGCCGAAGATCGCATCTTCCCCCTTTCCCTCGCCTCCGAAGGCTCGGCGCGGGTGGGCGGTGTCCTCTCGACCAACGCGGGCGGCGTCAACGTCCTGCGCTACGGAAACACCCGCGAGCTGTGTCTGGGGCTGGAGGCCGTGCTGCCCGACGGCTCGATCTGGCACGGGCTGAAACGGCTTCGCAAAGACAACACCGGCTACGACCTCAAGGGTCTCATGATCGGGGCCGAGGGCACGCTCGGCATCATCACGGCGGCCAGCATGCGGCTGTTCCCGCGCCCGGCCCGCACCGGCACCGCGCTTTTCGCGGTCGCAAGCCCCGCCGCCGCGCTCGACCTTCTGGCCCTAGCAGGCGCGCGGATCGGGCAGGGGATCAGCGCCTTTGAACTCATCTCGGGGCAGGGGCCGCGCTTCCTGATCGAGACCGACTGCCCGGCCCGCTGCCCGATGGACCCGATCCCCGACTGGTCGGTGCTGATTGACCTTGGCTTGGGCGCCGCCGACGACCCGGACGAAGCCCTCACCGACCTGTTCGAAGCCGCGCTCGAGGCGGGTCTCGTCTCGGACGGCGTCATCGCCCAGTCCGAGGCGCAGCGCAGCGCGCTCTGGCAGATGCGCGAGGAAATCCCCGAGGCGAACCGCCGCATCGGCTCGGTCTCGTCCCACGACATCTCTCTCCCGCTCTCCGTCATCCCCGACTTCCTCGACCGCGCCCGTCAGGCAGTGGCCCGCGTCGGCGATTTCCGCATCAACGCTTTCGGGCATCTGGGCGACGGCAACCTGCACTACAACATCTTCCCGGCCGCAGGCGTCGCGCGGGCCGATGTGATGAACCGGCGCGCCGACGTGGCCCATGCGGTCTATGACCTCGTCGCCGAAATGGACGGCTCGTTCTCCGCCGAACACGGTGTGGGCCGTCTCAAGGTCGGCGATCTGGAGCGTTACGGCGACCCCGCCAAGCTTGCCGCCATGCGCGCGATCAAGACCGCGATTGACCCGCAGGGCATCATGAACCCCGGTGTGATGCTCCGGCAGGGGTAAAGCGCGCGGCGTTAACCGGATCGCAGTAACTACCTGAAATTAAACAAAAACCTTTACCGCGGTAAAGGCTCTAACCGCTCTCGTGTGGAAAACCCCCTCAAAAACGAAGCGCGCCCCGCCGGGGGGACGAGCGGGGCGCGGCACGGGGGAACGTGCAGATGCAAGCAACGGTTCGCTTTCACGAACATCGCCATGATTACGGCACAAGTCTTAACAAATCGTCTACAGGCCCTCGAAGTCGCACAGGACGTGAACGTCCATCCCCATCCCTTCGAGTTTCGCCCGCCCGCCCAGCTCCGGCAGGTCGACGATAAAGGCGCAGCCGACGATCTCGCCGCCCAGCTTTTCGATCAACTGAATGCCCGCTTCGGCGGTGCCGCCGGTGGCAAGCAGATCGTCCACCAGCAGAACCTTTTCGCCCGGCTGGATCGCGTCGTCATGGATTTCCATCACCGCCTCGCCGTATTCCAACTGATAGGCCTGACTGATCGTCGCCCCCGGCAGCTTGCCCTTCTTGCGGATCGGGGTGAAGCCGACCGACAGCTGGTGCGCAATCGCGCCCCCGATGATGAACCCGCGCGCTTCAAGCCCCGCGACCTTGTCGATCCGCGTGCCCGCATAGGGGTGCAGCATCTGGTCGATGCACATCCGAAACCCGCGCGGGTCCGAGAACAGCGTGGTCACGTCGCGGAACATGATCCCCTCATGGGGGAAATCGACGATGGTGCGGATGTAGTCCTTGACGGTTTTCATAGCTTGGCTCCTGTGGCGGATCGCGTCTTTGCCTGCGGCTATACTATGGCCGACCCCGATGCGCACGGGGCGTATGGCCTGCACCTGTCAGCGCTCTGCATAGTGGCGCTTCAACGCCATGATGTCCTGCTCGCCCAGTTCCGTCGAGGCGTTCGTGTCCTGCGAAAAGATCGAGGTCTCGTCGTAATAGGGGTTCCGAATATCCGTCATCAGCCCCATCGACTGCGTCAGCTCTTCCAGCATCACGCTTTCATAGGCGCGGATTTCAAGCGTGGTCGAGAACACGATGGCGACCTGCCGGATGCGCCCCGTCTCGCGCTCGAAAAGCACCCGCGTCGACGCACCACCAAGGGGCGAGCCATCCACGCCCTCGATCCCCGTGCCCGCGATCGCCTCACCCCGTTCGAGGTCGAAAAAGAAGATCTCGATCTCGGCATCGGCCTCCGCATCGACCTCCACCACCCGAAACCCGGCATCGGCCCCGTTCAGCGCCTGAATGGCCCGCTCCAAAGCGGCAGCAGCGCGGAGTTTCTTGCCGCCCAGATAGACCTCGTCGATCTGCCGCACAGCAATGCGGATCGGCCGACCCTCACGCTCCCACCTGACAAGCGGTTTGCGACATTCCCCGCCCGGATCGGCGCCGCAGGCCACGGCGTTGTAAAAGTCGTCGTCGCTCATCGGCCCGTCGGCTTCGACGAACTCCTGCGCCAGTGCGAGCCCCGGAAGACAGGCCGCAAAGACAGCGGCCCTCAGCCTCAAAGAACCCGACCCGCGACGACCGACAGTTTCTCGAGCAGATCCGGGTCGCGCTTGTCCGGCGCGGTCATGATCGCGAAGTCCAGCGCCGTGTCGCAGCCATGCGGGCAGGTGGCGCGCGAGGTGCCCAGAAGCTTCGGCAGCCGCGCAATCAGGTTGCGCGCGTTCTCGGAATTGGCGCCGAGGGTGGCGATGATGTCCGAGATATCGACTTCGCCATGCTGCGGATGCCAGCTGTCGTAATCGGTGATCATCGCGACCGAGGCATAGTCGATCTCGGCCTCACGGGCGAGTTTGGCTTCGGGCATGTTGGTCATCCCGATCACGTCGCAGCCCCAGACCTCGCGGTAGAGCTTCGATTCGGCGAGCGTGGAGAACTGCGGCCCTTCCATGCACAGATAGGTGCCGCCATTGTGGACCGTGACGCCTGCATCCTTTGCCGCGGTAAAGCAGGCCTCGGCCAGCCGCGCGCAGATCGGGTGGGCCAGGCTCACATGGGCGACGCAGCCGGTGCCGAAAAAGCTTTTCTCACGCGACACGGTGCGGTCGATGAACTGGTCGAGGATCACGAAATCGCCCGGCGCCATTTCCTCGCGGAACGACCCACAGGCCGAGACCGAGACGATGTCGGTCACGCCCAGCGACTTCAGCGCATGGATGTTGGCGCGGTAAGGCACCGTCGTCGGCGAATGCACATGCCCGCGCCCGTGACGGGGGAGAAAGGCCATCTTCACCCCGTCCAGAACCCCGGTGAGAATCTGGTCCGACGGATCGCCCCACGGCGTCTCGATCGTTACCCAGTCCGCGTCTTCCAGCCCGTCGATCTCGTAAAGACCCGAGCCGCCGATCACGCCGATCATCGTATCCATGCGCGCCCTCCTGTGTTGCGGGGAGTGAACCAGCCCGCCCGACCATAGACAAGCCGCAATCGCGGCAAGTTGCTGACCCAATCCGGGTCTAGATCGCTCTCATGTTCAATGCGTCCATTCTCCAAGGTATTACGCCGCCGCCACCCCGTGATCTCGCCCCGGCGTTCATCACACTGGCGACATGGTCGTTCTTCGCAAATCTCGACCCCGCGCTTCTTGGGCGCGGTGTTCTGCCGATTTGGGTGGCGCTCGCCGCCGGATCGGTGATCTGGATCGCGGGCCGGGTGCCCGACTATGTCGCCCGCGCCCAGAGCAGGGCGCAGCAGATATCGATCCTCGGCCTTACCGCGCTGGTGCTCGTGGCCATCGTGCTGGCAGGGCTGTCGCCCGAAGCGTGGATGATCCAGTCGTTCTGGATCGCCGGGTCGATCCTGTCCGGTCTGCTGTACTCCGTCATGGTGCTTTTGGGTGAGCACGAGGACCGCGCGATGCTCTGCCCGCGCTGGGCCGCGGTGCCCGGTGTTCTGACCTCGGCGCTCTGGGTCATCGGCCTGCGCAATGCGTTCTTCGCGCTGGCGGCCACGTCGCTCATGGCGCACACCACGCTGACCGAATGGGTGGTGTTCGTGACCCTCGGGCGCATCGGGGCCTATTACATTGGCGAATGGGTGACGGTCCGCATGGCGATGGCCGTGGCCGAGTAGGCCAGCGGCGCGCCCTCTCGGGGGTGGCGTTTTCTGCAATGCGGCGATAAAGGAACCCTCGCGAACGACATTCCCTGAGCGAGGTGAGCCTTGGCCCGAGCACTTCTGGCACGATTTGCCAATCGTATTGCGACGCCCGATCTGCGGCTCGCCCCCACCGAACCCCTGAACGCCTCGCGCCTCAGGATCGAGCTTTTGTCCGGTCTCACGGTCGCGCTGGCGCTGGTGCCTGAAGCGGTCGCCTTTGCATTCGTCGCCGGGGTCCATCCGCTCGTCGGGCTTTACGCGGCGTTCATGGTCGGGCTCATCACCGCGATCTTCGGCGGGCGTCCCGGCATGATCTCGGGCGCGACCGGTGCGCTTGCCGTCGTGATGGTCGCGCTGGTCGCCGATCACGGGGTCGAATACCTGTTTGCCACCGTGGTGCTGATGGGGATCATCCAGATGATCGTCGGCTTCATGCGATGGGGTAAGTTCATTCGGCTGGTGCCGCATCCGGTGATGCTGGGCTTCGTCAACGGCCTCGCCATCGTTATTTTCCTGGCGCAATTGACCCAATTCAAGGTGCCCGGCACCGCCGAGGCCGCCGGTCACGGCGCGGGTGGAGGCGAGTGGCTGTCGGGTGTGCCGCTCATCGTCATGCTGGCGCTGGTCGCGCTGACGATGGCGGTGATCTGGGTTATGCCGCGCGTCACCAAAGTCGTGCCCGCCCCGCTGGCGGGGATCGCCGTGGTGGCCGCCGTGGTCATCGGCTTCGGCATCGACGTGCCGCGCGTGGGTGACATGGCCGCGATCAAGGGCGGACTGCCGCCGTTCCACATCCCCGCCGTGCCGCTGAACTGGGAGACGTTCCAGATCGTCGCGCCCTACGCGGTGATCCTCGCCGCGATCGGCCTGATCGAAAGCCTTTTGACCCTGAACCTCGTCGGCGAGATGACCGGCCAGCGCGGCGGTGCCTCGCAGGAGTGCGTGGCGCAGGGCGCGGCCAATGTCGTCACCGGGTTCTTCGGCGGCATGGGCGGCTGCGCCATGATCGGCCAGTCGATGATCAACGTGAAGTCGGGCGGGCGCACGCGGGTCGCGGGCATCGCCGCCGCGCTGTT
This sequence comes from Pseudomonadota bacterium, assembly GCA_036154315.1. Taxonomy (GTDB): domain Bacteria; phylum Pseudomonadota; class Alphaproteobacteria; order Rhodobacterales; family Rhodobacteraceae; genus Maritimibacter. The sequence goes on from JAYZLL010000071.1 coordinate 46,503, forward strand.
CCTCTTGTCCTTCATCCTCTTCGCCTCGCCGCTGATCGAGCAGATCCCTCTGGCCGCGCTCGTCGGTGTGATGTTCATGGTCGTGATCGGCACCTTCGCGTGGAACTCGGTCCGCATCCTGACCCGCGTGCCGCGCATCGACGCCTTCGTCATCCTGCTGGTGACCGCCGTGACGGTGTGGCAGGACCTTGCGGTCGCGGTTGTCGTGGGCGTCATCGTCTCGGCGCTGGCCTATGCCTGGGGCAACGCGACGCGCATCCGCGCCAAGACCTATGTGACCCCCGAGGGCGCAAAGGTCTATCAGGTGAACGGCCCGCTGTTCTTCGGCTCGTCCGATGGGTTCGTGGAGCTGTTCGACATCGAGAACGACCCGTCCAAGGTGGTCGTGGACTTTGCCGACAGTCGCGTGGCGGACCAGTCGGCACTGCAAGCGATCGAGGCGGTGGCGGCGAAATATGAGGCCGCTGGCAAGTCGATCCAGCTCAGGCATCTGTCGCGCGATTGCCATAAGCTTTTGACCCGCGCAGGGCACCTGATGGTCGATAGCGACGACGATCCGGATTACGCGCTGGCGGTGGATTATTCGGTGCGCACGGGGATTCTCGGCGGGCACTGAGGGCATCGGGTTCGGGGGCTTTCTGAACGCGTTTCGTCTGAAATTATGCTGTTAGGTCAGTGGTTTGAGGGCGTCTTAAGGATACTAGAATCCTAGTATTCTAGTATGGTCCCGACCCCTCAAAACGACAGATGCGTTACCTTGAACGCAGCGCGGTGTTTGAGCCCGTAACCGACCGCGCGGTCCATGCCGATATCGCTCGCCCAGACCGCCCCCACAGCCACGACCACAGGCGCGCCGAGCGCCCATCCGGCGCCGATCAGCACGGCGGGCAGGGTGTAGGTGTGGGCGAGGTTGTAGGCCCATGCGCCGGTGCGCGGGCCTGCCAGATAGCCCACGGCGGACAGGTCAGGGGCAAGGATCAGGGCGGCGAAAAGCCACCAGCTTGCCCCGGTCGAGGCGAAGAGCGCGAGGCTCAGGCCGAGGGCCGCCAGACCTTCGAGACGGAGGAGGGCGATTTGCGGGGTTTCGAGGGCTGTGCGGTGGGTCATGGCAGTCTCCTGTGATCTGGAGATAGCATCACCCAACCATCCGCGAGGGGGTATTCGCGAAATCCGAGCCTCAGATATTCATACCTGAATAGGTCAGTCGTCCGGGCGCGTCAGTTCAAAGGCTTCGCGGATCACCGCGTAATCGCGATAGCCGAGCCGCGTGACCATGCCGAAGCGGGTGATGTCGAACTTACCATCGACGAGGCAATCGTCGCGGATGTGGACGCCTACGACGCGGCCGATGACCATGTAGTTGTTCTCGCCTTCGAGCGGCACGAGCTGGCTCAGCTTGCATTCGAGCGAGGCCGGGGCGAGCGCCACGCGCGAACACGCGATCTCGGTGCAGGCGGCTTTCGTCACCTTGGACAGGGGGAACTCGTCCTCGCTCGCGGGCAGGCTGGCCGACGAGGCGTTCATCTCGTTGATGGCCTCGTATTCCACCACGTTCACGCAGAACACGCCGGTCTGGTCGATGTTTCCCAAGCTGTCCTTGCCGCGCGCCCGGTCGGCCTTGCCGGAGGTCGAGGCGAACATGACCTGCGGCGGGGTATAGGCGACGGCGTTGAAGAACGAGTAGGGGGCGAGGTTGTCGTGGCCGCGAGTCGAGCGGGTCGAGATCCAGCCGATGGGGCGGGGCGACACGATCGCGTTGAACGGGTTGTGCGGCAGACCGTGGCCGTCTTGTGGGCGATAAAACATGTCGGATACCTCGCGGATGTTGGTGTCTTGCTACCGTGTCGCAGGGGCGAAGGGAATGCGGTCGCGGGAAATTCGCGGGGGAATTCGTGTGCGATTTCCGGGTGCTGCCCCCTGCGCGGGGCTTTGATCCCGGCTCGGGATTGGGCTAAGGCGGTCGGAACCTAAGAAAGGACGGCACCCTGTTCACGCTTGCCCGAGAAACGCCCGCCGACTGGTGGGAGGTCGAAGCCCTGTATGACCTGTGCTTTGCACCGGGGCGCGAGGCGCTGTCGTCCTATCGTCTGCGCGACGATGTGGACCCGGTCGAGGGGCTGTCGCTGACCGCACGCGATGCGCAGGGCATTCTGGGCGGTGCGATCCGGTACTGGCCGATCCATGTTGGGCGCCACGATGCACTGCTCTTGGGGCCGGTTGCGGTTCACCCGACGCGGCAGGGCGAGGGGCTGGGCGGGCTCTTGATCCAGCACAGTCTGGAACTGGCGCGTGAGCAGGGCTGGCCGCGCGTGATGCTGGTGGGCGACGCGCCCTATTACAACCGCTTCGGTTTCGAGCGGTTGGAGGGGGTCGAGATGCCGCCGCCGACCAACCCCGAGCGGGTGCTGGGCTACCGGCTCGAGGATGGGGCCTGGGACGGGATCACCGGCAAGGTCACGCGCTGGACGCGGGGCTGATGTTGGGAAACGGCAGGACCTGAGGGGTCACGCCGCCTGAATAGCCGGTCGAATATCGGAAAACTGCAAGCGCTCAGTCGTCGCGCCGGAACAGGTATTGCATGACAGGTTCGCGCACGGACTGAAGGCCCGAGCGGCGGGAGCTGTCGAGGATGTCGCGCAGCTCGTCCAGATTGGTGCGCCGGATCAAGTGTTTGACCGGGCCGACCGAGGCCGGGCGCATCGACAGCGAACGCATGCCGAGGGCTGCGAAACACACGGCTTCGACCGGGCGGCCTGCGTCCTCGCCGCAGAAGGAGAGCGGGGTTTCCGCCTCGTCGCAGCGCTGAACGATCATGTCGATCAGGTTCAGAAACGAGGTGTTGAGCGTGTCGTAGCGGCGGCGCACCCGTTCGTTTTCGCGGTCGGCGGCAAAGAAGAACTGCTTCAGATCGTTGCCGCCGATGGAAATGAAATCGGCCTCTTCGAAGAACTGACGCGGCGCGAAGGCGAGCGACGGGGTCTCCAACATCGCGCCGACCTCGACCGAGGTGGGCATTTCGTGGCCGAGTTTCTTTTCCCGCTCGAGCTGCGAATAGAACAGGTCGCGGGCCTCGGAGAACTCGTCGAACTGGGCCACGAAGGGGAACATGATCGACAGGTTGCGGCCCGCAGCGGCGCGAATGAGGGCCTGCAATTGCATGCGCATGACGCCGGGGCGGTCGAGCCCGACGCGGATCGCGCGCCAGCCGAGCGCGGGGTTCGGCTCGTCCTGCGGCTTCATGTAAGGCAGCACCTTGTCCGACCCGATGTCGAGGGTGCGAAACACCACGCGCTTGCCGCCGGCCGCGTCCATCACGCGGGCATATTGCGCGGCCAGCTCGTCACGTTTCGGGACGTTGGAGCGGATCAGGAACTGAAGCTCGGTGCGAAACAGGCCCACACCCTCGGCCCCGGAACTTTCCAGCGAGGGCAGGTCGGCCATCAGCCCTGCGTTCATCACCAGCGAGATCGTCTTGCCGTCTTCGCTGGTCGCGGGCATGTCGCGCAGGCCGATGTAGCGTTTCTGCTGTTCGGCCTGCATCGCGACCTTGTCGCGGAAGGCGCCGCGCACGCTTTCCTCGGGGCGCAGGTGGACCACGCCCTGATCGCCGTCGACGATGATGGCGTCGCCGTTCAGCGCCTCGGTCGTGATTCGGCTGGCGTTGACGATCAGTGGGATCGCGAGGGCGCGGGCGACCACGGCGGCGTGGCTGGCGACCGAGCCGCCCTCCAGCACGACGCCCTTGAGGTTGCGGCCATATTCCAGAAGCTCGCCGGGGCCGATGTTCTGGGCCACGAGGATCGGGTCCTCGGGCATTTCTGCGCCGGTGTCGCCGCCCTGACCGGTCAGGATGCGCAGGAGGCGGTTGGACAGGTCGTCGAGGTCGTGGAGACGTTCGCGCAGATAGGCGTCGGGCACCTGTGCCATGCGGGCGCGGGCCGAGCTTTGCTCTTTCTCGACGGCGGCTTCGGCGGAGAGGCCGCGATAGATGTCTTCTTCCATCCGCCGCATCCAGCCCTTGGAATTGGCGAACATGCGGTAGGCTTCGAGGACCTGAATCTGATCCTTGTCGGCGGTCTTGGCGGTGGCGAGCAATTCGTCGACCGACACGCGCAGATCATCGACGGCGGCGCGCAGGCGGCGCGCTTCCTCATGTGGGTCGTCGGCGATCGGGTTGGTGACCACGACGCGGGGTTCGTGGAGCCAGACGTGGCCCTCGGCGATGCCTTCCTGCCCTGAGCCGCCCCGGAACATGGCCGGGCGCTGGTGCAGGGCAGCCAGTGCCGCGCCTTCGCCGACGAAGGCGCCAAGCTCGGTCATTTCGGCCAGCACCATCGCCACGACTTCCATGCCGTAGACTTCGTCCTCGGTGAATTTGCGCGCTTCCTTGGACTGCACGACGAGCACGCCCAGGGTCTCGCCCAGTCGCTGCACGGGGATGCCGAGGAAAGAGGAATAAATCTCTTCGCCCGTCTCCGGCATGTAGCGGAACCCCCGTTCAGAGGGGGCGTCGGGGCTGTTGATGATGCGTTTCGTGCGCGCGACGCGGCCCACCAGACCCTCGCCCATGCGCATGCGGGTCTTGTGAACCGATTCCGGTTTCAGGCCCTCGGTGGCGCAGAGCTCGAGCGTGTCGGCGTCGCGGAACAGGTAGATCGAGCAGACCTCGACTCCCATAGAAGTCGCAATGATTTCAGTGACATGGTCAAGCCTCTCCTGTCCCGCGCCATCGGCCGCGAGCGCCTCGCGAAGCCTGCCGAGCAGCTTTCGCGACTCGGTCGGCTCTTCGGTCGTGGAGGTTTCCTTGTTCAACCGTATCCCCTGAAGCAATCGAGTGAGTTAAACCACACCGCCGGGCCTGCCGGAAAGCCCTTTCCTTTACGCATTGGGCGGTGACGCCGGGGGAAGCCGTGGCAAATGGTCGTAGGACAATGCCCCCAACGAGCCGGATTACGGTCCTATCTTCGCCCCGATTTGGGAGGAATGAATGAAATATAGTGACGGGGACATAACTTAAGGGACGAGGGCAGTATCTTGCATTTCAGCAGGTCAGAACGTCTGGAACAGGCGATGGAGCGGACCGGGTTTCGTTCGTCCGGCTTCGATTATCTTCGCGTCGCGCTCGCGGCCTCGGTTTTGCTGTGGCATGCCTTTCGCACTTCGTACCCGGATGTGGCGATGGACGGCTGGCAGCGGGTGCCGGTGGGCCTGATCCTGCCGATGTTCTTTGCGCTGAGCGGGTTTCTGATCTCGGGCAGTCTGATGCGCGTCGCCTCGATCCGGGAGTTTCTGGTGCTGCGGGTGATGCGGATCGTTCCGGCGCTGGCGGTCGAGATCGTGCTGTCGATGCTGCTGATCGGGGCGCTGTTCAGCACGCTGCCACTGGGCGAGTATTTCACCCATCCAGACACGCTGTCCTATCTCAAGAACATCTACGGTCATATCCATTACTTCCTGCCCGGCACGTTTCAGGACCTGCCGCAGCAGGCCGTCAATGCCTCGCTCTGGACGATTCCCTATGAGCTGGAGTGCTACCTCGCCATCGTTCTGTTGTGGCTGTTCCGGGTGATCCGAAGCCGTAGCGCGCTGATCGGGTTCGTGGTGGTCGCGCAACTTTACGTGGTGCTGAACGCGGTGCTGCAGGGCGACGTTATGCCGATCACGCGCCATGTGGACGGGCGGGTGCTGGTGCTGTCGTTCCTTTATGGCGTGGCGCTTTATGCGTGGCGCGACAAGGTGATCCTGTCGGGCCGTTATGTGGCGCTGGCGCTGGTCGCGGCGGGGTTCATGCTGATGGACCCGGTGGGCACCTATTTCGTCGGGCTTCCGGCGGCGTATCTGACGGTCTGGCTGGGGCTGATGAACCCGCGCAAGGTCGGGCTGATCGCGTCGGGCGACTATTCCTATGGCCTGTATCTGTACAGTTTCCCGATCCAGCAGGCGATTGCGCACGCGATGGGGGACACGCGCAACTGGCTGATCAGCTTCGTCTGGACGATGCTGCTTGCGGGCCTGTGCGCCGCGTTCTCATGGCATGTGGTGGAGAAGCCGATCCTGAAGCAGCGTGCGCGGATCGTAGGGGCGTTGGATGCGCTCGCGGCCAAGCTCGCGGGGCTAAAGCCGGGGCAGGCGACCGGCGCGCCGTGACGCGCCGGTGAAAGGTCGTCAGACCTTGTCGAGCTCGAAGGCGTCGTGGAGCGACTGAACGGCCAGCTCCATATACTTGCGGTCGATCAGCACCGAGATTTTGATCTCGGAGGTCGTGATGACCTTGATGTTGATCGAGTCGCGGGCGAGGACCGAGAACATCTTGGCGGCGATACCTGCGTGGCTGCGCATGCCGATGCCCACGACCGAGACCTTGGCGACGTCCGTATCGGCCACCAGTTCGCGGAAGTTGATCGCGCCGGTTTCCTTGGCCTTCGCCAGCGCATCCTCGGCCCGCTTCACCTGATTGGTGGGGCAGGAGAAGGTCATGTCGGTGCGACCTTCTTCGGAGATGTTCTGAACGATCATGTCGACGTTCACGCCCGCCTCGGAGAGGGGCGTGAAGATCGCGCTTGCGATGCCGGGGCGGTCGGCCACCGAGATCAGGGTCATTTTGGCTTCATCGCGGCTGTAGGCCACACCGGAGACGGCATTCTGTTCCACGAGTTCCTCCTCGTCGCAGACCAGCGTGCCTGCATTGGGGTCATATTCTTCGAAAGACGACAAGACGCGCAACTTGACCTTGTAGCGCATGGCCAGTTCGACCGAGCGGGTCTGGAGCACCTTGGCACCGAGCGAGGCCAGTTCGAGCATTTCCTCAAACGCGATCTTGTCGAGTTTGCGGGCCTTGTCCTCGATCCGGGGATCGGTGGTGTAGACGCCATCGACATCGGTGTAGATGTCGCAGCGGTCGGCCCCGAAAGCGGCGGCAAAGGCGACGGCGGTGGTGTCGGAGCCGCCCCGGCCCAGCGTGGTCACGCGGCCCTCGGGGCTGATGCCCTGAAAGCCCGCGACGACGGCGACCTTGAAGCCTTCGCCGAATTTCGCGTTGATCGCATCGGTGCCGATTTCCTCGATCCGTGCGGCGGAGTGGGCGGAGGTGGTGCGCACCGGCACCTGCCAGCCCTGCCAGCTGCGGGCGGGGATATCCATTTCCTGCAAGCGCAGCGCCATGAGGCCTGCGGTCACGATCTCGCCCGATGCCACGACCGCATCGTATTCACGCGCGTCGTAGAGCGGCGAGGTCTCTTCGACCCAGCCGACGAGTTCGTTGGTCTTGCCGGACATGGCCGAGACCACGACGATCACGTCGTAGCCATTCGCGACTTCGCGCGCGACCCGCTTGGAGGCGCGCGCGATCCGGTCGAGGGTGGCGACAGAGGTGCCGCCGAATTTCATCACCAGAAGCGGCATATGCGCCTGTCCCCGTGGTCTTTTTCAATCCCGCGCCTGATAAGCTCAGCCGCGGGATTGCGCAAGAGGTCAGGGGACCGCGATGGGCTCTTCCTGAAGGGTGACGTTCGGGATGTCGGCCACCGTGAGGCCCTGTAGGGTCAAGGCGACCGAGGCCGCGACACCGCCGCCCACGCTGCTGGTGGTCCAGAGCAGGTAGAGCCCGTCTGCGCCGCCATCGACGATGGAGTAGTTCGACAGCTCGCCCGCCGGGACCATGATCGCATCGTCCGCCGTCGAGAAGTCGGTGACGACCCGGTCGTCGGTGCCGTTGGTGCCGATCTCGTTCCTGACGAAGACGATGTCGTTTCCGTCGCCCAGAGTGATCTCGCCCACGCCCTCGACCTCGATGAAGTCGTTGCCGGTGCCGCCATTGACCGTGTCGACCCCGGTGCCGGTGATGATCGTGTCGTCGCCGGAGCCGCCGTCGATCAGGTCGTTGCCGGTGCCGCCGTAGAGCACGTCGCTCATATCTTCGCCGTAGATCTCGTCATCGCCGTCGCCGCCGTCGATGGTGTCGCCGCCGTCATAGCCCAGAAGCGTGTCGTTGCCTGCGCCGCCGTTGATGACGTCGGAGCCGCTCCACCCGTCGACGTAGTCGTCGCCGTCGCCCGCGTCGATGATGTCGCCGCCGGTGCCGCCGTTGATCGTGTCGTTGCCCGCGCCACCGTCGATCACGTCGTCGCCAGCCATGCCTTCGATCGTGTCGTTGCCGTCGCCGCCGTCGAGGTCGTCGTTGCCGCCGCCGCCATCGACATAATCGTCGCCGTCACCGCCGCGCAGAATGTCGTCGTTGGTGCCGCCGAAGATCGTGTCGTTGCCGTCGCCGCCATCGGCCTCGTCCGCGCCGCCCATGCCGTCGATGGTGTCGTCGCCGCCACCGCCCGAGAGCATGTCGTCGCCCGGATTGCCGAGGATATCGTCGTTGCCAGCACCGCCATAGATCGTGTCGTTGCCGTTGCCGCCCGCGAGGTTGGTGCCGCCATCGCCGCCGGTGATGACATCGTCGCCGTCGCCGCCCTCGATCAGGTCTGTGAGGATGCCGCCGTCGATATAGTCGTCGCCATCGCGCCCGTAGATCGAATTGGCGGTGGAGTTGGCCGACAGGTTGTCGTCGTCATCGGTGCCGATGATGTCGGGGCCCATGATGCTGTCGGCATCGGCCTCGGTCAGGCCCTTGAGCAGGATGCGGGCATAGACCACGTCGGAGCCCGAGGAGCTGTCGGTGATGGTGAGCAGGAGGCCCGCGTCGAGCCCGGTGGCGTTCACCGCGAGCGCGCCGTCGAGACCCAGTTCGTTGGCGTTCAGGCCCTCGATCTGGAGGATGTCCTGCGTGACGTCGAAATCTTCGATCACCGCGACGTTCGGCGTCGTGCCGTCGGCCAGATAGTATTCGGGGTCGGAGTTGTCGACGATGAAGGTGTCGGCCCCGTCGCCGCCAAAGGCGTTGTCGCCGATGTCTATGTAGATGGTGTCGTCGCCTGCGCCGCCGTCGAGCGTGTCGATGCCCGCGCCGCCGTCCAGAACGTCGTCGCCGTTTTCGCCAAGGAGGTAGTCGTCGCCAGCGCCACCGCGCAGGTCGTCGTCGCCTTCGTAGCCGTAGAGCGTGTCGTCGCCGTCGCCGCCGTCGATCAGGTCGTTGCCGGTCCAGCCGTCGACCTCGTCATTGCCCGTACCGGCATAGACGGTGTCGTCGCCCGCGCCAGAGGCCACGGTGTCGTCGCCGTCGTCGGTGTTGATCGTGTCGGCTCCGTCGCCGGTGACCACGCTGTCGTCGCCCGCGCCGGTCCAGATCATGTTGTCGCCGTTGCCGCCGTCGATGGTGTCGTCACCGTCGCCGCCGCGGATGGCGTCATCGCCGTCGCCTGCGGTGATCGTGTCGTCGCCGATGCCGCCGCGCAGGTCGTTGTCGCCGGTCAGGTCGGTGATGATGTCGTCGCCCGCGTCGCCCTGGATGTAGTCGTTGCCAGCGCCGCCGTTCAGATCGTCGTTGCCGTTGCCGCCGAGGATCGTGTCGTCGCCCGCACCGCCGTCGGCCGTATCGTTGCCGTCGCCTGCGTCGATAAAGTCGGCGCCGTCACCGCCCGCGATGGTGTCGTTGCCGATGCCGCCGCTGATCGTGTCGTCGCCAGCGCCGCCGTCGAGGGCGTCGTCGTTCGCGCCGCCATAAAGCATGTCGTCGCCATCTTCGCCCGCGAGGGTGTCGGAGCCAGCGTTGCCGCGCAGGATGTCGTCATCCGCGCCGCCGTTGAGGTTGTCGTCGCCGTTGCCGCCGGTGAGGTCGTCTTCGCCCGCGCCGCCGGTCATGGTGTCGTTGCCTTCGCCGCCATAGAGCATGTCGTCGCCCGCATCGCCCGCGACCTGATCGTCGCCTGCGCCGCCCTGCACGGTGTCGTCGCCCAGACCGCCCGCGATCACGTCGGCGCCGGTGCCGCCGTCGATCGTGTCGTCGCCCGCGCCGCCGTCGATTGTGTCGTCGCCATCGTCGCCCTGAAGCGTGTCTGCGCCGTCTTCGCCGAAGATCGCGTCGTCGCCCGTGCCGCCCGAGACGAAATCGTCGCCGGCGTTGCCGTGAAGCTCGTCGTCGTCGAAGCTGCCGTAGATCGAGTCGTTGCCTTCGTTGCCCTCGATGAAGTCCTCACCGTAGCCGCCGTAGAGCGTGTCGTTGCCCCCGTTGCCGTGGATCGTGTCGTCGCCGAGTTGGCCGCTGACCGTGTCGTTGCCGTCGAGCGCAAAGACCTCTTGGTTGCCCGCGCCGCCATAGAAGATGTCGAGAAGGTCGGTGAGGTAGTAGGCGCCGGAGCTGTCGACCGTCACATCGGGGTCTTCGGGGCCGCCGTTCACGCTACCGTCCGGGGTGTCGGTGTCGGTGCCGTTGTTGTCGCCAGGATCGGGTGCGCCACCGCCGCCTTGGTTGGAATCGGTGTCCGTGTCCGTGTCCGTGCCGTCATCCGGCCCGCCGAAATCGAAGAAGAATGCGAATCCCAGCAGAAGCGGAATCAGAAGAAGGAGAAAGAACATGTGACGCCCCCCGACGTATGAAATGCACGGGCTTCGGCGAAAGCGGCAGCCAGCCGAACCCCCTAATGTGTCGATACTAGCTGCAGCCGTGACGGGGTGGATACAAAATTCCGCAATTTTGACGCGAAAAAGCCATTATTCACAGCGCGTTAAGGTTAAATTGTTTCGCGCGAATGCGTTGCAGGGGCATGCGCCCCGAAATCGTTTCCCGAAGTGAAACAGTTACTGCGCAGCGATTCCCGGATCGCGGCGGCGCGGTTCGATGCCGGGGAAATGCTGCGCGAGCCACGGGAAGTAGGCAAAGACGCCCGCGATCCCGTCGCGGTCGAGCAATTCGTCCGATGTATGCGCCCGGCTGTCGTTCAGCCCGTGGACGGCGCGCAGGTAATAGGGCCGCAGGTGCGTGACCATGTAGGAGGGATGGCGCAGGCCGATCCGTTTGTGGCTGGTCAGGAACGGGTTGCGCTTGGTCGTGCCGGGCGCGATGAGCGCGAGACCCAGATTTGTGTAGGGCACGTAGCGCGGCGAGAGCCAGTCGATCTTGCCGTTCTCGATGCCCAATGTGTAGCCGCGCGGGAAGGACAGGAAGGTGTAGGGGCGCGGGTTCATCGGGTCGCGCATGGCGAAGTTGCCGTAGTATTTCACCGCCGCCACGAAATCGGTCGAGACCGCGTCGTCGTCGTCCAGCACCACCTGCGCCACACGCTCGTCGCCATAGGCGCGGGCGATCGTGTTCTTGATGATGTGGCCTGCCGAGCCCTCGGGCCGGAACACGATCCGGCAGCGATCCTTGCCCAGCGTGTCGTAGCACAGCGTGCGCAGGCGGGTCTGCCAGTCTTCGGGCATCAGGGTGGAGGACAGGATGAGGTGTTCGAACTCCGGGTCGGTCTGGCCCTTGAGCGAGGCCAGCGTGACCTGCTCGAAATAGGTCAGGCGCTGTTCGAGCCGCTCGGGCGCGAACAGGAGCGCCGGATCGGCGGCATGGTCGGACTTCCAGCCCGATTGGCCGAAGAATGAGAAACGAGTTTCGAAAACGACCTTCATGCCCGCGATTCTAGCAGGATCGCGGCACTTGGCTACAGGCTAGTTGGCCTTGCGCGTCGGCAAAAAGGGCAGGGGTGTCACGGGGATACCATCCTCGAGGAGCGAGATCGCCTCTTTCGGGTTGGCCTCGCCATAGATCATGCGATTGGGCGTCTCGCCCTCGTGCATCTTGCGCGCTTCGGCGGCGAAGGACTGGCCGACATAATCGCCCTCGGCTTCGACCTTGGCTTTGAGTTCGGCGATCTTGCGGTCGCGCTCGGCCTCGGGCGAGGTCTCGACGGCCTGAGCGGTCTCGGACGTTGTCACGCGGGGCGCCATGAGGGATTTCTCGACCTCGGTGGAGCCGCAATCCGGACAGGCAACATGACCCTTGGCCGCGAGCGTGTCGAAGGCGGCGGCGTTCTGGAACCAGCTTTCAAAAACATGCCCTTTGGCACATTTCACGGCGTAGCGGATCATCTCTTAGACCTGTCACAAAAGGTACAAGGTTATGTAAACCTTTGGCGGACCCGCGCAAGGCGGCTCACAGCAATGTCGGGTCGAAGTTGCGGATGATCTGGGCCAGTTCCGGTTCCTGCACCAGCTTGGCGGCTTTCTTGCGGCCCATCCATTTGCGCCGCCGCTGACCGCGTTCGGGCCAGTTCATGACCTCCTGCGTCACCTCGACGGGAAAGACCGCGACGACCACCGGCATGCGGCGGCCCTGCTGGATCTTGGAGTAGGTGTAAAAGCCGATGACCGCATTGTGCGGCTGGCCTTTTACCCCTGCCTCTTCAAAGGCTTCGATCCCGGCGGCTTCGGCCGGGGTGCATTGGTGCATGGGCCAGCCCTTGGGGATGATCCAGCGCCCGGTGCCGCGCGAGGTGATGAGCAGGATACGGACTTTGCCGTTCTCGATCTTGTAGGGTAACGCGCTGAACTGCGAGCGCACATCACGCTTGCCCGTGTTCCTCAGATGAAACGGCAGTTGCTGTATCATCATCGCGGCCATCCTGCCCGTTACCTCCTGCTGCGAGGATGGTAACGCGGGTCAGTGAAACGGCAATGACAATTCGGCGTGTCAGCTCCGCTGGCCTGCGAATTTCTGCTGCCAGCCTTCGCGGTCCTCATCGGTGATCTTGGTAAAGAGCACTTCGGGCACCGTGAATGCATGTCCTTTAGGCAGAACGGAAAGCGCGGCTTCGACATCGTCGGGCCAATCGGTGTCGAGCGTGTTCATCCCCGACAGCATCTTGGCGGCGGCGTCCGGCACGAAGGGGGCCGAGAGCACGGCGTAGACGCGGATCAGGTTCAGCATGAGCCGGATGATCGCGCCCGCCTGATCGGGGTCGGTCTTGAACACGGTCCAAGGGGCGGCGGTCTGCAGATACTCGTTGCCCACGGCCCAGATCGCGCGAAGCTCCTGCGCGGCCTTGCGGACCTCCATCGCCTGCATCTGTTTCTCGTAGGACCGGATGCGGGCGGTCAGGTCGGCGATGAGCGCGGTCTCAGTCTCGCCCAGTTCGCCGCCCTCGGGGACGGTGTCGCCGAATTTCGACGAGCAGAACTTGGTCACGCGGGAGACGAAGTTGCCCAGCACGTTGGCGAGGTCGGTGTTGATCGAGGACTGGAAGTTTTCCCAGGTGAATTCCGCGTCGGAGTTTTCCGGCGCGTGGGACAGGAGCCACCAGCGCCAGTAGTCGGCGGGCAGGATTTCGAGCGCCTGATCCATGAACACGCCGCGGCCCTGCGAGGTCGAGAACTGGCCGCCGTCGTAGTTCAGGTAGTTGAACGACTTGATATAGTCGACAAGCTTCCACGGCTCGTTCGATCCCATGATCGTGGCGGGGAAGGACAGGGTGTGGAAGGGGACGTTGTCCTTGCCCATGAATTGCACATAGCGAACATCGTCGGCGCCTTTGTCGGTGCGCCACCAGCGTTCCCATTCACTTTCCGAACGTCCGGTCGCATCGGCCCATTCGGCGGTCGCGGCGATGTATTCGATCGGCGCATCGAACCAGACGTAGAAGACTTTGCCCTCCATCCCCGGCCAGTCCTCGGTGCCCTTCTTGACCGGGATGCCCCAGTCGAGGTCGCGGGTGATGCCGCGATCCTGAAGCCCGTCGCCGTCGTGGAGCCACTTTTTGGCGATCGAGGTGGTGAGCACCGGCCAGTCGGTTTTCTGGTCGATCCATGCGTCGATTTCGTCCTTCATCGCGGATTGCTTGAGGAACAGGTGCTTGGTCTGGCGCACTTCGAGATCGGTGGAGCCGGAGATGGCCGAGCGCGGTTCGATCAGGTCGACGGGGTCGAGCTGTTTGGTGCAGTTCTCGCACTGGTCGCCGCGCGCCTTGTCGTAGCCGCAGTTGGGGCAGGTGCCCTCGATATAGCGGTCGGGGAGGAAACGGCCGTCGGCGTTGGAATAGACCTGCTCTTCGCTGACCTCTTCGATATAGCCGTTCTCGGCCAGTTTCCCGGCGAGGTGCTGGGTGAGCGTGTGGTTGCGCTGCGAGGACGAGCGGCCGTAGTGGTCGAACGACAGGCGGAACCCATCGGCCAGTTCGGCCTGCACGTCATGCATCCGGGCGCAGTAATCGGCGACCGCTTCGCCGGTCTTTGCGGCGGCCAGCTCGGCAGGCGTGCCGTGTTCGTCGGTCGCGCAGATGAACATGACCTCGTGACCGCGCGCGCGCATGTAGCGGGCGTAAAGGTCCGCCGGAAGCTGGGAGCCGACGAGGTTCCCGAGGTGCTTGATCCCGTTGATATAGGGCAGGGCCGAGGTGATGAGGATGCGCGCCATGTCTGATCCTTGCATGAGTTCGCGCCGGGTGTATCGCAACCCGGCGCGACGTGCCAGACGTTAGCGCGCCTGCGGGAGGGGGCCGCAGACGCGCGTTTTCCGGGCTTATTGCGCGGTGTAGCCGCCGTCGACCAGATGGTAGGAGCCGGTGATGAAGCTCGCCCGGTCCGACAGGAGGAACACGACCAGCGCCGCGACCTCTTCCGGTTCGCCCATCCGGCCCATTGCGTGCATGCCGGCGAGCGCCTTTTGGGTCGCCTCGTCGAGGTTGGCGTCGATCAGCGGCGTGCGGATGAAGCCCGGTCCGACCGCGTTGATGCGCACGCCGTCCTTGGCGTATTCGAGGGCGGCGGATTTGGTCATGCCGACCACCGCGTGTTTCGACGCGACATAGGCCGAGCTGTTCGCGATGCCGACCGAGCCCAGGATCGAGGCGACGTTGACGATGGAGCCGCCGCCGGAGGCTTTGATCGCCGGGATGCCGTAGCGGTGGCCGTAGTAGACGCCGTTCAGGTTCACATCCATCAGGCCGCGCCACTTTTCAGGGGTGGTTTCGCCGATCGGAGCGGCTTCGCCGCCGATGCCCGCGTTGTTGACGATGTAGTGCAGGCCACCGGTTTCGGATTTGGCGAATTCGACCAGTTTCTCGATGGCTTCCGCGTCGCCCACGTTGACCTCGAACGCCAGTGCTTTGCCCCCGGCTTCGGTGACGGCCTTGGCTTTGGCTTCGGCGTCGCCGAGCTTGAGATCGGCCACGATGACGGTCGCACCCGAGGCGGCCAGTTCATCCACGATGGCTGCGCCGATGCCCGAGGCGCCGCCGGTGACGATTGCGGTTTTACCGTTGAATTTCAGGTCCATGTCAGACTCCTTTGCGTGTTGTCTGAAACTCACATAAGCCGCCGGGCAGAGGTTGTCCTGTGGCGCTTTCGCACAGATGCTCTGCACGCACGCGACATGGAGTTCATGGAAATGTCATTTGCCTGTGGGTGGTTCGTGACCGGTCGGTTCAGGGGTCAGAGGACGGCCTGAACCGCGCGGTCGAGAAGGCGATAGGCGCGTTGGTCGAGGCAGCCCTGCCATGTCGCGACATAGACCGTGCCATCGGCGAGTCGCCGGACGGTGGCGCCGAAATTCTGGCGTGGGGCGTTGGAGCAGAGCATGCCGTCGTGGGTCACGTCGCCCGCACGGGTGGTGAACACGCCCAGACCATAGCCGTTGGCGCCGTGCGGAAACGCCTCGGGGTGGAGCATCCACGGCTGGTCGGCGCCGTACCAATGGGCAAAGAACCGGGCGTAGTCGGGGGCCGAGATTTCCCATCCGGCGAAGGAGGACATGGAACCGACGCGACCGTCGAGGCGCGCGGTTTCGACACCGGCCGGGGCAAGGACCGCTTCTGCGCAGACCTCGCCATATGGGCGGTTTTCCAGCACTTCGATCACCGTGCCGAGGACGGCATAGTTCGTGTTGGAATAGAAGTAGTCGCCGGGATGGTCGGTGGCGGGGGCGGCGCGCAGCGCCTGCGTGGCGAAGGTCAGATGCGTGCCGCTGCCCGGCCACTGGGCCGAGGACATGCGCGCCTGTGTGATGTCCGGGGACAGGCCGCTGGTGTGCGTGGCGAGTTGGGCGAGCGTCAGGTCGAGCGTGTGGGGTGCCGGGCTGATGCCGAAGCGTTCAAAGGCGCGGCGCAGATCGCGCAAGGTCGCGGTCCAGCGCAGGTCGTGGCGCAACAAAACCTCGTTCAAGCACATGGCGGTGATCGCCTTGGACAGCGAGGCGACGGGTTGCGCGAGGGTCGAGCGCCCGAGGCCGAGGCCGATCGAGGCGATCACCTCACCCTCGCGCAGAACGGCGATGGTGACGTTGCGCTGGTTGTGGGCATCGGCCCAGACCGAAACCACCTGATCGAGCCGCTGGGGATCGAAGGCGGGACGCGCGGCCACAGGGGTCACGGTGTCGGGCGCCTCGGGTGCAGGCGCGGGCGCAGGCGGTTTGGCCAAGGGCGTGACATGGGCGGCGGTGGCCCCGGAGAGGTCGGGCAGGAGTGCGGGCGCGGCGAACGCGAGCCCGACGAGCGCGGTCAGGACGGTAGCAACACTCAGGCGCAAGCGGGTCATGTCAGTCTCCGGCTGTGGCAAGACAAGCCTACCACGGGACCGTGAATCAACCGTTTCGCCTCGGCCAAGTTCCCTCGGGAAAAATGCTGCACCTGCAAAGAATGGCGGTGCGATAGGCTGTGAAACGGCGATTTGCCCAAGGAAAAGGCAAATGCTGCACCGCAGAAATCTTAAGTGACGAGGATCAGTGCCACGATCGAGATCAGGAGGAGCGCCATGCCCAGCACCTCGCGCCGGGTCGAGCGGTCGTGAAAGATCAGCCACGCGACCATGAGCGAAAACACGAGTTCGATCTGTCCGAGTGCGCGCACATAGGCGGCATTTTCGAGCGCAAAGGCCACGAACCAGCCCAATGAGCCGAGCATGCCGGTGATGCCGACGAGGGCGGTCATGCGCCAGCGTTTGGCGACCCGCGTCATCTCGCCCGGCTGGGCGGTGCGCAGGTAGATGGCCATCGCTATGGACTGGAACGTGGTGACGGCGGCGAGCGTGACGACGGCGCGGAAAAACGCGCTGTCAGAGGCGATTTCAAGCGTTGCACCACGGTAGCCGATGGCGGCGAGACCGAAGAGCGCTCCGGCCAGAATGCCGAGGCCCGAGGCCCGGTTGAACAGCGCGAGCCGACCGCCGCCGGTGCGCCAGCTCAGAAGGATGACGCCGACGACGCCGATCAGGATCGCGGCGAGCCCGGCGGGGGCCACGGGTTCGCCCAGCAGCACGAAGGAGAACAGGACGACCAGAATCGTCTCGGTCTTGGTGAAGGCGACACCGACGGCAAAGTTGCGTTCGGCGAACAGCTGGACGGTGGCCATCGTCGCGATGATCTGGCTCAGCCCGCCGACGACCACGAAAGTCCAGAAGGTGAGCGAGAAAGGCGGCAGGGGCTCGCCACGCGTGATCAGCCAGACGGCGGTGACGGCAAGGGCGATGGGGGCGGCATAGACGAAGCGGGCGAAGGTCGCGCCGCCGGAGCTGAGGCCGGAGCCGCGCAGGGTCTTTTGCAGCGCGAAGCGGACGGTCTGTGCGACGGCGGCCGCGAGGGCCACCAGAACCCAGGGTTCGATCACTGCAGCGTTCCGAGGTCGTAGCCGTTCCACTCCATCACGTCGCGCGCGGCGGCGAGGCGGTCGGGCGAGATGCCTGCACCCTTGTTCAGGATCACGCCGAAGCTGTGGTCGGGGCGGCCCAGAACCACGGTGCGGTCGTCGGCGTCGGCCCAGAGCACATAGAGCGTGCCGGTCCGGTCGGCGAAATCGAGGCGGCCGTTGCCCCGGTCGATGAAGCTGACCACGTTTTCGGCCCCCGGAAGGCCTGCGAAAAAGGTCGCGCCTTCGCGGTCATGGATGCTCCACGTTCCGGCGGCAGGGGCGCGGCCCACGGTGGCGACTTCGACCCATTGGCCCATGAAGCGGGCCGCGTCGTAGCCGACGACCGAGGTCATGCGCGGGCCTTCGGCCGGGCGCGGGGCGCAGGCGGCGAGGGCGAGAAGGACGGCAAGAAAAATGGCTCTCATGCCGTCCTTGTAGAAGCTGGCTTACTGCGCGACCAGTTGAATTTCCGAGGTGTCGTATCCGTTTTTCTTCAGCACCCCATAGGCGGTGTCGAGTTGGCTCTGACGGATCTGCGGCGTGCGCGAGAGCACCCAGCCGGTGCTG
This sequence comes from Pseudomonadota bacterium, assembly GCA_036154315.1. GTDB lineage: Bacteria > Pseudomonadota > Alphaproteobacteria > Rhodobacterales > Rhodobacteraceae > Maritimibacter. Next base: position 64,559 of record JAYZLL010000071.1, read on the forward strand.
CCCGAGGGTTCACCGACCACGGCGAGGGAATAGTCGGGTGCGACATAGAGCACCCAGTAGTCGCCGACGCCGATACCGGGGAGCATCTGGACGAAGTCGACCTCGACCTTGCCGGGGCCGACCGGGGTGGCCATGGCGGCGCGCGAACGGGCGGGGCCGTCGGGCGTGCCCTGACGGCAGGTGTTGAGCACCTCGAAGGTGTCGCCCTGAAGGGTGTATTCGGCGGTCACGCCCGCGCAGTTGTTTTCGAACCAGTTGGGATAGCGGGCGATTTCGTACCACTTGCCCATGTAGCGGTTCAGATCGACGTTCACCGTCTGCATCGGGACGTTGGTGTCGCGATAGCTGGCGGCGGTTGCGGGGGTGGCGAGGGCGGCGGTGGCCGCCAGCGCCATGAGGGTTTTCGTGAAACGCATCTGTCTGTCTCCATTTCTGATCCCTCATACGAAGGCCGGGCGGAGACGGATGAGTTCAGTAGGGCATCGGATGCGCTTTATGCGCGATGTTTATGTCCTTGATGACATCGTCCGAGAGCGTCATGTCGGCAGCCCCGAGCGCACGCTCGAGATGCTCGGGTTTCGTCGCGCCGAAAATGGCCGAGCCCATGAACGGGCGCGAGGTGACGAAGGCCAGCGACATCTGGACCGGGTCGAGCCCGTGTTTCTCGGCGATGGCGAGATAGGCGTCGACTGCCGCCCAGACCCGTTCGGATTTGCGCCCGCCGAGGTCGCCGTTGATGTCGAGGCGGGAACCTGCGGGGATGGTCTTGCCGCCCTCGTATTTGCCGGTCAGAAGCCCTGCGCCCAGCGGCGAGTAGGACAGGCAGCGCACGCCCTCGTGCATGCAAAGCTCGGCGAGGTCGGTGTCGAACATGCGGGCCAAGAGCGAGTATTCGTTCTGGATCGTCGCCACTTCGGGCCCGCCCATTTCGCGCGCGATCTGGAGCCATTTTGCGGTGCCCCATGCGGTGTCGTTCGACACGCCGAAGTGCCGGATCTTGCCCGCGTCGCGCAGTTCGGTGAGGGTTTCCATCACGTCGCGCATATGGTCGTCGGTTTCGACCGGGTCCTGTTCCCACGGCTTGAAGCCCCAGTTCTGGCGGAAGTGGTAGGAGCCGCGCTGGGGCCAATGGGTCTGGTAGATGTCGATGTAGTCGGTCTGGAGGCGGCGCAGGCTGTCGTCGACGGTCTGGCGGATGATGTCGCCGTCGTACCCCTCCTTACGCACGGTGGCCGAGGGGCCGGTGACCTTGGTGGCGAGGATCACGTCGTCGCGCCGCCCGGTCTTGGCGAACCATGTGCCGATGATCTTTTCGGTGTTGCCGTAGTGATCCTTGGACAACGGATTGGTCGGATACATCTCGGCGGTGTCGATGAAGTTGATGCCGTGGTCGAGCGCCATGTCGATCTGGGCATGGCCTTCGGCCTCGGTGTTCTGGGTGCCCCATGTCATCGAGCCAAGGCAAAGCTCGCTGACGGTGAGGGCGCCGCCGGCGATGGTGTTCATCTTCATGGATTGGATCTCCTGTCGGTTCGCGCGCACTTTTGCGCGGGCCGTCAGGAATGTGAACCCCCGGGGTGAGGGTGGCTCCCCCGGGGGTGGTCGTCAGGGGCGCACGTAGGCATAGCCCTCCTGCTGGAGTTCCATCAGGCGCACGACGCCGGAGGGAACCACATGGGCCTCGGACAGGAGCGCGACGTCGGCGCCTGCCTTTTCCGACATGTTGCGCAGGGTGTTGCCGCAGGCGGCAAAGGTGATGTCGTCGCTTTCCAGCGACATGGTCGCGATCCGGTCCGCCACCGGGCTTTTGCCGTCGACGAACATGGTGAGGCCGGGGCCATAGGCGACGATCTCGATCACGACGCTGTCGCCTTGTTCGGCATAGTAGCTGCGCACGTTCTGGGCGTTGTTCAGCGCCATGTTCATCACCTGCGCATCGGCTTCGTCGACATGGATCGCGAGGTGGTGGGTTTCGCCCTCGGCGAGGGCCGGAGCGGCGGTGGCGAGGGCAAAGGCCGCCGCGGTTGCGAGTCGTTTCATTCAATCCTCCCTGATTGCAGTGACATTATCGTATCAGTGAATGTTTGAATGCGTTCGAAAAATTTCCTGACGAATGGGATTGAGAACATTTGGCGAACATTTATCATGGGGCCATGCATCAGAACGTGCTCCTTGACCGCCGCCCGCATCGTGACCGCCCGGGCCAGACCTTTCTCGACCGGCTGGAGCTGGCCACGGGGCGGGTGCATGAGTTTTGCGGGCCGGCGCGTCATACGCTGGCGACGATCGTGGCGGGCGGCATGGCCGGGCCGGTGATCTGGGTGCGCCCGGCGTGGGAAGGCGCGCGGCTGCACGGGCCGGGGCTGGCGCGGATGATGGACCCGGGGCGGGTCGTATTCGTCGACGCCGCGCGCCCGGTCGATCTCTTGTGGACGCTGGAAGAGGCGCTGCGCTCGGGCGCGGTGCCGCTGGTGGTGGGAGAGTTGCCGGGGCCGCCGGGGCTGACGCCGATGCGGCGGCTGCAACTGGCCTGCGAGGCCGGGGCGGGCCACGGCGTGGTGCCGCTGGGTCTGGTCCTCACCCCCGAGGGCATCGCGCCGGGGGCCGAGAGCCGCTGGCGCATGGAGGCGGCGCATGAGGTCGAGGAGGGCTGGCACCTCACCCGCGAGCGGGATCGGCAGGAGCCGCCGCGCCGCTGGCAGGTCGGACCGAAGGGGTCGGGATTCGCGCTGGGCGTGACCCTGTCGTCCGAGGGGCCGACGCCGCAGTAAGCCGCGCGGCGGCGATAACCCATCGCCCCGACACCCCGAAACGGCGCCTGTCATGCCGGTGTTTCAATCGGCGGGCAGACCTGTGGTCATTGCCCGAAAGCCCGATCCGGCCCTCGTGATCCACCGCCGTCGGGCACCGCGTTTCCCATCGTTTCATTCATGCGCCCGCTGCACGAAAGCGATGCGGACGCGGGCATTTATCCCATTCGGAACCGGCCCCAACATGGTGCCAAGCGCATCGGACACCAGCGGTCGAGCACGGGCTCCCGCAGCGGGTCGATGCCGGACAACGAATGGAGCCGCACATGAATTTCCAACTCACCGACAAGGTCGCCGTCATCACCGGAGCGGGCAAGGGACTGGGGCGCGCCATCGCGCTTGCCTATGCCCGCAAGGGGGCCAAGATCGTGGCCGGGGCGCGCACCGAAGCGGACCTCACGAGCCTCGTGGCCGAGATCGAGGCCGAGGGCGGCAGCGCCACGGCGGTCGTGACCGATGTGACCTCCAAAGCTGCGGTCGATGCGCTGGCGCAGGCCGCGCTCGACACCTACGGCGACATCGACATCTGGGTGAACAACGCGGGCGGCTTTGTCGAAAGCGCGATGCGCGACTGGATCGACATCGACCCCGAGGGGCTCGAAAAGATGTGGGCGCTCAACGTCACATCGTCGTTCTACGGCGCACAGGCCGCGGCCAAGGCGATGAAGGCAAGTGGGACCGGCGGCTGCATCCTGTTCATGTCCTCGCTCGACGCCGACAACGTCTGTTCGGGGGGTGAAGGCGCTTACGGCGCGACCAAGGCCGCGATTTCGCACATCACCAAGACGATGGCGGTCGAGCTCGGCCAGTACCGCATTCGCGTGAACGCCATCGCGCCGGGGGTGGTGGAGACGCCGCTGGTGGCGCCGTTCCTGAGCACCCCCGAAATCATCGAGGACCGCGCGCGCTACTACCCGATGGGCCGGATCGGCCAGCCGGACGACGTGGCGGCGGCGGCGGTCTACCTCGCTTCGGACGAAGCCTATTACGTCTCGGGGGCCGAGTTGCTCGTCTCGGGGGGCGCGACCTTCACCTCGGACCCGTTCCGTTACCTCGACGCCGTGGCGGCCAAGGCCTGAGCGGCGGGAGGGGCGGGACATGCCGGTCTATTACGGACGCAGGGGCGCGCAGAGCTATGGGCACGACATCGGCATTCTGCTGATGGAATGCTTCAACCCGTTCCCGCCGGGGGATGTGGGCAATGCGTCGACCTATGACTATCCGGTGCTTTACGAGACCGTGCGCGGGGTCACCATCGAGAGCCTCGTCGAGCGGGGCGAGACGGCCGCCATCGACGCGATGATCGAAGCGGCGCAGAAGCTGGAGCGCGAGGGCGTCAAGGCGATCACCTCGGATTGCGGCTACATGCTGGTCTATCAGGACCTCGTGGCGCAGGCCTTGAAGGTCCCGGTGATGATGTCGAGCCTGTTGCAGCTGCGGTTCATCGCGAGCCTGATTCCGCCCGAGGGCGAGATCGGCCTGATCTGCGCCCATTCGGACCGGATGAACGCGGGCCTGCTCGACGCGGCCTGGCCCGAGCGCAACCGGACGATCCGGGTCGGCGGGATGGAGCATCAGCCGGGGTTTCGTGAGGCCATTCTGGACGAGAAGGGGCGGCTCGACACCGAGGTGGTCGAGGCCGAGACGGTCGCGGTCGCGCAGGCACTGGTCACCGCCTATCCCAACATTCGCGCGCTGTTGATCGAGTGTTCGAACCTGCCGCCCTATTCGGCGGCGGTGCAGCAGGCGACAGGTCTGCCGGTGTTCGACTTCATCACCATGATCGACCATGTCCGCGCCTCGATCGCGCGGCCGGTGTTCCGAGGAGGCTATTGATGCGCCGCCCGGGTCGCCCTTCAGACGCCCGACCAGTTTTCGCGCTGGATCCGGTCGCTCAGAAAGTCGACCAGCAGGCGCACCTTGGGCAAGAGCGCGCGCGACCCCGGCCAGCAGGCGTAGATGCCGCTTTCGGGCATGACGTTCCACTCCGGCAGGAGCCGCACCAGCGTGCCCTGCGCGAGCGCCTCGTAGCAGATGTAATCGGACACGATGCCGATGCCGCCGCCTGCGAGCGCAGAGGAGTGGACCGCTTCGGAGTTGTCGCAGCGGAACGAGCCGCGCACGTTCACGGTGGTGTCGCAGGTGGCGTCGTCGCCCCGTTCGAAACGCCAGATGTAGCCCGCCGAGCGGTAGCGCAGGTAGCGGATGCAATCGTGATCGGCGAGATCGGCGGGCGTCGCGGGCTGACCATGCGCGGCGATGTAGTCGGGCGACGCCACCAGATAGCGGCGGATGGATTTGAGCTTTCGGGCGACGAGGCTGCTGTCGGAGAGTTTGCCGATGCGGATCGACAGGTCGAAGCTGTCGGAGATCATGTCGGCGATGTCATCGGAATAGACCGCCTCGACCTCGATGCGGGGGTAGGTCTTGAGAAACTCGCCGATGAGCTTGGTCAGGTGACGCTGTCCGAACGCGACCGGGACCGACAGGCGCACGACCCCCGTGGGGGCCGCGGAAAAGGCCGACAGTTCGGCATCCGCCGTGCTGAGCAATTCCGAGATCGACCGGCAGAAGCCGAGATAGACGCGGCCCGCTTCGGTCAGCGCGAGTTTGCGCGTGGTCCGGTTGAGCAGGCGCACGCCCAGCCGTTCTTCGAGCCGGAGCACCTTGCGGCTGATGGTCGAGGGCGTCTGGCGCAGTTGATCGGCGGCGGCGGCGAAACTGCCTGCATCGACGACCGAGACGAAGGCGGCGATCAGGCCCAGCCGTTCCTGATCGAGATCGGGCGTGGCGAAGCCGTGGGCGGGGGTGTCGATATTCATTCTGGCTCCATGAACCAAGTGGGGTCGCGGCCAGCATGACCGGCGACGTCCTCCCCGCAGAAACCTCGCAGGAAAGCGCCCGGGAAGGACAATCCCGCGGCGGCAAACAAAACCGTGAAAGCGGAGATATGACCAAAAATAATGCAATCGCACCTGAGACCGCTGCCTTTGACGTCATCGTTCTGGGCAGTGGTGCGGCCGGGATGACCTGTGCGCTGACAGCGGCACATGGGGGGCTGCGCGTCCTCGTGCTCGAGAAAAGCAAGTACATCGGCGGCACCAGCGCGATGTCGGGGGCGGGGACGTGGGTGCCGGGCAACCATGTCGCGGCGGCCGCAGGGATCGAGGACAGCCCGGAACAGGCGCTGGCCTATTACGAGAATGCGCTCGGCCCCGAGCTTGGCAACCGCTTCCGCCCGCTGTGGAAGGCGATGTGCGACGCGGCGGGCCCGATGCTGAAGCTGGTCGAGGCGGAGACCGCTCTGACCTTTGCGCTGACGCCGGAACCGGACCCGATCGACGTACCGGGGGCTTTGGCGCGGGGGCGCATGACCTCGCCGCTCGCGCTGGCGCGCCGCCATGCCGGGCCGTTTGCCAAGAAGATGCGCAAATCGACGCTGCCGCATCTTTTCACCTATCTCGAGATGTTCAGCCACAATCCGTGGAAATCCCCGGTGCGCACGGTGATGCGGCTCGGCCCGGAGCTTGTGCGGCGGATCGCGACGAATACGGGCGGGCAGGGCTCGGCTCTGATGGCGGGTCTGATCGGCGGGGCGCTCGACAAGGGCGCGGACATTCGGCTGGAGACCACCGTGACGCGGCTCGTCAAGGCGGGCGACCGGGTGACGGGTGTGGCGCTTGACGACGGCCGCGTCATCGACGCGCGTCTGGGGGTGGTGATCGCGACCGGCGGGTTCGAGTGGAACCGCGACCGCTATGCGCGCCATTTCCCCGGCGAGACCGACTGGCTGTGTACGCCCGACACCAACACCGGCGACGGGCTGTCGCTGGTCGAGGGGGTCGGGGCCGCCGTCGCGCAGATGGAAGAGGCGAACGTCCACCCGGCGCTGCCCACCCGGTACGAGGGCCGCTGGCACGGGATGCCGGTGGCGTGGCACGTCGGCCCGAACGGGATCATCGTGAATGGCGCGGCCAAGCGGTTCGTGAGCGAATACGACTACAACCTCGGCGATCACCTGAACCGGCGCGATGCAGATGGTCAGCCGGTGAACCTGCCCGCCTGGGTCATTTGCGACCGGCGGTTTCTGTACCAGTCGCTGCCCTTCGCGATGTACGCGTTGCGCTCGCCCGGCTGGGTGCGCAAGGCGCCGACGCTGGCGGCGCTGGCGGGCGAGATCGGGCTCGACCCTGCCGCGTTGCAGGACACTGTCGCGACCTTCAACCGGTTCTGCGCGGACAACCGCGATCCGGATTTCTCACGCGGCGAGCCGACGTGGGAGCGGTTCCGCTCCGGCAACTGGAAGCCGGGCGAAAAGAACCTGGCGCTGGGCGGAATTCGCGAGACGGGACCGTTCTACGCGATGCCGGTGAACCGCTCGATCCTCGGGACCAAGGGCGGCCCGCTCACCGATGCGGCGGGGCGGGTGCTGGATCACGACGGCGAGGCGATCGGCGGGCTGTATGCCGCCGGGAACGCGATGGCCAACCCCATCGGAACGCGCGCCATCGGCGCAGGCACGACGGTCGGGCCGCATATGACGGTCGGCTACATCTGCGCGCAGGACATGCTTGCACGTCGGACGGAAACGCGCCGCGACGGGGCCAGCCCTTCGCGGACATTGGAAGAGGCGACCGGGGCATGAGGGATCAGGGACAGAAAGCGGCGCAGACGCGCCTGACACTGGCAGAGCTGCCCACGCCGCTCGAATATCTGGAGCGTCTGTCGGACCATCTGGGCTGCGAAATCTGGATGAAGCGCGACGACCTGACGGGTTTTGCAGGCGGCGGCAACAAGGTGCGCAAGCTCGAGTATCTGATGGCCGAAGCGGTGGCGCAGGGGGCCGATACCATCGTCACCAGCGGCGCGCTTCAGTCCAACCATGCGCGCCAGACGGCGGCGGCGGCGGCCAAGCTGGGGCTGAAATCGGTGCTGGTCCTGACCGAAGCGGTCACCGGACGCAGCGCGGCCTATGAGAACGGCGGGAACCTCGCCCTCGACCGGCTGCTCGGGGCCGAGGTGATCCGCCTGCTGCATGGCAGCGACAGCGTCGGCGAGCAGGAGGCCATCGTGGCCGGGCTGACCGACGCGGGGCGCAGCGTCTATGTGATCCCCACGGGCGGGTCGAACCTGACCGGGGCGCTGGGCTATGCGAACGCCGCAGAAGAGCTGGAGGTGCAGCTCACCGAGCGCAACCTCGCGCCTGCGCGCATCGTCACCGCCTCGGGGTCGTCGGGCACGCAGGCCGGGCTGATCCTCGGGACCGATATTCCGGTGCTGGGCATTTCGGTGTCGTCGAGCGAAGCGGAGCTTGCGGCCAAGGTCGGCGCGATCGTGACCGAAGGGGCGAAACTCGCCCGGTTCGCGGGGGCCGCCGACCGTGCGATCACCGTCGACGACCGGTTCGTCGGTGCAGGCTACGGCCAGCCGAGCGACGCGATGCTCGAAGCGCTGCACACGGTTGGCTCGCTCGAAGCGATTTTCCTCGACCCGGTCTATACCGGCAAGGCGATGGCAGGGCTGTTCGCCCATGCCCGCGAAGGCCGTCTGACCGGCCCAACCGTGTTCCTGCACACCGGCGGGATGCCCGCGATCTTTGCCTATGACGACGTGATCTGACGCCGTGCCGACGCCCTTTCTGCGCGCGCCGAGGGATGGCGCGCGTGCTCTCACCCTCTGGCCTTACGGAGACCCAAAATGAGCGAAATAGACCTTTCCGACCGTCTGAAAGGACCGCACCCGTTCGTGTGGGTCACGATCCTCGCGGCCATCGCGATGTGCCTGATCGGGTTCTACACGTCGTATTTCGGCAGCTTTCAGACCATCGTGCAGACGTCGAGCCACCTGTTGCTGGTGCTCGTCTTTCTGTTCGCGCGCGACACGTTCTTTGCCACCTCGACCGTGGCCAAGGTGGTCTCGATCCTGTTCCTGATCGGGTCGATCGTCGTCTACAGCTACCAGATCGTCTTTTTCGAGGCGGTCACGATGCGACAGGGGCGTCTGACCGATGCCGAGTTCTGGCTCGGGCTGGTCGCGGTCGTGATCCTGCTCGAGGCCGCGCGGCGCACGGTGGGCTGGTCGCTCGTCATCATCGCGGGGCTGTTCTTTCTATACCCGCTGGTCGGTAACGCGATCCCCGGGCTGCTCCAGCACCGGGGCTATTCGCTGGAGCGACTGATTTCGCACGTCTTTCTCGGCGGCGAGGGGATTTTCGGGACACCCTTGGGGGTGAGCGCGACCTTCATCATCGCGATCGTGCTGTACGGTGCGGTGCTCGAGGCGAGCGGCGCGGGCAAGGTTCTGATGGACGTGGCCGTGGCGCTCACCGGGCGGAGCCGGGGCGGGCCGGCCAAGGCCGCCGTCATCGGCAGCGGGCTGATGGGGATGATCTCGGGCTCGGCGGTGGCGAACGTACTGACCACCGGCACCGTGTCGATCCCGCTCATGCGCCGGGTGGGCTATCCCAAGGACAAGGCCGCCGCGATCGAGGCTGCGGCGTCGACCGGGGCACAGATCATGCCGCCTGTGATGGGCGCTGCCGCGTTCCTGATGGCCGACATGATGGGGGTCTCGTACCTCGAAGTCACGGTCGCCGCGCTGGTGCCCGCGATCCTCTATTTCGTCGCGATCTTCATCTCGATCCACCTCGAAGCGGTGAAGCTCGACATCAAGCCGATGAGGAAAGAGGAACTGCCGTCGCTGGTCAAAGTGCTGCGGGAGGGCGGGCATCTGCTGCTGTCGCTGCCCCTGTTCATCGGGATGCTGGTCTCGGGCTATTCGGTGACCTACGCGACCGCCATCGCCACCATCGCTGCGGTTCTGCTGACCTTCGTGCGCCGTTCGACCTGGTTCACCCCGGCCTCGATCAAGAAGCTTTTCGTGGGCGCGGCCCATGCGGTGAGCATCGTGGCGGTGGCCTGTGCCACGGCGGGGATCGTGATCGGCGCGGTGAGCCTCACCGGGCTCGGTCTCAAGTTCAGCGCGCTCGTGGTGACGCTGGCGGGCGACACGCTGTGGATCGGTCTGGTTCTGTCGATGATCGCGGCCATCGTGCTGGGTATGGGGCTGCCGACGGCGGCGGCCTATATCCTCGTGGCCACGCTGGTGACACCGGCGCTGGCCCAGATCGGGGCGGACCTGATCGGCGCGCATTTCTTCGTGTTCTACTTTGCGATCCTGTCGGCGATCACGCCACCCGTGGCCATCGCGGCGTTTTCGGCGGCCTCACTGCTCAGTGCCAACCCCCTGATGGTGGCGGTGCGGTCGGTGGGCTACGGGATCTCGGGGTTCATCGTGCCGTTCTTCTTCGTCTACAACAGCGACCTGCTGCTGCTGACGGACGACACGCTGAGCATCGTGGTGTCGGTGATCGGCGCGCTGGTCGGCATCTCGGCGATCACCGCCGCGATCCAGGGCTATGCCATCGGCCGTCTCGGTCTGGTGTCGCGGGCCCTGCTCGTCCTCGGCGCCCTGTTCCTCATCAACGGAGATGTCCTGCTCGACCTGATCGGGGCGGTGATGCTGGTCGGTTCGCAGCTTCCCTTCGTCAGGGCCCTCGCACGGCCCCAAGCCCTTCGACCCTCCGGCAGCGCCACAGCCGCCGGGGAGTGAAGACCAAACCAAGAAAACAAAAGTCCAACTTCAGGAGAACGAAATGAACAAGATGCTCAAAGCAACAGCCGTTTGCGGCGCCATGATCGCGGCGATGCCCGCGATGGCGAATGACTATTTCTCGATCGGCGCAATGCCGGTGGGCGGCACCGCCTATCAGTGGGCCGCCGGGATCGCCGATATCATCGCGCGCGACGACGCGACCATCGAAACCAGCGCCGAGGCCACCAAGGGTCTGGTCGAGAACATGCGCCTGATGATCGACGGCGAGATCGAAGTCGGCGTCGTCAACTCGGCGATGGAGCGCAACGCCTATGACGCCACCGGCGACTACGAAGGCGGCGAGACCGGCAAGGTGCTGGGCTGGTTGTCGCTGGTGTCGAGCGCCATGCACATCTTCACCCTCGAAGGCAGCGGGATCGAAAGCGACGACGACCTCGTCGGCAAGCGCGTCGGCATCGGTCAGCCCGGCGGTTCGGCGCTTCAGGATTCGCTCATCCACCTCGAGACCATCGGCATGACGCCCGGCGAGGATTTCGACGAGTTTCAGGTCAGCGTGGTTCAGCAGGTGGACATGATCGCCAACGGTCAGCTCGACGCGGGCATGTGGACCGGCGTTCTGCCGCTGGTGAACCTGAGCCAGCTTGCCTCGCAGCATGAAGTCCGTCTGGTTCCGATCCCGCAGGAGGTGATCGACACCATCACCACCGAGTACCCGTGGTACGCGCCGATGACCATCCCGGGCGGCACCTATCCGACCGAGCCCAACGACATCGACAGCTATGCGATTTCGATCAACCTCGATATCGGCACCGAGGTGTCCGAAGACGTCGTCTACCGCGCCACGAAAGCGGTGTTCGAGAACATCGAAGACCTGCGCATGGTTCACCCGGCGCTCGCCGACTACCAGCTCGAGGACGTTCTGAGCGGCGTGTCGATCCCGCTGCATCCGGGTGCGCAGCGCTACTACGAGGAAATCGAGCTTCCGGGTCTGGAAGAGTTCCTCGCCCGCGTCGGTGGCGCGAGCTGAAGTCGATAGAACAAGAAAGCAGGTGACACATGGAAAATAGCAGCAAGCCGAACATTCTTCTGATCATGGCCGATCAGCTCACCGCCGCCGCTGTGGCGTGCTATGGCAACCCGGTGGTGAAAACCCCGAACATCGATCGGTTCGCCGAGCAGGGGACCTTGTTCGAGAACGCTTACTGCAATTTTCCCATCTGCGGACCGTCCCGGGCCTCGATGCTGACGGGGATGCTCCCGTCACGCGTGGGGGCCTGGGACAACGCCTGTGATTTTCCGGCCTCGGTGCCGACGATGCCCTATTACCTGCGCGAGCTGGGCTATCGCACGATCCTGTCGGGCAAGATGCATTTCTGCGGGCCGGATCAGTTGCACGGCTATGAGGAGCGGCTGGTCACGGATATTTATCCGGCCGATTTCTACTGGGCGCCGGACTGGACCCAGACCGGGCATCTGACCACTGCTGCAGGCACCAATATGCGCGGCGTGGTCGAAAGCGGCGTGGCGCAGCGCACCTTGCAGATCGATTACGACGAGGAAGTGCATTACCGGTCGACCCGGATGCTCTATGACCTCGCGCGCAGCCCCGAGGATCGTCCGTTCTTCATGACGATTTCCTATACCCATCCGCACCATCCGTTCACCGCGCAGCAGGAATTCTGGGACCTCTACGACCGCGACGAGATCGACATGCCCGAGGTGCCGTGGATTCCGGTCGAGGAGCGCGACGCCCATGCGCAGCGCCTGTACTACCTTGCGCGGATGGACGAGTTCGACATCGGCGACGAGCGGGTGCGCACGGCGCGCCATGCCTATTACGCGATGATCAGCTTCATCGACCGCAAGATCGGCGAATTGCTCGACACGCTGGAGCAGACCGGGCTCGACCAGAACACCGTCGTCGTCTTTGTCTCGGACCACGGCGAGATGATGGGTGAGCGCGGGATGTGGTACAAAATGAACTTCTACGAGAACGCGGTGCGGGTGCCGATGATCCTGCGCGTGCCGGGGCAAGAGGGCGGACAGCGGGTCGCCGCCCCGGCCTCGCTTGTCGATCTTCTGCCGACCTTCGTGGATTTCGGGCGGCAGGATGCGCCCTTCGATTATGTCGAAGAGATGGACGGCGCGAACCTCGTGGACATTGCAAACGGCATCGGCACCGACCGGTTCATCTGCGCCGAGTACACGTCGGAAGGCACGATCGAACCGTGCTTCATGCTCGTCAAAGGCGGCTACAAGTTCATCTGGGCCGAGCAGGACGGGGCGATGCTTTATGATCTCAACACCGACCCGAACGAATTGGTCGATCTGTCGACCTCGCCCGAACATACCCATGTGATGGCCGAGATGGAGACCGAGTTGCATCGCCGCTGGGACGTGAAGGACGTCTACAACCGGTGCCTGCTGAGCCAGCAGCGCCGCGCCAAGGTGCAAAAGGCGATGATGGCGCCGGGCAAGAAGCCGGATTGGAACCACGAGCCGCACGAGCCTGCCGCCGAGCGCTACGTGCGCAGCGGTATTCCCGCGAACCTGATCAAGAGCCGGTCGCGGTTCCCGAAGTTCGAGTCGCTCGAAGTGGACACGCCACGAGGCGACGGCGGGTTCTAATCCGCGCCACCCGGAGCAATGCAAAAGGCCCGGTCATTGTGACCGGGCCTTTCTGTGTTTGGGGCCAGCGTGGCCTCAGGCGGCTTTCGCAGCTTCGGGGCCGAAGCGGCCGTAGAAGGTTTCGCCCTTGTCGGCCAGTTCGCGCAGAAGCCTGGGCGTGGTGAAACGCTCGCCGTAGGCTTCGGTCAGGTGGTCGCAGATCTCGACCGCCTTGGCGGCGCCGATCATGTCGAGCCACGAGAACGGGCCGCCGGACCAGGGCGCGAAGCCCCAGCCGAGGATGGCGCCCACGTCGCCCTCGCGGATGTCCATGAGGACGCCTTCTTCGAGCGCGCGGACAGCTTCGAGCACCTGGATCATGATCAGGCGGTGCTGCACTTCGGTCAGGTCCGGCTGGTCGGCGCTGGCAGGGAACTTGTCGGCGACGACGGAAGAGAAGCCGGTGCGCTTGCCCTTTTCGTCATAGTCGTAAAAGCCCGCGTTGGATTTGCGGCCCAGACGCCCCTCGTCATACATCCAGAACATGATCTCGTCCGTGGCGTCGTCGTAGGAATTGCCCATCGCCGCCTTGGTCGCCTTGGCGATTTTCACGCCGAGGTCGATCGAGGTTTCGTCCACCAGTTGCAGCGGCCCCACCGGGAATCCGAGCAGGCGCGCGGCGTTGTCGATGAGCGGCATTTCGGCGCCTTCGGTAACCAGCCGCACCCCTTCGTTGATGTAGGGGATGATGCAGCGGTTGGCGTAGAAGAAGCGCGCGTCGTTCACCACGATCGGGGTCTTGCGGATCTGGCGCACGTAGTCGAGCGCCTTGGCCACGGCCCGGTCGCCGGTCTCGGCACCCTTGATGATCTCGACCAGCGCCATGCGTTCGACCGGCGAGAAGAAGTGGATGCCGATGAACTGGTCCGGTTTCGACGAGGCTGTCGCGAGGTCGGTGATCGGCAGCGTCGAGGTGTTGGTGGCGAAGATGCAGTCGTTGGGAATGACGGCTTCGACGTTCTTGGTCACTTCGGCCTTGATGCCCGGGTCCTCGAACACGGCCTCGATGATGAGGTCGGCGTCGGAAAGTGCGGCGTAATCCGTGGTCGCGGTGATGCGGCCAAGGACTTCGTCCTTCTTCTCGGGCGTGGTCTTGCGCTTTTTGATGCCCGCGTCGAGGTAAGCCTCGGTGTAGGCGCGGCCTTTGTCGGCGGCCTCCTGCTTTTGGTCGATGAGCACGACCTCGATGCCCGCCTGCGCCGAGACGAGGGCGATGCCCGCGCCCATCATGCCGGCGCCGAGCACGCCGACCTTTTTGACGCGCTGGTCGGGGATGCCTTCGGGGCGCACGGCGCCTTTCTCAAGCGCCTCTTTCGACAAAAACAGCGAGCGGATCATGGCCGATGAGGTCGGGTCCATGATGACCTTGGTGAACCAGCGGGCCTCGATCTTGAGGGCGGTGTCGAAGGGGACCATCAGGCCCTCGTAGACCGCCGACAGCATCGCCTTGGGGGCCGGGTAGGCGCCCCAGGTGTTGCCCATGATCATGGCGTTGGCGCCGACGAAGGTGTTGAAACCTGCCGGGTGATAGGGCGCGCCGCCGGGGATTTTGAAGCCTTTCTCGTCCCAGGGCTTCACGATGTCCTTGTCGGTCGCCTGAAGCACCCACGCCTTGGCGGCGGCGACCGGATCGTCGACGACTTCGTCGATCAGACCGGCCTTTTGCGCCTGTTCGGGTGAGGACATCTTGGCCTGAAGCAGGAACGGGGAGGCTGCCATGACGCCCAGTTTGCGCGCCAGACGCGTGGTGCCGCCCATGCCGGGGAAGATGCCGACCTGAATTTCGGGCAGGCCGATCTTGGCCTTGGGGTTGTTGGCCGCAAAGATGCGGTGTGTGGCCAAGGGCAGTTCCAGACCGATGCCGAGCGCCGTGCCGGGGAGCGCCGCCGCGACCGGCTTGCCGCCCTTGTTCGTCTTGGGGTCCATCCCTGCGCGTTCGAGTTTGCGCAGCATCTGGTGGCCCTTCATCGTGCCCTCGAACACGCCCTCGGCGCCCTGTTCCTTGAAGGCCGCGAGGATGTTGAGGTCCATGCCACCGGCGAAGGTGTCCTTGCCGGAGGTGATGACGATGCCTTTGACGCTGTCGTCGCCGAGCGCCTCGTCGGCCAGCGCGGTCAGTTCCTCGATCCCCTGCTGGGTGAGCACGTTCATCGAACGGCCCGGCAGGTCCCAGGTGATGAGTGCGACGCCGTCGGCGTCTTTGGTCATGGTGAATTCAGCCATTGGTCAAATCTCCCTTACACGCGCTCGATGATGGTCGCGGCACCCATGCCGGAGGCGACGCAGAGGGTGGCGAGGCCGGTGGATTTTCCGGTGCGCTCAAGCTCGTCCAGAAGCGTGCCGATGATGATCGCGCCCGACGCGCCGAGCGGGTGGCCCATTGCGATCGCGCCGCCGTTCACGTTGACCTTGGAATGGTCGACGTCGAAGGCCTGCATGAAGCGCAGGACGACCGCCGAGAACGCCTCGTTCACCTCGAAGAGGTCGATGTCGGAGATCGACATGCCGGAGTCCTTGAGGATTTTCTCGGTCGCGGGCACGGGGCCTGTGAGCATGATCGTGGGATCGGTGCCGATCTTGGCGGTGGCGCGGATCACGGCGCGGGGCTTGAGCCCGTGTTTCTCGCCGAATTCCTTGGAGCCGATCAGGATCGCCGCCGAGCCGTCCACGATGCCCGAGGAGTTGCCCGCGTGGTGGACGTGGTTGATCTTTTCGAGATGCGGGTACTTGAGCTTGGCGACCTTGTCGAAGCCCGGCATGACCTCGCCCAGATCCTTGAAAGCGGGCTTGAGGCCACCGAGCGCCTGCATATCGGTGCCGCGGCGGATGTATTCGTCGTGGTCGAGGATCGGCAGGCCGTTCACGTCACGGATGGTGACGAGAGTTTTCTCGAACCGGTTGTCGTCCACGGCTGCGGCGGCGCGTTTCTGGCTTTCGACGGCCAGCAGGTCGACGTCGTCGCGCGAAAAGCCGAACTCGGTGGCGATGATGTCGGCGGCGATGCCTTGGGGGACGAAATACTGGTCCATCGCGACGGTCGGGTCGACCGCCACGGCGGCGCCGTCCGAGCCCATCGCGACGCGGCTCATCATTTCGATGCCGCCCGCGATGTAGCCGTCACCGGCCCCGCCGCGCACCTGATTGGCGGCGAGGTTCACGGCTTCCATGCCGGAGGCGCAGAAGCGGTTGATCGACAGGCCGGGAATGCGCTCGTCGAGGTCGGAGGCGAGCACGGTGGTCCGTGCAAGGCAACCGCCCTGCTCGAACGCCTGCGTGGCGTTGCCCCAGATCACGTCTTCGACCGCGTGGCCGTCGAGACCCGAGCGGTCCTTGATCGCGTTCAGCATCTGCTTGCCGAGCGACACGGCGGTCACTTCGTGCAGGCTGCCATCCGCACGGCCCTTGCCGCGCGGGGACCGCACGCTGTCGTAAATATAGGCTTCAGACATAGGTCTCCCTTTCGTCCTTTTCGTCGTCAGGCCCGGTCGGCTGGCGAGCCGGGCATCAGGTCGTAGGGGTGTTTCCACCCCGGCGTTTCGGAAATGCGGTCGAGCCAGCGGGAGATCGACGGGAAGGCATCCCGGTCGAAGCCGAAGGGCTCGGGGTAATAGAGGTAGGCGCAGCAGGACATATCGGCCATCGTGAGCCCGTCGCCGACGAGCCAGTCGCGCGCGCCCAGAGCGGCCTCGAGCGTGCCGAGCGCGGCTTTGCAGCGGCCCTGCATAAAGGCGATGACATCCGCGTTGCGGTGTTTTTCAGGCAGGAAGTTCGCGAGGAAGCGGGTGACGCCGAACTGGCTGGAGCCCTTGTGGTTGTCCCAGAACTGCCAGCGCAGGATTTCGCGGGCCTCATCGGGGTTGGTGCCGCCGAATTTGCCGGTCTTCTCGACGATCCAGTGCTGGATCGCGCCCGATTGGCTGAGCTTGAAGTCGCCGTCGACCAGCGCGGGGCATTCCGCCATTTCGTTGATCTGGCTGAAGGCCGCGCCGCGCGCCTCGCCGTTGAAGAAATCGACCCAGACCGGCTCCCATTCCAGTCCGGCGAGTTCCAGCGGCAGGGCCGCTTTGTACGAGTTGCCGCTTTCGCCGAAGCAGTAAAGCTTGATCGTCATGTCCTTCGTCCTCCCGTTTATTCTTCGTGTGCAGGGTCGGAGGGGGGGGGGGGGGGGGGGGGGGGGGGGCGCCCGCGGCGGGGCGGCGGGCTGGGGCGCGGCGGGGGG
>JAYZLL010000072.1:0-18132 GCA_036154315.1 Pseudomonadota bacterium
TTCAAACAGGCCTTGGGCATGGTGGCGCATAGCTCGGTGCGTGAAGAGCGCGAGGTGCTCTTTCGAGGCATCGAACCAGTCGTGGACGGCTTGATAGTCGGACGGAACCCCACCGAATTTCCGGGCAGAGCTTTCAGCGTGATGAAGCGGATGTGCCATCTCACAGTCCCTCGTCATGGCTGTGCGCGCATTCAACGTAGCGGTCCGCATGATCGAGCGTGATGCTGTCGGCTGCGATGTCCCAGGTCAGCGTGCCATAGCCGCCTTCGTTGTTCTCGAACCCAGGATGATGGTGATAGGCGAGCGACCAGGCGAAATCGCCCACTGCGGTGACAAGCGGTTCCGGCAGTTGGACCTCCGCAGGCTGCACGGTCACATCCTCGACATTGCCGGAGTCGCCATAGCCTTCGTATTCGGCGGTGACCTCGCGGATGCCAAGCGCGCGCAATTGCGCGATCAGCTCCGCTCGGGTCGCCTTAAGGGTGGTTTCACGCTCTGCGCGCCACTGAGCCGCCATTGCGGCATAGTCGATCTGGGGTTTGGTCATGGGTCTGTCCTCTTGTCTGCAATTGGGGGCCGGGCGCGGCATTGGCCCGCGCGCGCCCGGAACGCGCAGACTGGTCAAATCCCGATCTGCGACGCCCCACCCAAAGCCCGCTTTGACTTTTCAGGCGGCTTGGTCCGCCGTGATGGCATTCCCCTGACCCACGATCCGGGCCAGAATGCTCCCCGTGTCGACACCGTTCCCATGCGGAAGGAACACCCTCAGCTGGAAGGCGATGATCTCGGTGAAGCAACCGAGGGCCTTGAGGCCTTCGATCATCCCCCGATCCGCACCAGAGAGCTCGAGACGCATCTCGCCTGCGACACGGCGACGGGTCAGGGTGAGACCCCTGCCCAGATCTACAGGCGCGGTGGTGCCGAGGGCGGCAGTCAGCATCTCTTGCGGCGTTTGCGGGTTGGAGACGAGGAAGCGGGCGCGGAGCGCGGCCGCCCCTTCTTCGCTCAACGTGCGCCCGATCATCGCGGTCGCCCCGTCGGGCGTGACCCGGTAGATGCGCTCATTGGTAGCCGGAATGTCCTTCCAGATCGGCAACAGCAGCCCGGTCAGCAGGTAGAGCTTGGTCGTGGTGGTTTTCGGCAGGGACGCCGCCTCGGCATCCCAAAGCCCTGCAAACTCAGGTTTGCCGATCTTTTCCCAGGCCGAGGACGCGAACCGCGTCTCCTCCAGATAGCTCGACCCGTTGGGCCGCACTGCCTTGCGCATGAGGGTGACGATATCCTCGTCATACATCTGCATTGGCCGCGCCGAGATGAGCGCCGCGCGACCCGAGGTGCGATTGACCATGGGCAGCTTGTCCGGATTGCGCGACAGGGCCTCTTCGGCGCCAAGAACATGCACCGGGTCCGTCACC
The DNA here is from genome assembly GCA_036154315.1 of Pseudomonadota bacterium. Lineage (GTDB taxonomy): Bacteria > Pseudomonadota > Alphaproteobacteria > Rhodobacterales > Rhodobacteraceae > Maritimibacter. Next base: position 1,416 of record JAYZLL010000072.1, read on the forward strand.
TCGAGCCCGATGATCCGTGTGACCGCACCGGATTTCGGGCAGGTCCAGAGATCTTCGGTGGAGACCTGTTCGATCTTTTCGCCACGCAGGGTTTCCACGCCGAGATCGAGCGTGCCCGCCGCGCGCGCCCGCTCAGACTGATCAGCGATCCGGCGCATGAACTCGGCAAAGAGCGCGTTCTGCATGTGGATGGGCAGCGCCAGCACCCGGTTGAGAAACCGCTGGATCGGGGGCAGCTCCTCAAGCAGCACACCGTCCTTGTCGATCAGCCGCAGGGCGGTCCAGTCGGTGAAGCGCTCGTAGCTCATCGCCTCGGCGCGCCCGGCGGCAAGATCGGCGAAATACCCGCGCAGCGCGGCCCGTGCGATCGGGCTTTCGAGATTGTCCTCCTCCCGGAACATGCCTTGCGAGCCGGTCTCGCGCTGACCCTTGGTCAGGGCCCCCAGCTGGTCGAGGCGCTTGGCAATCGTCGAGGTGAAGCGCTTCTCGCCATGCACATCGGAGGTGCAGACCCGAAAGAAGGGCGCGCTGACCTGGGCCGAGCGATGCGTGCGGCCGAGCCCCTGGATAGCCGCATCGGCGCGCCAGCCGGGCTCCAGCAGGTAGTGCCGCCGCCGCTTCTGGTTCTTCGCCGTCTGCGCCGCATGGTAGGATCGGCCCGTGCCGCCTGCATCGGAGAAGATCAGGATATCCTTTTCGCCGTCCATGAAGGCTTGAGTCTCGGAGGAATTGCTGCTGGCGGAGCGCTTCTCGATGAAGAGATGACCATCCTCGGCCTTGAGGGGCCGGATGGACCGCCCCGTGACCTCGGCGACAGCCTCGTCACCAAAAGCCCAGAGGATCTGGTCGAGCGCTGAGGGGATCGGGGCCAGAGTCATCAACTCCATCATAGCCGCATCGCGCAAGCCGAGCGCCTCGCGCGAGACGACCAGCGCGCCGGTCTCATCCCGGAGCGGCTCGGCCACCATGTTGCCGTCGATTTCCACGAGCTTTTGCGCGTGGATAGGAAAGGCCTGCTCAAGATAGCCCACTACGAAATCGCGCGGCGTCAAGGCACCCTCGACGAGTTCGTCGTCGGGGTCCATCGTCTCAAGCCGGCGTTTCAGTAGGCTCTCGCCTGTGGAGACCACCTGGATGACGCAGGCGTTGCCCGCCGCGAGGTCATCCTCGATGGCGCGGATGATGGTCGGGGCCTTCATGCCCAGCAGGAGATGGTTGAAGAAGCGCTGCTTGGTGCTTTCAAACCGGGACTTGGCCGAGGCGCGTGCAGCCGAGGCATTGGTCTCCCCCGAGGCATCGTTGACGCCAGTCGCGGTCAGTGCCACTTCGAGATTGTGGTGGATCGTCCGAAATGCGCCCGCATAGGCATCGTAGATCTCGATCTGGGCCGGGGTGAGCGCATGTTCCAGCACATCATATTCCACGCCATCGAAGCTGAGGGCGCGGGCCGTGTAGAGGCCGAGCGTCTTGAGATCGCGCGCCACCACCTCCATGGCGGCGACACCGCCTGCCTCCATCGCCGAGACGAAACTCTCGCGGCTTGGGAAGGGGTTTTCGGGGCCCTGCCCCCAGAGACCGAGACGCGCAGCATAGGCAAGGTTGTGCACGCTCGTGGCTCCCGTGGCCGAGATGTAGAAGACGCGGGCGCGGGGTGCTGCCAGTTGCAGCCGCAGACCAGCGAGGCCCTGCTGGGAGGGTTTGACCCCCCTGCCCTGCTCGGATCCTGCCGCGTTCTGCATGGCATGGGCCTCGTCAAAGGCCAGCACGCCGTCGAAATCTTCGCCCATCCAGTCGAGGATCTGGCTCAGCCGCGTGGTGCCGCATTTGCCCGCGGACCGCAGCGTGGCGTAGGTGACGAAGAGGATGCCGTCACCCATCGGGATCGGCTGGTCCGGTTTCCATTTGGAGAGCGGCTGAATGTCGGCTGGCGAGCCGCCGAGATCGGTCCAGTCGCGGATCGCGTCCTCGATAAGCGTCGCGGATTTGGAGACCCAGATCGCCTTTCTGCGCCCGGCCAGCCAGTTCACGAGAATGAGCCCTGCGCATTCGCGCCCCTTGCCGCAGCCGGTGCCATCGCCGAGGAAATAGCCGAGGCGATAGGCATTGGCGTCCGGGTCATCATCGGCCCGGGTGAGCTTGGTCTGGTCGTCGTCGATTGTGAACCGCCCCGGCAGCTCGCGCCCATGGGCATCATGCGCCATGATGATCGTCTCGAGCTGCGCCTCGGAGAGATGTCCCTCCTCGATCAGCTTGGCAGGCAGGCGTAGTTCCGCACTGGCCGCGCCAGAGGGCACGGGCGGCGCGACAGAGGCCATGGCGATGCTTTCGACCAAGGGCGTGGGATGTTCTTGCGCACCCGCGATCTCGATCCGCTGCGGACGGTAGCGCGCATAGATGTCCGAGACGGGCGTGTTGTCGCGAGGGGTCTGAAAGCTTGTGAAAGTGAGCGGGACAACGGCACTGGCCCGAGGCTTGGAGACGGCGATAGGCGCAACTTCGGTCTTGCGCGGGGCAGAAGATTGAACGGTCGACCGCACGTGCGGCATCGACGCCGCCCGTTGGGCGGGGCGCGTCTCAGGCCGGTTTGCGGCCACGGCGTCGACAAGAGGAAGGACTTCCTCAAGGTCTTTGACTGTAGCGCGGATCATCTCGCCGCCTTCATGCACCTTGTCGAAGACCATCAGCTGGGTTTCCACAGAGGTGCCGAGCTTGCGGTAGACCTGCCCCGGCATCGTCAACAACAGTCGCGGCGTCAGGAGACCGCAGGCGCGGGACCAATGCGCGGCATCACGCTCCGGGCTGAACCCAAGCGGCATGATCGCCACCAGTCGCCCGCCGGGCGCGAGACGCTTTGCGGCCGCGATGAGATGCTTGGCAGCGATATGCTTGTCGCGGGAGCGATCGACCGAAGAGGCGAAGGGCGGGTTCATCACCACCGCGTCGGGCAGAACCGGCGTCTGCAGCAGATCATCGATATGTTCGCCGTCATGGCCTGTAACCTCTCCGTCGAAGAGCGCGCGCAGGAGGCGCTGACGAAAGGGGTCGATTTCATTGAGCAAAAGCGTGGCACCGGCCCGGGCAGCGAAAGCGGCCAAGGCGCCAGTGCCCGCCGAGGGCTCCAGCACGGTCTCGCCCTTGCGAATGGCTGCCGCCCGCACCGCCATTGTCGCGAAAGGCAACGGCGTGGAAAACTGCTGCAGCCGGATCTGCTGCTCTGACCGGCGGGTTTCGGTCAGCAGCCGTGAGGCAACCAGCTTTGCATCGGCGATGTCACCTGCCGCGCAGGCCTCACGCAGCAGCACCTGGACGGCCGCTGCCTGCATCAGGTCATAGGCCATGCGCCAGTCCCAGGCGCCGCCAGCATCGCTACCAAGAAAGGTCTCGCGCATTATGCGCGCAAGCGCCGAGCTGCGCAGGGGCTGGTAGTCGATCTCCGCGCCGATTTGCGCGAGGGCAGAGGCGAGATCAGCGTCGGAGATTGAAAGAGTCGGGTTCGCCGGTTTGGGCTTGGTCATGGGGATTTTCCTTTGGATCAGGGTCTGAGTTCCAAAGGACAAAAAGCCCGCTTTCGCTTTTCAGGGGATCCGGCCCGAAAGCTGTTAAGAAGGGCGGGCGGTCAACGTGGTCCGCCCTCTCAACAACAATGAGAAAGCCACGCAGCAAAACAGCCGAACTTGTTGATCAATAAAGCCGACATTGAGGCAGCACGCGGCGATCGACCGCTAGGAGCCCAGAGTGACGTATGCTGCAATCTACACCGATGTCCGCAAACAAGCTTGAAGCAGCCATAGGAAAAGATAGACGAATTTGTCTCGTGACGGATGGTGGAGATTTTCTCATTATTTCGATTTGTTGATAGTCGCTGTGCGCAACACATCTTCATGTTTTGATCGCGCGATTTCGTGTCGCGTCGCAGTCTTTCGCAATCTGTGCTCGTAAGCGGGTCTCGTAAAATACTGTGGCCCGCAGGCGAACGGAATGGCTCCACCTTTGCACTGGCCTGCAACGTGTTTACGCCATTGGGAAGCGAGGGTGGATTGGGCGCGACCAAACGCGAGCTTGCCCAAGCGCAGCGGCACTCACCCCACGTCGATGAGCACGGGCCTTCCATCCTCGCGCCACTCCGGCAGGCCGCCCTCGAGCCGCCGGGCGCTCAGCCCGTGCCGGCGCAGGGCGGCCACGGCCTGATGAGAATAGACGCAGTAGGGCCCCCGGCAGTAGGCGACGATTTCCTTGTTTGCGTCGAGAGCTGGGAGCAGCCGTTCCAGATCAGCCAAGGTTGTGTTGATGGCACCGGGAATATGCGCGCTCTCGTATTCGTCTGCGGGACGCATGTCGAGGACCGTCACGGACCCCTCGGCCAGGCGCGCTGCCAGTTCATCACGGCTTACGGGTTCGGGTGCGTCTTGACCGTCAGACAGTGCGCGCAGGATCTGCTCGACCCTGGCGAGGTTCCGTTCGGCCAGCAGGCGCAAAAGATCCATCAGGTCCAGCGTTTTTGCATCCGCCAGCTCGTAGATCACGGCTTTGCCCTCGCGGTGGCTGGTCACCAGACCGGCACGGCGCAATAGCTGCAAATGCTGTGAGCAGTTGGCCACCGTCAACCCGGTCTTGTCCGCCAGTCCCTCTACCCCGCGCGGCCCCTGCGCCAGTTGTTCAAGCAGCATCAGCCGCGCCGGGGCAGATAAAGCACGCGCAATAAGGGCGTATTCTTCGAGTAGGGCCATTTTCGGGCTGGTTGACACGTGGGGCTTCCTGACATTAGAACATTCAAGCGAACAATTGAATGATAGCGACTCTGTCGCCTAGTGCAACCCCTGAGGCCCGTGCCTATGTCCGAAACTATCCTCAGTGCTGAGCCTGCCATTCGTCTGGCTGCATTCCTGGGTGTTTTGCTGGCAATGGTGTTGTGGGAGGTTGCCGCGCCGCGCAGACGGCGGGAGATCCCGCGGGTGATCCGGTGGAGCAACAATCTTGCGCTGGTCGTGGTCGATACCGTCATCCTGCGACTGTCATTCCCGATCCTCGCTGTCGGGTTGGCCGTCATCGCCGAGGATCGCGGCTGGGGTCTGTTCAACAATGTCGACGTGCCCGTCTGGCTGGCCATCGTGGCCTCGATGCTTCTGCTCGATCTGGCGATCTATCTTCAACATGTCATGTTCCATGCGGTGCCGGGGCTCTGGCGGCTGCACCGGATGCACCACGCCGATCTCGACTTCGACACCACCACCGGGCTGCGCTTCCATCCCGTCGAGATCCTCATCTCGATGGGGATCAAGCTGGCGGTGGTCGCCGCGCTCGGACCGCCCGCCGTCGCGGTGCTGCTGTTCGAGGTCATCCTCAACGCGACCGCGCTGTTTAATCACGCCAATATTGACCTGCCGCACCCTGTGGACCGGGTGCTGCGCCTCATTGTCGTGACGCCCGACATGCACCGGGTTCATCATTCGGTAGATCCGCGCGAGACCAACTCGAATTATGGCTTCAACCTGCCGTGGTGGGACCGGCTTCTGGGCACCTACATCGCCCAGCCCGCCAAGGGACATGAGGGGATGGAGATCGGCATCGAGCAGTTCCGCACGCGCCGCGATCTCTGGCTCGATCGGATGCTGGTCCAGCCTTTGCGCGGACCCGCTAGCGGCCACGCACTCGATCCGCGTATCACCGAAAAGGAACCCGAATGACCTACACCCTCGGCATCCGCGAGAACCTGCGCCCGTTTCTCGAGCAGCTTTTGCAGGTCTTCTTTGTCGGCCTGACCATCGGCCTGCAACGCACGGTGATCCCGGCGCTGGCCGAAACCGAGTTCGGCGTCGTCCAGGGCTCGATGACCGCGATCTTCGCCTTCATCGTCTCCTTCGGGATCGTGAAGGGTTCGATGAATTTCGTCTCGGGCCGTCTGTCGGAGCGAGTCGGGCGCCGCCGTGTGCTGATCTGGGGTTGGCTGGTGGCGCTGCCGATTCCTTTCATGATCCTTTGGGCACCATCCTGGGGTTGGATCGTGGCGGCAAACGTCCTTCTGGGCGTCAACCAGGGCTTCGCCTGGTCAATGACCGTCACCGCCAAGATGGACATCGTGAAGGGGTCTCAGCGCGGCCTCGCCACAGGTTTCAATGAGTTTGCGGGCTATGGAGGCGTGGCTCTGGCTGGTCTGGTGACGGGCTATCTTGCCAGCTATTTTGATCCGAGGCTGAGCCTCTTCGTCTTCGGTCTTGTGGTGATCCTCCTGGCGCTGGCAGCTGGTCTCGTCTCGTTCACCGAAACACTTCCCTATGCCCGCGCCGAAGCCGCGCGGCACAAATCCGGCGAAACAACCGGGCCGCGCCCACGCTATGTCGAGGGACCCGAGAACCCGACATCGGGCCAGATCTTTGCGCTGGTCACCTGGCGCAACCCGACCTTCATGGCGCTTGCACAAGCAGGCAGCGTGGAAAAATTCGTCGACGCGCTGATGTGGGCGCTGGTGCCGGTGTTCATGGTGGCCAAGGGTGCCAGCCTGATCGAGATCGGCTGGGTCACCGGCATTTACGGCTTTGTCTGGGGCGGAAGCCAACTCTGGACCGGTCCGCTGTCGGACCTGTTCGGGCGCAAATGGCCCACGGTTGCCGGGTTCTTCCTGTGCTCCGGGGGCGTGCTGGTGTTCCCGTTCCTGACCACGGTCAGTGGCTGGGCCGTGGCGGCCGCTGTGACTGGCGTCGGCATGGCGCTGCTTTACCCCACCCTGATCGCCGCGATGGGGGACATTGCCCACCCGTCCTGGCGCGGTTCGGCGCTTGGTGTCTACCGGTTCTGGCGCGATCTGGGCTATGCCATCGGAGCGCTGGCCATGGGGCTGATCGCGGATGCGTCGGGGATGCTCGAGGCCGGGTTCTGGCTGACCGGTTTCGCCATGGCCAGTTCCGGCCTGTGGCTGATCATCGGGATGGAGGAAACCCACCCGCGTCTCAATCCCGCTACCGATCAGGAACCTGCCCATGCGTGATATGCTGATCCGCCGTCTCGGCATCTTGTCTGCCCTGTCGGGCGTCCTGTCACTTGTGCTGATGGCCGTTGCGGTCTGGGGGTTCCGGGCAGGCGGCTGGCCTTGGCCACGGGCCTATGACCTTGCCGGTTGGGCCGTATGGGTGGCCCTTGGTGGCGTCATCATTGCCCTTGCCGGGCTGTTGGTCTGGCTTCGCTTCAGGAGGGGTGGCGCTGGCGCAGTCTTGCTGGGGCTGATCCTGTCGCTGCCCGTCGCGGGCCTTGGCGCGGCCTTCGAGATCGCCGCCCGTACCACGCCGCCGATCAACGATATCTCGACCGACACCGAAGACCCGCCCGTGTTCTGGTTCACGGCCACGCCGAGCGACTACCCCGCGCAGAACGCCGAGCCGCAGCGCGCCGCCTATCCGGACGTGCGCCCGCTGGACTTGCCGGTCTCCGCAGACGAGGCTTTCGCCGCGGCGCTCGGCCTCGTGGAAGAGCGCGGCTGGGAGGTGCTGTCGGCTGACCCCGCGGAGAGTCAGATCGAGGCCATCGCCCGGAGCCGTCTGTTCGGCTTCGAGGACGAGGTGGCGATCCGCGTCACGGAAACCGATGCCGGCACCCGCATCGACATGCGCTCTCGCTCGCGCCTCGGCCAGATCGACCGTGGCGCCAACGCCCGGCGCATTGAAGCCTTCCTCTCGGAGCTTGAAACGCGCGCCCGGACCTGAGAACCCAAGATGAAACACCTGATCCTGCTGAACGACCCGCCCTATGGCACCGAGCGCAGCTACAACAGTCTGCGCATGGCCCACGCGCTGGCCAGAAACGACCCCGAGGCCGAGATCACCGTCTTCCTGATGGCCGACGCGGTGCTTTGCGCCAAGACAGGGCAGAAGACGCCCGAGGGCTACTACAACATCGAGCGCATGCTCCACCGGGTTGTGACGGCGAAGGGACGTGTCCTGAGGTGCGGCACCTGCATGGATGCGCGCGGCCTGACCGAGGGCGATATGATGGAAGGGCCGACGCGCTCCACCATGGATGAACTCGCCCAAGCCACGCTCGCCGCCGACAAGGTGCTGGTGTTCTGATGGCTCAGATGCTCACTCTCGCCGCCCTTGCGGCTGACCCGGATCGCTTCCACCTGATCGACGTCCGCGATGCCGAAGACTACGCCGCTGCACATGTTGCGGGCGCCGTGCATATCCCGCTCGCGGAACTCGAAGACCGAGCGGGCGAAATCCCGTCCGGCAAGGCACCCGTGACCATCTGCGGCAAGGGCGGCGGGCGGTCGGCTGAGGGCGTGGACATCCTGAACAGGCTCGGCCATCCGGACGCCCTCTGGCTCGAAGACGGCACGACCGGCTGGCTCGCGCAGAACACCTGAACATCAAGACACCGGAACGGAGGAACCCCCGGATGACCCTGAAACACCTACTCTTCGCGACAACTGTCGCATTTGGCGTTCATGCTGCGCCTGCGCTGGCGCAGGACGCCGCCATCGACGCCATGCAGGAATACATGATGTTCTCGGAATACGAGTCCGGGATCATCCTGCCCCAGCAGATCGACCAGACCGTCTTCGAGACAGCGCTCTTCGTCGACACCCGCGACGCGGGCCAGTTCGAGGAAGGCACGATCCCGGGCGCCGTCAACATCGAGTGGCGCGAGGTGCTCGACCGGATCGACGAGATCCCCGAGGACCGCATGACGATCCTGTTCTGCAACACCGGCAGCCTGTCGGCGCAGGCCGCCTTCGCGCTGCGCGTGGCGGGGCGGTCGAACGTCGTCGTCATGCAGACCGGCTACACCGGCTGGCAGCAGGACGCTGCCTATCGGCCTTGACCACCGCGAACCGCGCCGGGAAGTGCTGCCCGCGGCGACAAGAGCTTGTCCGGTTGCCAGGGGGCGGTGGCACGACCAAACCGGGGAAGGTCACGCCGCCTCGTAGCGCGTGAACACCTCGGTGCTGCCATCGCGCCGGATCAGGAACACATCGTAAGCTTCGCGGCTCTCTTCCGGGCCCATGCCTGGCGAGCCGTAGGGCATGCCGGGCACGGCGAGACCGACGGCATCGGGGCGCTCGGATAGTAGCCTGTGGATGTCGGCAGGCGGAACGTGACCCTCGATGAAATAGCCCTCGATCTCACCGGTGTGGCAGGAGGTCATATTCTGGGGGATGCCGTTCTCAAGTTTGTGCCGGATCAGGAGGGTGCCGAAACTGCGCTCGGTGGTGACGGTGAATCCGTCCTCTTTCAGGATCTCGATCCAGGCTGTGCAGCATCCGCAATTGGGGTCCTTCAGGACGTGGATCGCGGGGCCGCTCTGGGCTGCTCCCGCGAGCGGAACGGACGCGGCGAAGCCTGCGGCGGAAGCCATCATGGCGCGGCGGGTGAGGGTCATCGGGGTTCCTTTCAGGTGGATGCGGATGCGTGATCGGGGCGTGTCTCAGCAGTCAGACCGACATGCCCCGCAGGTTCAGATATGCCGGTGGGCCGGAAGAACAGCAGCCGGAGCGCGTTCATGGTGACCAGCACGGTGGCGCCCGTGTCGGCGAGGATCGCGATCCAGAGCCCGGTGATCCCGAGCAGAGTGGTTACGAGGAAGACCGCCTTCAGCCCGAGTGCGATGGCGATGTTCTGGCGGATGTTCGACATGGTCGCGCGGGCGAGGCGGATCTTGCCAGCCACGTCCGTCACCCGGTTTCGCAGGATCGCCGCGTCGGCCGTCTCGAGCGCGACGTCGGTACCCGAGCCCATGGCGACGCCGACATGCGCGGCGGCGAGCGCGGGCGCATCGTTGATCGCATCGCCGATCATCATCACGCGTGCGTCGGACGTCAGATCACGGATCGCCGTCACCTTGTCTTCCGGCATCAGTTCGGAGCGATGCGCGATCCCGAGCCCTTCGGCGATGGCCTGCGCCGTGCGCGCATTGTCCCCGGTCAGCATCACGGATGAGATGCCGAGCCTGCGGAGCTGCACGACGGCGACGGCCGCATCGGCGCGCGGCTCGTCCCTCAGCGCGATGAGACCCAAGGGCACGTCATCGCGCAACACGATGACCACCGTCTTGCCTTGGGCTTCCAGCGCCGCCAAACGCGTCCGCAGGGCGTCCGTGAGCGCGCCACGCTCATCCGCCAGCCGTGGCGAGCCCACGCTGACGGTCACGCCGTCGATGGACGCTTCCGCGCCCTTGCCGGGAAGCGCGCGGCCACCGGCTGTTGCTGCCGCATCCACCCCCCGCCTTTCGGCCTCGGCGCAGATCGCCTGTCCAAGCGGGTGGCTCGCGCCGCTCTCGACCCCGGCGGCGAGCTCCATGAGGTCGTCCTCGCTCCCGCTCAGCACCGAGACGTCCGTCACGCGGGGGCTGCCATGCGTGAGCGTCCCGGTCTTGTCGAAGGCGACATGGGTGGTGCGGGCCGCCGCCTCGATCACAGCGCCGCCCTTCATCAACAGGCCGTTCCGCGCCCCGGTCGACAGAGCCGAGGTGATCGACGCCGGCACTGAGATCACCAGAGCGCAGGGGCACCCGATCAGCAGCAGCGCCAGCGCCCGGTAGATCCACTCGCCCCATGCGAGGCCGAAGGCCAGCGGAGGGATGACGGCAACCAGCAGTGCGACGCCCACCACGGCAGGCATGTAGACCCGGCTGAACCGGTCGATGAAGCGCTCGGTCGGGGCCCGGGCGCTCTCGGCCTCCTCAACCAGCCGCACGATGCGGGCGATGGTGTTATCCTCGGCCGCCTTGGTGACCCGCACGCGCAGGAGAGCCTCGGCGTTGACCGATCCGGCAAAGACCTCGGCGCCCGGCTCCTTGAGGCTCGGGACGCTCTCGCCGGTCACCGGACTCTCGTCGACGCCCGAGGTGCCCTCGATAACCTCGCCATCGCAGGGCACGCGGTCGCCGGGACGGACCTGCACAATCTGGCCGACCTGTAGCTTCTCGGCCGCGACTTCACGTATCTTGCCGCCCACCTCGAGCTGCGCCGTCTTCGGGACGAGCTTCGAGAGCGCGCGGATGCTGTCGCGCGCCTTGCCGGCCGCGACCCCTTCCAGCAGTTCGCCCACTGCGAAGAGAAACACGACGAGTGCGGCCTCTTCTGCCTCGCCGATGACCAGCGCGCCGCCAGCGGCAATCGTCATCAGCATCTCGATGGTGAAGGGCATCCTTGCCCGCGCCATGGCGAATGCGCGCTGTGCCACGGGGACCAGCCCGATCAGTGTCGCGAGGATGAAGGCCCAATGGGCGATGTCCGCCGGAAACGCGAAGCGAAATGCCCAGGCTGCCGCCAGAAGCGCCCCGGTGCCGATCACGAGCCGCCCCTTCGCTGTCTGATACCAGGACGGTGTCGGTGCCTCCTGCGGCTGCTCTGCGGCGTCTGCCGCAGGCTCGCCCTCGGGGTCCGGGGCTTGCGCTGGCGTGGGAAACGCACCATCTGGCAGGACGAAGCCACCCTTGGGGTTCTCTGGTCGATCTCCCTTGGCCGCAATGCCGAACCCGACCCCGCGCACGGCTTTCTCGATGCTTTCGGGAGAGGTCTGACGCTCGTCGAGCGTCAGGCGCAGCCGCTCGGCCATAAGTGCCACATCGACATCCGCCACGCCCGGAAGGCGCTCGACCGCGCCGCGCACCTTGGCGGCGCAGGATCCGCAATCCATGCCCGTCACGCGCCATTCGCGCAGTTGCGTGCTCCCGTCGGCCATGGTGATTCTCCGTCATTCGTCCGGTTCGGGCATGAACATAAGACCTACAGCAACTGTAGCTTCAAGTGCTGCCTGCGCCACTTCGTATGGTGGCCGGCCGCTGACCGGCAGCGGCCATCATCTCGTCGCTCCGTCAGGTGCGGCCATCGCGCGGCGGATCTTCGGCAGCGCGAAGTCGCGGGGTTCGTGGTAGTCGATGATGCTGACGAACGCGCCTTCGGCATCGAAGAGGAACACACCCGCGGTGTGCTCCATCGTGTAGTCGCCACCTTCGAGGGATACTTTCTCATAACGCACCCGAAAGCCGTCCGCCGCGCTCGCGATCTCTGCCGGGCTGCCGGACCAGCCGCGGATCTGCGGATGGAAATAGCCGACATACTCAGCCATTGCTTCAACGGTATCGCGCTCCGGATCGACGGTGATCAGGACGACGTCGAGCGCGTCTGCCTCTTCCTCAAGACCGTCGAGCCAGTGCGAAATGTCGGCCAGCGTGGTCGGGCAGACCTGCGGGCACCAGGTGAAGCCGAAGAAGACGAGCGAGGCACGGCCGATCAACGTCTCCGGCCCGACCGGCTGTCCCTCGTGATCGGTCAGGGCGAAGTCCATCGCAGTGAGTGGCAGCGGACGCCCGTCGCCCCTGGCGGTGTCCGGCGCGCCGGGGCCGTCGACCTGCCACCATCCCGCGAAGAGCGCGGCAGCGGCGACCCCAAGGCCGAGCGCGCCATATCGCAGGAGCACGCGCCGCCGCATCAGTCCGACGGCCCCCGCGCCGCGATGCCGAGGATCGGAACCTCCACGGATGCCTCCGTCCCGTCGGCGAAGATCACCGACAGGGTGAAGCTCTCGCCCTCGACCATGGGGCGCTGAAGCTCCATGAGCATCACGTGCAACCCGCCGGGCGCGAGCGCGACGGCCTCGCCCGCGGCGATCTCCACCTCCTCCATGTGCGACATACGGGTGACGCCCTGCGCATCCGTGGTGGTCGAATGGATCATCGACCTCATCGCGAGATCGGTGCGCAAGCCGGACACCACGACCGGCCCGGCCCCGGTGTTGCGCAGTGTCATGTAGGCCGCGCCGGGCCGGCTCGTCCCGATCGAAGCGCGCGACCAGGCGTCCTCCACCACGACGTCGTCCCCGCCCGCGAGGACAGGGGCCGCGACAGCGAAAAGGCCAAGAACCAACGCGGCGTGTGAAAATCTATTCAACAGTTCGTCTCCATGTCATCTGGGGCATCCTTGAGCACACTATTCCCGCGCGTCGATCCGCGCTCTGAGGTCCGCGGTGATCTCCGGGGCGGGCGTTCCGTAGCCATAGAGGCGCACGAAGCCGCCATCGGGGTCGAAGAGGAACACCTGGCTCGTATGGCCCATCGTGTATCCGTCGGGCGCGGCGTCCTCCGGCACGCGCTCGTAGAAGATCTTGAACGACGCGGCGGTGGCTTCGATCTGCTCGGGCGTGCCGGCGAGGCCCAGGATCGACGGATGGAACATCGGCACGTATTCGGCCAGTTCCTCTGGCCGGTCGCGGTCGCTGTCGACCGAGACGAAGAGCGGTTGCACCGCGTCTGCCTGCGGCCCGAGGTCGTCCATGACCTGCGCGATCTCCGCCAGCGTGGTCGGGCAGACGTCGGGGCAGTTCGTGAAGCCGAAGAAGACGAGGGTCCATGTGCCCCGGAAGTCCTCCTCGGTGCGGACAACGCCGTCATGGCCCGTCAGTTCGAACTCGGCCACCACGGAGGACGCGGCGGTTGTGGCCCCCTCCGGTGCGCGCGACCCCGTCACGGCCAGCGCCCCCGCACCGAGCGCGGCGACGGCAACCGCTGCCCACAATCCCTTCTGAAGTCTCGTCATACCGCCCGGAAAGCCTCGCAATTCTTCGGTTTTGCGGCTTCCTACAAGCTACAGTGGGTAGAGGTTCAAGCCCTTTTCTGAACAAAGGCAGCCGTCCTGACGCATTCGTGAGCACCCTTGTCTGTGTAGATGGTGAAATCTACAATCACTGTAGCAATCAGGAGGCCCCACATGCTCGCCATCGGCACGCTCGCCAAGCGCACCGGCACCAAGGTGCAGACCATCCGATACTACGAGCAGATCGGGCTTCTGCCGGAACCGGGACGGACCGAGGGAGGACAGCGGCGCTATGGCGACGCGGATCTCGACCGGCTCGCCTTCATCCGGCATGCGCGACAGTTGGGCTTCACGCTCGAAGCGATCCGCGAATTGCTAGACCTTTCCGATAATCCCTCCCGCTCCTGCGCCGAGGTGGATGTCATCGCGCATCGCCAGCTCAAGGAGGTCGAGGCCCGGATTGCCCGGCTCGAGGCGCTGCGCAAGGAGTTGAAGCGCATGCTGCGGGAATGCAGCCGGGACACCGTGTCCGATTGCCGGGTTCTCGAAGTCCTGCGCGACCATGGCGCCTGCCTCGCCGACCACGACACGGGCGCCTGACATGCCAGCCGCCCTTATCTACCCGCTCGCCGCGCTGGCCGAGATCGCGGGCTGCTTTGCCGTCTGGGCCTGGTGGCGAGGCGGCGCCTCCGCGCTCTGGCTTCTGCCGGGTGTGGCAAGCCTCGCGCTGTTCGGCTGGCTCCTCGCGCAGGTCGAGGCGGGCTTCGCCGGGCGCGCCTATGCGGCCTATGGCGGGGTCTACATCGCCGCCTCGCTGCTCTGGATGTGGGCCGTTGAGGGACAGAAGCCGGATGGGTGGGACATGGCCGGGGCGGCCCTCTGTCTGGTCGGCGCCGCCGTCATCCTCGCGGCGCCACGGGCCGCCTGAAGGGGCTTGCACACGAGTGTGCTGGGGTTTTCTGATCTTTGAATATCAATGACTTGAAGTGAAGAAAGTTGGATATCAGGCTCATCCCCTCCAACAGTCTTGCATCCAGTCGACCTACCAAGCCAATAATGTTCTTCGTCTAGACGATCGGACCGATCTGTTGGCTATTTCAGAACTCCTGGGGCTCATAGCGCGCATTCCGTGTGCAATCCGCACTGGTGGTCTGCATAGCGAGGCGGAGTAGACATTCGAGTCCACCAGCCAAACAACTTAATTGTCCCGCACCTTACCAATTCATATACGTTGCAGCGTATGGCAAGTGTACGGATACGGTGGGACTTCTGAGAATTTCATCGTTTCAGCCATATGACACACCGATGTCACCTATTTCTCTTGGCCCAAGGGTGACGCGAGATTGAAACACACAATGCCCCCTTACTGGCAACCTTAGCGTGAAGTTCCGCCGCTTCCGGCATTCGAGCCCACTTACCGATCGGGCGCCGCTTCAAGAGACGTCTCGAACCGCTTGTCCGCCGCCGCAGCTTCTTTCAAGAGCGCGTCGAAATCGTCAGGTGGATTGCCATCTTCCAGCATCCCTTTGAACGTCGCATAGGCATCCATCTTGCTGCCGTAGGCGCGCAGGGTCTTGTCGTCGTTCACCCAGGCCACCACGATGACCTTCGCATCGCTGTTGAACCGGTAGAACAACCGATACTGCTGGAAGAATTTCGCCCGAAACCAGTGCTTGCGGTGATCGCCGAGTGTGCCGCCTTGCCGGAAGGTGGCGGCACTCGGATCTGCCGGTATGGCCTCGGTGACCAACTTGAAGATGGCGGCCAGCCGTTTCGTCGGGTTTTTCTTTCGCCATGTCTTTGGATCGCGTGCCTTACGCGCTTCAACTTCCTCGATCAGCCCTTCGAGCTGGTCCAGAAAGAGCGGATGCGCATAAATCGACCATCCGTTTACGACAAGGGGCGCTTGGGCGGGCACGCTATCGCCGCTCATTCATCCTCGGGCGATAGCGGCGCATCGAGATCGACGTCAACGTCTCCGACAAGTGCTGCAAGACGGCCATGCAAAGCCCCATCGAACGCCCGAATGCGATCCGGATGCGCCTTGATATCGGCCTCGACAAAATCGAGAAACGCGCCAAGCGCGGGATCATCCTCGTCGCTGCGCACGGGCTCGATATAGACCCTGCCACTCGGCTCGGTACAGTAACGAATCTGGTCGCCCTTACCCAACTTTAGCTGTTTGCGCACACCAGCCGGCACGGTCGTCTGATACCGGTCCGTGAGTTTCGAGACATCTTGTGCGAGCGCTGTCATGACAGTCTCCTGAAAGAAAAGGGGCTTTGCTACCCGTGATAGGTAATGCATTTGCATTGTCCTGTCAAGATAAGCCGCAGGATCTGCTGTCGCCGGGCAGGTCGATGAGCTGTCCAGCGCAGCACCTATTCTCGCCCCGCGAGATACTCCGCCAGCACCGGGCTGGCAGCACCTTTCGCGGAGCTGAGCAGCTCCGAACCCGCAAGCGTCGCTTTCGACAGGCGCACGAGCCCACCGGTTTCCTCGATGCGGTAGCACCGGCGTTTTTGCCGCCCGCGCCTGTAGTGGGTCGCGGTGACGATCTGGCAGGTGCTGCCATCGGTGAGCGTCACCGGTTTTGCGAGCTTGATCTTGTCGCCTTCCTCGTAGTTCGGGATCGACGCCCAATCCCGGCAGCGCTGGCGCCAGGCATGGGCGTAGCTGTCCGGGTCTTTCAGGTTGGAGAGAAGCTCGATCAGCCCAAGCGGAGCACGAGACTCGTGCGGGCCAGCGCTTTCCTCCATGTCCTTATAGCCCCAGCAGCCGTCATCGTATCGGGTGAGGAAGACAGCCCCGAATGTGATCGAGCCGTCCGCATCGGTGACATAGGTCGCATCCTCGACAGGGGTGCCGTCGCGGTTCGTGACCCTTGCCGCCGCATACCAGGACGAGCCGACCTTGCAGGCCTTGACCAGTTCAGTTTTACGCGTGTCGCCCTCGAAGGTGCAAAGCCGGGCGATCTCCGCTTTCTCATCCGCGTAAGTCTTGACGCGGCCGTCGGTGTAGAAGAGCCAACCCATCACGCCGCCCTCCGGTCATCGATTTCCATCAGTGCATCGAGCGGCACGCGGTAGGGCTGCATGGCGTCGAAATCCTCGCAATTGCCGCAGTTCTGCACGATCGCGAAGGTGTCGCAGGCATCCTTGAGGATGACCCGGAAGGTGCCGCCGAGGCCCGAGG
>JAYZLL010000073.1:0-17100 GCA_036154315.1 Pseudomonadota bacterium
ATCGACGGGCAGAAGACGACTTACGACTGGCCGGAGCTGGACGAAAACACCGCCGCCGCGCTGTGCTACACCTCCGGCACCACCGGCAACCCCAAGGGCGCGCTCTATTCGCACCGTTCGACGGTGCTCCACGCGCTCATGGTCGCCGCCGTCATGGGCGGCGCGCTGGGGCAGGGGACCAACGTCCTCCCCGTCGTGCCGCTCTTCCACGTCAACGCATGGGGTCTGCCCTATGCCGGCCCGATCCTCGGCATCAACCTGATCATGCCCGGCCCCGGCCTCGACGGCCCCTCGGTGTTCAAGCTGATGGACGAGGAAAAGGTGTTCTCCGCCTGGGGCGTGCCGACCGTCTGGATGGGCCTTCTGGCCGAGATCGAGAAACAGGGCCGCCTCCCCGAAGGCTTCGGCGACGTCGTCATCGGTGGCTCCGCCGCCCCGCGCCCGATGATCGAGAAGTTCGAGAAACGGGGCGTCAACGTGAACCACGCCTGGGGCATGACCGAGATGTCGCCCATCGGCACCCACGGTGTCCAGCCGCCGTCGGTCAACGATCTACCGTTCGACCAGAAGATCGACGTCAAGGCCAAGCAGGGCCGCCGCTGTTTCGGCGTCGACCTCAAGATCGTGGACGAGGACGGCAACCGCCAGCCGCATGACGGCAAGGCGCTGGGCGAACTTTACGTGCGCGGCAACGCCATCGTGTCGGGCTATTTCAAGAACGACGAGGCGAGCGAAAAGGCGATCGACGCCGAGGGCTGGTTCGGCACCGGCGACGTGGCGACCATCGACGACAACGGCTACCTGACCATTCAGGACCGCGCCAAGGACCTCATCAAATCGGGCGGCGAGTGGATTTCCTCCATCGACCTCGAAAGCGCCGCGCTTTCCCACCCCGGCATCGCCAACTGCGCCGCCATCGGCGTGGCCCACCCGAAATGGGACGAACGCCCGGTGCTGGTCGCCGTGGCGGCGGGGGACGAGCGCCCGTCGCTGGACGAGATCCGCGCGACGATGGAGCCGCACTTCGCCAAATGGCAACTCCCCGACGACGTGATCTGGGTCGAAGACCTCCCGCTCACCGCGACCGGCAAAGTGTCAAAGCTGAACCTGCGCAAGCAGTTGGCGGACTACAAGCACCCCGAGGTGGCCTGAGGGGCGACGGACGCCCTCGCGGGGGACTGCGGGGGCGGGGTCGTGGGGGTCGGGTGTGCGACCTTTCTGCTGGGCGCAGCCTCTTCTCAATCGTCGCGGCACCTGCGAATGCGTTTCACAGGAAAGGTGGATATCGCAGGTCCGCTCTGCGCCGGCACCCATCCGCCGAATGCTTGCGTGATCGTCAGCTCAGGGCCGTGGTCACAGCCGCCCCGATCAACCCGCCGAGTGCGACCCCGGCCCACAACCGGTGCCCGGACAACCACATCGAAACGATCCGCCCCTTGGAGAGTGCGCCGATCTGCATGAACAGCGTCATCATGTCCGAGCAGATCCACTCTTCGGCGAGCTTCCCGCCCTCGAACCGATAGACCTCGTGGCTGGTGTATGAGACCCGCTTCCCCGTAGGACGTGCTCCCATGAATTCCCCCTGGTGGGTGCCGGAAATCGTCACCCTCACCGCGACCTTTTCGTCCGTCGCGAGGATGTCGTCGACGTCGACCCGAGCGTCAGGGAAGGCTTCGAACAGGACTTCCGCATGCTTTCGCCAAGCCGCCCGACCACGCTTCTGATGCGGCATCTCGGCGATATTGATGATGAAATCTTCAATCATGAGGGACGTGCAGGCATCAAGATCGCGATGATTCAGCGCCGAAAAGGCCTTGAGCAATGTTTCGATATTCTCATCAGCAGATGTCATGGTCAGCCTCATTGACGACATGGCGACCGGTGCGCCATAATATGTACATGACACATAGTGAACAATATTCACGATATCAACAGGAGGCGTTGGAGCAACTTCTCCTCGTGACCGACCTGATGCGCACCGACATGCAGAGCGGGCTGGAGCAGCGTGGGCTGACGCAAGTGCGGGCGCACCTGATCTGGGAGCTTGGAAAGCGGCAGCCGGTGACGCAACGCGCGCTGGCTGACGCGCTCAACGTGAGCGCCCGCAATGTCACGACATTGCTCGACGCGCTCGAGGCGAAAGGTTTCGTCCGCCGCACGGCACATCCGACCGATCGGCGCGCGATCCTCGTTTCGCTGTCGCCGGAGGGCGAGGCCGCCAAGACGCGCCTTGAGCGAGACATGGCAGAACTCGCCAACGCCCTGTTCTCCGCCGCCTCGCAAGACGATCTTCAGGCTTTCATGCGTGTCACGAACGCGGCGGCGGAGCGTCTTGAGGGTCTGAAAGAACGATAGGATTGCAAGCGGGCTGCGCGTAATCATTTGCCGTGTAGCAGGGGGTCTCCCATCAAAACGGCAAGATTAACTACCCCCCGGTTGACCCAACCCGCCCGCCTATGCCACCCACGCCCCTTTCACCAAGCCCCCGGCCCGCGCCGGGCCAAGCCGAAGGAAGGACACATGCCTCTTACCCTGCGCCGCAACCGCTCCCGCGATCTCGCCCCTCTGGAACAGATGCTGCCCGACGCGGATATCCCGCTCCTCAATCCCAATGCGAAAGTTCCGTTCGACGAGATGGAGTGGCAGCGCAAATGGCTGGGCGAGGGGCAGGATGTGTCTTTCTATCTCGAGGATGACACCGGGCAGGACGTCGGCTTCTTCGCCCTGCGCGAAGGGATCGGGCCCGAGGTGCGCCACCTCACCTATGTCTATCTGGTGGAAGATGCGCGGGGCGGGGCGGCGGCCGAACTCACCGAACGGGTGGAACAGGCCGCCGTCGATCTGGGTGCGCTGACCCTCACGCTCAAGGTCGAGGTCGACAATGCCCCCGCTTTCAACGCCTACCTGTCCGCCGGGTACGAGGAGCTGTCGCGCCGCCAAGGCATGGCCACCATGCGGCTCGATCTCGAAGATCGGCAGGCTATTTAGGTGAGCTATTCACGGCTTATCACTGTCGGGAGCGATTGGCGCGGCGTTACAAAGCGAGGTTAGAAGCTTCTCGCTGTCAGAAGCGATCTGTCGACTTTTGCGTGCAGCAAACTCGTTTATTTCTCTGACATGGTCTCTTTGGTCCCGAACCGCGAGTGGGATCTTGTTCTCTGGATCTCGCACCAAGACCGCTGCGATCTTCGGGGATATTGGCATCCACATTTCCATGCTCGGGCTTCCCAGCCCATTACTGCCTCCGTTCCCGATGCGGTATGCGATCAGACTAGAGAGAATATAGGAATGCCTTTCCGGGGCGATCGACCAGCGAAGCGAAAATTCCTTCAGGGTGGCGATTATTTTGGGATTGGGTTTTACTAGGGCTCGTACTCTAATGTTGCGCCCATAGGCACGAAGGATCGCATCGTCGGTGAGTTCACGTGTCAGCTTTCTAAGCTCAGGGGTGTTCTCCAATTCGGGATTGCCTTGCGTTTCAGATAAGACACCTTGCACGAGTTCTCGACCGGTGACCAAGTCATCGTCGCTACTAATGAAATCTGGAGTTCGTGTTGCCATTACGAACATTGCTTCTCTGAAGCCGTTCAAGTCGTCACCAGTCAAAAGGGGCGCTTCTCGATTCGCAAAGTGTTTGGTTATGTCCGGGATGATCTTGCCGAGGTAGTCATCTAAAGTTCCGAAATATCTCTTCTCGATGATGTCAGACGGGAGACCATCCTCGAGAACTGTATAGAGGTTCCGCTCCCAAAACGTCTTTTCAGTATTTCGAAGCTCGGGCCTCGAATAGCGACCAGTTGCGTCTCGCGCAGCATACCAGATTCGATCTCCGTCAGCGCAGAATGCTTTCTGCAAAACTTTCGGAACAAAGTGATGTCGTTTTGATCGCGATGACATAGGACGTTCTTAAATGTATAATCACAAGCCTACTCAATTCGATTGCGTGCGGCCAGCGCGTTCACCTCACCGATGAACGTGGCCAGCCCGCCCATCGGCGTCATCTCGGCCTCCACCTGCCGCTGCGCCGTGGCCCATGCCTGCGCCCCTTCGGCCAGCCACGCCTCGCCCTCATCCGTCAGGGCGAGCACCGACTTGCGCTTGTCGCGGGGGTGGGGGGCGCTGGTGATCAGCCCGTCGCGCTCCAGCGGTTTGATCCCGCGTGACGCGGCGGACTGGTCCATTTCCATGTAATCCGCGATCTTCTGCACGGTCGGGGTCCGCAGTCCCTTGACCCATGCCAGCATGGCCAGTTGCGAGATCGTCAGCCCCCGCTCGGCCAGCGCCGCATCGTACAACCGGACCATCCGGCGCGAGGCGCGGCGCACGGCAAGGCAATAGCAGTTCCCGGTCAAAAGCTCCGCCAGTTCCGGCGTCATATCCTCGGACAGGTCTGTGCTCATGCCGTTACGTCCTCATTGACTCGATGCATATGCATGTGATCCGATGCATATGCATCTATTTGGAGATTAGGCCATGTTCGACGAAGTGCCAAGACCCGAGATCAACGCGGGCCCCGCCGATATGGGCAAGCTCATCGGCATGTCCGGGCTCGATATCATGCGCGCCACGATGGCGGGCGAAATCGCCGCGCCGACCATCGCCGAGACGATGAATTTCTGGATCCATCAGGCGGATGAGGGCATGGCGGAGTTCCGGGGCGAGCCCACGACCGCGCATATGAACCCATTGGGCACCGTCCACGGCGGCTGGGCGATGGCGCTGCTCGACAGCGTGCTGGGCTGCGCGGTCCACACCACCTGCGCGCCCGGCGAGGGCTTCGTGTCGATGGACACCTGCGTCAAATTCGTCCGGCCCATGATGCCCGGCACCGGGCAGGTCCGCGCCATCGCCACCGTGCAGACGCGCGGCAAACGGGTCGCGAATGTCGAGGGCCGGGTCGAAAGCCGGGACGGCAAGGTCATCGCGCTCGGCACCTCCACCTGTTTCATCCAACCGATCGGCGGCTAGGCTCACCTTCTCCTTCCCTTGAGGGGGGCCTGTCCACCGGAGGGCGGCGCTCGTGCGCGCCGCCCTTTCGGTTGCGCCCTCGGGCGTGACGGGGCAGGGTCGCGCCATGTGGTTTCAGAAACCTTTCTATACGTGGCTGTGCATCGGTGCCGTCGGCCTTCTGGCGCTCGCCGCCAGCGTCGACCTGACATTCATCAAGGCCCTGCCCGAGGCCCCCGCGTTCCCCGATCCGATCCTGCGTCTGTTGATGGTGACACAGCCCTTCGTCCTCATGGCTGCAGGCACCGCACTGGGTGTGCTCCTGTCGGACAAGGTGGGCCTCACCTCATGGCTGACCGCCCGACTGCGCGGCGAACCCGCTCGGTTCCCGTCACCGGTATTGCCCATCGCGACGGGCCTGATCGGCGGTATCCTGATCGCACTGGCGGATCGCTGGTTCTTCTTCGTCTACAGCGGCGGCGAGACGCCCGCCTCGGCGCTGCCCGGCCTGTTGCAAGGTCTCGCGGCGATCACTTACGGCGGTATCGTCGAAGAACTGATGCTGCGCTACGGGCTGCTCACGCTGCTCTTCTGGGCGGCGTGGAAGCTCACAGGCCACATCCCCGGTGCGCTGACCGGCACGACCCTCGTGGTGCTCGTCGCGCTCCTCTTCGGTCTCGGCCACCTGCCTGCGATGGCCGCCTCGGCCCCGCTGGACGCCGCCATCGCGATCCGCACGATCCTGCTCAACGCCGTGCTCGGCGTGGTTTACGGCTGGTTCTACTGGCGACGCGGGCTCGAAGCCGGGATGATGGCGCACATGGCGTCCCACCCCGGTCTGTGGATCGGCCTCAGCCTGTTCTAGTAGGAATAAGCGGCGTAAATCTTCTTCAGATCGCCGTTCCAGTCGCCGTGGTAATGCGCGAGCAACTCGTCGGCCGGCGTGCGCCCGTCCTCGACACTGTCCTCCAGCGTATTGAGGAAATGGCGCTCGTCCGGGATCATCCCGCCCGAAGCCGGCCGCGCCCGCGCTTTCAGACCCGCGCGCGAAATTTCCAGCGCCTGCGCCGCCAGATCCTTCATCTTGATCGAGCCGACGACCGCATCCAGCGCATCCTCGCTCGCGGCCACCCGCAGCGCCTCGCGCGTCTCAGCGTCCCAGCCTTTGACCAGATCCCATGCCGCATCCAGCGCCGCCTGATCGTACATGATCCCGGTCCAGAACGCAGGCAAGGCGCAGATCCGCCGCCACGGCCCACCATCGGCCCCGCGCATCTCCATGAACTTCTTGATCCGTGCTTCGGGGAAAATCGTCGTCAGGTGATCGGCCCAATCCGAAAGCGTCGGCACTTCGCCGGGCAGGGCAGGGAGCTTGCCCTTCAGGAAATCGCGGAACGACTGCCCCAGGGCGTCGATATACTTGCCGTCGCGGTAGACGAAATACATCGGCACATCGAGCGCATAGTCGACATACCGCTCGAACCCCATCCCGTCCTCGAACACGAAGGGCAGCATCCCGGTGCGCGCATCGTCCAGCCCACGCCAGACCCGCGAGCGCCAGCTTTTGTGGCCATTGGGCTTGCCCTCGAAGAAGGGCGAGTTGGCGAACAGCGCCGTCGCCACCGGCTGCAACGCCAGCGCCACCCGGAATTTCTGAACCATGTCCGCTTCGGAGGCGAAGTCGAGGTTCACCTGAACCGTGCAGGTCCGGTACATCATCTGGGTGCCGTGGGTGCCCACGCGCCCCATGTAATCCGTCATCAGCCGATAGCGCCCCTTGGGCATCATCGGCATATCCTCGTGACGCCATTCGGGCGCGGCCCCCAGACCGATGAACCCGGCGCCGATCTTGTCGGCGATCTGCTGCACTTCGCGCAGATGCTCGTTCACCTCGTCGCAGGTCTGGTGAATGGTCTCGAGCGGCGCGCCCGACAGCTCCAGCTGCCCGCCCGGCTCGAGCGACACATTCGCGCCGTCCTTTTCCAGACCGATGATATGGCCGCCCTCGCGCACCTCGGTCCAGCCGAAGGCGTCGCGCAGACCCTCCAGCATCGCCTTGATCGACCGCTCGCCCTCATAGGGCAGGGGCATCAGCGAATCCTTACAGTAGCCGAATTTCTCGTGCTCGGTGCCGATCCGCCAGTCGTCCTTGGGTTTGCATCCCGCCGCAAGGTATTCCGCAAGCTGGGAAAAATCGGTGATCGGGCCGCCGCCGGACTGAGGAATGGACATGGAACGCTGCCTCTGGACTGTATCGGGGTTTACGAGTGTGCGATTGCGCGAGGGGTGTCAACGCCCCCCGATCCCTTTCGCCAGACGACGACCGGCGTTTCGGGCGGCGTGTTGAGCGCGCGGATCGCGACCTCCATCTTTGCGCCCGGTAGCGCGGTGAGCACGTCGAACAGCGCGCGCGCCCCCTCTGCGGTCGAGGGCACCGAAAGCCGTTCGGTCCCCATGTCGAACCGCCAATAAGCCCCGCCCGCGCGGCTCGCCACCACCGACACCTGCGTCAGCGCGTCGAGCGAGGCGATGCCACCGCCGACCGGAGCCAGATACGCGATCTGGCGCTCGTCCACCTCGACCACGCCAAGCCCGCCCGACCCGGTGCGAAACCGCGCACGCTGCACGCCGGACCAGACAAGCAGCGCCCCCACCAGCGTCAGCACGACCCCCACCCATGTCATGAGTGCCACGCCAAAGATCGCCCACCTCAGACCGGCCAGCAGAACCGCCCCGCCGATCAGCGCCTCGCGCCAGCGGGCCAGACCGTTCAGCGCTTCGGGACGTAGGAAACTCATGCCGCCACCTCATGCGCGGCGGCGAGGATGACGAGGGTGTAGACCCCGATCCGCTGAAACCCGATGGCCTCATAGGCGCGGCAGGCCGCCTCGCCCGAAGCGAACAGGATCGCCTCGCGCACGCCCTTGTCGCGGACCTTGATCAGATGCCGCCCCACGGCTGTTCGAGCATAGCCGCGCCCCCGAAGCTCCGGCGGCGTGTAGACCCCGCCGATCTGCACCATCTCCGGCAGTTCCGCGTTAAAGGCGGTCATCGCGACCGGCGTGTCACCGTCCATCAGGATGCGGCCATAGCCCTCGTCGATCATCCGGCGCGACCGCGCCATCGCCTCGGCCTCGTTCTCGGCGCCCTCGAAGGCACCCAGCGTTTCGATGGTATAGGCGGCGTTCCACGCGGTCAGCCACGGCAGATCGGCATCCGTCGGCAGCCGCAAAGTCTGCGGGCCAAGCTTGGCCTCGTCGAGGTCGCGCAACGCCAGCCGATAATGCGGCTCGTCCCGGTCGAGGACAAAGGCCTCACCGACAAGCCCCAGCGCGACCCGCCCGGCCTCGACCTGATCCTTGGCGCCGTTCAGCCCGATCATCTCGCGCCCGGCAATAGCGCGGGCAAAAGCCGGCCAGTCACGGCCCTGACCCATGACGAACCCTGCGTTCGAAATACCGAACACCCCCGTCACCGCACCGTCGCCCTCGACGAAATAGGTGGTACCATGCGGATGCGTCCGGTTGCCCAACCCGTGGCGCGCAAGGTTCGCGCGCAGGAACATCGTCGTCGCGGCGTGTTTGCCGAGAAAGGCTTCGATGGCCGGAATATCGGCGTCGACGGCAGGCCGCATCACCAGTCCCCCAGCGCCGTCTGCCAGAGCGCCATCGCCGCGACCGCCGCCGTATCGGCGCGCAGAATACGCGGGCCGAGGCTCACGGAAACCGCGGCCTCCATCCCATGCAGCCGCTTGCGCTCAGACTCCGAGAACCCACCTTCGGGACCGATCAAAATGGCCCAGGGCGCCCCGACCTCGCCCGTCAGGGCGGAGGAGGCTTCACCCACAAGCGCCTCATCACAAAACATCAGCCGCCGCGAACCGTCCCAGCCATCGAGCAGCCGGTCCAGCTTCTCCGGCTCGGCCACCTCCGGCACGAATGTCCCGCCGCATTGCTCGGCGGCCTCGACCGCATGGGCCTGCAACCGATCCACCCGCACCCGCTCGGAATTGGTGAACTCCGTCAGCACCGGCACGATGCGCGACGCGCCCATCTCAGTAGCCTTCTCGACGATGAAATCGGTGCGCGCCTTTTTGATCGGCGCGAACATGAGCCACAGGTCCGGCGGGTCCAGTTGCGGCGCGGCCTGACCCAGACAGGTGAGCACACCGCCCCGCTTGCCCGCGTGGCTGACCTCGGCGGTCCATTCGCCGTCGCGTCCGTTGAACAGCGCCACACGGTCGCCCGCCGCCTGCCGCATCACCCCAAAGAGGTAATGCGCCTTGTCCCGTTCGAGGGGAATGGTTTGCCCTTCCCCGAGGGGCTCGTCTACAAAGAGCCGGATTTTGGCACGCTCGATCATGGGGGCACGTTATGGCGACAGGTCACGGGACGCCAGAGGCAGCGAACGGCGACGGCACGGTCGCCGACGCCTATACCGGCAACTGGGTCGACCGCTACGCGCCCGCGCCCCTGCGCCCCTATTTCCGCCTGAGCCGTCTGGACCGCCCGATCGGCACATGGCTCCTGCTCCTGCCCTGCTGGTGGGGGCTTCTGCTCGGCATGGGGTTCGACGGGCGCGCAAGCTGGCATGACCTCTGGATCGCGGTGGGCTGCGCCATCGGGGCCACGCTCATGCGCGGCGCGGGCTGCACGTGGAACGACATCACCGACCGCCATATCGACGGCTCTGTCGCCCGCACCCGGTCGCGCCCGATTCCCTCCGGTCAGGTCTCGGTTCCGCAGGCGCTCGCATGGCTCGTGGTGCAGGCGCTCGTGGCCTTCTTCATCCTCATCACCTTCAACACCGCCGCGATCATCCTCGGGATCGTCGCGCTCGCACCCGTTGCGATCTACCCCTTCGCCAAGCGCTTCACGTGGTGGCCGCAGGTGTTTCTCGGCATCGCCTTCAACTGGGGCGCGCTTCTGGCCTTCACGGCCCACACCGGCGCGCTCGCATGGCCGGCCGTCGCGCTCTATGTCGCGGGCATGGCGTGGACCCTGTTCTACGACACCGTCTATGCCCATCAGGACAAGGAAGACGACGCGCTCATCGGCGTGAAATCCACCGCGCGCCTGTTTGGCGACAAAACGCCGCGCTGGCTTTTGGGTTTCCTCGTCGCGGCCGTCGCGCTCATGGCGCTCGCGATCATTTCCGCCTACCTGCCGGGGCAATCCCCGCTCGCCCTCGTCGTCGCGCTCGCCGCGCCTTGGGCGATGGGCTGGCACCTGTCATGGCAGATGCGACGGCTCGACATGGACGACCCCGACACCTGCCTGATGCTCTTTCGCTCGAACCGGAACGCAGGCCTCCTACCTGTGCCGTTTCTTGCCGCCTCACTTTTCCTTTGATTGCACCTCTCGGGAAACCGACCTAATGAAGCCTGCAACGTCATAACGGATACCTTCCTGCCGGCATGAAACTCACCAAAGTCCTGATCATTCCCGGGGTTTTCGTCTTTGCGGCCCTGCTCGCGCTCATCGCCGCCTTCAGCTCGGTCAACGTGATCGAACGGGTGTCGAAAGCGGCCGTCGAACAGGCGCTGATCCTCGGCGGACAGGATTGGGCCTCGGTCCACACCGACGGCCTGCAACTCGTCCTCTCGGGCATGGCGCCCACCGAATCCGACCGCTTCCGCGCGATCTCCATCGCAGGGGGCGAGGTGGACGCGAGCCGGGTCATCGACCAGATGGAAGTGCCGAACGCCGCCGGGATCGAACCGCCGCGCTTCTCGGTCGAGATACTGCGCAACGACGGCGGTATCTCGATGATCGGCCTCATGCCCGCCGCCACCGACCGCGACACGCTGAACACCCGCGTGCGCCGCATCGCGCCCGAGCAGACCGTGGCCGACCTTCTGGAAAGCGCCGATTACCCGGTGCCCGAGAACTGGGACGCCGCGCTCGACTTCGCGCTGGTCGCGCTCGAACGGCTGCCGCGCTCCAAGATTTCGATGGATGCCTCGCACGTCACGATCGAGGCCATCGCCGACAGTGCCGAACAGCGCACGACGTGGGAGCGTGAGCTGGCCCGCGCCGCCCCCGGCGGTCTGCGTGTCGCGATGAACATCTCGGCCCCGCGTCCGGTCATCACGCCTTTCACCGCCCGTTTCGTCGTCGACGAAGAGGGCGCGCGCTTCGACGCCTGTACGGCAGGGACCGAGGCGGGGCGGGTCAAGATCGTCGCCGCCGGGATCGCCTCGGGTGTCAAAGGGCGTCCGAACTGCACCATCGGTCTCGGCGTGCCGTCCCCCGATTGGCCCGATGCCGTGTCGCGCGGCGTGCGCGCGGTGCGCGAACTCGGCGCCGGCACGATCACCTTCTCGGATGCCGACGTCACCCTCGTGGCCCCGGCAAGCGTCGAACAGCAGAACTTCGACCGCGTCGTGGGCGAGCTCGAGGCCGATCTGCCCGACGTCTTCTCGCTCCACTCCACCAAGTCGCAGGCCGAAGAGGGCGACGGCGAAGGGCAGCAGGAGTTTTCCGCGACCCTCAGCCCCGAAGGCAACGTCCAGCTGCGCGGGCGTCTGGCGGACGAGCAGGAACGCTCGATCACCCAGAGCGTCGCGCGCGCCCGCTTCGGCATGGACAACGTCTATATGGCCGCCCGTCTCGACGACACGCTTCCGCGTGGCTGGTCAGTGCGCGTGCTCGCCGCGCTCGAGGCGCTCTCCTATCTCGACAACGGCGTCGCCATCGTGCGCCCCGAACTGGTCGAACTGCGCGGCACCACGGGCGACCAGAACGCCAATGCCGAGATTTCGCGCCACCTGTCCGCCAAGCTGGGCGAGGCGCAGGATTTCCGCGTGAACGTCCGGTATGACGAAGCGCTCGATCCCATCGCCTCGCTGCCCTCGCCCGAGGAATGCGTGGCCCAGATCAACGAGATCATCGCCGGGTCCAAGATCACATTCGCCCCCGGCTCGGTCGAGATCGAGGCCTCCGCCGCCTCCACCATCGACCGGATCGCGGACATCCTGCGCGACTGCGCCGACGCGCCGATGGAAATCGGCGGCCACACCGACAGCCAGGGTTCGGAAGAGCTGAACAAGGCGCTCTCGCAGCAGCGTGCCAACTCGGTCCTGAACGCCCTGCTGGCCCGCCGCATCCTGACCTCGAACATCGTCGCCCACGGCTATGGCGAGGAAATCCCGATTGCCGACAACGGCACCGAGGCCGGTCGCGAAGCCAACCGCCGCATCGAGTTCCGTCTGATCTCGCAGCGCGAGCTCGACGGCGAACCGCTCATCGAGGGCACGCCCTATGACGGCCCGCTGGGCGAAATCCGCCCCCGTCCGCGCCCCTCGGACGAGGACGACGCGGACACCGCCGACGCGGGCGAGGCCACCGACGAAGCCGTGGAAGAAGAGGAATACGTGGCTGGTGACGACGGCCCGCCCGAAGGCATGGACCCGGAAACCGCCGCCGCTCTCGCCCCCGAGGACGACACCCAAGAAGCGAGCGCCGAGGGTGAGGCATCGGAAGCGGACGCCGAAGCGACCGACACGGCCGAGGCCGACACCGAAACGACCGACACCGAAACCACAGACGCCGAAGTCACAGACACCGAAGCCGCGGACGCGGAAGCATCCGGTGACGACGCGGTGGCCGAGGCCGCCGAGGACGCGACCGAAGGTCAGGACGCCGAGGCCGAGACCCAAGCCACGACCACCGACGACGAGACCACGAACGAGACCGCGACCAACGCGGCGGACGAGACCCCCGGGGAAGGGGTTGACGAAACCACAGAGACTGAGACAGTCAGCGAAGAAGCGTTGCCGCCACCCATCGTGGTGGACCCGGATCTCGAGGGCGTCCGCGCGCCGCCCCGTCCGCAGCGCGAGGGATAGGGACACATGAACAGAGCCGAGTTCATCATCGTCACGGCGATCATTCTTTTCATTGCATTTGCGCTCGGGTGGTTCGCCCATTGGCTCATCCACAGGTTCACGCGGGTCTCCGGCGCCGAAATGGGCGAGCTGGACCGCATGGCACAGGCGCTGCATGACGCCGAAGAGACGCGCGATCAGGCGATCACCTATCTCCAGCAGCGCGAGTCGGAACTGTCCAACCAGCAGCACCAGACCGAGGCCGAGCTTCGCGCGGCGATGGACGGTCTGCGCGCGGCCCGGCAAGAGGCCGAGGAACTGCGCGCGTATATCGAGCGGATGAACGCGGGATGAAATCCCGGCTCGCGAGCTTCGCACATGCGCTCGCGGGTCTCGGTCAGGTCATGTTGCGCGAACCCAATGCGCGCATCCATCTGGCGCTCACGGTCCTTGCGTTGGGTGCATCTGCCCTCCTCGGTCTAAGCGGTGACGACTGGCGTTGGATCCTCGCGATGATCGCGCTCGTATGGATCGCCGAGATTGTGAACACGGCCCTCGAAACGCTCTGCGACACGCTGCATCCTGCGCAGTCCGAAGGGATCAGGATTGCCAAAGACCTCGCGGCGGGGGCGGTGCTCGTCGCCGCCTGTGTGGCCGCTGCGGTCGGTGTCCTCACCTTTTGGCCGTACCTGTTTCAATAGCTCCACCATCGGATCGCGCCGGGACCGGGCGAAGGCATCGGTCACGACCCGTTCGGAAATCCCCGGCGCGCAGATCGCGCGAACGATGGTGCCATAGGCCCGCGTCGGCGTGAGCGCCGCCGTCACCGGATGCCCCGCGCCCGCCAGCGTGACGAGACGGGGGCCGGCGAACCCCCGCGCCACCGCGGCGGCATGGGCCGCGTCGTGGGGGGCGGTCGGGTCGAACAGGATCACGCAGTCGGTGGGCGCGGGCGGCGTGGCGCGCACGATCCCGTCGGCTTCCCGCGCGAAGTCAGGGTCGCTCATGTCCGCCGCGAACCTCAGGTCGCCGATCGGCCCACCGGCGGGCAGGTCGGGGGCAAAGGTGGTCTGCGGCGACACGAACAGCGCCTGCGTCAGCGGCAGCGCCCGACTGAGCAGGAACAGCCCGTAGCCGCCCATCGAAAAGCCGACCCCGGCGCGAAAGGGAAACGAGGCCGCAACCCCGGCGAGCGTGGTCAGAAGCGCCGCCAGATCAGGGGCGAGGAACCAGTCGTTGCGCGCGGTCGAGATGTGGATATGGCTGAAGCCCCGCGTGGTAAACGGTGCACCCGATGGGGGCGGCGGCATCCCGCGTCGGTGCACCTGCCAGTGGTCGAAGGTGAACATGAGCCGGCCGGGCGATTGCCCGCTCATCGTGGCACGCAGCGCACCCGAGTCGTAAAGAACACACGTCGACATGGGCGCCATAGTGACGCCGCAGGGCTTGAGATTCGGTGAACGTCACCAGCGCGAGAGCGCGTCCTCGTCCTCGTCCTTGGCCGCGACCCATTCGGCACCATCGGGGCCGAATTCCTTCTTCCAGAACGGCGCGCGGGACTTGAGGTAGTCCATCAGGAACTCCGCCGCCTCGAAGGCCGCGACCCGATGGCGGCTGGCCGTGGCGACCATCATGATCCGCTCACCGGGTTGAAGCGTGCCGTGGCGGTGGATGACCAGCGCGTCGTCCAGCGACCAGCGCTCCATCGCCTGATCGACGATGCCTGCGATCGCCTTCTCGGTCATGCCGGGGTAGTGCTCGATCTCCATCCGGGACATGCCGCCGGTGTCGCGCACGATGCCGGTGAAGGTCACGACCGCGCCGCTGTCGGTGCGGCCCTTGGCGAAGCCCTCGGCCTCGTCGCCCAGTGAAAAGGGCTCGGACTGAACGCGGATCATCGGCATGTCAGCCGCCGGTCATCGGCGGGAAGAACGCCACCTCACGCACGCCCGCGAGCGGCGCGTCGAAGTCGCTGAGCTCCTGATCCAGCGCCACGCGCAGGGCCGACAGGTCGGCAAAGGCGGCCTCGTACCGCGGCTCGCGGGCCTTCAGTTCCTCGACCAGATCGGCCACCGTCGCGGCCTCGGTCGTCACGGTTTCGCGCGGCTCGCCGATCCGTTCGCGGACCCAGGCGAAATACATCACGTCAAGCATCGTCAGCCTCCCTCAGGAACGGCCAGGCCTTGCGGAAATAGTCCCAGCCGGAAATCGCGGTGAGCACGGCAGCGACCCAGAGGAGCACCACGCCTGCGTTCCCTGTCCAGATCATCGCGGTGGTCTTCCACCCGAGGCCAAGGTGATCGGTCACCTCGCCGTCGATGATCTGATCGAACAGCTCGTCATCCATGCCGAAGCTCTGCATGCCGACGTAATGTTCGAACACGCCCTTTGCAAAGAGCAGGGTGAGCGCGACCATCTGAACGGTGGTCTTCCACTTGCCAATCTGGGTGACCTTGAGCGCTTTTGCCTTGTCCCCCAGCGCCTCGCGCAGGCCGGAGACGAAGACCTCGCGGAAGATGATGATGCCCGACGGCAGGACGATCCAGACCGCGAGGCCGGAGTAGGCCGCGATCACCAGGAGCGCGGTCAGCACCAGCGCCTTGTCGGCGATCGGGTCCATCGTCGCGCCGAACTTGGATTCCTGCGACCAGGCGCGGGCGAGGTAGCCGTCGACATAGTCGGTGACGGCGGCCACGATAAAGACGATCAGCGCATACCAGTCGGCCCAGGGGCGGGCGAAGAACAGGAACATGATCGGCAGCAGCGGGACCGCGACGAGCCGACCGATGGTCAGGATATTGGGGATCGTCCATTTCATGAGAAAAGGTCTACCGCGCAGTGGGGCCGGGGGGAAGGCGGCTTTCGTGCCGGGCGTGCGCCCGCCACGACCCGGGCGAGGGGCGCTGCCCCTCGCGCTCCCCGAGGTTTTCTGAAACAGAGAAGGGGAGGCGGCCGTCGGCTGCGGCGCTCTCTGCGTTAAGGTATTGATAACGCATGAAAACCTTTACCGCGGTAAAGGTCGTTTCAGCCATTTTCGTGGAAATGGCCATAGATGGTTTCGGCGAGGGAGGCGGAGATGCCTTTGACGGCTTTGAGATCGGCGAGGGAGGCGGTGGTGACCGCTTTGGCCGAGCCGAAATGCGCGAGCAGCGCTTTCTTGCGGCCCGCGCCGACGCCGGGGACGTCGTCGAGCGGGTTGGCGCTGATCGCCTTGGATCGTTTGGCGCGGTGGGTGCCGATGGCGAAACGGTGCGCTTCGTCCCGCATGCGCTGGACGAAGTAGAGAACGGGGTCGTTGCGTTTGAGGGCGAAGGGGCGCTGTTTGGGTCTGTGGAATTCCTCTTTCCCGTGGTCACGGTCCACGCCTTTGGCGACACCGATCATCGCGATATCCTCGACCCCCAGATCCTCCATGATTTCGTTCACCGCCGAGACCTGTCCGGCGCCGCCGTCGATCAGCAGAAGGTCGGGCCAGGCGTCGGTTTCGCGGTCGGGGTCTTCTTTCAAGAGGCGTTTGAAGCGGCGGGTCAGAACCTCTTTCATCATGCCGAAGTCATCGCCGGGGGTCAGGTCATCGCCCTTGATGTTGAACTTGCGGTATTGAGATTTCATGAATCCTTCGGGCCCTGCCACGATCATGCCGCCGACCGCGTGTGCGCCCTGAATGTGGGAGTTGTCGTAGACCTCGATCCGCTGCGGAGGGCCATCCAGGCCAAAGGCATCGGCAAGACCTTTCAACAGTTTGGCCTGGGTCGCACTTTCGGCCATGCGCCGGGCCAGGCTTTCGCGGGCATTGCGCACGGCACCTGCCACGAGTTCGGTCTTTTCGCCGCGCTGGGGCACCAGGATTTCAACCTTGTGGTCCGCCTTCTCGCTCAGCGCTTCTTGCATCAGATCGCCATTCTCGATGTCGTCCGACAGGATCAGCTGACGCGGCGGCTGCTTGTTGCTGTAGAACTGACCCAGGAAGGCCTCCATCACCTCGGCCGGGGTATTGTCCGCATCCACGCGTGGGTAGAAATCCTGATTGCCCCAGTTCTGGTTGGCCCGGATGAAGAAGACCTGAACGCAGGCCTGCCCGCCCTCCATGTGCAACCCGATGATATCGGCCTCGGCCACGCCGCGCGGGTTGATCCCTTGCGAAGACTGCACTTGCGTCAGCGCCTTGATCCGGTCACGCAGGGCGGCTGCGCGCTCGAACTCCATCGCCTCGGAGGCCGCCATCATCTGCTCGGCCAGTTCCTCCTGGATCTTGGTGGAGCGCCCCGACAGGAACCGTTCCGCATCGCGCACCGAGGCGGCATAGTCCTCGACGCTGATCTCAC